>CAJMMN010000004.1 GCA_905214525.1 uncultured bacterium
GCAACGCGTTGCGCTGAGTCCTGAGTCTGTTGCAATGAAGATGAGAATCAAGGTCTTCCTCGGAATTGCAAAGCTTTTTCTTTTATTTTGATAGCCCGTGGTGCACTTGGGTATAATGCCAAACGTTGGCCCTATTAGCTCAGGGGATTAGAGCGTCTGCCTCCGGAGCAGAAGGCCGTTGGTTCGAATCCAACATGGGGCACCATCGAACGTAAGACCGTCCGAACCTCGCATGGTCCGGGCGGTTTTTCTTATACCGACGCGACGTGATGGGACGTGGTATGGCAGCAACGGATATCGAGCGCGGACTCTCGACCGCCGAGGTCGAGGAGCGCATCGCCGCCGGTAAGATCAACCGCAACATGGAGCTCAAGACCAAGTCGGTCAAAGAGCTCATCATCGAGAACCTCTGCACGCTGTTCAATTTGATCAACGTGGTCTTGGCGTTCCTGGTCATTTTGACCGGTTCGTTTAAGAATCTGACGTTCCTGTTCGTGGTGTTCCTCAATACCGCTATTGGCGTCATTCAGTCCATGCGTTCCAAGAAGATGGTCGATAAGCTCACGCTGCTGACCTCCAAGAAGGCCATCGCGGTGCGCGACGGTGTCGAGGTGGAGCTCGACCTGGACCAGATCGTGCTCGACGACATTATCCGCCTGGGGCGCGGCGACCAGATTCCCGCTGACGCCGTGGTGGTTTCGGGTGAGGCACTCGTGAACGAGAGCCTGCTGACGGGCGAGAGCGACCTTATTAAGAAACAGCCCGGTTCCGAGCTCATGAGCGGCAGCTTTATCGACTCGGGCCTGCTGCGCGCCCGCGTGATTCATGTCGGCGCCGACAACTACGTGGCCAAAATTAATAACGAGGCCAAGTACGTCAAAAAGGTCAATTCCGAGATCATGAACGCGCTGAACGCCATCGTGCGCTTTGCGAGCATTATCATGATCCCGCTCGGTTTGGCGTTGTTTGCCTCGAGTGTGAGCGAGCTGTGGGATGCCGCTGGAACCCCGGGCGATAGCGCGCTTTCGTGGTGCTTCTCCGAGCTGTTGGCTGGCCATGTGCCTTCGTCGGCGCTGCTGTCCACGGTGGGCGCCCTGCTGGGCATGATCCCGCAAGGCCTGGTGCTGCTGACTTCGTCGGTGCTCGCCATCGCCACGGTGCGCCTGGCCCGCCGCAAGGTGCTGGCGCAGCAGCTCTACTGCATCGAGACGCTCGCTCGCGTCGACGTGCTGTGCCTGGACAAGACGGGCACCATCACGTCGGGCCGCATGGAGGTCGAGGGCACCTACCCGCTGCCTGTTGAGGGTGTTGGCTTTGGCGTGGACTCGGAGGAGGCGGCTGTTCCCGTCTATACCACAGTGCTCGATTTTGCGCTGGCTAACGTGGCACGTGCGACTTCGGCCGATGCCAACGAGACCTGCCAGGCGCTGCTCAACTATTACGCTGATCGCCCGGTCGAGGTGTCTGAGCCGCTGTCGGTCATTCCGTTCTCGTCGTCTAAAAAATGGAGTGGCGCTTCTTTTGCGCAGGGCTCCTATGTGATGGGCGCCGCGCAGTTTGTGCTTTCGGAGCGTGTGTTTTCGCAGGTCGAGAACCGTGTCGCCGAGCTTGCCGATACCTGCCGCGTGCTCGTGGTGGCGCGCGTGGACGGCTTTACGCCCGATGGCGATATGGTGGGCGAGGCCGAGCCCGTGGGCTTTGTGACCATCCGCGACGAGATTCGTACCTCGGCGGCCGAGACCATCGGCTACTTTAACGAGCAGGGCGTGACCCTCAACGTGATCAGTGGCGACGACCCGCGTACGGTGTCGTCGATCGCGCGCGTGGTGGGCGTGCCGGGAGCGGACGCTTATGTGGACGCCACGACGCTCGATACGCCGGCAAAGCTCGATGCCGCAGTGGACCGCTACCATGTCTTTGGTCGTGTGACCCCGCAGCAGAAGCGCGAGCTCGTGCAGGCGCTCAAGCGCCGCGAGCACACCGTGGTCATGACGGGCGACGGCGTCAACGACGTGCTGGCGCTCAAGGAGGCCGACTGCTCCGTGGCCATGGCGGCTGGCTCCGATGCCGCACGTAACGTGGCCGAGATCGTACTCGTCGACAACGACTTTGCCTCGATGCCCGCCGTGGTGGCCGAGGGCCGTCGCTCCATCAACAACCTGCAGCGTTCGGCCTCGCTGTTCCTGACCAAGACGCTGTTCTCGATGGGCCTGGCGGCGCTGTGCATTGCGCTGCCACCGTACCCCTTCGAGCCCATCCAGATGACACTCATCAACTTCTTCTGCATCGGCGCGCCGGGCTTTGTGTTGGGCCTGGAGCCCAACAATGCTCGCGTGAAGGGTGCGTTTTTGACCAACGTGCTCAAGCGGGCACTGCCGGCGTCGATTGCGGTCATTTTGGCTGCGGCGCTCGATATCTTTGTGGCGCGCGTGTTTGGCTTTAGCCAGCTCACGCTGTCTACGATGTGCCTGCTTACGTCGTGCGCGGCGAGCGTCAGCCTGATCTGGCGCATCTCGCAGCCTCTCACGCCCTTACGTGTGGTGCTCTTTGTGTTTGTAGTCGCCGGCATCTTGGTGGGCGTTATCGGATTCCCGGAGCTGCTGTCTATTGCCAACCTGTCGATGGGCCAGATGGTTATCTTGGCTGTCATCGTGGTCTTTACCTGCTCGGTTTTCTTTAAGCTCGCCACGATGATGGATTCGCTCAAGCCGCGTCGTCGTCATGCCGCAACTGGTTTTGGCCGCGGTGTTCGCGTCCGCCTGGGTCGCGGTGGCGGCAAGGTGAGCTCGACGGGTTCGACGGCGGAGCGTTTTGCCAAGCGCGTCGCCGCCGACATGGCGCAGCGCCGCGAAGCTCGCACCGTTCGTGAGGCCGAGGCCCGCGCACTCGAGGGCGTGGCCCAGGCCCAGCCCAAGAAAAAGAAGCCCACGGGCGCCAAGCGCTCCCGCGTGACCAAGTCCGCCCAAGGCATCAAAGTCTCGATGCCAAGCAAAAAGAAGAAGTAGCTACGCGCCCTGCCGATGTTGAATTGGTGCCTTGTTCCTGTGGGGCCGTGGCGATGTTATGCTCTAACCTCGATTGTTTGAATTGCTTCGAAAAGAGGATGCCGTGATCTGCCCGCATTGCCTTAAGACTATCGAGGACGGCGCCTCGTTCTGCCCCTACTGCAACGCCTATGTGGGTCCGGGCGATGGCCCCGAGCACACCGAGTTCGTGTTCTGTGAGGGCTGCGGTGCCCGTCTTTCTCCGCATGATCGTACGTGCCCCAAATGCGGACGCCCCGCTCCGGGTATTCTCTCCGAGGACGCGGCCGCATCCGACCTGGCAGCGGGCCGCACGGCGGGCTTTCCGCGCCTAACGCAAGAGCAGATCGATACCGAGGTGCCGCATGCGCCGGCCTCTGCCGCTGCGGTGCTTTCGGACGCCGCCGACCCCAATGAGACTTGCGTGCTGCCGGCTTTCGATAAGGATTTCGGTATCCCCAAGGTCGATATCCCCACGCCCGTTTCCCTGCATGACGATGCTCAAAAGTCCAAGCGCAAGGTGCACCCCGACGAGGACGCCTATCACAAGCATAAGCGCCATATTCCCAAGCCGCTCATCGTCATCGCGGTCCTTGCCGTCGTTTGCGGCGGTGCCTATTGGTTCGTGACGGCCGATCCCATGGGCGTCATGCCTGGCTTCTACGACCAGTTTGGCCAAGCTGCACAAACCACCTTCCCCACGCGCCAAAAGGGCGAGGCGACTGAGGACGATACCAAGCAGGACGATTCTGCCGAGGTGGTCCAGGAAGAAACCGTACTCACCGATGATCAGCTCTATACCAGGCTCGACGGTCTGTATCAGACCATCGTGTCCTACGGTGACGAGGACCAGATCGGCGAGGTCATCGATTCTTTTAACAACGGCTATCTCCGATCGCCGCTGTCCACCCGTCAGGAGCTGTCGCAGAGTGCCTACGCTCTGCGCGACCAGATTAAAAAGACGCAAGATGAGCTCAATAACCTTAAGTATCAGGACGATACGGTCTATGCGGACGACATCGCCCACTTAAAGCAGCTTGCCGAGTGGATGTATGAGCGCGTCGACGTGATCTGCCAGAGTTGGGACATCTCGCTGGCCATTCCCGATGGCGAGTCGATGAGTTCCCACCAGAGCGAGATCCTGGCGCCCATCGCGCAGGGCGGCAATAGCGCGCTGAACCAGTACGACGCCAATGTGGGTTCCTGGAAGCCGCAGCAGCGTTCCTAAAATTAGTTCGCCATAGTCGGCATAACCTACGTGCGCAATTGATGTAAGCCTGTGCTTATTGCTACAATTCGTACAAATATGCTTTAAACGCACGAGGAAGGAACCACATGTTTGGTTTTAAGAAAGAGCTCTACACGCCCGAGTATCAGCTTGCCGGCGACGAGTGCGCCGTAATCGAGACGTCGAAGGGTACCATCAAGGTCAAGTTTGACGGCGAGGGCGCTCCCATTCATGTCGCGAACTTCTGCGAGCTTTCCACGATGGGTTTCTATGATGGCCTTAAGTTCCATCGCTATGTTCCCGGTTTTGTCATCCAGGGCGGCGACCCCAATACCCGCGATATGTCCGGCGCGGACGTCGCTGCCGGTCTTGAGGGCCCCGACGGCATGCCCGGTACCGGTGGCCCCGGCTACTGCATCAAGGGCGAGTTTGCCACCAATCCGCGCAACAGCCATGTCGATGGCGCCCTTGCCATGGCACGCTCCATGGACCCCGATTCCGCGGGTTCGCAGTTCTACTTCTGCCTGGGTGCCCAGCATAACCTCGATTCCGGTTACACCGTCTTTGGTACCACGGTCGAGGGTCTCGATGTGATTTCGCAGCTGCGTGCCGGCGACGAGATCGTCCATGTCGAGATCGTTCACGAGTAAAGGGGACTTCCTTGAATAGCCAGCTGATCCAACAGGGCCGCGCCGCTTACCGCGCGGGTGATTTTTCCGCTGCAGCCCAGATGCTTGGGGCGGCAAAGACTCCCGATGAGATTATGGGCGAGGCCGATCACCTTCGTGGCAACGCCTTGATGCACCTGGGCATGTATGCCGAGGCCGCCGAGGCCTATGCCGCCGCCCTCAACGACGGCACCTACGGCAAGCGCGGCGCGCTGCTCACCAACCGCGGCAAGGCGCTTGCCGCCGTGGGCGACTACACGACGGCCGCTCAGGCGTTCTCTGCTGCTACGCAGGATGCTTCCTATGCCACGCCGTTCAAGGCCTATCTGGGCCTGGGCAATGCGCTGTTCCAGTCGGGCGACTATGCCAACGCGGGAACCGCCTTCCGTCAGGCTGCCATCGATGGCGCCAATCCGGCTCCTGCCGCCGCACTCGGCGAGCTCGGTCGTTGCTTCATTAAGCTCGGCCGTCCGGCGGATGCCGTGGAGACTTACCGCACGGCTATCGACTTTGCCGGCCCCCGCGACGACACGCGTGCGCTCAACGCCGGCATGGGTCAGGCGCTTTCTGCCGCCGGCCGCCCCTCCGACGCACTCGATGCCTTTAACGCCGCTACTGCCGATGGCATCTACCAGCTCACCTCCGAGCAGGCCGATGAGCTTGCCCGCGTGCACGATTCGCTTGCCGCGCTGTCTGCCCAGACGGCTATGGCCACGGCTCCGGCGCCCGCGATGGACGCTCCTGCCGTCGATCCTCTCGATCCTACGGGCGCGACCGGTCAGTTTATGCCCGATCCCTCGGACACCGGCTTCTTTACGCTGTCCGAGTCCGAGATGGTCCAGCAGGACCGTCAGGATCGTAAGCAGGCCAAGGTCCGTCGTCGCCATCGCCATACGGGTCTTAAAGTCTTCATCGTTCTGCTTCTGCTTATTTTGATCGCCGCGGGCGGTCTGGGCTTTGCCTACACGCGCGGCTTTGGCTTCCCGTCTCAGGAGTCTGTCGTTACCGATCTGTTCCAGGCTGCCGGCGACGGTGACGCCGCAAAGGCCGAGTCTTGCCTGGCCTCGAGCCTGTCCGAGGACGCTAAGTCGATGATCATCTCCTCGATTCCGCAGGGTGCCACCGTGTCCGTCGAGGGCATGGATCAGTCCATGACCGAGACGACCGCCAAGGTGAAGGCATCGCTGTCCAAGGGCGGCGAGCAGGAGTACACCGTCAAATTCGTGCGCTCCGACAACCATATCGGCTGGGCCGTTTCTTCGCTTGATATGGATTTCTCGGCTGCTGACAACCAGTAGTGACCTTATGGGATTTAGCTTTGCCCGGCGCTTCACCGCAAGTGAGGCGCCGGGCTTGCGCTAGTATGATGAGCTAGTAGTTTTCCAGCAATCATCCAACACATCAGGAGTTGCGTTGTTTTCTTTGATGGATATGTTCTTCGGTAGCTATGCGGGCGATCTTGCCATCGACCTCGGCACCGCCAATACGCTTGTCTCCGTGCGCGGCAAGGGCATCGTCATTCGCGAGCCCTCTGTTGTCGCCATCGACAAGAACGACGAGCGCATCTTGGCGGTCGGTATCGAGGCAAAGCGCATGCTCGGCCGTACGCCCGGCAACATCGTGGCCGTTCGTCCCCTGAAGGACGGCGTCATCGCCGACTTCGATGTTACCGAGGCCATGCTTCGCTACTTTATCGACAAGGCGTCCGAGAAGCGCTATCCGTGGACTCCGCGTCCGCGTGTTGTCGTCTGCGTTCCCTCCGGTGTCACGTCGGTCGAGAAGCGCGCTGTCTTTGAGGCCACGATCCAGGCCGGTGCCCGCCAGGCCTATCTGATCGAAGAGCCCATGGCGGCTGCCATCGGCGCCGACCTGCCCGTCGAGGAACCCACCGGCTCCATGGTCATCGACATCGGTGGCGGTACCACCGAGGTTGCCGTTATCGCTATGGGCGGCATCGTCGTCTCGCAGTCCATTCGTATTGCCGGCGACGAGTTCGACCAGGCCATCCTCACGCACGTTCGTGATGCCTACAACCTGGCCATCGGCGAGCGTACGGCAGAGGACATCAAGATCAAGGTCGGCTCCGCCGTGCCGCTCAAGGATGAGCTCGACGTCGAGGTCAACGGTCGCGACGTGATCACCGGTCTGCCCAAGACCGTGCGCATCGAGAGCGAGGAGATTCGTCGCGCACTCAACAAGCCGCTCGACGAGATGGCCAAGGCCGTCAAGGACGCACTCGACGCTACGCCTCCCGATCTTGCCTCGGACCTTATGTACTACGGCATTTTGCTGACCGGTGGCGGCGCGCTGCTGCGCGGTCTCGACGTGCGCCTGCGCGATGAGACCGGTGTTTCGGTCAACGTCAGCCCCACGGCGCTCGATAACGTCGTTAACGGCTGTGCCCGCGTGCTCGAGGCCAATGCGTTTGATGGCGGCTTCGTCCAGACCAATGCTTAATTTCCAAAAGGTGGATTCCATTTGGCACGATCTTCGGGTTTCTCCACAAATCTGAATACCAAGCGACAATCAACGGGTATGCGCCCGTTGATTGTTTTCAGCCTGATTTCGGTGTTGCTGCTCACGTTTTACATCCGCGAGGGCGAGGCAGGACCGATTCATGCCGTGCGCTCGGGCGTGACGACGATTACCTCGCCGGTGCGCTTTGTGGGCTCGGCTGTGGCGGCTCCCTTCAATGCGATCGGTAACGTGTTCTCTAACCTTACGGCGTCGCAGGACACGCTTGACGAGCTTAAGAAGCAAAACGAGGAACTGACCTCTAAGGTTGCCGAGCTCTCCGAGGCTCAAAAGACCGCCGAGCGACTGGAGGGGCTGGTCGGCCTGCAGTCGACCTACAACCTCAAATCAACCGCAGCTCGTATCGTCGGCGCTTCGGGCGATGCCTGGACCTCGACCGTCACCATCGATAAGGGTTCTGCCGACGGTCTTACCATCAACATGCCTGTGACGAGTTCTGCCGGTGTCATAGGCCAGATTATCGAGGTCTCGGCCAAGACGTCCACCGTGCGCCTGATTGGCGACGAGAACTCGGGCGTGTCCGCTATGGTGCAGGACACGCGCGCCCAGGGCATGCTGCAGGGTCAGGCTGACGGCACGCTGCGTCTTGAGTACGTGAGCGTCGACTCCGACGTTAAGGTTGGCGACATCATCGTGACCTCGGGCATTGGCGGTGTGTTCCCCAAGGGCCTTCCGCTCGGCACCGTCTCGTCGGTTGAGAAATCGGCAAACGACGTGTACTACACCATTGTGGTGCGCGCTCAGACTACGGCCGAGAACAACGAGGAAGTGCTCGTCATTACCTCGCTGACCGACGAACAGTCGGCCTCGGATGAGGATGTGAGCACGGCCAACAGCACGCCGCAGGGAACGTCGCGCGATGCTGCGACCAAGACGAAGGACGAGAGCTCGGATGACAGTTCCGACACGTCCGAGACGACCGATTCCGGCTCGAGCGAATAGGGGGCATGTCCATGGATCTACACGAGCAGGGGATGAGCTCCCGCACGTTTGTAATCGCCGCCATCGTGTGCGTGCTGCTGCAGGCAGGCCTGGCACCGCAGATCTCCATTGCGGGCGGTCGCGTCAACTTCATGATTATCCTGGTGTGCCTAAGCGTGTTCTCGGGCGACCCGACCCGTGCCGTCGCGTGCGGTTTTTGCAGCGGCTTGTTTTATGACCTGTCCGCTGCCGTGCCGGTAGGCGTTATGTCGCTCCTGCTGACCGTGGGTTCTTTTGCCCTGGTGCACAGCGCCGCCGGTCAGACGGGCGGTACCCCGAGTGCGCGCGGCATCACGGTGGGCACCTTCGCGCTCGTCATTAATGTGATTTACAGCATCATCTTGCTGTTTATGGGTTTGGAGACGAGCTTTGTCGTGGCGATCTTCGGCCATGCGCTGCCGTCTTCGATCCTGACGGGTCTGGTTGCCATTCCGTTTTTGATGTCCGGCGTCGTGCCGCAGTCCGGCTATGGATTCTCCGCACGTGGCGGACGCCAGACGGGTATGCGCTTTAAGCCCAAGACCCGTAAGCTCAAATAGGGGAGGCTCGTAGATGTCTTCCCAGATGACGGTTATTATCGCCGGTATCGTGCTGGTTGTGGCCATCGTGGTCGCACTGGTCATCATGCGTCGCGGCGATTCTCGTTTTACCTACGATACGCAGCATGGGACGGCCCCGCGCGCCACCGAGGGCGAGGGCAATACCGCGGCGACCGCCTTTAAGGGCCGCTTCTCCATCCTCACCACGGGTGTGGGCGCGATGTTCGCGGCGCTTGCCGTCAAGCTGTGGGGCATGCAGATGGTCTCGTCGGACTATTACGAAAAGCAGGCTAATAGCAATCAGACGCGCACCGTTACCACACCCGCTGTGCGCGGCCGCATCCTCGACCGCAATGGCGTGGCGCTTGTCCAGAACCGTCCCTCACTTGCTGTCGTGGCCTACCGCGACCTTGCCGAGGATGAGGTTCTGGTTCGCCATCTTGCCAACGTGCTCGGTATGCCCTACGTGGCGGTTCTGCGCAATATCCAGGACAATTCCGAGGGCGCCCAGAGCCTGCATACCATCGCGACGGACGTCCGTCGCTCCACGGTTGCCTATATTCAGGAGCACGCCGGCGAGTTCCCGGGCGTCAAGATTGCCGAGCGTACCGAGCGCCAGCATCCATATGGCGAGACGGCATGCCATATCTTGGGCTATACCGGCACCATTACCTCCGAGCAGCTCGAGGCCCAGAATAAGAAAATCTCTGGCGATGATGATGCTTCTGCTGGCAAGATTACGTACCAGTCGGGCGATATCGTGGGCCAGGCGGGTGTTGAGAGCTACTACGAAAACCTGCTGCAGGGTATTCGTGGCGAGCAGACCGTCAAGGTCGATGCCTCGGGCAATGTGACCGGTCAGGCCGGCGCCGTGCCCGCCAAGGCCGGCTCCGACATTAAGCTCACGCTCGACCTTAAGATCCAACAGGCCTGTGAGACGGCGCTGGCGAGCGCCATCGAGCTTGCCAAGACCACCGGCTACAGCAATGCCGGCAACGGCGCTGTGGTGTGCCTCGATCCCAACAATGGTGAGATCCTGGGCATGGCGAGCGAGCCCAAGTTCGATCCGTCCGTCTTTATCGGCGGCGTCTCAAATGACGTGTGGACCGAGCTCAATGATGACAAGGGTTCGCACCCGCTGCTCAACCGCGCCATTAGCGGACAGTACATGTCGGCCTCGACCATCAAGCCGCTCTCGGCACTGGCCGGTCTTGAGTTTGGAACCTACACTTCAACGCAGACAACCAACTGCACGGGCTATTGGACGGGCTTGGGCAAGGCTTGGGGCAAGCGCTGCTGGCTGACGTCTGGACACGGCACCATGACGCTGCAGTCGGGTATTGCCAACTCGTGCGACCCCGTCTTCTACGATATGGGCAAGGCGTTCTTTTATGACGAGCAACATTCCGAGGGCCTGCAGGAGGTCTTTCGTCGCTGGGGCCTAGGCAAGACCTGCGGTATCGATTTGCCGAGTGAGGGCGCGGGCCGTATTCCCGATGCCGAGTGGAAAGAGTCGTACTTTACCGACGCCTCTGCCGAGGACCGCAAGTGGAATGCCGGCGATATGACCAACATTGCCATCGGCCAGGGCGACATTTTGGTGACGCCTCTGCAGATGGCATGCGCCTACATGGGCCTTGCCAACGGCGGTAAGCAGTACGTGCCTCACGTGTTTTTGTCTGCCGTGTCGCGCGATGGCGACGGCGATGCCTATAAGTACAACGGCAAAGGCAAGAAGAAGCGCCTGGAGGCCAAGATCAACAGCGATTCGGATTTGGCTCTTGTTCGCAACGGCATGCACGACGTGATTTACACGGCATCGACGTCCCTGGCGGCTCACTTTGGCACCCTGACGCCGCAGGTATACGGCAAGTCGGGCACGGGCGAGAAAAGCGGCGAGGACGAATACGCGTGGTTCTGCGCCTATGCGCCGGCCGATGATCCCAAGTATGTCATCGCTACTGTCCTGGAGCAGGGCGGCGGTGGCTCAGATACCGCGATGCATGTCGTGCGCGACGTGCTCGGCGTGATTTATGACGAGCCCGATACCTCTTCGGCCTCGGGCGATTCTTCGGTTCGATAGGAGGTTGCGATGGATTTTTCTCCGGCGGATCTGTTCCGTTCAACCAAGACCGGCTCTCGCAGCAGCCTGGACCGCGTCAACAAGCAACTTTCGGCCTCGCGCGGTACGTTTCGCCAAAAGGTGCATATCGGTGTGCTGCTGGCTACCGTCGCGCTCGTTGCCTATGGCGCCATCATTATTTGGTCGGCGTCACAGTTTAAGGCCGACGCCTCATTCTCGCGCCACCTGCTGGGCATTGGCATTGGCGCGGTGCTTGCGGTGCTCGTCTGGCGTACCGATCTGCGCGGCATCTCTAACTTCTCGACGGCGCTGCTCGTCATTGACCTTATTGTGATCTTCTCGCCCAAGATTCCGGGCCTGTCCTATACGGGCGGTCTGGGCATGACGGGCTGGATCAAGATTCCCGGTATCGGCTTGACATTCCAGCCGGTTGAGCTTGCCAAGCTCATCACCATCTTCTTTATCGCCACGCTTGGCTCGCAGTATAACGGCCGCATCGATACCGTTCGCGACTACGTCAAGCTCTGCGGCATGCTGTCCATTCCGTTTTTGGCCGTCGTCGCCATGGGCGACCTGGGCTCGGGCCTGGTCGTGCTGGTCTCGGGCGCCATCGTCATCTGCATGAGCGGTGCACGCCGCGAATGGGTGCTGTCGACCCTGGCCCTGCTCGTGGGCCTGGTGGCCCTCGTCCTGGCGCTCGATTCGGTCTTTGATTCGTTGCTCGGCCACGATGTGCTCATCAAGCAGTATCAGATGAACCGCCTGACGGTCTTTATCGACCCCGATAATGCCGATTCGGACGATGCCTACAACCTGCAGCAGTCGCTTATCGCCGTTGGCTCGGGTGGCTTCTTTGGTAAGGGTTTGGGCCATGCGACGCAGTCGGCCGGCGGCTTTCTGCCTGAGTTCCACACCGACTTCGTCTTCGCCTTCCTGTCCGAGACCTTTGGCTTTTGCGGTTCCTTTTTGCTCCTATGCCTCTACGTGCTGCTGATCTTTTCGACGATTCGCGTCGCCTTTAAGTGTGAGTCGCTGTTCTTGCGCCTATCGTGTGTGGGCATCGTTGGCATGTGGGCGTTCCAGACCTTCGAAAACATCGGCATGTGCATCGGCATGATGCCGATTACCGGTATTCCGCTACCGTTTATTAGCTTCGGTTCGTCTTCGATGATGATTCAGCTGCTGACGGTGGGTATCGTACAATCCATATGGCGGCATCGTTCGGGCGCCGCGTAACCGCTGGAGGGGTTTGCTATGAAAATTCCCGTAGATAAGCTGACCCGCGCTTTTAAGATGGGCGCGTCCGTTAAGAAGGATTCCGATACGCCGGTGCGCGTCTCGGTCTATCTGGATTCGTCCGCCTCGCGCTTTCTTGCTGAGACGGTGCGTGACGCCTTTGTGCCGCAGACGACCTCGGGCATTGTGCGCGTCGAGCGTCTGGGGGAGGAGCGAATTGCTCCAAAGACCGATACCGATGTGGTGCTGGTGCTCTCGTGCGGCTCCGACCGCTTGGAGAGTGCCGTGCAGGAGCTCGTGATCGCCGGCGCCCCCGTGTGCGTGCTTGCCGAGTCTGCTGTGGAGGTGCCGTTTATCGAGGAGTCCACGCCTGTGCTCGGCGTGGTAGCGGCAACCGATAAGACGTATCTGCTCGAGACGCTTGCCCGCTGGATTCTCGATCGCACCGAAAAGGAAACGGCTTTTGCGGCGAACTTTGCCTTCATGCGCATCGCGGCGGCCAATCGTATCATCACCTCGTGCGCGCTCACCAATATGGCGACCGGTGCGCTGGTGTTTTTGCCGGGCGCCGATTATCCCGTTATGGCGCTGGCGCAGGTGGGCATGCTCTTTGAGCTCGCTGCCGTCTTTGGACGCGGCATTAAGCCTGAGCGCGGCTACGAGGTCGCGGGCGTGCTTGTCGGCGGTCTTGTGATCCGCACGGTCACCCGCGCGCTCGTCAAGCAGACGCCGCATATTGGGTTTGCCGTCAAGGCGCTCACTGCTGCCGCGGGCACCTATGGCATGGGCCGTGCGCTCGTTTCGCTCTACGAGCGCGATGTCGACTACAGCCGTGCCAACGAGGTGGTTACTGCCACGTTCTCCCGCGTTCGCGATCTGGTGACCACGGTCGCGGGCGCTACCCGTCCTATGGCGTCCTATCAGGACGCATCCGATCTCGCTGCTTAGGGGTTTTCTGTTGCGCGTTCCGTATCAAGACTGCTTTCATTTAATTGAGCCGCTGCTCGCCAAGGTCGAAAAGCCGAGCCGCTATATCGATCACGAGTGGGGCACGCTTTCCAAGGCCGATGCCGACTACCGTTGCTGCCTGATCTACCCGGATGTGTACGAGGTTGGTTTGCCCAACCAGGGCATCGCCATCCTCTACAACATCCTTAACCAGGCCGAGGGCATCTCCTGCGAGCGTGGCTATGTGCCGTGGCCCGATATGGGTGACGCCATGCGCGAGGCGGGCATTCCGCTGCTGTCGCTCGAAGGTGCTGCCCCCGTCGCTTCGTTTGATATCGTCGGTCTGCATGTGCCGCACGAGATGGCGGTGACGAACTTCCTCGAGGCACTCGATCTCGCTGGCATTCCGCTGTTAGCGGCCGACCGAGGTGAAGACGACCCCATCATCATCGCCGGCGGCCCCTCGGTGTACAACCCCGAGCCGTACGCGGCCTTCTTCGATGCCATCCTCATCGGCGAGGGCGAGGAATCGCTGCTCGAGACCTGCCAGCTGCATCGGCGCCTGCGCGACGAAGGAGTCCCGCGCGCGCAGATTGTTGAGCAGCTTGCATCCATTGCCGGCAACTACGTGCCGTCGCTCTATGAGATTCGTCACGACGAGCCCTGCTCGCCGCATGGCTACACCGTGCCGCGCGAGGGCAAGGATGCTCCGGCCGTGGTCTACAAGCGCGTCGTCGAGGATTTCGGCGCCACGAATCCGCTGTCGCAGTCGTGCGTGCCCTATGCGCAGCTGGTTCACGACCGCCTGTCTATCGAGATTCTGCGCGGCTGCGCTCGCGGCTGTCGTTTTTGCCAGGCCGGCATGACGTATCGCCCGGTGCGCGAGCGTTCGGCCGACCAGATCGTCTCGTCGGTGATTCAGGGTCTGGAAAAGACCGGCTATGACGAGGTGTCGCTGACCTCGCTCTCCACGACCGACCACTCCTGCATTCGCGACGTGCTCGGCAGGCTCAACCGTCGCCTGGAGGATACGGGTATTCGCGTGTCTATTCCGTCGCAGCGCTTGGATTCGTTTGGCGTGGATATGGCCGAGTCGGTCGCCGGCGAAAAGAAGGGCGGCCTGACGTTCGCGCCCGAGGCCGGCAGCCAGCGCATGCGCGACATCATTAACAAGAACGTGACCGAGGAGGACCTGGACCGTGCGGCCAAGGCGGCCTTCGAGGCCGGCTGGAACCGCATGAAGCTCTACTTTATGATGGGCCTTCCCGGTGAGCGCGACGAGGACATCGTAGCCATTGCCAATCTGGCCGATCACGTGCTGGAGCTCGGTCGTTCCGTGGTGCCCAAGGCTCGTCGCGGCTCGATTTCGGTATCCATCTCGGTTTCGGTCTTTATCCCCAAGGCTGCCACGCCGTTCCAGTGGTGCCCGCAGCTCGACTACGACGACGTCAAGCGTCGCCAGAAGCTGCTTATCACGAGCGTTCGCAACCGTGCCGTCCGCGTGCATTACCACGATGCCGAGACCTCGCTCATCGAGGCCGCGCTGTCCCGCGCCGGTCGTGACATGACGCCCGTCATCATCGATGCTTGGCGCTCGGGCTCTCGCTTTGACGCCTGGGTAGAGCATTTCTCGCTCGATAACTGGAAGGAAGCTGCTGCCAAAAACGGCATCGACCTCAATGAGCTCGTGCACCTGCCCTACGAGTTGGACTGGCGCCTGCCGTGGGAGCACGTGAGTCCCGGCTGCACGCGCGGCTTCCTCGAGCGCGAGTACCGTCGCTCGCTCGAGGGCGTCACGACTCCCGACTGCACCCGCACGTCGTGCACCGGCTGCGGGATCTGCCCCACGCTCCACGCCAAGAATGTATTGATGGGTGATCGCGCATGAGTGAGCGCCTGACCGACAACCCCTCGCTCTTTAGGCTTCGTGTTCGCTATGGCAAGCGCGACCGCCTTAAGTACCTGGGCCATCTCGAAGTAATCCATACCATTGAGCGCATCGTGCGCCGTGCGGGACTTCCCTATGCCGTCACGCAGGGCTTCTCTCCGCACATGCGCGTGGGCTTCTCTTCGGCGCTACCGGTTGGTACGTCGTCGACCTGCGAGTGGTATGACCTGTTTATGACCGAGTTCGTGGCGCTCGACGAGGCGTTTGGGCGCCTGGCTGCGGCGTCTCCGGCCGATCTGGCGCCCATCGAGGCGGCGTACATCGACGTGCGCACGCCGGCGTTGACGGCGCAGCTCACGCGTCTGTCGTATCGCATCGACCTGCACTTGGATCCCGAGGCGCCCGTAAGCGCCGACGAGGTGCGTCGTGCGATCGACACGCTGCGCGCGGACCATGGCATCGACTACGCGCGCGGCAAAAAGAGCAAGCGCTTGGATTTGGATCACACGCTCGTGGGCTATGAGCTCACGGCGGGGGAGCGCCCTGACCATTTGGTGCTCATGCTCGACACCCATGCCGACAACGAGGGCTCCATGCGTCCGGAAATTTTGCTTTCCGCTGCTGATGTTTTGTTGCAGGGCTTGACCCCGGGCGTGGATGCACCTATTGTTTCCACCGGTATGCAAGACCTCGTGACCATCTGCTCCTACGATGTCGAGCGTCAGAATCAAGCATGCGAGGACGACGAGGGCCGACTCGTCAGCCCCATACCTGTGCGAACTTGTGGATTTGCTCCACATACTCGTTGACGGGGGTATTTTCGCCTGCTACTATATTCGGCTGTTGCACTAACTGATGCATGAAGGGCAAGTAAACATGTACGCAATCGTTAACACGGGCGGCAAGCAGTACAAGGTCGCCACCGACGATGTCATCACCGTCGAGAAGATCGAGGGCAATGAGGGCGACAAGGTCACCCTGCCGGTCATCTTCCTCAACGATGGTAAAAAGATCGTCACCGATCCCGACAAGCTGGCCAAGGCCAAGGTTACCGCTCAGATCGTTGAGCAGTTCAAGGGCGAGAAGCAGCTGGTCTTCAAGTTCCACAAGCGTAAGCGCTATCGTCGTCTGAAGGGTCACCGTCAGCAGCTCACCAAGCTGAAGATCGTGAAGGTCCAGGCTACGTCCCGCGCCAAGAAGGCTGTCAAGGCAGAGGCCGAGGCTGTTGCCGAGGCTCCCGTCGCCGAGTAGATTACACTCGTAACGAAAGAGTAGGTATACACAATGGCACACAAAAAAGGACTCGGTTCCTCCCGTAATGGCCGTGACTCCCGCGGTCAGCGCCTTGGCACGAAGCGCTATGCCGGCCAGACGGTAACCACGGGCACGATTCTCGTCCGTCAGCACGGCACTCACATCCACCCGGGTGAGAACGTTGGCCGTGGCAAGGACGACACGCTGTTCGCGCTGGTCGACGGTACCGTTGAGTTCCACAAGGGTATCAAGCACAGGGTCAGCGTACGCCCGCTCGCGAACGCGTAATTCACCCTTCATAGAGCACATATGTGGGAGGCACTTGAGTTTTAGGATTCAAGGGTCTCCTTCTTTTTTGTAGGAGGCGATTCTGTTGTCACAGTTCACCGATATCAGCCGCATTAACGTGTGCGGCGGCGACGGCGGAGCCGGATGCATGTCGTTTAGGCGCGAGGCATTTGTCCCCAAGGGCGGCCCCGATGGCGGCGACGGCGGTCGTGGCGGCAACGTCGTCATCCAGGCCGACGCTCAGCTGTCTTCGCTGATCGATTACCGCTTTAAGCATCATTTTCGTGCCGAGCGCGGAACGCACGGTCAGGGCGCCCGCCGCAACGGAAAGAGCGGCGAGGACCTTATTCTCAAGGTTCCCATGGGCACCGTGGTGCGCGAGCTCGACCCCGAGACGCAGACCCCGATGTTCGAGATTGCCGACTTGGTTCACGACGGCGAGCGCGTTGTCGTGGCTCCCGGCGGTGCCGGCGGCCTGGGCAACACGCACTTTGTGACGTCGGTGCGCCGCGCGCCCGCGTTTGCTCAGCTGGGCGAACCGGCCGAGGAGCACTGGATTGAGCTCGAGATGAAGCTTATGGCCGATGCCGCGCTCGTGGGCTTTCCCTCGGTTGGCAAGTCCTCTCTCATCGCGCGTATGAGTGCCGCCCGTCCCAAGATTGCCGACTATCCGTTTACCACGCTTGTGCCGAACCTCGGCATGGTGCGTGCCGGTGAGTATTCTTACGTCGTTGCCGACGTTCCTGGTTTGATCGAGGGCGCGAGCGAGGGCAAGGGCCTGGGCCACCAGTTCCTGCGCCACATTGAGCGTACGGCCCTGATCATGCATGTCGTCGACATGACGGGCGGTTTTGAGGATCGCGACCCGGTTGAGGATTACCGCATCATCAACCGTGAGCTCGAGCAGTATGGCGCCGAGCTTTCGGAGCGTCCGCAGATCGTTGTCGCCAACAAGTGCGATGCGCCGGGCACGGCCGACAAGATTGCCGACCTTAAGCGTGCAGCGCTCGACGATGGCCATATGTTCTTTGCCGTGTCCGCCGTGACTGGCGCCGGCCTCAACACGCTGATGCTTGCCGTGGGCGAGCAGGTGGCTAAGCTTCGCGCCGAGCTGGCGGTCTCCGATGAGCCGGTCGTTCTGCGCGACGATGAGTGGGAGCGCCGCCGCCTGCAGCGTGAGAAGCGGTTCCGCATTGTCCAGGAAGAGCCCGGTGCCTTCCGTGTGGTTGGTCGCGCGATTGAGCGCATGGTCATCCAGACCGACTGGGAAAACGAGGAAGCCGTCATTTACCTGCAGCATAAGTTTGCGCGTATGGGTGTCGACGACGCGCTCGAGAAGGCCGGTTGCCGTGCGGGCGATGAGGTCCGTATTTGCCAGCGTGCCTTTGACTTTGAGGGCGCCGAGGACTTCTCGGAGTACGAGGAGCTCGATGATGCTGGCGAGGACGTTGCCGTTGAGGCCATTGACGTGGCCGATGCTGCGGATGAGGGCGTCGAGGTTGTCGATGTGGCAGACCTCGCGGACGATGTCGAGACCCCGGAGGGCGAGTAAGCCATGTCGCTGCGCGGTGGAATCGGTCTGCCCGAGCTTCCTCTAGAGGACGGGCAGGAGTTTAGGCTTGGCATTATGGGTGGCACCTTTGATCCCATCCATTACGGACACCTGGTGACCGCTGAGCAGGCGCGCGAGTCCCTCGACTTGGATGCCGTGCTCTTTATGCCGGCGGGCACGCCTGCCTTTAAGCTTGACAAGCCGGTGACGCCTGCCGAGGACCGTTATGCCATGACGGTTCTCGCCACCGCCGCGAACCCGGCCTTTTTGGCGAGCCGGTTCGAGATCGACCGTCCGGGCGTAACCTATACGGCCGATACGCTTCATGCCCTTCGCGACTTTTACCCGCCGCAGGTAAAGCTCTACTTCATTACGGGCGCCGACGCGATTATCGATATTGTGACCTGGCATGATGCCGAACGAATCGCTGAGCTTGCTACCTTTATTGCGGCGACGCGACCGGGCTTTGATATCGATACGGCGCGTGCCCGCATCAAAGAGTCGGGCCTGCCGTTTGACGTGCGCTATATTCAGATTCCGGCGCTGGCGATCAGCTCGACGAACATTCGCAAGCGTGTTGCTCGCGGTATGAGTGTGCGCTATCTTACGAGCGAGTCCGTGCTCGGCTACATTCGCAAACGCAGGCTATATGCCGATTTGGGCCAAGAAGATTTTGAGTGATGGGGGTCTATGTTGTCGGTAGAGGATCTGTTTGAGGGCGATGAGCGCGCGCTGCTCAAGCGCATTCAAGAGTTGCTCGATGTTCGCATGAAGGATAAGCGCAAGCGCTATGTGCATTCGCTTGGTGTTGCCGAGACCGCACTTCATCTGGCCGAGGTCTATGGCGTTGACCGCTTTAATGCTGCTGCCGCCGGCTTGATCCACGACTGGGACAAGGTGCTTTCCGATGACGAGCTCGTGGCCCGCGCGCTTCATTATGGCATCAAGGTTGCCGGCTCTCCTTCCGCTGCGACGCCGCTTTTGCATGGCCCTGTTGCCGCCTATGAGCTTCCGCAGCTTTTTCCCGAGCTGTCGCCGGCCGTTTTCCAGGCTGTCGACCGTCACACCGTAGGCGCTTGCGACATGACGCCGCTCGATATGGTGGTCTTTGTGGCCGATGCCATCGAGCCCAACCGTCACGGCGACTATGCCCATGCGCTGCGCAAGATGGTGGGGAAGTCCTCGCTCGACGAGTTGTTCTTCTCCTGTTTTGCGCAGGGTCTGGTCTATGTGATCCAGACCGGGCGTTATCTTTATCCCACAGCTATTACGATTTACAACCATTACGCCCAGCTGCGCTAGCTCGGGCTGTCTAGAAAGAGGTATTCCATGGCCGACGAGACCATGACCGACGAGCAGATTTTTGAAGGTGTGGAGCACAAGAGTTTCGCTGCCACGTCCGACCGCACTGCCGCCTCGCTGTCCGCGAGCGGTGTTGCCGCCGAGGATGTCGCCCGCGCCGCCGCGCAGGCCGCCTACGACAAGAAAGGCGAGGACGTTCAGGTGCTCGACCTGACCGAGCTTTCCGATGTGTGCGACTACTTTGTGCTCGCCACCGGTACCAACAACCGCCAGGTCGATTCGATCGTCGACGAGATCGAGGAGAAGGTCGCCGAGGCTTGCGGCGAGCATCCGTTCTCCATCGAGGGCCGTGAGCAGAAGACCTGGATGCTCATGGACTACGGTTCGGTTGTCGTCCACGTCTTCACTCCCGAAGCCCGCGACTTCTACCGCCTAGAAAAGCTCTGGGGCGACGCCCCCCAGCTCCCCCTCGACCTCCTCTAGTGGCTCATTTGATACAGGGCTTTTAGTTGGCCTCGCGCATTTTGCCGGGCAGTTGCGGTTTTCCGTACCTGCCCGGCTTTCTTTTTGCCCAAAGGCGGTTAATCGTTGAAGCGGGATTGGCGGCCGAAGGATAGGGCGGTGTCGCCGAACTTGTCTCGGACGGCGTCGATAGCAACCGAGAGGTCGCGTCGGTCGCTGGATTGGGCTCCGCGGTCGTCGACTTCGCAGAACAGGTCGGTCTGGATGCCGCCTTGGTGGTCGAAGTCGCTCATGCCGATGCCCGCTAAGCGAACATGCATGCCTTCCTGCCAGATGTTGTCGAGCAGTTCGAGCGCAACCGCCACAAAGATGTTCTCATCGTCGGTCGGATGAGGCAGCCGGCGCTGTGCCGTACGCCCGCTGCCATACGAATACTTGAGCTTGAGCGTTACCGTGCCGCCCGTCAGTCCCTGACGGCGCAGGCGGCGTCCAACTGACTCGCCCAACAGTGCAATCGCCGCTTCGATGTCTCCGCGCTCAGTTAAATCTTTCGCAAAGGTGCGTTCATTGCTGACCGACTTGATCTTGCGCTCTTCATCGAGACTCGTGACTTCGGAGATTTCAAGTCCCAGCGCACGCTGACGCATACGTTCGCCGTTGACGCCAAAAATAGAGGCCAAGGTGGATTCCGGCGCGCGTGACAGCTCGCCGAGCGTGTAGATGCGCATACGGCGCAGTCGCTCCTCGGCCGAGCGCCCGATGCCGCTCATGGCAGATACCGGCAGCGCGGCCAAAAAGCGCTGCTCGGTTCCGGGGCGCACAATCGTCAATCCAAACGGCTTGTCACGCTCGCTTGCGATCTTTGCGACCGTCTTGTTGCAGCCCACGCCAATGGAGCACGTCACTCCCAGCGCTGCCACACGGTCGCTTATACGCCGTGCAACCAGCAGTGGGTCCTCGGGCGCAAAGCGACCCGGTGTGATATCGATAAAGGCTTCGTCGATGGATACGCGCTCAACGCGCGGCGTCTCCTCGGCAAGAATCGCCATGACCTGCGCGCTCACCTCGCGGTAGCGATCAAAGTGCCCGTGCGTCCAAATGGCTTGCGGGCACAAGCGCCGCGCCTCGGCCGAGGCCATGGCAGAGTGCACGCCAAAGCGGCGCGCCTCATACGAACACGTGGACACGACGCCACGCGAATCGGCGTCTCCGCCCACGATGAGCGGCTTTCCGCGCCATTCGGGATGATCGAGCATCTCCACGCTCGCAAAAAACGCATCGAGGTCCATGAGGCCCACCGCCGGACCCGTCCAGGGAGGCGGCGTGACGCCCATGGCATCCTCATAACCGTATGTATGTTCGCGTCTTTCCATGTCATGAGTATACCGCGCAGCTCATGTGGGGTGCGTGTATGTGCTTGCAAATCCCGAATTCTTGTCTAAGATATGGATTTGCCCTCGACTACACCGAAGAAGTTGGTCTCACGGACTTCACCTGCCCGCGTCGATGGCGTATTATGTTCAACTGTTTGTTTGTAGTTGCAGCCTAAAGCTGCTTGGTTGGAGGAGTTTCCTTTGGCAGTCAAGATTCGCCTTGCTCGTCACGGCGCTAAGAAGCGTCCGTACTACCGTGTCGTCGTCGCCGATTCCCGCGCCCCGCGTGACGGTCGTATCATCGAGGAGGTTGGCCGCTACAACCCGATGACCGCCCCCAAGACCATCAACCTCGACCTCGAGAAGATCGCCGACTGGCAGTCCAAGGGCGCTCAGCTCACCGACGCCGTCGCCGCTCTGGTCAAGGCCGCCAACGAGGGCGAGAAGACCGAGACCGTCGTCAAGAAGTCCAAGAAGCAGCTCGCCAAAGAGGCCGAGGCCGCTAAGGCTGCCGCTGAGGCCGCTGAGGGCGCCGAGGAGTAAATCGTGCCTGAGGTTGACGCTGCACAGCTCGAGGGTGAGGCAATGCTCTCAGATCGCATCGCCGATCTCGTCGAATATCTCGTTGTTCAGATCGTCGACGACCCGGATTCCGTGAGCCTTGAGGTCATTGATGGTGATGACGCCTCTATGATTGAGGTTTCTGTCGCCGAGGATGACGTCGCTAAGGTCATCGGCCGTCGTGGCCGTACCATCAAGGCCATTCGCACGCTCGCCCGTGCACTGGCCGCTCGCCTCGACACTGCTGTCGAGGTAGAGGTTCTGGGCTAGGACCTTGAGGTCCCAGTACAAAAACATCGCCCGTGTGGTCAAGCCGCACGGAAGGAAGGGGGAGGTCCTCGCGCAGCCGCTGCGGGGGCTTCCTTCTGTATTAGAGCCGGGTATGCGCGTCGCCCTGACGCCGCCGGCGCTCAAGCGCGACCGCTTTTGCACGGTCGTGTCCGTCACCGATACGGGCGATGGCGATCTGGTCTCGTTTGAGGGCATTGACGACTTGACGGCCGCCGAGGGCATCACGGGATGCTATGTGCTGGCAAATCGTGACGACTTTGAGCTCGATTCGCTCGACGCCGCCTATACCGACCTGATGGGTCGCGAGGTGGTCGACGAGCGCTTCGGTTCGCTCGGCACGATTGTCGAGATCATGTCGACGCCTGCCAACGATGTTTGGGTTGTCGAAGGCGATCGGTACGGCGAGGTACTGATTCCCGTGATCGAGCAGGTCGTGCTCGATCTTCCCGATGCAGGAACAATTTCCGTCCACGTGATGGATGGCTTGATCGATATGGACAAGTAGGGAGGACAACATGCTGATTGAGACCCTTTCGGTCTTTCCCGAGATGTTTGAGCCCGTTATGTCCACGTCGATCTTGGGCCGCGCCCGCAAGGCCGGCCTTTTTGATTTTAAGGCGTATAACCTGCGTGACTGGACGCACGACCGCCATCGTACCGTCGATGACGAGCCGTACGGCGGCGGGCAGGGCATGCTCATGAAGGTCGAGCCTATCGCCGAGGCCATCGAGGCCATTAGCGCGGAGGGCCCCAAGCCCACGGTGGTGTTCTTCACTCCCTGCGGCGAACCCTTTACGCAGCATGTGGCCGAGCGCCTGCTCAAAAGTGAGCGTCTGCTGTTTGTTTGCAGCCGTTACGAGGGTGTCGACGAGCGTGCCTATGCGTATGCCGACGAGCGTCTGTCGATCGGCGATTACGTGCTCACGGGCGGCGAGCTTCCCGCTATGGTCGTTGCCGATGCCGTCGTACGCCTAATTCCCGGCGCCCTTGGTGACGAGATGAGCAACGTGGACGAGTCATTCTCGACTGCCGAGGACGGTGGTCTGCTCGAGTACGCGCAGTACACCCGTCCTGCCGAGTTCAACGGCGAGGGCGTGCCTCCAGTGCTCGTGAGCGGTGATCACGCCAAGGTCGATGCCTGGCGTCGCAAGAACGCCATCGAGCGTACCTGCCGCTGGCGCCCCGACCTGATCGAGACGGCGCGGCTTACGCCCGAGGAGCGCGCTTACGCTCAGGAGATCCTTGACGCTTCGTATTCGCAGAGCGAGGAGTGAGTATGGTTCCTACGCAACATTCCGCGTTGAGGGGCGCTTTTGAGTGGATCGCGGTCATCGCAATCGCGCTCGTGGCCACCTTCCTGATCCGCACCTTTGTGGTCGAGCCCTTTGTGGTGCCCACCGGCTCCATGGAGGACACGATCGAGATTGGCGACCAGATCCTGGCACAAAAGGTGAGCCTCGAGCTCGGTCAGCCCGTCAAACAGGGTGATATCGTGGTGTTCCATAACCCCGATGCCACGTCCGAGCATGACGTGCTGGTAAAGCGCGTCATCGCCACGGCCGGTCAGACGGTCGACCTTCAGGACGGCAAGGTCGTCGTCGACGGCCAGGCGCTCGATGAGGACTATACGACCGGCATGAGCTGGCCGCTTTCGGTCCAGGCGCCCGCCGCCCAGGTGAGTTATCCCTACACCGTTCCCGACGGGTGCGTGTGGGTGATGGGCGACAACCGCGAAAACTCTGCCGACTCGCGCTACTTTGGTCCCGTCGATCGCTCTGATTTGATCGCTGTGGCGCTTGTGCGCTACTGGCCGCTCAGCCGCATCGGCGCTATCGACTAAAAACCGCTATAGTACAGTACCTAACCGTGTAATCGTTTCGACGAGGGGATATTAGAGGCATGAACGCTTCATCGCTTTCCTTCCAAGACATCATCCTGCGCCTCCAGCAGTACTGGGGCGAGCAGGGCTGCGTCATTATGCAGCCCTATGACTCCGAGGTCGGTGCCGGTACCTTCCATACCGCGACCACGCTGCGCTCGCTCGGTCCCGCCGAGTGGCGCACCTGCTATGCGCAGCCTTGCCGCCGTCCCGCCGACGGCCGCTACGGCGAGAACCCTAACCGCATGCAGCACTACTATCAGTTCCAGGTGCTCATCAAGCCGTCGCCGGTCAACGCCCAGGAGCTCTACCTGGGTTCGCTGGCCGCCATTGGCCTGGACCCCAACGACCATGACGTCCGCTTTGTCGAGGACGACTGGGAGAGCCCGACCCTGGGCGCCTGGGGCCTTGGCTGGGAGGTCTGGCTCAACGGCATGGAGGTCACGCAGTTTACGTACTTCCAGCAGGTGGGCGGTATCGAGGTCGACCCCGTGCCCGTCGAGATTACCTATGGCCTGGAGCGTATCGCCATGTACGCCCAGGGCGTCAACTCGGTCTACGATCTGGTGTGGAGCTACCTGCCCGATGGCACGCCCATGACCTACGGCGACGTGTTCCTCGAGAACGAGCGCGAATTCAGTGCCTATAACTTTGAGGTCGCCAACGTCGAGATGATGCGTCAGAAGTTTGACGACTACGAGGCCGAGTGCCATTCCTGCCTGGATCGCAAGCTGCCGTTGCCCGCATACGACTGCGTCATGAAGTGCAGCCACGCTTTCAATCTGCTCGATGCCCGCGGCGCTCTGTCTGCGGTCGAGCGTGCCAACTACATCCTGCGTGTCCGCGCCGTCGCCAAGGCGTGCTGCGAGGCCTATATGGCCGAGGTCGCCGGAGTCAACGAGAATGCCAACCAGGAAGGCGAGGTGGCGTAAGCCATGGCAGACGCTAAGGATTTCCTGTTTGAGATCGGTACGGAGGAAATGCCCTCCGCACCGCTGAACAATGCCGTCAAGCAGCTTGGCACCATGATCGCCAAGGGTCTCGACGAGGCCGGTCTGGCCCACGGCGAGGTCCGCGTGATCTCGAGTCCGCGTCGTTTGGCTGCACTCGTGGCCGACGTCGCCACCGCGACCGATGAGGTTCACGAGGTCAAGCGTGGCCCCGCGGCAAACATCGCCTTCGACGCTGACGGTAACGCCACCAAGGCCGCCCAGGGCTTCGCCCGCAAGTGCGGTGTGGCTGCCGAGGACCTGGTCCGTCGTGAGGATACCGATGGTCGCGAGTATGTCTTTGCCGAGAAGAACATTCCCTCCGCACCGGCAACCCCGATCCTGACGGCCCTGTGCGAGAAGACCATTGCCGGCCTGCAGTGGCCCAACTACCGCTCCCAGCGCTGGGGCCACGAGCACGCGACGTTCGTGCGTCCGGTCCGCTGGATTTGCTGCCTTCTGGGCGAGGATGTTGTGCCCGTGTCGTTTGCCGACGTGACGAGCGGCAACACCACGCGCGGCCATCGCGTGCTCGGCCCCGGTGACCACGTTGTCGCCAGCCCCGCCGCCTACGAGCAGGTACTCGAGGACGCCGGCGTGCTTTCTGCCGAGCGCCGTCGCGAGGCCATCCTTGCCGGTATCTCCGAGGTCGAGGCCGCTCGCCCCGGCTGCCATGTCGATACGCCCAAGAAGGTCTTTGAGGAGGTCATTAACCTCTGCGAGTGGCCGACGGTGCTCGTCGGTACTTTCGACGAGGAGTTCCTCAAGGTCCCGCACGAGATTATCTGCGAGTCCATGCTCACCAACCAGCGCTACTTCCCGATCTATGACGGGGAGGGCAAGCTGACGCGTGAGTTCGTGGTCGTCTCCAACAGCAAGCCCGAGAACGCCGAGCGCGTGATCGACGGTAACGAGCGCGTCGTGCGCGCCCGTCTGGACGACGCTAAGTTCTTCTACGAGGAGGACCTGAAGATCTCCCTCGACGAGTTCCGTGAGCGTCTGTCCAAGGTTGCCTTCCAGGAGAAGCTCGGTAGCGTGCTCGCCAAGTCCGAGCGCATCGAGCAGCTCGCGCTCGCTATCGCCCGCGAGGCTCACCTGGGCGCCCATCTTGCCGCCGACGCTGCTCGCGCCGCACACCTGTGCAAGGCAGACCTGGTGTCCAACGCCGTCGTCGAGTTCACGAGCCAGCAGGGCGTGATGGGCGGTTATTACGCGACCGCGATGGGGGAGAACGACGAGGTCGCCCATGCTATTCGCGATCACTATCGTCCCCGTTTTGCCGGTGACGAGCTGCCCGAGGGCACCGCTGGCTGCATCGTGGCCTGCGCCGACAAGCTCGATACCATCGCCGGTATCTTTGCCATCGGCGAGCCCCCGACCGGCTCCTCCGACCCCTACGCGCTGCGTCGTGCCGCTATCGGCATTATCAACATCCTGCGCGACCGTCTGCCGATCGACCCCACGTCGCTCATCGACTTTGCCCTCGAACTCTACAGTGAGCAGGGCATTGAGTTCGACGCCGCCGAGGTCGCCCAGCAGGTTCGTGACTTCTTCCATGGCCGCCTGGTGAGCATGGCCCGCGACGAAAAGATCCCGGCCGATACCGTTGCCGCTGTCTCCGCGGTGCACATTATCGCCCCGTCCGTCTTCTTCGCCCGCTGCGCCGCCCTCGACGAGGCCCGCAAAAACGACGCTGAGACGTTCGACAACCTGGCTACCGCCTATGCCCGTGCCGCGCATATCTCGAAGCCCGAGCTGGGTGCGGAGTACGACCGCGCCCTGATGGGCGAGGCCGAACTCGCGCTCGCCGACGCCTCCGAGGCTGCTCAGACCGCTGTCGATGCCGCCCTTGCTGCCGAGGACTACCCGGCCGCATTTGCTGCCCTCGCCGCCCTGCGTGCCCCCATCGACCGCTTCTTCGACGAGGTCATGGTCATGGACAAGGACGAGCAGCTTCGCGATAATCGCCTTAAGCTGCTCAACCGCTTCGAGGCCGTTTTCTCCGGCATCGCCAACATCGGTGAGCTTGCCCGCAAAAAGTAAGCCAGCCTGCGCATAAGCGCAAAAGGAGCCCCGCATGGATTGCCCGGTCACCGCTCGTCCCACCGTTATCGTTATCTCCGATTCGCTCGGCGATACCGCTTGTGAGGTGGTGCTTGCGGCGTCCGGGCAATTTGATGAAGGGGCTTTTCGTCTCTTGCGCCTGCCCAAGGTGACCTCGGTGGAGCAGGTCAAGTCATTTGTGGGGCCGCGCGTCGATGCCGACCATCGCGATGTCGCCGTGTTCCATACCATTGTCGATCCGGCGCTTCGCGCCCGCGTGCTCGATTACCTGGGTATGCTGCATATCCGTTCGGTCGACCTGATCGGCCCGACGCTTGCCGTGCTGTCGTCGCTCATCGGTGTGCCGCCCAAGTGCGTTGCGGGCGTGATTCACAAGACCGATGACCGCTATTTCCATCGTATCGAGGCCATGGAGTATTTCGTTGAGCACGATGACGGTCGTGGTTGCGACGATCTGTCGGGTGCCGATATCGTGCTGCTGGGTGTGTCGCGTACATCCAAGACGCCGCTGTCGATGTATTTAGCCTATCAGGGCTACAAGGTCGCCAATGTCCCACTGGCGCATGGCATGGAGCCGCCCAAGTCGATTTACGAGGTTGACCCGATGCGCCTGTTCGGCTTGATTTCGACCGTCGATGTGATTTCCGAGATTCGCGATAGCCGCTTGGGCGACGACTACGCCCGCGCCGTCGCAGGCTCCTATGCCGAGCCCGAGAGCGTGCGCGGCGAGCTTGAGGAAGCTCGTGCTCTCATGAAGCGCTTAGGCTGCTTTGTTGTGCGTACCGACGGCAAAGCCATCGAGGAAAGCGCTGCCGAGATCATTGCTCACCTTGAAGAGATTCAAGAGGCAAGAGCCCGCCGTGCCGTCCGCCGCGCTCAACAAAAGTAGCTCACTTGGGACAAGGTTGTTTGGGTAGCTAATTTGGGACGGGGCTCTTTTAGCTAACCAAAGAGAATACTTGGAAATAATGCTGATAAATGGTAAAGCGATTTAGCAAAAACATCGCATCCGACCTGCACTTTCCTTGTAGTGGTATCTTCATAAGGTAACCACCTTTACCTACCGTTTACCGCCGGTTTTAGCACGTTTACCAAACCGCGCACCCTCTGCTCAAGCCTGTCCAAAACCCGCCGTATAGTTCCCTCACGGCCCGCATCCGGCGGGTCGATTCGTTACCACGGTCGTGCGCGTAAGCGCATGGAAGGGGAAGTATCGTGAGCGATTGCAAGAGGGTTTACCGTTTTGGAACCGACGCCCAGGGCACCTGTGTCACTGAGGGCGACAAATCCATGAACTTCGTGCTTGGCGGCAAAGGCGCAAACCTTGCCGAGATGAGCCGCATCGGTCTGCCGGTTCCCGGTGGCTTTACCATTACCTGCCAGACCTGTGTCGAGTACTCCGGTGCCGGCAACGTCTGGCCCGAAGGCGCACTCGATGAGATCGTTGCCGCCGAGGCGGACCTCGAGGCCCGTTGCGGCAAGAAGCTCGGCGACGCCTCCGATCCGCTGCTCGTGTCGGTTCGCTCGGGCGCTCCGTTCTCCATGCCCGGCATGATGGACACAGTTCTCAACCTGGGCCTCAACGACGACTCCGTTCAGGGCCTTATCGCCCAGACGCAAAACCCGCGCTTTGCCTGGGACAGCTATCGTCGCTTTATCCAGATGTTCTCCAACGTCGTCATGGGTGTCGATGCCGACTTGTTCGAGAATGCCCTGACCCAGGCCCGCCTGGTCGCCGGCGTTCGCGTCGATTCCGAGCTTTCGGCCGAGGACCTGCAGGAACTCGTCGAGACCTTCAAGGGCATCTTCTCCGAGAACGTCGAGGCTGCCCTGTATCCCGAGCTCGAGGTCGCTGACGGCAAGCCCGTCTTCCCGCACGACCCGGAGCTTCAGCTGCGCCTTGCCATCCAGGCCGTCTTTGGCAGCTGGATGAACGAGCGCGCCTGCATCTACCGCAAGCAGCATGGCATTTCCGATGAGCTCGGCACCGCCGTCAACGTCCAGGCCATGGCCTTTGGCAACAAGGGCGAGACCTCGGCGACCGGCGTCGCCTTTACGCGCAACCCGGCCGACGGAACCAAGGAGTTCTATGGCGACTTTTTGGTGAATGCCCAGGGCGAGGACGTCGTCGCCGGCATCCGAAACACCGAGCCCATCGCCGACCTCAAGACCACCTCGGGCCTCGAGTCCGCAGGCGAGGAGCTCGAGCGCGTGTTCCTGACGCTCGAGGATCATTACCGTGATATGTGCGATATCGAGTTCACCATCGAGCAGGGCAAGCTCTGGATGCTCCAGACCCGCGTGGGCAAGCGCACCGCCACTGCCGCCCTGCGCATTGCTATCGAAATGGTCGAGGAGGGCCTGATCACCCGCGAGGAGGCTGTGAGCCGCATCGATCCCGCGCAGCTCGACCAGCTCCTGCACCCGCAGTTCGACGCCACCAAGAAGTACGAGGCCCTGGCCAGCGGCCTTAACGCCAGCCCTGGTGCCGCCGTGGGCGAGGTCGTGTTCTCGAGTGATGACGCCGTCGCGCGCGCCAACGAGGGCCACAAGGTCATTCTGGTCCGCTGGGAGACCAACCCCGATGACCTGAAGGGCATGGTCGCCGCCGAGGGCATCCTGACCAGCCATGGCGGCAAGACGAGCCATGCCGCCGTTATCGCCCGCGGCATGGGTACGCCCTGCGTCTGCGGTGTCGAGCGCTTCCATATCGACGCCGCCGAGAAGGTCGTGCACATCGAGGGCAGCGACCGCGTGCTGCGCGAGGGTGATGTCATCTCCATCGACGGTACCCTGGGCATCGTCGTCGACGGCGCGGTCGACCTGGTCTCTGCAGAGCTCACCGGCGACCTGGACACCATCCTGTCTTGGGCCGATGAGATCCGTTTGGACGAGACCGACGGTCACGCCAACCACGTGCGCGTCAACGCCGACAACCCCGAGGATGCCGAGCTCGCGCTCGAGTTTGGCGCCGAGGCCATCGGTCTGTGCCGCACCGAGCACATGTTCCTGGGCGATCGCAAGAACATCATCCAGAGCTTTATCCTGTCTGACGATGAGGCCGTGAAGCAGCAGGCCCTGGCCGACTTGCTCAAGGTTCAGACCGAGGACTTCCTGGCGATGTTCAAGACCATGTCCGGTCGCGATGTGGTCGTCCGCCTGCTCGATCCGCCGCTTCATGAGTTCCTGGATAATCCTCGCGAGCTCGAGGTCGCCATCACCAAGAAGGAGGCCGCCGGCGCTCCCGAGGAGGAGCTCACTGCCCTGCGCGCCCGCCTGCGTCGCATTGATGGCATGGTCGAGTCCAACCCCATGCTGGGCTTGCGCGGCGTGCGCCTGTCCGTCGTCTTTGGCGATCTGCCGCTCATGCAGGTTCGCGCCGTCGCCACGGCCGCTGCCCGCCTTATCAAGGAGGGTGTCGACCCGCGCCCCGAGATCATGGTTCCGCTCGTTTCCATCACGGCCGAGCATGTCCAGACCCGCGAGGTTATCGAGCGCGTGATCGCCGAGGTTTCCGCCGAGGAAGGCGTCGAGCTCAATATTCCCGTGGGCACGATGCTCGAGCTGCCGCGTGCCTGCATGGTCGCTGACGAGATCGCCCATCATGCCGACTTCTTCTGCTTTGGCACCAACGACCTCACCCAGACGACCTTTGGCTTCTCGCGCGATGACGCCGAGGCCAAGTTCATCCCGCTGTACATGCATAAAAAGATCCTGAAAGACAACCCCTTCGAGACCATCGACGCGGCAGTGCTGGAGCTCGTGCGCTTGGCCGTCGAGAAGGGCCGCGCCACCAATCCCGACATGCACTTTGGCGTGTGCGGCGAGCACGGCGGCGACCCCAAGTCCATCAAGGGCCTGTTTAACGTGGCCGACGTGGACTACGTGTCCTGCTCGCCCTATCGCGTGCCCCTCGCGCGCCTGGCTGCCGCTCAGGCCAAGCTCGAGGCCAAGCGCAACGCCTAGCCCCCTGCGCATCGACGCCTAGCGTAGCGCCCCTTCATACCGCCCGTCTCATTCGTGAGGCGGGCGGTTATCATGTGCGGGTTTTGTCTTTTTGTCTGCGTAAAAAATTGTTCTTGCAGCAGAAACCCGCGCGTGTATACTCGAATACGTTTGTTCAACTACGTGCCGGCCAAGGTGGTACGGCACCTCTAGAAGAGTAAGGAATTGCACATGGATTACATCCGCGCAATTGAGCGTCAGCAGATCCGCGAGGACATTCCTCAGGTTCGCGTCGCCGACAACGTCAAGGTTCACTACCGCATTAAGGAAGGCGACCGCGAGCGCATCCAGGTCTTCCAGGGCGACGTCATCCGCATGGCCGGCGCCGGTGCCCGCGAGACCTTCACCGTCCGCAAGATGTCCTTCGGTGTCGGTGTTGAGCGTACCTTCCCGCTTCACAGCCCCAAGATCGCCAAGCTCGAGGTCGTTCGTCATGGTCGCGTCCGTCGCGCCAAGCTGTACTACCTCCGCGACAAGGTGGGCAAGGCTGCTCGCATCCCCGAGAAGCGCTAAGAAGATCGCAGCGTCTGTCCACTCGTTTGGACACAAGGGTCACCTTCGGGTGGCCCTTCTTTTTATCTGATTTGCATGCAAGGAGGGCCTGGTATGGCCAACATGACGAGCTCGGTTTCGGCATCGCAGGTTGCCGGTGAGTTGGCGAGCGCTACGTTTGAGGAGATTCCCGCCCTCGTGGAGCATTATCGCGAGGACCCACGCCAGCAGGTGATCAAGGCTTGTGAACGCGCCCTCAAACGCCATGTCAAAGAGCTTGCCGAGCGCGAGCGCGTCAATGACATGTACGAGCTTATGCATGAGCTTGGTGGCGATGGGGTGGTCGTTGGTGTCGACGAGGTGGGTCGCGGATCGGTGGCCGGCCCTTTGACGGTATGCGCCGTCTGTCTTCCTATGGAGCCGCGCGTCTGGGGTATCAACGATTCCAAAAAGCTCACGCCCGCGCGCCGCGAGTTGCTCTCAGTGAAGATTGCCGAGGTGGCGACGGCGATCGGTTTTTGCCATATCGCGCCTAAGGATATCGATGAGATGGGCATGGCCCGTGCTATCCGTACCGCCGTTGCGGGCGCCGTGGCCGATACGGGGCTCGAGCCCGATTGCGTGCTTATGGATGGCAACCCCTTGGGCGCCGTTCCTAACGAGCGCGATGTGGTGAAGGGCGATGCCAAGATCGCCTGCATCGCCGCGGCGTCCATCATGGCCAAGGTCACGCGTGACGAGATGATGGTCGAGTACGACGCCGAGTATCCCGAGTACCATCTGGCCGAGTCGAAGGGCTATGCGAGCCCCGAGCACATCGAGGCCATTCGCAAACATGGACTTTGTCCGCTGCACCGCGTGAGCTTTTGCGGAAACTTTCTGCAGACTGAGCGCCTTTTCTAGGCCAATTGTGGAGACATGGACCTCTGGGGTTTTATAAACCTGCTGGTAGCGGGCCGTATGCAACACCATTGTTGCGTACGGCCCGTTTTTTGACGGCATTTGGTCAGCTTTTGGTTTGCTTCCGGTACTTACCCGCACGAAAGGTGCCCTCATCATCGGGGCAATGCAGTGTGCGGGAAAGGAGACCCCATGAGTGCCGCAAGCAAAAAGAGCAAGACGCAGCAGCTCAAGGAGCGTTGGGAAAACGGCGAGCTCGACTCCGGGGCGATGACGCCCGAGTTTATCAAGGGACTCAGTCCCCGCGAGCTAGGCATGCTGGGCGAGCTGATCACCATCGACTACTTTAACGAGCGCGGCTACACCTTGCTGGAGCAGGGCTATCGTTGCACCGAGGGCGAGGCCGATCTGGTGCTGCTCGATGAGCTCGACGATGTCGTGGTGATGGCCGAGGTCAAGACCAGACGCGTTTCGCTGGATTGCACCACGCGGGTCTTTCCCGAGGAGGCCGTGGACGCCCAAAAGCAACGCCGCTACCGCCGCATCGCAAGTTGCTATCTCATGGAGCATTATCCGCTCAAGGCGATTCGCTTCGATGCTGTGGGTGTCACCATCCGCGGCGGGCATATCGCCGAGATCGAGCATCAGTACAACGCGTTCGATTGGCAGGTGTCGTGATGGCGTTCGAGACGTTTGCCGTTCACGCGGCCTGCATCCGCGGCGTCGAGGCGATTCACGTCACGGTCGAGGTCTCGCTTGCCGGTGGCGTTCCGGGCATCCAGATGCTCGGCATTCCGAGTATGGAGGTGATGGAGTCACGCGGTCGTATTCGCTGCGCGATGCGCTCCGCCGGGTTCGAGATCCCGCGCTCGGGCATTACCATTAACCTGGCACCCGGCGATATCCGCAAGACCGGTAGCGGCTTTGACCTGCCCATCGCCATCGCGGTTCTAGCGGCCGATGAGCAGATTCCCCGTGACAACCTCGATCGCTGCCTTATCGCAGGTGAGCTTGGTCTGGACGGTACGGTGCTTCCCGTCAAGGGCGAGGTGGCGTTTCAGCTATTGGCTCGCGACATGGGGCTGTCTTTTATCGCCGGCAGGTCCGACCAGCATGTGCCACTCGCGGGCGTAGATTGCGGCTTTATCGACCATCTGTCTCAGCTTGCTCATGGCATGGGCGATGCCGCACGGCACTACTTGGATTCCGAGGGTGTCGAGGCGACCTTTGAGCCCGAGCTCGACTATGCAGACGTGCTGGGGCAGGAAGTCGCTAAACGCGGCATGGCGCTTGCGGCGGCAGGAGAACTCGGCTTGCTCATGATCGGGTCTCCGGGATCGGGCAAGACGATGCTCGCACGCCGTATGACCGGCATCCTGCCCGAGCTTTCCGTTGAGGATCAGCAGGAGGCACTGTGCATCCATTCGGTTTTGGGTGAGAACATTGATGGCTTGTTGGCGGGGCACCGCCCCTTCCGCAGTCCCCACCACAGTATTTCGACCGCAGGCCTTATCGGCGGCGGGCGCCCGGTGCACCCGGGTGAGATCAGCCTTGCTCATGGCGGCGTGCTCTTTTTGGACGAGCTTGCCGAGTTTCCCACTGGCGTGCTGCAGACGCTGCGTCAGCCCATCGAGCGCGGCTACGTGAGGATCGTACGCGTCGACGGGGCTTTTACCTTCCCGTCGCGCTTTCAGCTGCTGGCTGCGAGCAATCCCTGCCCCTGCGGCTTTTTGGGCGATCGCGAGGTGCCGTGTCGCTGCTCGGCGGCGATGGTCGAGCGCTATCGGTCTAAACTGCGCGGTCCTTTGGCCGACCGTATCGACATGATGATCGATGTGACCCGTCCCGACCCTCAAGTGATTATCGAGGGTGCGGAGGGCATGTCGTCGGCCGAGTTACGTGACTACGTTGTGCGCGGTCGCGCCTTTCGCGCTTGGCGCGAATCCCGCATGGACGATGCGGATGCCGAGGCCGAGGATGACGAGACTCGGTCCATTGACGGCGTCGTTTCGACCTTTGAGCTCGATGATGCGGCGGAGAAGTGTGTGCTCGGCCTGTCGAAGCGCACGCATCTCACAGGGCGTGGCATCGTGCGCCTTGTTCGCATTGCGCGCACGATCGCAGATGTCGCCGAGAGCGAGCAGGTGACGCAGGACCACGTGCTCGAGGCGGCGATGTACCAGGGAAGGAGGGACCAATGATGGCTGAGGGGACCTTCGAGCTGCATCCAGGTGACGCGTTGTATCCCGAGACCGTTTTGGAGCTTTCTGATGTACCTCAGACGCTCTATGTGCGCGGCAACCCCGAGGCGCTTTCGACGCCCGCGCTCTCCATCATCGGTGCGCGAAAGGCCTCGCCGTATGGTCTTGCCGTGGCAGAGCTTGCGGCGAAGGTGGCGGTTGAGGCGGGAGTGACGGTAGTTTCGGGCGGTGCAGTCGGTTGTGACCAGGCCTCGGGTTGGGCTGCGGTCAACGCCGGCGGCAAACACGTCGTGGTGCTGGGGACGGGCGCCGACGTGGTCTACCCGCGTTCGAGCGCGGGGCTTATTACGCGCACGCTCGATACGGGCGGCGCGGTCGTGTCGATCTCTCCGTGGGGCATGGGTCCGCGCAAGTTTGCCTTTCCGCGTCGCAATCGCGTGATCGCGGCCCTGTCGCAAGCCCTCTTTGTATCCGAGGCGGGTATGCCTTCCGGGACGTTTTCTACAGCCGAGGCTGCTATGGATTTGGGGCGCGAACTTCTTGCCGTGCCGGGGTCGATCCTATCGCCCGAGTCGCGTGGCACGAATTACCTCATTGCGAACGGTGCCTGCTGCATTGTCGACGAGGAGTCCATCGAGATGGCTATCTCTCGCATATACGGCACCCTGCGCTACTCGCGCCCCGATGCTCCCGGCATTGCCGACCTGAATCCAACACAGCAGACCGTGATGCATGCGCTCATCGCCTCTCCGCTCAAGGTCGACGACATCGCGGCGCTCGTCTCACTCGATGCTGTCGGCGTACTCAAACTCTTGGGTTCGCTTGAACTCGAGGGCCTTATCGAGCGCATGATGGATGGAAGGTATGCGCCCTCCAAGTTTGCCCTTCACGCCCAGACGCCCTTCGGTCACAATGGAAAACGTGTCAATTAGAAAGGTGTTTGCAGATGCAGTTCGATCAGGTGACGGTTATCGGTGGCGGTCTGGCGGGTTCGGAATGCGCGATCCAGCTGGCAGACCGCGGGTTTGCCGTAAAGCTGTGCGAGATGCGCCCCCAGGTGAGCTCCCCGGCTCACCATACCGATCACCTGGCAGAGCTCGTCTGCTCCAATTCGTTTAAGTCGACCCGTCCGGATTCCGCGGCTGGTTTGCTGAAGGCCGAGCTTGAGCGCATGGGTTCAGTCCTGCTCGACTGCGCCCATCGCGCTGCTGTTCCCGCTGGTGGCGCCCTGGCGGTCGACCGTGTTACATTCTCCGAGCTCGTCGAGGCTGAGGTTGCCGCCCGCCCCAATATCGAGGTCGTTCACGGCGAGGTCACCCAGATCCCCGAGGGCCACGTGGTCATTGCCGCGGGCCCGCTGTGTTCACCGGCGCTGAGCGAAGAGGTCATGAAGCTCGTCGGTGGCGACGCCCTTGCGTTCTTCGATGCCGCGGCGCCGATCGTCGATGCCTCCACGCTCGATATGGACGTGCTGTTTTCGCAGTCGCGCTACGAGGAGCAGGGGAGCGGCGACTATCTCAACGCTCCGCTCAACAAGGAGGAGTACGAGGCCTTTATCGAGGCGCTCACCACGGCCGACCGCGTGGTGCTCAAGGACTTTGAGGGCGGCGATCTGTTCCAGGCCTGCCAGCCTGCCGAGGAGGTTGCGCGCACCGGCAAGGACGCCATTCGCTTTGGCGCCATGAAGCCCGTCGGCCTCACCGACCCGCGTACCGGACGTCGCCCTTGGGCGGCGATTCAGCTGCGTGCCGAGAACAAGGAGAAGACCGCCTATAACCTGGTGGGCTTCCAGACCAACCTGACCTTTGGCGAGCAGAAGCGCGTCTTCCATATGGTGCCGGGCCTGGAGAACGCTGAGTTCTTCCGCTACGGTGTCATGCACCGCAATACCTTTGTCGACGCCCCGCACGTGCTCGATGGCACCTTTGCCGTGCCCGGTACCGGCGTGCGCCTGGCCGGTCAGATCACCGGCACCGAGGGGTACATGGAAGCCGTGGCGACCGGTCTGCTCGCGGCGCTCAACACCTATGCAGAGGCTATCGGCGCCGATTCCGTCGAGTTGCCCCGCGTGGGCGCCCTGGGTGCGCTCGTGGGCTATGCGACCGATCCTGCCACCGTGGGCTATCAGCCCATGCATGTCAACTTTGGCCTGGTGCCGCCGCTCGAGGACGGTAAGCGCCGCAGCAAGCGCGACCGCTATCAGGCCTATGCGGACCGTGCGCTCGAGGCCCTCGATGCCTACTTGGCCACGCGTTCCGACTTGTTTGGAGGCGATCGGTCATAGCCTTTGACCTGTACGACACCGTCGACTCTTTTATCGCCTATATCGCACGCGTTGAGGGGCTTTCTCCCAACACGGTGACGGCCTATGGCTCGAGGCTGGAGCGCTTTGCTGCCTGGTGCGAGCGCGAGGATATTGATGCTTTCGCTGCCGACGTGCGCACCATTCGTCGCTATCTTGCCGAGCTTTCGCGTGAGCAGGTGGCTCCCCGAACGCTTGCGGCGCACCTGTCGGCTATCCGATCTCTCTATCGCTGGATGGCTGCCGAGGGGATTGTCGAGGGCGATGCGGTCTCGGCGATCGCGTCGCCCAAGCTGCCGCGTGACCTGCCGGGCGTCCTTACGACCCAGCAGGTCGAGGCGCTGCTCAAGACGCCTGATACCTCAACACCCGCGGGACTGCGCGATGCGGCGATGCTCGAGTTGCTCTATGCCTCGGGTGCCCGCATCTCAGAGCTTGCGGCGCTCAATGTGGAATCCATCTCATGGTCCGAGCGCACGCTGCGCCTGTGGGGCAAGGGGAGCAAGGAGCGTATCGTCCCTCTGTATCGTCGTGCGCTCGATGAGACGCGTCTCTATATTGAAGAGGGGAGGCCGGAGTTGCTCGCTCGGGCAAAGCGCCGCGACCTCGCTACCGGGCCGCATCCGCTGCTTATATCGGCGCGCGGCAATCGCATGAGCGCCGCGATGCTTCGGCGGCGGTTCCATACGCTGGCGACGCTCGCCGGCATTCCGGCTGACATCGCCCCGCATGCGATGCGCCATACCTTTGCGACCGACTTGCTCGAGGGCGGTGCGGACCTGCGCTCGGTTCAAGAGCTGCTAGGTCATGCGAGCCTGTCCACGACGCAGATCTACACGCATCTCACACCCGATCGGCTTAAACGTGCCGTGGCTCAAGCCCATCCCCGCGGCGAATAGTGGCTGGGACGTCCCGCGCCGCACTCAGGTGTGTGGTTTTGATTGCGGGTTGGCAGGAAGAGGCATTCCTGCTATCATTCATCGGGTTGCTTCACGGCAACATGTTTTTATCACGCACGCGCGGCTACTTCATACCGTGGTGCCCGGGCTTTGGTAGCACATGTCCGGGTTGGTTTTGGAGGATGACCCCGCGCGGAGGCAAACCACAGGAGGTTTAACATGGCTACCAAGATTAATATCCGCACCCTGCTCGAGGCCGGCTGCCACTTCGGTCACCAGACCCGTCGCTGGAACCCCAAGATGAAGCCGTTCATCTTCGGTGAGCGCAACGGCATCTACATCCTCGACCTCAAGCAGACTATCCTCGACGCCGACCAGGCCTACACCTTCGTCAAGAACGTCGCCAAGGGCGGCAACGTGCTGTTCGTCGGCACCAAGAAGCAGGCTCAGGAGGCCGTCAAGAACGCTGCTGAGCGCGCCAACATGCCTTACATCAACCAGCGTTGGCTCGGCGGCATGCTGACCAACTTCGTCACCATCCGCTCCCGCATCAACCGCATGGAGGAGCTCGAGGCCATGGTCGAGGACGGTCGCATGGCAGTGCTCCCCAAGAAGGAGCAGGCTGTGCTCGGCAAGGAGCTCACCAAGCTCCAGACCAACCTCGGTGGTGCCCGCGACATGAAGGGTCTGCCCCAGGCTCTCTTCGTCATCGACACCAAGCGCGAGGAGAACGCCATCAAGGAGGCTCAGCGCCTGAACATCCCCGTCGTCGCTCTGATCGACACCAACTCCGATCCCGACGAGGTCGAGTACGGCATTCCCTGCAATGATGACGCTATCTCTGCTGTCACCCTTATGTGCGAGCTCATGGCTGACGCCTGCCTCGCTGGCTCCGGCAAGGAGCAGGTCTCCGAGGCCGAGATGGCCGCTGAGCCCAAGGCCGAGTAAATCAGTCTTAGTTAATTCTTTTTCATCTCTTTGAAAGGAACCACAATGGCCCAGATTACCGCCGCTATGGTCAAGCAGCTCCGCGAGATGACCGACTCCCCGATGATGGAGTGCAAGAAGGCTCTCGTCGAGGCTGACGGCGACATGGACGCCGCTGTCGACGTTCTGCGTAAGAACGGCCTCGCCAAGGCTGCCAAGAAGGCTGGCCGTGAGACCAACGAGGGCGCTGTCGCCGCGTTCGTCTCCGAGGATGGCAAGACCGGTGCTCTGCTCGAGCTCTCCTGCGAGACCGACTTCGTTGGCTCCAACGCCAAGTTCACTGGCTTTGCTTCCAAGGTCGCTGAGGTTGTCGCTACCACCGAGCCTGCTGACGTCGACGCTCTGCTCGAGAAGCCGATGGGCGAGGAGACCGTTTCCTCCGAGCTCACCGAGATGATTCACATCATGGGCGAGAACATGAAGATCTCCCGCTTCGCTGCCCGCAAGGCCGAGAACGGCGCGCTCGCTTCTTACATCCACATGGGTGGTAAGATCGGCGTCCTCGTCGAGTTTGCTTTCGAGAAGGCCGAGACCGCTCAGGCTGAGTCCTTCAAGGCCTTCGCTCACGACGTTGCCCTTCAGGTTGCCGCCGTCGCCCCGATCTGCGCTACCCGCGATCAGGTTCCGGCCGAGACCGTCGAGCACGAGAAGCAGATCTACATGGCTCAGGCTGCCGAGTCCGGCAAGCCCGAGGCTATCCAGGAGAAGATGGCTGTCGGCCGTCTGGAGAAGTTCTACAAGCAGTCCGTGCTCACCGAGCAGGAGTTCATCAAGGACAGCTCCCTCACCATCAAGAAGTACGCTGAGCAGGTCTCCAAGGAGCTCGGCGACACCATTACCGTCGTTGCCTTTGACCGTCTGGTCCGTGGCGAGTAAATAAGCTCTTGTAGCTGGTAATGAGCAGGCTGTGGGTTTTACTCACAGCCTGCTTTTTCATGGCTCTTATCAGAGCCTTTGATATCATATTGAGAGTCTAATTAAAGGAGGATCGCTTTGTCCGACATCCGATATAAACGCGTGCTTCTTAAGCTTTCCGGCGAAGCACTGATGGGCGACGGCCAATATGGCATTGACCCCAAGGTTACCGACCATCTTGCCAAGCAGGTCAAGGAGCTGCTCGCCGTTGGCCATGAGGTCGGCGTCGTTGTCGGCGGCGGCAATATTTTCCGCGGCATGGCAGGCGCTGCCGGTGGCATGGAGCGTGCTCAGGCCGACTACATGGGCATGCTGGCAACCGTTATGAACGCGCTCGCCCTGCAGGATGCCTTCGAGCATAACGATGTTCCCTGCCGCGTGATGAGCGCTATCCAGATGAACGAGATCTGCGAGCCCTATATTCGCCGTCGCGCTATCAACCACCTTTCCAAGGGCAACGTTGTTATTTTTGCCGCCGGTTCGGGAAATCCGTACTTTACGACCGACACCGCCGCGGCTCTTCGTGCGTGCGAGATCGGCGCCGAGATTCTGATTAAAGCCACCAAGGTTGACGGCATCTACGACAAGGATCCCGTCAAGTGCGCCGATGCCGTCCGTTTTGACAAGATTACCTATCACGAGGTTCTCGTTCGCGGCCTGCAGGTTATGGATTCCACGGCTACGGCTCTGTGCCAGGATAACCGTATGCCTATTTTGGTCCTCAACATCGATGGCGAGGACACCGTCAAGCGCGCGCTCGCGGGTGAGCCCGTCGGCACGCTCGTCTATCAGGAGGATTAAGCATGGCAGAGAACATCACCGCCCATATGGACAAGTCGCTCGAGTCCCTCAAGCATAACTTCTCCAAGGTTCGTACCGGCCGCGCCAATGCCAACATTCTGTCCGACATCACCGTCGATTATTACGGTGTTCCCACGCCGGTCACGCAGGTTGCCGCCGTCAAGACCCCCGAGGCCCACATGCTGCTCATCGAGCCGTGGGACAAGGCGCTCATCAATGCTATCGTCAAGGCCATCGGCGCTTCCGATCTGGGTATTACCCCCAACTCCGATGGCACCGTCGTTCGTCTTCCGTTCCCGGCTCCCACTGAGGAGCGCCGTCGCGAGCTCGTCAAGGAGTGCCGCGAGTACGCCGAGCAGGCCAAGGTGTCTATCCGTAACATCCGTCGCGACTTTAACAACAAGCTCGAGCGCGATGAGGAGCTCACCGAGGACGATGTCCGTCGCGAGCAGGCCAAGGTCCAGAAGCACACCGATGAGTATGTCGCCAAGGTCGAGGAGCTTCTGAAGGAAAAAGAAGCCGAGGTCATGGAGATCTAAGGTGCAATACGACGAGCATAAACTGGTCGAGTACTTTGCCGACGCCCCTGCGGGCGTCGGTTTTTCCGACCTTGACCTCAATAACATTCCGCACCATATCTCGTGCATCATGGACGGCAACGGTCGTTGGGCCACGTCGCGCGGTCTTGCACGCACTGAGGGCCACAAGGCGGGTATCGTCTCCCTTCGCGAGATTATTACTGCCTGCGTGCGTCTGGGCGTCGACGTGCTTTCGGCCTATGCGTTTTCTACCGAAAACTGGAACCGCCCGCAGCATGAGGTCAACGTCTTGATGCATCTGTTTGCCAAGACGTTTATCGACGAGCTGCCGCTTCTGAAGCGCGAAAATGTGCGCGTCGTCTTTTTGGGTGACATTTCCGCGCTGCCCAAGAAGACTCGCGACGTTTTTGAGCGCGGTCTTGCCGAGTGCGCCGATCACACCGGTATGACGCTGGCGCTTGCCGTCAACTACGGCGCGCGTGCCGAGATTACCCGCGCTGTCCGTCAAATCGCACTCGACACTGCCGCCGGTAAGATCGATCCTGCCGCAATTGATGACGACATGGTGGCTTCCCACCTCTATACCGCCGGCCTTCCCGATCCTGAGCTTGTGATTCGCACTTCTGGTGAGCTGCGCCTTTCGAACTATCTGCTGTGGCAGGTGGCTTATTCCGAATTCTACGTCACCGATACCTATTGGCCCGACTTTGATCGTTGGGGCCTTGTCGACGCCATTTTGGCCTATCAGGGCCGTGACCGTAGGTTTGGTGGACTGAGCAAGACCGAGGAGGCTTAATCGTGTCCGATCGTCCCAAGGCATCTGCTCCCAAGACGCCAGTTTCCGCGGCGCCTGCGCGCAAGGCTGCCGCTGCGGGAGCACCTGCAGCAAAGAGCGGCACCGGTTCGTGGCTGGCGGGCTTTATTACCCGTGCCGCCGCCGGTATCGTCTACGCCGTTGTCTTTATCCTGTGCCTGGTTTTGGGTATCGTGCCCACGGCCATCTTTGTTTCTGTCATGAGCGGTCTGTGCTGCTATGAGTTTTTCCGTATGACAAGGCTCGATGGCAAGATGGCTAACGAGCGCATGGGTATCGCTGCCGCCGTACTCTTTCCGCTGTCGGCGTTGGGCGATTCGATGTTGCTGAATGCCCTGCTTTTTGCCTTGATGCTCGCTGTGGGCATTTGGTATGTCTGGTCGCCGCGTACCCGCATCTCTGATGTGGCCGTGACGCTCATGGGTCCCATCTACACTGGCTTTATGCTGTCGGCTATCGTGCTGCTGCGCGATGCCGTGCCCGGTTTTGCCGGCGCCCTGCTTTCAGTGGGCGTTTGCGCGTCCCTTTGGGTCTCCGATTCGTTTGCCTACATCGTGGGCAGCCGTATCGGCAAGCACAAGATGGTTCCCAAGATCTCTCCCAAAAAGAGCTGGGAGGGGTTTGCCGGCGGCATCTTGGGCTCGGTTTTGATTTGGCTCATCCTGTGGGCGACGCACTTCTACAAGCTCAGCCTGCCCTATGCGCTGCTGTGCGGCGTGGTCGTGTCCATTCTGGGCGTTATCGGCGACCTTATCGAGTCGCGCATCAAGCGCGGTGTGGGCGTCAAAGATTCCGGCAACCTTATCCCGGGCCACGGCGGAATGCTCGATCGTAGCGATTCGCTTATCTTCGGCTGCATCACCGCGCAGCTGTTGCTGATGATCGGAGGCGTGCTGTAATGTCCTTCCAGACGACGTATGGCCCCGATGGACGCCTTCGCGTTGCCATCCTGGGTTGTACGGGCTCTATCGGCACCCAGGCGCTCGATGTGTGCCGCCAGCATGCCGATCGCCTGCAGGTGACGGCGCTGTCCGTTAATTCCAGCACCTCGGAGCTCGTTGCCGCTGCCCGCGAGTTCTCGGTTCCGGCGGTTGCCGTTGCCGATGTCGCTCATGGCGATGACGCCGTGCTGCAGGAGTTGCCCGAGGGCACACAGCTCGGCGTTGGCGCGCAGGCGGTTTGCGAGCTCGCGCGTCGCGACGATGTCGACTGCGTGCTCGTCGCTATTGTGGGCGCCGCCGGTCTCGAGGCGAGCCATGCGGCCTTGACCTCGAATAAGCGCCTTGCCCTTGCCAACAAGGAGTCCCTCGTCGTCGGTGGCGACTTGCTTATGCCGTTGGCGCAACCGGGCCAGCTTATTCCGGTCGACTCTGAGCATTCCGCCATCTACCAGTGCTATCTGGGGGAGAACCCGCGCGAGGCCCACTGCATTTGGCTCACCTGCTCGGGCGGTCCGTTCTTTGGCCGCACGCGCGACGAGCTCGATCGCGTGACGCGTGCCGATGCCCTCGCGCATCCCACGTGGGCCATGGGTGCCAAGATCACCATTGACTCCGCCACCCTCATGAACAAGGGCCTGGAGCGCATTGAGGCCATGCATCTGTTTAACTGCGACCTCGATTTCATTAACGTGGTCGTGCAGCGTCAGTCCAAGATTCACTCTATGGTCGAGTTCGCCGACGGCTCCGTGATGGCGCATCTCGGTGCATCCGACATGCGTATTCCCATCCAGTTCGCGTTCTCGTATCCCGAGCGTTGGGATACTCCGGCGCCTCGTATCGATTTCCGCGAGCTGGGGCAGCTCACGTTTGATGCTGCCGACATGGATACCTTCCGCTGTCTGGCACTGGCCGAGCGTGCCGGCAAGACGGGTGGCACCATGCCGTGCGTGCTCAATGCCGCCAACGAGGTCGCCGTCGATGCCTTCCTGCACGATGGCTGCAGCTTTACCGATATCGATCGCATTGTGGAATCCTGCATGGACGCCCACGATATGCAGGTGGTCGATTCGTTTGAGCAGCTTCGCGACATCGATGCGTGGGCGCGTGAAAAGGCTGCGCAGGTGCTCGCCGCAACCCGTTCCTAACCCATAAGGATTGCTTTTTCGTTTTATGGATACTGTTCTGAGCGTTCTCTCATCGGTCTTTTGGGGCCTGCTGATGCTTTCCGTCCTCGTGTTTTTGCACGAGGGCGGCCACTTTTTGGCGGCGCGTGCCTGCGGCGTCCGTGTGACCGAGTTCTTTTTGGGTCTGCCGTGCCGCTTTGACATCCATTACACGTCGCGTCGCATTGGAACCAAGTTTGGCGTGACCCCGCTGCTGCTGGGTGGCTACGCTGCCATCTGCGGTATGGATCCGACCGATGTTTCGTGCGCCGACCGCGTGCTCGCGGCTATCTATCGTCATGGTCGCGTGACCGTGGCCGACCTTGCTGTCGAGCTCGAGCTTTCCGAGGAGGATGTGCTCGAGGCATGCGCCCTTTTGCTGGGCTGGGGCTCCATCGCGCCCTGGTATGAGGAAGGGGAGAAGCCCTCGCCGAGCTACTATCCCACCAAATATCAGACGTTGCCGCGAGACAAGGCAGGCTATACCACCTTTGATGGTCGCCGTTTCGATCGCGAACATGCGACTGCCGACGGCGATGTGTGGGAGCTGCCATGCGGCGAGGCCGAGTTCCTTGCGCAAGAGCGCTCGCACACCTATCTTGGCCAAGGCTTTCTCAAGCGCGCCTTTATGCTGCTCGCGGGCATTATCGTCAATATCTTGACGGGTTTTTTGCTCCTTATGAGCATCTATTCCATTGCGGGTGTCACCGTGCCGATGGATACCAACGTGATCGGTCAGGTTGACGAGGGGTCTATTGCCGCCAAGGCGGGTATCGAGGGCGGTGACGCGATCCTTTCGGTTGACGGTGTTTCATGTTCCACTTGGATGGATGTCTACGATGCCATCGGCAAGGCTGCCGGTAAGGACGATATTGCTATTGAGTATGAGCGCGATGGCAAGCAGTGTTCGACCTCGGTCGCACTCAAAGAGGACGAACGTCTGGGCGTTTATGCCTCTACGCAGGTGGTCCGTTTGGACCCCATCACCTCGGCGCGCCTCTCCTTCTCGTATGTTGCGCAGACAGCGGAGGGCGTGATGCGCCTGCTCCAGCCGCAGCATACGATGGAGATCCTCGATCAGTCCTCTTCGATCGTGGGTATTAGCGTCATGTCCTCGCAGGCAGCTGCTGCCGGTCCCGTCACGTTCTTGTCGTTTGCCGCGCTCATTTCGTTCTCGCTTGGCTTTATGAACCTGCTGCCCATCCCACCACTCGATGGCGGCAAGCTGCTTATTGAGATCATTCAAAAGATTGCTGGCCGCGAGCTGCCGCTCAAGGTCCAGACGATCGTGAGCTATGTGGGCGTCGCGCTCTTCGCATTGCTGTTTGTCTATATGCTTCGTTCCGACATCCTTCGATTTATTCTGTAGGGGAGTGTTTGGATTGTCTTTATCCCATCCTTTGCCTCGCGAGTTGACGCGCCCCGTGCATGTGGGCGGCGTGCAGATCGGTGGTGGCGCTCCGGTCGTGGTTCAGTCTATGACCTGCACCGATACTGCTGATGCCCAGGCAACGCTTGCGCAAGTGTGCGCGTTGGCGCAGGCTGGCTGCGATATCGTGCGCGTGAGCGTGCCTACCGAGGCTGCGCTCGAGGGCTTTCGCACGATTTGTGCCGAGTCTCCGGTGCCAATCGTCGCCGATATCCATTTTAACCATAAGCTTGCCATTGGCGCTGTCGAGGCTGGTGCCTCTAAGCTGCGCATCAACCCCGGCAATATCGGCGATTGGGCTAAGGTCGATGCCGTCATCGATGCCGCGGGTGCCGCGGGCTGCGCGATTCGCATTGGCGTGAACGCGGGCTCGCTTGAGCAAGATATTGCCGAGCGCGACGACCTCACGCAGCCCGAAAAGCTCGTGATGTCGAGCGAACGCTTTGTGCGGCACTTTGAGGACCGTGGGTTTACCAACATCGTGCTATCCGCCAAGGCCCATAGCGTACAGACGACGCTTGATACCTATCGCGCCCTGTCGCGCGAGTTACCGCATGTTCCGCTCCACCTGGGCGTGACGGAGGCGGGGACCAAGCTTCAGGGCACCATCAAGAGCTCTGTAGGCTTGGGTATCTTGCTTTCCGAAGGCATCGGTGACACCATGCGTGTGTCGCTCACGGCCGATCCGGTTGAGGAGCCGCCGGTCGCCTGGGGAATTCTACAGTCGCTGGGCCTGCGTCGCCGTGGTCCCGAGATTGTCTCGTGCCCCACGTGCGCCCGCTGCCAGGTTAACCTGATTCCCATCGCCGAGGAGGTCACCGAGCGGCTTAAGAACTATTCCGCGCCGCTTTCGATCGCCGTGATGGGATGTGCGGTCAACGGCCCCGGAGAGGCATCTGACGCCGACCTGGGTGTTGCCTGCGGACGTGGTCAGGGCCTGCTCTTTTCGCATGGCCAGATCATTGGTAAAGTAGCTGAGGATCAAATTGTCGACGCGCTTATGGCCGAGGTCGACAAACTTATTGAGGAGAAATAAATGACCCGAGCAATGTATATGTCTAAGCTCTATGCGCCGACGCTCAAAGAGGATCCGGCGGATGCCGAGCTAGCGAGCCACCGTCTGCTGCTTCGCGCTGGCATGATCCGCAAGGAGGCCGCCGGCCTGTATTCCTATCTTCCGCTCGCTTGGCGCTCGATCCGCAAGATCGAGAACATCGTGCGCGACGAGATGGATGCCGCCGGTGCTCAGGAGCTCATGATGCCCATTATGGTCGATGCCGAGCTGTGGCGTGAGTCCGGCCGTATCGATGCCTATGGCAAGGAGCTCGTGCGCTTCGATGACCGTCATGGCCGCGAGTTCGTACTCGGCCCCACGCATGAGGAGACCGTGACTGCTCTGGTGCGCAATGAGCTGCGTTCCTACAAGCAGCTGCCGGTGAATCTCTATCACATCCAGGACAAGTTCCGCGACGAGTTCCGTCCCCGCTTTGGCCTGATGCGCGGTCGCGAGTTCATCATGAAGGACGCCTACAGCTTCTCCGCCACGCAGGAGAGCCTGCAGGAGGAGTACGACAAGATGAAGCAGGCTTACGCCAATATCTGCGAGCGCTGCTATATCAAGGCCCTGCCCGTTGTCGCCGATTCCGGCGAGATCGGTGGCGATACCTCCGTCGAGTACATGGCTTTGGCCGACGCCGGCGAGGCTTCTCTCGTCTATTGCGATGACTGCGGTTTTGCCGCCGATGATGAGGCTGCAAGCACCAAGGTCGTCGTGACTGAGGGTCCCGGTGACGGTACGCTTACCAAGGTTGAGACTCCGGGCATGGGCACCATTGAGGCTGTTGCTAAGTTCTTTGGGTTCCCCGAGAACGGCACGCGCAAGTCCCTGGCGCTCATCGATGCCGAGGGCAAGCCCGTCGTGGCCATCGTCCCGGGCGATCATGAGCTCAACGACTGCAAGGCCGAGCATGTCTTTGGCAAGGGCTATCGCATGATGACCGACGAGGAGCTCCAGACCTACGGTCTGCACAAGGGCTTTATCGGACCGGTTAACTTGCCCGAGGGCATCCGTCTGGTGTGCGACGAGAGCCTGCGCGAGTCCAAGCAGTGGGCCTGCGGTGCCAACGAGGTCGATTATCACTTTACCGGTGCCTGCCCCGAGCGCGACTTTACCGTCGATGAGTGGGCAGATCTGGTCACCGTCGTTGCCGGCGATCCCTGCCCGCACTGCGGCAAGCCGCTCTCTGCTGCCCGCGGCATCGAGGTCTCTCAGGTGTTCCAGCTGGGCACCAAGTACTCCGAGGCCATGGGTGCCACCTTTATGGACGAGGACGGCAAGGAGAAGCCGCTCATCATGGGTTGCTACGGCGTTGGTGTGTCCCGCTCGCTTGCTGCCGTCGTGGAGCAGCACAACGACGAACACGGCATCGTCTGGCCGGTCTCCGTTGCCCCGTACGAGGTCGCGGTGATTCCGCTCGATCCCAAGAAGGAGGAGTGCGCTAACGTTTGCGACCAAATCGTCGAGGGCCTGTGCGCCGAGGGTATCGAGGTTGTCGTCGATGACCGTGACGAGCGTCCCGGCTTTAAGTTTGCCGATAACGACCTCATGGGCTTCCCGTATCAGGTCGTTCTGGGTAAGCGTGGCCTCAAGAATGGTACTGTGGAGCTCAAGGACCGTGCCACGGGCGAGCGTGAGGACGTGGCGATCGACGAGGTCGTCGCCAAGGTTGCTGAGCTTGTTAAGGCGGCCCGCCGTTAATCGACGATTTCGCTTGTAGTTCGATATACGGGACGACCCCGCATTTCTCCAGATCGGGGAGATGTGGGGCCGTCCTTTTATCTTGTGGCATCCTCGATATCTGAAAGAAAAACCCCACAGCCCATATGAGTTGCGGGGTTTTCTTGTGCCTCCGATGCGAAATAAATCGCTCAGATATTACTGATAATCGACGACGTCGATCCAGTTCTTCAGGAACTCATCGTTCACGTTGCGCTTACGAGCGAGCTCGGAAGCGGCGACGATGCTCGTCCACTGACGCACGACCTGCATGGGCATGTCGGCGCGGTCGCAGTAGAGCTCCAGGTAGGCCTCAGCCTGGTCCTTGCTGTTGAGGGCGAAGAGCAGGTAGGTGGTGGCAACGTCGGCAGCAGGGGAGCCCTGGGTGGCGTGTGCCCAGTCGCACACATAGAGCTGGCCGTCGTCGCCGACGATGACGTTGGAGGGGTTGAAGTCGCCGTGGCAGACCTTGAACTCCTTGGTCATGCCGTCCAGACGCTCCTGAAGGTTGTAGCGCGTGGTGGCATTGAGCTGATCAAGGCTGTCGATCATGCGGGCGAACTTGTCGCGCTGACGGTTGAGCAGCGGGGAGGTGTAGCCGTGGATCTCGATCTGGAGGTCGACGAACATCTCGAGATACTCACCAAAGCGCTGAGGCTCGGCAGTCATCTTCTCGGCAAGGGTGGTGCCCGGAACCTTCTCGGTCACGAGCGCCCAGCCGTTGGCGTTCTCGAGCTGGGAAACCTCGAGAGCCTTGGGGCTGCGGATGCCGCACTCATTGATGCGGGCAAGATTCAAAGCCTCGTTGAACACGTCGGAGACGGGCTTGGTCTCGTTAAAGACCTTGACGATCTTGTCGCCCAGGTCGTAAACGACCTTGTTGCCACGGCGGACGAGCTCGGTCTTGGAATCGGGTAGCAGCATGGTTGCATCCTTTCAACGATGCGATAGAAGCGACGGCGGGGGTGTGTGAAACACCCGTGCACCCCCGCCGTTAAAAACCGTGCTAAAACTAGCAGACGGCGTAGTCCTGAGGCTCTCGGCCGTAGTAGGCGTCCAGGTAGAGCTCCTTGATCTCGCTCATGAGCGGGTAGCGCGGGTTGGCGCCGGTGCACTGGTCGTTGAATGCCTGCTCGGTCATCTCGTCGAGGGTGTCGAGGAAGTACTGCTCGTCAACACCGTAGTCGGCGATGGTCTTCTTGACGCCGATGAAGTCCTTGAGCTCCTCGAGCTTCGTGATGAAGTTCTCGAAGACCTCCTTGTCGTCCTTGCCCTCGATGCCGCAGTACTTGGCCATCTCGGCGTAGTTGTGCAGCGCGTTGGGGTAAGGATACTGGGAGAAGGTACCCATCTTGACGGGAGCCTCGGCGGCGTTGTAGCGCATGACGCGAGTCAGGATGACAGCGTTGGCAAGGCCGTGGGGCAGGTGGTGGAAAGCGCCGAGCTTGTGAGCCATGGAGTGGTTGAGGCCCAGGAAGGCGTTGGCGAAGGCCATACCGGCCATGCAAGAGGCGTTGTGCATCTCCTCGCGGGCATGCGGGTCCTTGGCGCCGTTCGTGAAGCTGGAGGGCAGGTTCTCGAAGACGAGCTTAGCAGCGCGCTCGGAGAGGCCCTTGGTGTAGTCGGAAGCCATGATGGAGACGTAGGACTCGATGGCGTGGGTCATGACGTCGATGCCGGAGGCAGCGGTCAGGCCGCGCGGGGCGGTCATGCAGTTGTCGGCGTCGACGATAGCCATGTTGGGGAGCAGCGCGTAGTCGGCGAGCGGCCACTTGATGCCGGTCTCCTTGTCGGTGATGATGGCGAACGGCGTGCACTCGGAGCCGGTACCCGAAGAGGTCGGGACGGCGACGAAGTAGGCCTTCTTGCCCATCTCGGGGAAAGTGAAGATACGCTTGCGGATGTCCATGAAGTCCATGGCCATGTCCTCAAACTTGCACTCGGGGTGCTCGTACATCATCCACATGATCTTGCCGGCGTCCATAGCGGAGCCACCGCCGACGGCGATGATGACGTCCGGCTCAAAGAGAGCCATCTGCTTGGCGCCGCGACGTGCGCACTGCAGCGACGGATCGGGCTCGACGTCGTAGAAGCAGTCGTGGGCGATGCCCATCTCGTCGAGCTTGGCCTCGATGGCGCGGGTGTTGCCATTCTTGAAGAGGAACTGGTCGGTGACGATGAAGGCGCGCTTCTTGCCCATGACGGTACCGAGCTCGTCGAGGGCGACGGGCGTGGAACCCTTCTTGAAGTAGACCTTCTCGGGAGCGCGGAACCACAGCATGTTCTCACGGCGCTCGGCCACAGTCTTAACGTTGATCAAGTGCTTCACCCCAACGTTCTCGGAGACGGAGTTGCCGCCCCAGGAGCCGCAGCCCAGGGTCAGAGACGGCTTCATGCCAAAGTTGTACAGATCGCCGATGCCGCCGTGCGAGGACGGGGTGTTGATGACGATACGGCAGGCCTTCATGACGTGCTCGAACAGACTGATCTTCTCGGCCTGGGCGGGGTGCACGTACAGAGAGGCGGTGTGGCCCGGGCCACCGGCGAGCACCAGGTGCTCGGCCTTGTCGACGGCCTCCTGGAAGTCCTTGGCGTGATACATGGCCAGGACCGGGGAGAGCTTCTCGTGGGAGAACTCTTCCTTGGCGGGGTCGGTGGAGGTGACCTCGGCGATCAGGATCTTGGTCTTGGCGGGAACCTCGATGCCGGCGAGCTCGGCGATCTTGGCGGCAGCCATGCCGGGAATGCGGTGATCGAGGGCGCCGTTCTTGAACATGGCGGCACGCAGGGCCTCCATCTCGGCACCCTGCTTGACGAAATAGCAGCCGCGCTTCTGGAACTCGGCCTTAACCTGGTCATAGATGGTGTCGATGACGGTCACGGACTGCTCGGAAGCGCAGATCATGCCGTTGTCGAAGGTCTTGGAGTGGATGATGGAGTTGACGGCGAGCAGCACGTCGGCGGTGTCGTCGATGACGACCGGGGTGTTACCGGCGCCAACGCCCAGGGCGGGCTTGCCCGAGGAGTAGGCGGCCTTGACCATGCCCGGGCCACCGGTGGCGAGGATGATGTCGACGTCGCGCATGACCATGTTGGTCAGCTCGATGGAGGGGACATCGACCCAGCCGATGATACCCTCGGGGGCGCCGGCCTTGACGGCGGCGTCAAGCACGAGCTTGGCGGCGGCGATGGTGCACTTGGCGGCAGCCGGGTGCGGGGAGATGATGATGGCGTTGCGGGTCTTCAGGCTGATCAGCGTCTTGAAGATCGCAGTGGAGGTGGGGTTGGTCGTCGGGATGACGGCGCCCACGATACCGATGGGCTCGGCGATCTTGGTGATGCCATAAGCCTCGTCGCGCTCCAGGACACCACAGGTCTTGGTGTTCTTGTAAGCGTTGTAGATGTACTCTGCGGCGTAGTGGTTCTTGATGACCTTGTCCTCAAGAACGCCGCGGCCGGTCTCCTCGATGGCCATCTTCGCCAACGGGATACGAGCCTTGTTGGCGGCCATGGCGGCCTCATAGAAGATCTTGTCGACCTGCTCCTGCGTGTACGTAGCAAAAAGCGCCTGGGCCTCTCGCATCTGAGCGAGCTTAGCCTCAAGCGCCTCTACGTTGTCCACGATTGCGGGAGTAGTGTTTTCCGGTGACTTTTTCACCATTTGTGTCTCCTTGCGATCGGAGATTTACCCTACGCCTTGCATGATAGCAAGAAATTATTCGGCGAACGGTCAGATTCCCGTAAAAGGCATACTAAAACGTTTCAACCAAATGAACCGTTTCAACTTAATCCATCAGCCCAATGCATTGCCCCGCTCATTGGGGACAGACTTACATGAGTGCTTTCACTCATTTGTGACAGACATGGATTTGTCATTTTGCCGTTCTGGGCCTGTTTTTGGCGCAGATTGGATATAAATAGGTCACAGGCTCAGCATTTCGCGTTCCTTCTCTCCTTTTAGGTGTTGCCTGTACGGCTTTGAAAGGAGAGACCATGCCCCGATGCGCCCGCGAAATATCGCTCACCGGCTATTACCACGTCTTTGACCGCGGCAACTCCAAACAGATCATTTTTGAAGATGATTCCGACCGCTATCGTTTCTTATCGGACATCTCAGACAGGTTTGCGTGCCATGACGTGGCGGTGTTGGCCTGGTGCCTTATGGATAATCACTTCCATTTGATGGTTGATGACCCATATGACAACCTTTCAAAGGAAATGCAGTGCGCGCCGACGGCCTATGCCAAGTATTTCAATGGAAAAACGGGAAGAACGGGTCACCTGTTTGATAATCGCTATTCGCGGATCGCGGTCGAGTCGGACACGCAGGCGGTGCAGTTGCTCGATTATATCCATCTCAATCCTGTGAAAGGTGTGCTCGACTCGCTCGATGCCTACCGCTGGTCAAGCTACAAGGCATACCAGCTGGGATACGATCCCTTTGATATCTGTGACGCGGCCCCTATGCTCGATATTGTCGGAGGCTCTCGTTGCTATTGCGAGCATCTCGAGGAAGTTGCCGGGCGCATCTGGTCAGTGGAGATTCTTCCGCGCCGACGGATCCCCGATGAGGACGCCCTTTCCGTTGCGCGCGAAGTTTTGCCGAGCATGGATCCTGCGCTGCTCAAGGCCCTGCCACGCTCCGAACGTGATGCCTGTCTGCTGAGGCTCAGGCGGGCACATCTCACGGTCAAGCAAATTGCCCGTATCACCGGTATCGGCGCTACAAGCGTGACCAAGGCCACTGTAGGCTGGAAGGAGGCAGCGTGAGGTAGGGGCCGGAGCCGATCGGGACGCCGCATGCGTGCGTCATGTCTGTCCCCAATGCGTGAAAACACTCATCTAAGTGTGTCCCCAATGAGTGCAAGGCATATCAGCTAGGCTATGATTCCTTTGACATCTGCAAACACTCATGTAAGTCTGTCCCCAATGAGTGGAAAAAGGCGCCCTCCGTAGTGGAGGACGCCTTTGGTAAGTTCTATATGAACGCGAGGTCTTTGACCCGGAGAGTCCGAGGTACTTGTTGGTAAGACCTTATTTAGGAGCGCGCAACCTTGCCGGACTTGAGGCAGGTGGAGCAAACGTTCATCTTGCGACGGTGACCATCGACGACGACGTAAACGCGCTGGATGTTGGGGCGGAACTTACGGTTGGTGACGCGGTGAGAGTGGCTGATGGAGCGACCGGCAACGGGGTGCTTACCGCAAACTTCGCAAACTTTGGACATAACTGACCCTCCTTGGGCGACAAACGAACATGTCGCGTTAACAAACAAGCCTGAACTATAGCACAGAAGTCGCTCCCTGTGCGCAATCTACACAGAGATATTCCTCTTTTGGCGATAGTGCCCACGCTACGGCCCTGGACGTAGATCCGATTTGCGTGCAGCAGAGGGGATTATGCCAGCTCGTGCGTGTGTTTTCAAGCTCGTCCCACAAATATATATAGGTTTATGGAGCACCTGCGCCCGTTTACGGATTGTTCTGTATTTATGCTCGCAATTAAGCTCGAGGTTGGCTACACTATCCCTTGACCATTAAAGGGGTACGAGATACCCACATGGAATTACATAGCTGCCAAAGAGCAGCCCTTCCTGTGGGTGTCTGGTCCGCTTTAAGCGGTCGGGCATCTATTTTTTTGACTGTGTCAGCAGTCAAGACATGTGAGGAAGGAGATCGATGGGCACGACTTCCCCCAAGGCGGTCATCATGGACGAGACCGCCGTCAATCGAGCGATGACCCGCATCGCGCACGAGATTCTCGAGCGCAACGAGGGCTGTGAAGACCTCGCTCTGGTCGGCATCGTCACGCGCGGCGACCTTCTGGCAAAGAAGCTCGCCGAGGAGATCAAGGAGATCGAGGGCGTCGACGTTCCGCTCGGCAGCCTGGACATCAGCTTCTACCGCGATGACTATGCGACCAATTTCGCTCCCGCGATCCACGCTACCAACATTCCCTTCAGCGTCGACGGCAAGCGCGTCGTGCTGGTGGACGACATCCTGTATACGGGCCGTACTATCCGCGCCGCTCTGGATGCCGTCATGGACCTGGGCCGTCCGAGCCGCATCGAGCTGGCAGTTCTCGTTGACCGCGGTCACCGTGAGCTCCCCATCTCGCCGGACTTTGTCGGCAAGAACGTTCCCTCGTCGCATGAGGAGAACGTGCACCTATATATGAAGGAAGTCGACGGCTACACCGCCGTCGAGATTAACGACGTCGCGCCGGGTTCCCACGTGGGCTCCGCGCCGCTGGGAGGTGAGTAGTACCGTGGCGTTCAACCATAAGCACCTGATCGACATTACCGAGTACTCCGAAGAGGACATCAAGCTCATCCTCGAGACCGCCAAGGCGTTCTCTGAGGTCAACGAGCGTGCGATCAAGAAGGTCCCCACGCTCAAGGGCAAGACCATCGTCAACATGTTCAACGAGCCCTCGACGCGCACCCGCAGCTCCTTCGAGCTCGCCGAGAAGCGCCTTTCGGCCGACAGCCTCAACTTTGGCGGCTCCTCGACCTCCACGGTCAAGGGCGAGAGCCTCGTCGACACCGTCGAGACCCTCAACGCCTACAAGATTGATTGCATCGTCGTTCGCGATAAGCACGCCGGTGCTCCCTACATCGTCACGCAGAACTCGCCCGCGAGCGTCATCTGCGCCGGCGACGGCAAGCACAACCACCCCACGCAGGCCCTGCTCGACCTGTACACCATCTGGGAGCACAAGGGTGACTTCCACGGTCTGAAGGTCGCCGTCGTCGGCGATATCGCGCACTCCCGCGTGTGCGGCTCGCTGATCCCCGCACTTAAGATCATGGGCTGCGAGACCTACGCCGTCGCCCCCGGCACGCTGCTGCCGCCGGCGCCCGAGGTCCTGGGCTGCGACCACGTGACGAGCGACCTCGATTCCGTCCTGCCTGAGCTGGACGTCGTCTACATGCTGCGCGTGCAGCAGGAGCGCCTCGAGGGTGCCCCGTTCCCCACGATTCGTGAGTACCACAAGCTCTTCGGCCTGACCAAGGACCGCGAGAAGCTCATGAAGCCCGATGCGATCATCTGCCACCCGGGCCCCATCAACCGCGGCGTCGAGTTCGATTCCTATATGGCCGACCACCCGCAACGCTCCGTCATCCTGGAGCAGGTCTACGCCGGTATCTGCGTGCGTATGGCTATCCTGTATCTGCTGCTTGGAGGTGCCGATAATGGCCTTGCTTCTTAAGAATGCCCACGTCGTCGACCCGTCCGTCGAGCTTGACGGTGTCGTTGACGTCCTGATTGACGGCGACAAGATCGCCGAGGTCGGCGAGAATCTCGCCGTCGAGGGAGCCGAGGTCCGCGACCTTTCCGGCAAGTACCTCGTCCCCGGCCTGGTGGATATGCACGTTCACCTTCGCGAGCCCGGCTACGAGGTCAAAGAGGACATCGAGAGCGGCACCCGCGCAGCTGCCAAGGGCGGCTTTACCGGCGTGTGCTCCATGCCCAACACCGATCCCGTCACCGATAACGGCACCGTCGTGGAGTTCGTCAAGTCCCGCGCTGCCGAGGTCGGTCACTGCCGCGTCTATCCGTCGGGCGCCATGACCCGCGGTCTTAAGGGCGAGGCTATGTCCGAGATGGGCGATATGGTCGCCCACGGCGCCGTCGCCTTCACCGACGACGGTCGCGGCGTGCAGGGCGCGGGCATGCTCCGTCGCTGCATGGACTACGGCAAGATGTTCGGCAAGGTCTTTATGAGCCACTGCCAGGACGAGGACCTGGTCGGCCACGGCCAGATCAACGAGGGCAAGGTCTCTACCCGTTTGGCTCTCGAGGGCTGGCCGGCTGCCGGCGAGGAGCTCCAGATCGCCCGCGACATCGAGATCGCCAAGCTGACCGGTGCCAAGCTGCACATCCAGCACATCTCCACCGCCCATGGCTTGGAGATCGTGCGTGCCGGTAAGGCCGCTGGCGTTCAGGTTACCTGCGAGGCTACCCCGCACCACATGTTCCTGACCGAGAACGACCTGGACGAGACCTACAACACCTCGCTCAAGGTCAATCCGCCGCTGCGTACCGAGGAAGATGCCGAGGCCATCCGTCAGGGCGTCATCGACGGCACCGTCGACGCTATCGTCACCGATCACGCTCCCCATACCCCGTGGGAGAAGGCCCGTGAGTTCGAGCTTGCGCCCTTTGGCATGATCGGTCTCGAGACTTCGCTGTCGCTTGTGCTCACCGAGCTGGTCAACACGGGCAAGATGAGCGTGGGCCGCATGGTCGAGCTCATGGCCATCAAGCCGCGTGAGATCCTGGGCCTCGACCAGGTTCAGGTCAAGGCGGGCTCCGTTGCCGACCTGACCGTGTTCGATCCCACCGCAACTTGGACGGTCGGCGAGGACGGTTACGAGTCGCGTGCCGAGAACTCCGGTTTTGCCGGCCGCACGCTCACCGGTCGTGCCACCGATGTGTTTGTCGGCGGCAAGCAGACACTCGCCGACGGCTGCATCTGCTAGCATAGCCTTATCGCTTTTGTGCGCGGTGCCCTTGCGGTGCCGCGCTTTCTGTTCGCCTGAACCATGCAACCGCATGGGGGATTGGAGCGTCTATGCCCACACCTTCCACTGCACGCATGCACGACTTCGAGGTCGTCTCGAACCAGGAGATCGCCGACGGCATCTTCTCGCTCGTTATCTCGGCCCCCAAGCTTGCAAGTGCGCTCAAGCCCGGTCAGTTTGTGAACATTGCCGTGCCCGGCGATGCGTCCTCGCTGCTTCGCGTGCCCCTGAGCTTCTATCGCGCCGACGCCCAGGCCGGCACCGTCGAGCTGTGGTACGCCGTCGTGGGCGACGACACCCGTCGTCTGTCGCAGATGGCCCCCGGTTCCACCTCTAATCTGCTGGGCCCTGGCGGCCGCGGCTGGCTTGTGCCCGAGGGCACCAGGAAGGCGCTGCTCGTTGCGGGCGGCATCGGTGTTCCGCCCGTGCTGTGCCTTGCCGGCATGCTCGTCGAGCAGGGTGTGGCCGTCGACGTGTGCCTGGGCTTTGGCACCGCGTCCAAGGCCGTGGGCGTCGATGAGTTCCGCGCGCTGGGCGCCACGGTCAACGTGTGCACCGACGACGGCTCGCTCGGCACGCACGGTTTTTGCACCGACCCGGCAGCCGAGCTGCTTGGAGAGGGCGGCTACGACTATGTGGCCAGCTGCGGCCCCGCTGTCATGATGAAGAAAGTTGCCGCCGCTGCCGCCGAGGCCGGTGCGTACTGCGAGGTGTCGCTCGAGCGCATGATGAGCTGCGGCTTTGGCGCCTGCAACACCTGCAATGTCGAGACGGTCGACGGTATGAAGGGTGCCTGCATGTGCGGCCCCGTGTTCGATGCTTCCAAGGTGGTGGTCTTCTAGTGGGTACCGTGAACATGGCCGTCGATTTCGGCGGCGTCAAGATGCAGAACCCCATCAACACCGCAGCCGGTACCTTTGGCTACGGTTGGCAGTTCCAGAACTTCTTTGATGTTTCCCAGCTGGGCGCCATCACCACCAAGGGTTGTGCTGCCGAGCCCTGGCCCGGCAATCCCGCACCCCGCATGGCCGAGATTCCCGGCGGTATGATCAACTCCGTGGGCCTTCAGAACCCCGGCGTGGCCGCCTTTGCCCGCGAGTCCGGTCCGTGGCTCGAACAGCTGTCCAAGGACGGCTGCCAGGTCATCTGTCAGGTTGCCGGCCACTCCGTTGACGAGTTTGTCCGCGCACTCGAGATGTATGTCGAGCTGTGCCCCTGGGCTGCCGGCTACGAGATCAACGTGAGCTGCCCTAATATCGCCGCCGGCGGTGCCGCCATGGGTTCCACGCCCGAGGGCGCCTCTTCCGTTATGGCTGCCTGCCGCAAGGTGACCGATAAGCCGCTGTTCGTAAAGATGGCTCCGGTCAACGTTGCCGAGATTGCCAAGGCTCTCGAGGCCGCCGGCGCCGACGGCCTTTCGGTCATCAACTCCATCCAGGGCATGGCCATCGACGTTCATACCCGCAAGTCCCGCGTGGCCAAGCCCAAGGGCGGCCTTTCGGGCCCGCTGTGCCACCACATCGCCGTGCGCATGGTCTGGGAGGTTGCCCAGGCCGTCGATATCCCCATCAACGGTGTCGGCGGTGTCATGACCGGCGAGGATGCGGCTGAGTTTATCCTGGCCGGCGCCACCTGCGTGTCGGTCGGCATGGCCAACTTCGTCGATCCGTGTGCTTCGCTTAAGATCGCGCATGAGCTCGAGGCCTGGGCCGAGTCCCAGGGCGTGAAGGACATCAACGAGCTGGTAGGTGCTTTCGAATGCTAGAGAATGATGCCCGCGACCGTGTTATCGTCGCCCTCGACTGCGACCGTGAGCGCGCGCTCGAGCTCGCCCACGAGCTTTCGGGCCATGCCGCCTGGCTCAAGGTCGGCATGACGCTCTATTACGCTGAGGGTCCCCAGATCGTCAAGACCTTTAAGGACCTTGGCTTTAAGGTCTTCCTCGACCTTAAGTTCCATGACATTCCGCATCAGGTTCGCGGTGCCGCCCGCTCGGCCTCGCTTGCCGGTGCCGACCTGCTTTCGGTTCACGGCTTGGGTTCGGGCGCCATGCTCGCTGCCTGCCGCGAGGGTGCCGAGGAGGCGCGCGAAGACCGCGCCAAGCTCGTCGCCATCACCGTGCTCACGAGCATGAATCAGGATGCCTTGAGCGAGATCGGCGTCGAGTCGCCCGTGGCCGAGGAGGCCGCCCGCCTGGCAAAGCTCGCTCAGGCCAACGGCATCGACGGTATCGTGTGCTCGCCGATGGAGGCTCACGACATGCGTGAGCTGCTGGGTCCTGATGCTCTGATCGTGACTCCGGGCGTGCGTCCGGTGGGTGCCGCCCTTGGTGACCAGTCCCGCGTGGCGACGCCTTCTCAGGCTATCGAGCGTGGCGCAAGCCACATTGTGGTGGGCCGTCCCATCACCGGTGCCGACGATCCGGTTGCCGCCTTTGACGCCATCGTCGCCGAGCTGGTAGAAAACGTCGCGTAAAGATTCCCCTAAGTCACCACTTTTGGGTCTCATTAGCACAAAATAGCCCCTGTGCCTGCGTAAACTTTCCCATCCTTTGTGTGGAATCGCAGGTCAGGGGCTTAACTTTGGACGCAGTATATTGCACTTTTTGCGGGTATCGTCTAACCTATGGAGCCTGGATTGGGCATTTTGTACGTTCTACGTGCTAAAATGCCAATTATTGAATCAGATATAACCCAACTATTTGGAGGTACGAATGGCACTCCCTCAGCTTACCGACGAGCAGCGCAAGCAGGCTCTTGAGAAGGCTGCTGCCGCACGTCACGCCCGCGCTGAGCTTCGCGAGCAGATCAAGAAGGGCGAGAAGTCCCTCGAGTCCGTGCTCAACTCCGATGACCCCATCGCTTCCCGCATGAAGGTTTCCACCCTCATCGAGTCTCTCCCCGGTTATGGCAAGGCCAAGGCCGCCAAGATCATGGAGGAGCTCGGTATCTCCGCTACCCGTCGCGTCCAGGGCCTCGGCGTCCGTCAGCGCGAGCAGCTCCTCGAGCAGCTGACCAAATAAGTGAGCGCTCAGGATTCCAAGCTCTTTGTGATTTCTGGACCGTCAGGCGCAGGCAAGGGTACGCTCGTCACTCGTGTGCGCGAGCGCCGCTCGAACCTGGGTCTGACGGTTTCGGCTACCACGCGAGCACCACGCAAAGGTGAGGTCGACGGCGTCAACTACTTTTTTCTGACGCGCGAGGAGTTCGACCGCCGCGTGGCAAATGGTGAGTTTGTTGAGTGGGCCGAGGTCCACGGTAACTGCTACGGCACGTTGGTGAGCGAGGTCACATCCAAGCTCGCCTCGGGCTCGTCTCTGATTTTGGAGATCGATGTCCAGGGCGCCCTGCAGGTGAAGGAGCGTTTCCCCGAGGCCGTGCTGATCTTTATCAAGCCGCCTTCGCTTGAGGTGCTCCGCGAACGTCTAGTCGGTCGCGGTACCGAGACGCCCGAGACGATTGAGCTGCGTATGGCAAACGCCGCCGATGAGCTTGCCCTTGCCGACCGCTACGACGACGTCGTGGTGAATGACGATCTCGACCGCGCGACCGATGAGCTCGTTCGCGTTCTCGATATGCATGAAAGGATCTGAGGTCCGTGTCCGTTGTAAAGCCTTGCATTGACGATCTTCTGGAGAAGACCGATCACAACCGCTTCCTGCTCGCTTCGCTTGCCTCCAAGCGCGCCTGCGACATCAATAGCATGCTGCGTGGCCAGCACAATCGCGTGCTTGCCGTCCAGGATGTCGATGACATCACCATCGGGCTTTCCGGTGCCGATACCATCTCGATGGCTATGGACGAGATTGTCGACGGCGACATCTCTTATGACGAGGCCCGTTACGAGAAGGCGCTCGGCCACAAGGTTGCTGAAGCCTAAATGGCGGCTCGCGTCTGCCTAGTCCACTATCACGAGGTTGGGCTGAAGGGCAAGAACCGCGCACATTTTGAGCATATCCTCATGGATAACATTAAGGCGGCCTTGGCCGCCTTTTCCGTGAGCGCCGTGTCTCGAATTTCCGGTTATATCCTCGTGACCTTTAACGAGCATCAGGCCGACGAGGCGGCGCGTGTCATCCGCACCGTCCCCGGCGTTGCCCGTGTGTCTTTGGCGTATCACACCAACCGCGATTCGCAGGAGTACTGCGCCGCCGCCGTGAAGGCGCTGCGCGAGTTTGGTTCCTTCGATTCGTTTAAGGTGCACGCCAAGCGCTCCAATACTGACTATGAGCTCACCTCGATCGATATCAATCGTCAGGTGGGCGAGGTGCTGTGTGAGGCCTTTCCCGATAAAAAGGTTCAAATGCACGACCCCGATGCGATGGTGCACGTACTGGTGGTCCAGGGTAGCGTTTATGTGTACGCGCGCTCCGAGCGCGGCGTGGGCGGTCTGCCGGTGGGTTCTGCCGGCAAGGTCGTGACGCTGCTGTCGTCGGGTATCGATTCTCCGGTGGCGACCTGGATGCTCGCGCGCCGCGGCGCGGTGTGCGTGCCGGTACATTTCTCCGGTCGTCCGCAGACGCCCGATACGAGTGAGTATTTGGTGCAGGACATCATCCGTGCGCTTGAGCCGGGTGTCCAGATCGGCCGCCTGTACGTGGTGCCGTTTGGCGACTGCCAGCGTGAGATTTCGGTCACCTGTTCCAGCAACCTGCGCGTGATCATGTATCGCCGCATTATGTATTCGGTTGCTGAGCGCATTGCACACATCGAGGGTGCCAAGGCCATCGTTACGGGCGAATCGCTTGGACAGGTTGCCTCCCAAACGCTTGAGAACATCATGGCCGTCAACGAGGCCGTGAAGATCCCCGTGTTCCGTCCTCTCATCGGTTCGGACAAGCAGGAGATCATCGCGCGCGCCGAGGAGATCGGTACGTTCGATATCTCGACTGAGGCCGCTCCCGACTGTTGCACGCTGTTTATGCCGCGCCGTCCCGAGACGCATGCCAAACTCGATGTCGTGCATGAGGCCTGGGAGTTGTTCGATCATGAGGAGATGATCGAGCGCCTGCTCAAGCAGACCGAGTACATCGACTTCGAGAGCAACACGTACAAGGCCCCTAAGACCTTAAAACGCAAACATTCGGAGCTTGCTCCGCGTGAGATTTACCAAGATCACGAATAAATTTGTGCATAGACCGACGATGCGCCTGCATCGTCGGTCTTTTGCTATCTGGGCATTAGGCGATAAACGGTTCATTTGTCGACGTTTGCCTGAATAAATGGACATTATTGCGCAAGGTTTTGGTCAGCTTTTGGTTTGACCGCGAAAACCGGTTTTGGGGCGTGGCTGTTGCGGAGCTCCTTTCCTGACACGATGGTGTTGGGAGGTTTTGCTATGGCGCAGCGTGAACAACATGAACGAGTCAAAAAGATGGACCGCTGGGCAGAAAAGCTGCTCGGCCACAAGGCGATGGTCCTGGCGATTCTGGTTGTCATTGCCGCCGCGAGCGGCTTGGCGATAGCAGGTTTTGGTGGCCACTCCAGCGACGTGTCGTTTGAACGTAGCGATGAGGCGGGCGCCTCGGATGTGCGCGGGGCCGGGGATGCGTCACCTGACGATGCCGATGAGTCGTCTGACAAGAGCTCTTCTGCTGCCGAGGTGTACGTCGATGTTGATGGCGCCGTTGTGAGGCCTGGCGTTTACCGGCTCAAAGATGGAGCACGGGTATCCCAAGCGATCGACGCCGCCGGAGGGCTTACGGCCGAGGCGGATGTGACAGGGCTTAATCGCGCGTCCAAGATCACGGATGGACAAAAGATCTATGTTCCGGCGGTGGGGGAGCAACAAGCGGCTGCGGCGGTCGGCGGGGGCGAAAGCGGTGCCGCCGCGACTTCTGGTGTGGGGTCTTCGTCGGGACTCGTGAACATCAATACGGCAAGTGCGGCGGAGCTGCAGACGCTTTCGGGCATCGGGCCTTCTATGGCTCAATCGATTATCGACGAGCGGACGCAAAACGGGGCTTTTACCTCGGTCGATGACCTCATGCGCGTGTCGGGAATCGGCGAGAAGAAGCTTGCCAAAATCAAAGATTGCATCTGCGTATGAGTGCGACCGAGCGAGAGCACGTGATGCCTCCGCGGCCCCTGATTCCGTGGACGATGGCCCTGTGTGCCGGCATGTGCGTGAGCTGCGCCTTGGTGCTCAGCATAGCCGCTGATGCGCTGCTGAGGGGGCGGGCGACGGCGGTCGGGCCGCTATGGGCCATTCCCGTTGCGGCAGCGGTTTTCGTTGTGCTGGCTCACTCTTGTGCGAGGCTTGCCCCTTTGAAGCGGTGGCTGTATGCCGCGTCCGTCGGTCTCGTGGCGGGTGCGGTCGTTTCGGCGTGGTGGGCCATGGGTGCGCTCAACGCCTCGAAGACGCTCGACGGTCGAGCGGCAAGCAGTCTCGAGTTTGTCGTGCAGGGTGACCCATCCATAAATGACGACGTGTATTCCTATACCTGCGAGGCACGCTCGGACGGTAAGAACTTGGCAACGGTTCGCCTATCGTGTGACCGTGAGTTCAAGGTCGGGGCGCACGTGCGTGTTATCGGTCGCGTGTCACGTTTTGAGAACGATGCGTATGGACGATCGCGCGTGCTTCGAGGCGAGGTGCGCAAGGTTAAAGGCGTTCGGATTGTGTCGGTCGATGAGGGTTCTCCGAGGCCGCTGCTTCGGCTGCGAAATGGGCTGCTTGCGTCCATCGCGCCTGCGACCGACCCGGCGCGTGCGCTCATAGCCGGTGTCGTCTGCGGTCGTTCGGCCGAGCTGCGCGCCCAGCCGGCGGGCGACTGGTTTTCGGTGACGGGAACGGCGCATCTTATCGCAGTCTCGGGCAGCCATTTGGCTATCGTGGGGTTTGTAATCGAGGGTGTATTGCAAAAGACTCGGTGCTCACGTGGTCTTCAGCGGGCGATATTGGCGATAACGCTTGTGGGCTACGCTGCCTTTACGGGCGCGTCTCCCTCGGCCGTGCGCGCGTGCTGCATGGTGTTCGTGACGCTTGTCGTAAACGGCGCGGGGCGTCGTCGGCACGGCCTTTCGGCACTCTTCGTAACCATGTCCATCTTTGTGCTACTGCGGCCGACGGTGCTGTTCGAGATGGGCTTTCAGCTTTCATGCGCCAGCGTCTTAGCCATTCTGTGTTTTTGTCCCTATGCGACCTACGCGTTGGGTGAGCTAGGTGTGCCATCGGGCGTTGCCAGCGTGCTTTCCGTCACGCTGTGCTCGCAACTGGCGACACTTCCCATTACCATTCCTGCCTTCGGTACATTCTCGCTCATTGCTCCGTTGGCAAATGCGGTCATCGGTCCGGTGGTGAGCGTTCTGCTCGCTGTGTCGATCGCGCTGGCTCCCTTTTCGCTCGTGGGACCGTTGCGGACTTGGGCGCTCGTTGTGCCCATGATTGCCGCCCGTTGCGCGCTGTTCTTCGAGCAGCTGTTTGCCGCCGTGCCGGGTGCATACGTGAGCGTGCCGCCCGATAGCATGTGGATTTACCTAGTGCCGTGTTTTCTGGCGGTTCTGCTGGTCTGGTGGCCGCGTCCCCGTGCACGTCCTATGGCGGTGGGGCTTGCATGCCTGATGCTCTTGGCTGCGATTCCGTACGTCTATTGGGATCGATTCGCTCCGCCTTCGGTGACGGTGCTCGATGTGGGCCAGGCCGATGCGATTCTTATCCGCCAAGGCGGCGCAGTAGCTCTCGTCGACTGCGGGCTCGACGAGCGTGTGGTTGCGGCGTTGGTTCGCAATAACGTGCACCATATCGATGCCGTCTTTGTGACGCATTGGGATGAGGACCACTGGGGTGGTTTGCCTGCCGTGCTCGAACAGTTTTCGGTCGGAACGATTGCCGTGGCGGCGGATGCGCTGGAGGATGCTCCTGCCGAGGTATTGAACCGACCTGGCGTGGAGTATCGGCAGGTGCGCCGTGGGGATACGGTCGACATCGGCTCATTTTGCGCTCGCGTGATGTGGCCATTCGAGTTCGTGGATGGCGAGGGAAATGAGGACTCGCTTGTCCTGCTGCTCTCTTATGTTCAGGAAGGCAAGGGCCTGCGAATACTTCTCACCGGTGATGCCGAGCTCGACCAAGAGCGGGAATTCGTGCAGGAGGTGGGGGATATCGATGTCCTTAAACTTGGGCATCACGGCTCCAAGGTTTCAGTCGATGGCGAGTTGCTGGACGTCCTGAAGCCCGAGCTTTCCCTCGCAAGCGCCGGTGAGGGGAATCGATACGGCCATCCGTCCGATGCCTGCATCGATGCCGTTAAGGAAGCGGGTGGTGTGTTCGCGTGTACCATCGAACACGGCGACATTACCGTCACACCGACTGCGAATGGCTTTGCGATGCGATGCCAGCGACCGTGACGACGTCGTTGGCGTGTGGTGGGCCCCTGGGCTAGAATGGCACGGAAAGAATACGAAGGCCTGCGGGAGGGGAGCGCAATGTCCGAAACCGGTTTGCTGCCGGCATATCTGATCGTCGGTACCGATGGGGTCAAGCGCGACCACGCCGTCTCGCGTATGAAAGCTCGCTTGGAAAAGTCGGGTATGGTTGAGTTCAACCTCGATGAACGCGACATGACGAAAGATCCCGATATCGAGTCGATCATCGGCTCGCTCAATACCTTTCCCATGGGCAGCGAGTTTCGCCTAGTGATCCTCGACGGCTGCTCCAAGCTTGCCAAGGCGGTCTCGGAACCGCTTGTCGAGTACCTCGCAAGTCCCAGCCCCACGACGGTCTGTCTCATTATTGCCGACTCACTTGCCAAGAATACGCGCCTGTATAAGGCAATCGCCAAGATTGACAAGAAGGCCGTGATCGACTGTTCGGGCACCAAGCGCTGGGAGCTCCCGCGCCGCGTGCAGCAGATGGCGACGCAGCACGGAAAGTCCATCTCTACGGCCGCCGCCGAGGAGCTCGTTTCGCGCTCGGGCGAGAACACTCGTATGCTCGATAACGACTTGGCCAAGCTTGCCCAGATGGTCGAGGCTCCCCAAATTGAGCTTGCCGATGTGGAGCGCTGGATCGTGCACACGGCCGAAGTCCAGCCCTGGGACTTTCTCAATGCGGTTTCGGCTCGTGATATGCGTCGCTCGCTTGAGCTCTTTGGGCTGCTGCCCGCCAAGAGCTATGTGTGGACCTACATGCTGCTGTGCGGACGCATTCGCGAGCTGATCGTCGCCAAGGCGCTCGATACGCGTGGACAGGGTCGCGAGCTTGCCGCGACGCTCAAGCTCCAGTCCTGGCAGGTTAAGAATCACCTGACCTGGGCACGTCGTTTTTCGATGACCGAGCTCGTTGCCGCGCTCGAGGGTGCCGTCGATGTGGAGCTCGCGCTCAAGGGTTCGGCCGATTCCCAGACCGCGCTTTTGCTCTGGATTACGAACATCTTGAGAAAATCGTGATGATACCTGCCTATTTGACAAATTCGTTCTATCCCTTTGAGGGGGAGCGTGCTATAGTAGGCGCTTGCATGACCTCACCGTGTCTCAGAGGTGTCATACATTTTTTGCAAGGAACTCGAAAGGAACTCCAGAAGTGGCAAACATCAAGTCTCAGAAGAAGCGTATCCGCACCAATGAGGCAGCTCGCATGCGTAACAAGGCTGTCAAGTCCGAGCTCAAGACGCTGACCAAGCACGTCCAGTCCGCCGTCGCCGAGGGCGACGCCGAGAAGGCCCAGGCTGCCCTCAAGACCGTCACCAAGCGTCTCGACATGGCTGCCGCCAAGCATGTTATCCACAAGAACCAGGCTTCCAACCGCAAGTCCGGTCTTGCCAAGCTCGTGAACAGCATCAACGCCTAAGTTGTAAATTTCACACCACACAGATTACGCGCATAAATGGAGCCTGTTTTATGGAACAGGCTCCATTTTTTGTACCGCTCGGGTAAGATAGTCCGCATGAATACTTCAATTGACATTTCCCACATCCGCAACTTCTCGATCGTTGCGCATATCGACCATGGCAAGTCCACGATCAGTGATCGTATCCTCGAGCTCACCCATACCGTCGACGAGCGCGACATGGAGTCGCAGCTGCTCGACACTATGGATATCGAGCGCGAGCGCGGTATCACGATCAAGTCTAATGCCGTTCGCGTTTCCTATGACGCCGACGATGGCGAGACGTACCAGTTCAACCTGATCGATACGCCGGGCCACGTGGACTTTACCTACGAGGTCTCGCGTTCGCTGGCCGCCTGCGAGGGCGCGGTGCTCGTCGTCGACGCCACGCAGGGCGTCGAGGCGCAGACCGTCTCCAACGCGACGCTCGCCATGAACGCCAACCTTGATATCGTGCCCGCCATCAACAAGATCGACCTGCCGTCGGCACACCCCGACGAGGTCAAGATCGAGATTGAGGATGACCTGGCGATTCCTGCCGACGATGCCGTATGCGTATCGGGCAAGACCGGCGAGGGCATCCACGATCTGCTGGAGTCCATCGTCTTTTTGATCTCTCCGCCCAAGGGCGATGCGAACGCGCCGCTCAAGGCGCTCATCTTGGATTCGTATTTCGATGAGTACCGCGGCGTCGTTGCCACGGTCCGCGTCTTTGACGGCTCCATCAAGAAGGGCGATACCCTGCTTATGATGCAGGCCAAGGGTGACTTTTTGGTCGATGGCGTGGGCGTCAAGCGTCCCGCCGAGACACCGGTCGACGCACTAACGGTCGGCGAGGTGGGCTATGTGGTCACGGGTCTGAAGGATCCCGAGGCCGTGCGCGTGGGCGATACCCTCACGTGGGCGTCGAATCCCTGCCCCGAGCCGCTTCCCGGCTACCGCGAGGCCAAGCCCATGGTCTACACGGGCCTGTTCCCGATCGACAACAAGGATTACGAGAATCTGCGCGACGCTCTCGATAAGCTGCACGTCAACGATCCGTCGTTGGTGTGGGAGCCCGAGACCTCGGTGGCGCTCGGCTTTGGTTTCCGCGTGGGCTTCTTGGGCCTGCTGCATATGGAGGTCGTCAAGGAGCGCCTGGAGCGCGAGTTTAACCTGGACCTTATTGCCACGAGTCCTTCGGTGGACTATCACGTCTACAAGACCGACGGTGAGATGATCGATGTCCGCAGCCCGCAGGATCTGCCCGAGGCCACGCGCATCGAGCGCATCGAGGAGCCGTACCTCAAGGCCAAGATTATCTGCCCGCCCGAGTATACGGGTGCCGTCATGCAGCTTGCCATCGAGCACCGCGGCATTACAACCGACATGATCCATCTCACGAGCAAGTCGGTCGAGATGCGTTTTGACATGCCGCTCGCCGAGCTCATCTTGGACTTCTTTGACCAGCTCAAGAGCCGTACCAAGGGCTATGCCTCGCTCGACTACGAGTTCAACGAGTACCGTCCCTCCGAGCTCGTCAAGCTCGATATCCTGCTTTCGGGTGACGAGGTGGACGCGCTGTCGTTTATCGTCCACAAGGACAAGGCCTATGGCCTGGCCCGCGGTCTGTGCGACAAGCTCAAGGAGATTATCCCTCGCCAGCTGTTCGAGGTGCCTATTCAGGGCGCTATCGGCAACAAGATCATCGCCCGCTCCACCGTCAAGGCGCGCCGCAAGGACGTTTTGGCCAAGTGCTATGGTGGCGATATCTCGCGTAAGCGCAAGCTGCTCGAGAAGCAGAAAGAGGGCAAGAAGCGTATGAAGGCCATCGGTTCGGTCGAGGTCCCGCAGGAGGCCTTTATGGCGATCCTCAAGGTGGACGAGTAGTTTCCATGGCGCTTTCTGAATACAGCACGCGGCTGCTGGGTGCCTATGCCGAGCAGCCGTTCCTTATGGCTCCCATGGCTGGCGTGACCGACCCCGCCTACCGCATCATGTGCCGCCGCCGCGGTGCCCATCTTGCCTACAGCGAGATGGTGAGCGTGGCGGGTCTTGCCTATGCCAGCAATAAGACGTGGCGCCTGGTGCTACCGGCCGACGAGGAGCAGCAGATCTGCGTACAGCTCTTTGGTTCCAAGCCCGATCAGTTTGCGAGCGCCGTCGCCGCCGTTGAGGAGCGTGTGGGCAATCGCCTGTCGCTCATTGATATCAACATGGCCTGCCCGGCTCGCAAGGTCGTCACCAAGGGCGAGGGCTCAGCGCTTATGCGCACGCCCGATCTGGCAGAGAAGATCGTTGAGGCAGCGGTGGGCGCGGCGCACGTGCCCGTGACCGTAAAAATCCGCAAGGGTTTTTATGCCGAGGATCGCAACGCCGCAACGTTTGCCCAGATGCTCGAAGGGGCGGGCGCCTCCGCAGTTGCCGTGCACGGTCGTTGTGCCACACAGCTCTATACGGGCCAGGCCGATTGGTCTGTCGTCGATGAGGTTGCCGACGCTGTCGAGATTCCCGTTATCGGTTCGGGCGATGTGTTCTCGGCCGAGGACGCTGCCGAGCATCTGCAAGGCTCGGGTGCCAGAGCGGTGTTTATCGCGCGCGGCATCTACGGCAATCCGTGGGTGTTCGGCGATGCCCGAGCCCTTGCACTCGATGGCACGCCGGTTCCTTCTCGCTCCTCGGTTGAGCGCCTGGAGGCTCTGCGTGAGCACCTGACGTTGACGCACGAGCTTCTGCCGCTTATGTCGCGCGCCCGTACGTATGCAAGCTGGTACTTAAAGGGCATGCCCCATGCCGCCGCCTGGCGCGCTCAGGTGGTGCGCTGCTCCACGTACGAGGAGTTTATGGCGCTGGTCGATGATATCGAGCGCGACGTGGTGGTCTGTGAGGCCGCGCTTGCCGCTGGTGAGCCGGTGCCCGCTCATCCGCTGGAGGCTTAAGGGTGGCCGTTACCGCGCTGTATGTGCATGTGCCGTTTTGCGCCCAAAAGTGCAGGTACTGCGACTTTGACTCGCGCAGTTTTGCCCCGTTCGACCTGGGCGCTGCGCTCGATGCCTATTTTGAACAGCTGTATGCACGCCTCGATGCCCATGGCGACGCCGGGGCGATTGCACAGATCCGCACCGTCTATGTTGGCGGCGGCACGCCGTCGCTGGCGGGGGAGCGTCTGGTAGAACTCGCCCGGCGTATCTCTGCGTGGTGCAAGCCCGTTGAGTTTACCTGCGAGGCTAATCCAGAGTCGTTGACTCCACGGCTCGCTGCGGCGCTTGCCAGCGTAGGCGTCACGCGCGTTTCTTTGGGAGTTCAGACCCTCGACAACGCCGAGCTTGCCTCGATCGGCCGTATCCACGATTCGCACCGCGCCCTTGCAGCCATCGCCGCGGTGAGGGACGCTGGGCTCGATGTGTCCTGCGACCTGATGTGCGGACTTCCCGGGCAGACCGCCGTAAGCTGGCAGCGCACGCTCGATGGCGTGTTGGCGGCGGCGCCACATCACGTGTCGGTTTACCCGCTCACGCTCGAGGAGGGCACGCCGCTCTACCGCATGGCGTGTCACGACGAGTCGCTTGAGCCCGACGAGGATTTTCAGGCTGCGTGCATGGATGCGGCGCGTGAGTGCCTGGGTGCGGCCGGCTATCACCCGTATGAGGTGGCAAGCTACGCGCTCGACGGCCATGAGTGCGCCCACAACATTGCCTATTGGACCGGACAGGGCTATCTGGGCTTGGGTCGCTCTGCCGCCGGTATGCTCGATGCCGAGGATTTCGATCGCTTGGCCGGGCTGTTTCCCGACGTGCCCGCTCGCGGCGATGCGCACCGCGTGCGCTTGGTGCAACGTGACGATGATGCGACGACGTTTGATGCCGAGTATCTGTCGCAACGTGAGGCTGCAGCCGAGGATTTGATGCTCGCCTGTCGTATGACGCGTGGCATTGGGCCCGACCTGTTGGTTCGCTCGGCAAGCGTGATCGCTGCAGATGAGCTGGCGGCGGCCTGTGACCGTGCTCTCGAGTTGGGCCTTGCCACCTGGGTGCCCGATCATATTGAAGGACATGTGGGGCTTATCGCCTCGGAAGACGTTATCGCTGGTCTTGCTCGCGCCCGCTTAGCGCCCACCCACTTGGGCTGGCTCGATGGAAATGTGCTGTTCGAGCTGTTTTGGGGTCTAGCTTAGGCCGCTCGGGTAGAATTACCGCAATATATACGCTGCTGTGAGCAGGAGGTTGCCGCGCATGGCGACGATGAACGAAAAAGATTATTACGAGATTTTGGGTGTCTCCAAGGACGCCACCTCGCGTGATATACAGAAGGCCTTCCAGCAAAAGGCACGCAAGCTCCATCCGGACGTCAACAAAGAGCCGGATGCCGAGGAAAAGTTCAAAGAGGTTTCCGAGGCCTACGCCGTGCTTTCGGACGAGCAGAAGCGTGCGCGCTACGACGCCATGCGTTCGGGCAACCCCTTCGCCGGCGCTCCTTCGGCTTCGCCCTATGGCGGCGGCTACGCCGGCAACGCGGGCTATGGCAATCCCTTTGAGGGCGGCTTTCCCTTTGGTGGCGCCTGGGGCCAGCCGCGTCGCGGTCAGGCTGCCTATAATCCCGAGAACGGCGCCAACGTGGTCGTCGATATCAAGCTCGACGCCAAGGAGGCCAAGGGCGGTGCCCGCAAGACCGTCCGCTATACGCGCTTCGATACCTGTGGTCACTGCGGAGGCTCGGGATCTGTTTCGTCCGAGCATGCACATACCTGTCCGAGCTGCGGCGGTCGCGGCCACATCGACGTCGACCTGTCCTTCCTGTTCGGTGCCGGCACGTTTCAGTCGGTCTGCCCTGAGTGCGGCGGTTCCGGTAAGGTCGTGGCCGACCCCTGCCCCGATTGCGGTGGCAGCGGGCGAACCCGTGTGACCTCCGAGCAGACGATTGAGTTTCCTGCCGGCACGCATGACGGCGACGAGGTCCGCATTGGCGGCATGGGCCATGCTGGCACTAACGGTGCCGCGGGCGGCGACCTGGTCGGCCGCGCCCATGTTGAGGCCGAGCGCTTGGAAGGCAAAGCTCGTACTGGCTTTTACCTGATGGGCATTGTGGCGCCGTTTTTGGTGCTGTCGGCCATCTCGGGCGTGTTCTCGGCCTTTGCCGTGATGTGCTTTATTCCGTTTACCATGGGCCTGTTCATGGTGCTTTCGGACGGTGTGCTTCATCGCAGCCTGCTGTGGTGGAAGCGCGGTGCGATGCAGTTTGCCAACGGTTTTGCCAACGGCTTCATGTTCGCGCTCGTGTCGGTTTGGTTCGCGAGCTGCTCGCAACGGGCCATGCTTTCGCCGTATCAAATGCAATAACATCAAACCCTTTGTTTGCGGTCGGCCCAGCTTGGGTATAGGACGCACTGTGACAATAATGAAAGTCGGAAGGATTCGGTCGTGTCGGAAAATAGGGATTACTACGAGGTGCTTGGCGTCGACAGGGATGCCGACGCGCGGACGATTAAGCGTGCGTTTCTAAAGAAGGCCCGTACCGTACATCCGGATGTTTCGGACGACCCCGAGGCCGAGGCCAAGTTCAAGGAGCTCAACGAGGCCTATTCCGTTCTTTCCGATGAGCAGAAGCGTGCTAACTACGACCGTTACGGCACCGCGGACGGCCCCGGTGGCTCTGGTTATGTCGACATCAACGATATCTTTGGTGGCATGGGCATGGACGACCTGTTCTCGTCGTTTTTTGGCGGCGGTGCCGGCGGTGGCGCCCGCAGCCGTCGTGAGCGTCGTCGCGGACGTGACATGGCCATCTCGCTTTCGGTGACGCTCGAGGAGGCGGCGCTCGGCTGCAAAAAGACGATCAGCTATGATCGCCTTGCTCCTTGCGAGGACTGCAACGGTACCGGTAGGGCCGAGGGTGCACAGGAAAAGCAGTGCAGTCGCTGCCACGGTACGGGCTACGTCACGACGGTTCAGCGATCGTTTTTGGGCCAGGTTCAGTCTTCCTCGCCTTGCCCCGACTGCCATGGCGAGGGCACGGTTATCGACCATCCCTGCGAGACCTGCGACGGTCAGGGCCGCACGCCTTCGCACGAAAAGATCGACATCGATATTCCCGCCGGCGTTTCGACCGGTCGCCAGCTGCGTGTGAGCGGCTTTGGCGAGGCCGGCCTTCGCGGCGAGCCTTCGGGCGACCTGATTGTCAACGTGCGCGTTGCCGACCATGAGCGCTTTAAGCGCAACAGTGACGACCTGTACCTGGTGAGCGATATCTCGATTGCGCAGGCTGCGCTCGGCTGCGAGATCGAGGTCGAGGGCATTATGCCCGACGAGGTCGTTAAGGTGACGGTTCCCGCCGGCGCCCAGTACGGCGACACCGTGAGCGTCAATAATTACGGCATGCCGCGCATTGGCGGTGGCGGTTCGCGTGGCCGCCTGATCGTGCAACTGCGCGTGGTCGTTCCCACCAATCTTTCCAATAAGCAACGCGAGCTGCTCCGTGCTTTTGCCGACGAGATGGGCGATGACGTCGCTTCCGGTAAGAAGTCGGTGACCGACCGTATTAAGAGTGCCCTCGACGATATCCTCGATTAAGGAGCCCGCGTGCTCGCACCCCATATTTCCGTCGTCAACCTCGGCTGCCGTGTCAACCGGGTTGAGTCTGACCGTATCACTGCCGATCTTATGCGCCTGGGCTTTGCTATTGTGGAGCCCCAGGATGCCGATTTGATCGTCATTAACACCTGTGCCGTTACGGGCGAGGCCGAGGCCAAGACCCGTAAGGCCGTCCGTCATGCGCTGGCCCATCCAAATGAGCCCTATGTGCTCGTGACCGGTTGCGTGGTCAATTTGCATCCCGAGGAGCTGTTGGAGCTTTCGGATCGCGTGATCGCCGAGCCGTCCAAGATCGATGTCGCCGAACGTGTCTGCGAGGTGCTGGGCGTTGAGTCCGATAGCGTTCCCGCCTGCAGCGATGGCGAGGTGGTCGATGCGCTCGGTCGCTCTCGCCTGGGCGTGAAGATCCAGGACGGCTGCAACCATCGCTGCACCTATTGCATTGTGTGGAAGGCGCGCGGCCCCGAGCGCTCTGTGCCTGTCGAGTCCGTGCTTGAGCAAGTTCGCGAGGCCCAGGAGGCCGGCGTGCCCGAGGTGGTGCTGACCGGTGTGAACCTGGGCGCCTACGATGGCAAGAGCGCGACCGACGAGCATGTCGAAATCGATGAGCTGCTCGAGGCCATCATGGAGCGCACGACTATTGCGCATGTGCGCATTTCCTCGGTCGAACCCATGGATATCTCTGAGCGCCTGCTTAAGGTTATGGCGCGCTATCCGCAGCGTATTGCCCCGTTTTTGCACCTGCCCGTGCAGTCCGGCTGTACGGCGACGCTGCATCGCATGGGTCGTCCCTATAGTGCCGAGGCCTTTGAGGACACGGTGCGCATGATTCGCGCCATCCTGCCGCAGGCGTCTCTTTCGTGCGACGTCATCGTCGGTTTTCCTGGTGAGACGGACGAGGAGTTCGAGGAGTCGCTGGCGCTGTGCCGCCGTGTGGGTTTCTCGCGTATGCACGTGTTCCGCTATAGCAAGCGTCCCGGTACCCTTGCTGCCGACATGCCCGACCAGGTGCCGCCCGAGGTTATGGCCGAGCGCAGCCGTCGTATGCGAGACACGGCGCAGGAGCTCGCTATTGCCGATGCTCGTCGTCGCGTGGGCACTGTCGAGCGTGCCGTGCTCGAGTATGGTGACAGCCTGACGCTCGGTTCGTTCCATCATGCCCGTCTTGACGATACCTGTGGACTTACAGCCCCGTGCCTGCTCGATGTTGCTATCATCGGAGTCGATGATTCCGGCTTGGTCCATGCGCGCAGGGAGGTCCATGGAAGCCTCGAAGATTAGACTTACCGTTCCCGAGGGAATTGATCCCTCGTGCGTTTTGGGCGCCGGCGACGGCGTCCTTCGTGCACTCGAGAGCTTGGTTCGCGCCCATGTGGTCGCCCGTGGCGATTGCATCGCCGTGAGCGGTGACCCGGACGAGGTCGAACTCGTGGCTCGCTTTTTCGAACATGCTTTTCGCGAGGCGGCGGCCGGTCGTACCCTGTCTGCCGACGATGTCTCTCGCTGCCTGGCCGTCTTGCGCGATGGTGAGCACGAGGCTACGTCGCTTCGCGATGACGTGCTGCTTTCGTATCGCGGTCGCGTCATTCGCCCCAAGACGCTCGGGCAAAAGCGCTATGTGGATGCCATTCGCTCGCATACCATCACCTTTGGCTTGGGTCCTGCCGGTACCGGTAAGACCTATCTGGCCATGGCGCTCGCCGTTGCCGCGCTCAAGCGTCACGAGGTGGGTCGCCTAATCTTGACGCGCCCGGTTGTCGAGGCGGGGGAGAACCTGGGCTTTTTGCCCGGTACCCTCGAGGAAAAGATCGATCCGTACATGCGCCCGCTCTACGACGCCCTTTTTGACATGATGGATCGCGAGCGCACCGATGAGCTTATGGAACGTGGCGTGATCGAGATCGCCCCGCTCGCCTACATGCGCGGCCGTACGCTGAGCGATGCGTTCGTGGTGCTCGATGAGGCACAAAACACGACGCCCGAGCAGATGAAGATGTTCCTGACGCGCCTGGGCTTCAACTCCAAGTTCGTGATTACCGGCGACTTGAGTCAGCGCGACCTGGTGGGTCGTCGTGGCGGCTTGGCGGATGTCGAGAAGATTTTGGGCCGTGTCGACGATGTGGCATTTTCTCACCTCGAGCGCGCCGATGTGGTGCGCCATGCCCTGGTGGGTCGTATCGTCGAGGCATACGATGCTTATGATGACGTGCGTGAGCAGCGCTCGCGCGACCGAAAGGAGTTCCGTTGAGTGTATTGATCAGCAACGATGCCGAGCTCGATACGCTGCTCGACGCGCAGGAAGTGGAGCACATCTGCGAGGTTGTGCTTGCCGCCGAGGGCGTTGAACGTGAAGTCGAGATTTCCCTTTCGTATGTCGACGAGGACGAGATGCACGAGCTCAACCACGAGTGGCGCGGTATCGACCGCACCACCGATGTGCTCTCGTTTGAGTGCGATTCGGCCTTTGACGATGACATTCCCGCCGATGAGACGCTCGAGCTCGGCGATATTATCTTGGCCCCGCAGGTTATTGCCCGTCAGGCCCCCGGTTTTGGCAATAGTCCCGCTGATGAGTGCCGTCTGATGCTCGTACACGGAATGCTGCACCTGCTGGGCTATGACCACATCGAGGACGACGAGGCCGAGGTCATGGAGGCCCGCGAGGACGCCATCCTGCGCGATCTGGCGCTCGAGCGCGGCGAGGACCCCAAGCTAGTCCACGTCGGCCCCATCACCAACCATGCCCACGACTAGGAGCCGTCTATGATTCCCGGATCGAACAAGGACCATCCGTCCTTTTTAAAGTCGTTTTCTTACGCCATGGAGGGCTTCGTCACCGCCGTCAAGACCGAGCGCAACATTAAGGTCATGCTCGTGGCGGGCGTGTGCACCGTCATTGCCGGCTGCATCGTGGGGCTCGACATTGCCGAGTGGGCCACGATTATCATCTGTTGTGGCCTGGTGATTCACGGCGAGCTGTGCAACACCGCTATGGAGGCTATCGTCGACCTAGCGACCCAGGAGCTCCATCCGCTGGCCAAGCGTGCGAAGGACATCGCCGCCGCCTCTGTATACGTTCTTTCCATCACCGCCGCGATTGTGGGCGTGCTGGTATTTGCCCACGCGCTCGGCTTTATTTAGAAAGGGATTCCCATGTCCGACAATATGCAGTCTACCGATGAGATTTTGGACGACGAGTCCCCGGATGCTAAGGCGACCGAGGCCTATGAGGAAGTCGAGGAGTTCGACCCGTTTGAGGGCATGAGCGACGAGGAGCTCGACGCCCTGTGCGATGAGGACGACAGCCTCGCGGGCTTTGGCGACGTTGAGCCCGGTTTCCGCAGTGGCTTCGTGGCCTTGGTCGGCCGCCCCAACGCCGGTAAGTCAACGCTGCTCAACGCCTGCTATGGCAAAAAGGTCGCCATCACCTCGCCGGTGGCCCAGACGACCCGCCGCCGCATGCGCGCCGTCGTCAACCGCCCCGGCTACCAGCTGGTCTTTGTCGATACCCCGGGTATCCACAAGCCCAAGGACGGTCTAGGGTCCGAGCTGAACAAGAGCGCGCTGTTCGAGCTGAACGATGTCGATGTTGTCGCGTTTTTGATTGATGCCACCAAACCGATCGGCAGGGGAGACGCCTGGGTTGCCGAGCGTGTCAAGAATGCCCGTTCCAAGAAGGTCCTGGTGCTCACCAAGGCCGATGAAGCCGACCCCGCACAGGTCATGGAGCAGCTTAAGGCCGCCCACGAGCTTATGGAATATGACGACGAGATCGTGACGTCGTCGGTCAAGAACTTTAACGTCGATGCCTTCATCGAGACCGTTGCGCACTTTTTGCCCGAGGGTCCGCGTTGGTTCCCCGAGGACATGGGTACCGACGCTTCCGACGAGACGCTCGTTGCCGAGTTTGTGCGCGAAAAGGTCTTGCGCCGCACCCGTGATGAGATTCCGCACTCCGTTGGCGTTATTTGCGATGCGCTCGAGCAGACCAAGAAGGTGCTGCGTGTGCACGCCACCATTTATGTCGAGCGTGAGGGCCAAAAGGGCATCATCATCGGCAAGGGCGGCGAGATGATCAAGTATATCGGTATCGACGCCCGTCGCGATCTTGAGCGCATCTTTGGCACGCAGGTCTTTTTGGAGTTGGACGTGAAGGTCAAGGCCGGTTGGCGCGACGACGAGGCTCAGATTCGCCGTTTTGGCTACAACGCCGAGGACTAAGGACGCGCAGCGCGCATGGCAGGCTCCCGGACATATCGCACGAAGGTGCTCGTGCTCGACAAGACCAAGCTCAAAGAGACCGATCTGATTCTGACGATGCTTGACGAGCGGGGTCGTCAGGTTCGTGCCGTGGCAAAGGGGGCCCGCAAACCCGGTGGGCGCTTGGCGGCGCGCTGCGAATTATTCTGTACCGTCGATATGCTGCTCGCACATGGACGCTCGCTCGACGTTGTTTCTCAGGCCGAGCTTTTGGAAGCGCCGGTTGGCGCCGCGCCCGATTACGAGACGACCTGCGCCGCAAGCGCGATTGCCGAGGTCGCGCGCGTGTGCTCATTCGAGGACGCCGAGGACCCGTTTACCTTTGCCATCACGCAGCGGGCGCTCACGCTTGTCGGCTGTGGGCTCGACTCGGCACATATGGACCTGCTCGTGGCGGCCTTTGTCTTTAAACTTCTGTCGCACGTGGGCTATCGACCCGATTTTTCGGCCTGCGTGCTGTGCGGAGACCCCATGCTGTCGTACTTTTCGCCCCAGGCGGGCGGGCTCATGTGCGGTTCGTGCGCGTCGAGCGTTCCGGGTGCCGAGCTGGTTTCGACCGGTGAGGTCGAGTGGCTGCGCGCCCTCATGTCCATGACCTTCGATGCACTCATGGTCGAGCGAATCGACCCGCATACGGCGGCGTTCTTGCTCGGGCTTTCGCATGTGTGGGCTGCGACGCACACCGACCAGCGCCTCCGTGCGATGGAATTCATGTTGGGTCGGTGATGATGCGCATGGGCGGTCTGCTTGTGGTAACATACCGACCTGTTGGTACCTCGACCTTGGATGCTCGCTCCACCGACGGCTTCCCAGTCCGAGGCGAATAGCGTCGCCCGCGGGCGACAAGAAACGAAAGGTGAAACAATGACTGTTTCCAAAGAGCGCAAGGCTGAGCTGACTGCCCAGTTCGGTAACACCCCGGTCGACACCGGCAACCCCAAGGTTCAGGTCGCCATCCTGTCCGAGCGCATCAAGGAGCTGACCGAGCACATGAAGTCCCACCAGAAGGACTTCCACACCCGTCGTGGCCTGCTCATGCTCGTCGGCCGTCGTCGTCGTCTTCTCTCCTACATCAAGAAGAACGACATCGTCGAGTACCGTGAGCTCATCAAGGCTCTGGGCATCCGCGACAACATCCAGTAAGGATTTGTACATGCTAAGAGCGTCCTGCGCAGCGGGGCGCTCTTTTTGTGTAAGGGCGCGAACAATCACGCTCTGAAGCGTGGCGGGGGCAGGGGGCCCGCGTCACATGAGAAGCCCACAGGCAAGGGGCCTGTGGGGTAAAGGAGAACAATGACACTCGTATCCAAGACCTTTGAGCTGTACGGCAAGACCTACACCTTTGAGTCCGGCGAGCTTGCCAAGCAGGCCACCGGCGCCTGCCTGGTCAAGCAGGGCGACACCACGATGCTCGACACCGTGGTTGTCTCCAAGGAGCGCAAGAACTACGACTTCTTCCCGCTGACCGTCGACTTCAACGAGAAGATGTACGCAGCCGGCCGCATCCCGGGTGGTTACCTCAAGCGTGAGGGCCGTCCCAGCGAGAAGGCCACGCTCACCGCGCGCATGATTGACCGTCCGATTCGCCCGAGCTTCCCGGACGGCTTCCGCAACGAGGTGCACATTGTCGCCACCTCGCTCGTCGCCGACCAGGTCAACCCCTTCGACGTCATCAACGTCATGGGTGCCTCCCTGGCCATGACGCTCGGCGGCGTGCCCTTTGAGGGCCCGCTTGCCTGCGTGCGCATCGGCCGTAACGTGGAGACCGGCGAGTTTATCGTCAACCCCACCTATGAGGAGCGCGAGAACTCCGATCTGGACCTGGAGCTGGGCGGCTCTGCCGACTTCATCTCGATGGTCGAGGCCGGCGCCGAGGAGATCTCCGAGGACGACATGCTCGCCGCCATGAAGTTTGGCCAGGAGGCCCTCGCTGCCTTCTGCCAGGCCCAGGACGAGTTTGTCGCCGAGTGGGAGCAGGTCAACGGCGCCATCGTCAAGAAGGAGTACCCGCTCGACCAGCCCGTCGAGGAGGTCCAGGAGCGCATCTTCGCCCACTACGACGAGATGGCAGCCGCCCTTCGCGACGCCGACAAGCTCTCCCGTATCGGTAAGGTCGAGGCTCTGAAGGAGTCCATCCGTGCCGAGTTCACCGAGGAGGAGCAGGCCGCTTGGGAGCGCGAGATTCCCGTGGCGCTCAAGAAGCTCGAGAAGAAGGCTATGCGCACCATGGTCGTCGAGACCGGTGAGCGCGTCGACGGCCGTGCCGCCGATGAGATTCGCCCCATCATGGTGAAGGATAACTACCTGCCGCTCGTTCACGGCTCCGGTCTGTTCCAGCGTGGCCAGACCCAGGTGCTTTCCGTCCTGTCGCTCGGTATGCTCAACGAGGGCCAGCGTCTGGATACCATCGAGCCCACCGAGGGCAAGCGCTACATGCACCACTACAACTTCCCGCCGTTCTGCACCGGCGAGACCGGCCGCATGGGCAGCCCCAAGCGCCGCGAGATCGGCCACGGCAACCTGGCCGAGCGCGCTCTGCTTCCGGTGCTCCCCGACGAGAACGAGTTCCCCTACGCCATCCGCGTCGTCTCCGAGGTCATGGAGTCCAACGGCTCCTCTTCGATGGCTTCGACCTGCGGCTCCACGCTCGCCCTTATGGACGGCGGCGTGCCCATTAAGCGCCCGGTCTCCGGTATCGCCATGGGCCTGATCCAGGAGGAGGGCAAGACCGTGGTCCTGTCCGACATCCAGGGTCTCGAGGACTTCCTGGGCGACATGGACTTTAAGGTCACCGGCACCACCGAGGGCATTACCGCCCTGCAGATGGACAACAAGGCCACCGGCCTCACCTTTGACATTCTGGCCCGCGCCCTGCAGCAGGCCAAGGAGGGTCGTGCGTACATCCTGCAGAAGATGCTCGATGTGATCCCTGAGCCGCGCCACACCACGCGCAGCACCGCTCCGCGCATCGTCTCCATCCAGGTTCCGACCGATAAGATCCGCGACGTCATCGGTTCCGGCGGCAAGGTCATCCGCGGCATCCAGGACGAGACCGGTGCTTCGGTCGACATCCAGGAGGACGGCACCGTCTTTGTCGGCGGCACCGGCGAGTCCGTCGATCAGGCTGTCGAGCGCATCAAGCTCATCATCAAGGTTCCCGAGCCGGGCGAGGAGTACACCGGTCGCGTGGTCTCCATTCAGCCCTTCGGTGCCTTCGTGAATCTGCTGCCCGGTAAGGACGGCCTGCTGCACATCTCCCGCGTCGCCAAGGGTCGTGTGGAGAAGGTCGAGGACGTCCTCAACGTGGGCGACGAGGTCAAGGTCGTCGTCATCGAGGTCGACGATCGTGGCAAGATCTCGCTCGATCGTCTTGACAAGCCCGAGGCCCCGGCTCGCGCCGAGGGTTCCTCCGAGGGCGACGGCGAGCACTTCCAGCGCCGTGAGCGTCCGCGTCGCGAGCGTTCCGAGCGCAGCGACCGTCCGCGCCGTCCCGGTGACAACGGAGGCCGCAAGCCCCGCCGCCACCACGACGCCGAGTAACAGCCGTACATAACCAGCACCGCAAGGGCGACTCCGGACAGGGGTCGCCCTTTTGCTTGCGCCCGGGAGGGCCGCATATGAAGTTTCCTGCTCTACAGTCCTGCGCAAGACGGAAAGCACATTAAGTGCTTTCCTTTGCGTGCGGAACTCGCGATAAACTTCATATGCGGCCCTCCCGGGCGCAAGCAAAAGGACTGGTTAGTGCCGCTCGCTATTTAGTTAGACAGTCTATTCAGTAGTCAGATTTCAGATCTGTAGATAGCCGCAGCAGCATCTTCCCAGATAAAACCGACCATAATAAACCTGTCCCTTTTTGGCAGGTTTCCCGTGGGGCGGGCACTGATGAAGTTTATCGCGAGTTCCGCACGAACAGGAGGCCACTTAATGTGGCCTCCGTCGTGAGCAGGACTGTAGAGCAGGAAACTTCATCAGTGCCCGCCCCACGGGAAACCGGCGGGATAGACCGGTTTGGATGGGGCTTTCATGCATGGGTGGTCTGTTGTTGTGCAAATGGGTATCATACTGTAGTTACTGCATCGACTCTGTGATGCATGTTTGTACGTTCCCGGCGGTCGGTTTGCCAGAAGCGCCCCGTCGGTTGTTCCAGTCCCGTTTCGAAGAAAGGAAACCACACGAACCTATGGCAGCTAAAAAATCATCTCCCTTGAAGATCATCCCGCTCGGCGGCCTTGACGGCATCGGTAAGAACATGACGGTCTTCGAGTGCGGCGACGACATGGTGCTCGTCGACGCCGGTCTCATGTTCCCGGATGACTCCCAGCCCGGTATCGACCTGGTGCTTCCTGACTACACCTACGTTCTTGAAAACGAGGAGAAGCTCCGCGGTATCATCGTTACTCACGGCCACGAGGACCACACCGGTTCGCTTCCGTACCTGCTGCAGGACCTCAACAACAAGGTGCCCATCTTCTCGAGCAAGCTGACGCTCGGTTTTATCGAGGGCAAGCTCTCCGAGTTCCGCATCCGCGCGCCTAAGTTCCGCGAGGTCAAGGGCGGCAGCCATGTCAACCTCGGCGGCATCTCGCTCGACTTCTTCTCGATGACGCACTCCATCCCCGGCGCTCTGGGCGTGTTCATCCGCACCAATCAGGGCACCGTTATGCACACCGGCGACTTTAAGCTCGACCAGACTCCCATTGACGGCGTCACGCCCGACTATGCCGCTATCAGCCGTTTTGCCAAGCAGGGCATCGACCTGCTGCTTTCCGACTCCACCAATGCCACGGTTCCCGGCTTTACCAAGTCCGAGGCCGAGGTTGGTCCCAACCTGTTGCACGCCATCAAGAACGCCCCGGGTCGCGTGTTCGTCGCGTCGTTCTCGAGCCACATCCATCGTCTGCAGCAGATCTGCGATGCCGCCCGCAAGTGCGGCCGTAAGGTCGTTGTGACCGGTCGCTCCATGCTCACGAACACCCGCGTGGCGCGTGAGCTGGGCTACCTCAACATCGATGACGCCGATATCATCGATGCCTTCGATATCGATAACCTGCCCGACGATAAGATTGTCGTCATGTGCACCGGTTCGCAGGGCGAGCCGCTGTCGGCCCTGTCCCGCATGGCCAATGGCGAGCACAAGACGCTCTCCATCCACGAGGGCGATACCGTTATCCTTTCGGCAACTCCCGTTCCTGGCAACGAGAAGGCCGTCCAGCAGGTCGTCAACAGCCTGGCCAAGCTCGGCTGCGACGTGTGGGATAAGAACCGCGCTCTCGTCCACGTCTCGGGTCACGGTAGCCAGGAGGAGCTCAAGCTCCTGATGGCCATGGCCAAGCCCACGTACTTTATGCCGGTTCACGGTGAGGCCGTGCATCTGCGCGCCCATGCGCAGCTGGCCCGCAAGATGGGCATCAAGGACGATCATATCTTTATCCTCGATAACGGCGACACGCTCGAGATGCGCGGTGGTATCGTCAAGCGCGGTACGCCCGTCGAGTCCGGTGTCGTTTACGTCGACGGCCTGCGTATCGGCGATACCGACCCCATCGTCCTGCGCGATCGCCAGAAGCTCGCCAACGACGGTATGGTCACGGCCGTTGCCATCGTCTCCCTCAAACACAAGAAGATCGAGGCCATCGAGTTCTCGGGCCGCGGCGTCTCGTTTGCCATCGACGACCAGTTCTCCGAGGATGCCTCCGCGTCCATTATGAAGACGATCGAGAAGGGTAAGTTTAGCTTTACCAGCAGCGGTTCCGATGCCATTCGCAAGGCCGTGCGCGATTCGCTCTCTAACTTTATCTGGAGCCGTACGCGCACCCGTCCGATGATCATCCCGGTCGTCATGGAGGTTTAGTTTGGCGCGCGGATCTGCAAAAAACGCCAAAGGCAATAAGGCCAATAACCAACCGGCATCTGCTAAGGGTGCCGGTTCCCATCTGCGTGCCAATAAGGGCCACGAGTCCGAGTTTGATGAGTTTGAGCCCCTGGTCGAGCCTTCGGCCAATCGCGATATCGCCGGTGTGGTCATCGCCGTTTTGGCGATCGCGTCCTTCATTGCCGTGATCTCTCCGGCAACAGCGCCCGTGACGGCTGCGGTTGCCGGTTTCTACCACCTGGGCTTTGGTCTGGGCGCCTACGTGCTGCCGATCGTCATCTTGCTGTTTGCCGCCACGCTCTTTTTGGGTGAGGACTCGCCGCTCAACGTGCGCTCTGTTGCGGGCGGCGCCTTGGTCTTTATCGCCGTCGTCTCCATTCTTTCGCTGATGGTGCCGGGCACGAGCGATTCGTGCGACCTTATGTTTACGCCGCAGAACCTTTCCGTGTCGGGCGGCTACATTGGCGCCTTTATCGCAAGTGCCTTGCAAAACGCCTTGGGTAAACCTATCGCCATGGTTGTCCTGCTGGGGCTTGTCGTCGTTGGTTTGGTCATTATCGGCTTTTCGGTGGGTGGCGTTTTGCGCTCCGCACGCGATCGCGCTGCCGATTTTGCCGAGCGTCGACGTGCCGATGTCAATGCGAGCCCGTGGGGCGATGAAGAGGCCCTGTCTGTTCCCGGCGTCGCTCGTCCGCACCTGAGCATTTTGCGCCAGAAGGGGACTGACGCCGCGGTGACCACGGTCATGGGTGGCGATGTCGACCCGGTTTTGGATGACGACGAGGACGATGACCCGTTTGTCGACGTATCCGAGTCGGTTGAAGCCGAGCGGGCCAAGACCACGCTGCTGCCGCGCCGTCATGCCAAGAAGGGCAAGACGGTTCCCAAGCTCAATACGAGTGAGCCCGACCCGTCTTGGTCCGATAGCGAGATTGAGCTCACCGAGGGCGATGACGAGGACGACGAGGCTCCGATTGAGACCGCAAAGACAACTTTGCTGCCGCGTCGCCATGCAAAGCGCGGCCAGGTCACCGGACAGCTTTCGATGGAGGACGATCCGGACAAGGTTGACGAGTCTGAGCCGCCGTTTTCCGTGAATCCCGTCTCGGCCGCCCCCCAGATCCCCGACTTCCTGAAGCACCCCAAGGTCGCTGACGCCTCAACCTCTACGGCCTCTGCCGCTCCTGCTGCGGCTGACAATGGGGGAGCGAGCGACACCGCAACTGACGCCGAGGGCGAAGAAGAGGACGGCCTCAAGCTTCCGCCGCTCGAAATCCTGCATGCCAACCCGCAGTCGGCTTCTGCCGCGTCTTCGGACAAGGAGCTGGAGCAGACCGCTGAGTCACTGCAATCCACCTTGCTTGAGTTTGGCCGCAGTGCCCGCGTGGTCGGCTGGATCGCCGGCCCCACGGTGACGACCTTTAAGCTGCAGCCCGGTGAGGGCGAGCGTGTGAGCAAAATCTCGAGCCTCGAGGACGATATCGCGCTTTCGCTCGCTGCCCAGTCGGTGCGTATCTTTGCCCCGATCCCCGGCACCTCGCTCGTGGGCATCGAGATTCCCAACCGCAAGCGCCAGAACGTCAATCTGGGCGACGTGCTGCCCTATGTGAAGGGCGGTCCGCTCGAGCTCGCTATCGGCCGTGACGCCGAGGGCACGCCGGTCGTCGCCGACCTCGCCAAGATGCCTCACCTGTTGATCGCCGGTACGACTGGTTCTGGTAAGTCGGTGATGATCAACTCCATCATCACGACCTTGCTCATGCGCGCCCTTCCCGAGGACGTTCGCCTGATTATGGTCGACCCCAAGCGCGTCGAGCTTGCGGGCTATAACGGTCTGCCGCATCTCTATGTGCCCGTGGTGACCGAGCCTAAGCAGGCCGCGAGCGCTCTGCAATGGGCTGTGTCCGAGATGGAGCGTCGCCTGAAGGTTTTCGAGCGTCTCAACGTGCGTAAGATCTCGACCTACAATGAAAAGCAGACCGCCGGCGAGTTTGAGCATTACGACAACCCGCCGCAAAAGATGCCCTACCTGGTCATCATCATCGACGAGCTTTCGGACCTGATGATGGTCGCCGGTAAGGATGTCGAGGCCTCGATCGTGCGTATTGCACAGCTGGGCCGTGCCGCCGGTATTCATCTTATCGTGGCCACGCAGCGCCCCAGCTCCAACGTGGTGACGGGCCTCATCAAGGCTAACATCACCAACCGCATCGCCTTTAACGTCGCCACGGGCATCGACTCGCGCGTCATCATCGACCAGATGGGCGCCGAGAAGCTCACCGGTTTGGGCGACATGTTGTTCTCCAAGGTCGACTGGGGCAAGCCCCGCCGTATCCAGGGCTGCTTTGTCTCGGATGATGAGATCAACGAGATTGTCGAGTTCGTCAAGTCGCAGAGTGAGCCAGACTACCACGAGGAGATCCTGTCTGCCGTGGCGCCCGCTTCCATGTCCATGGCGGGTGGCGGAGGCATTGTCCGCACCGGAGTCGCCGAGCCGCAAGACGATGATCCACTCATTTGGGAAGCCGCCCATATTGTGGTGGAATCGCAGCTTGGCTCCACATCTGGCCTGCAACGTCGTCTGAAGGTTGGCTATGCGCGTGCCGGGCGTATTATGGACATGCTGGAAGAAAAGGGTGTCGTCGGCCCGCCCGACGGTTCCAAGCCGCGCGAGGTCCTGTTGGACGAGGAGGGGCTTGCCGCGCTGGAATCTGTCGACGCCGAGATGGCACGTGAAGATCGTGAGTTTGGAGGATTCTGATGGCTGCACGCTTTGGTGACATGCTGCTCGAGCAGCGTCGCCGAATGGGCCTTTCCATTCAGCAGGTCGCCAACACCATCAAAATCAGGCCGCAGATCATCGAGTTTTTCGAGACCGGTAACTTTGCTTCGATGCCGCCGCGCGGCTATGCGCAGGGCATGATTTCGAGCTATGCTCGTTTTTTGGGCCTCAATCCGCGCGAGGTCGTCAATGCCTACTTTGACGACCTGATGGCATACGAACGCGAGACGTCGCAGCAGGGCGGTCGTTTTCAGGACGCCGCCGGCTACGTCAATTCACGTTCCTCTGTCGATAACGGGCGCTTCCTGATGGTTCAGGGTGGTCGCTCAACGCGTTATGGTCAGCGTCCGCAGCAGGCTGGCTATATTACCGAGACGGGGTCCAGTGAGGAAATCCGTTCTCAGCGCGATCGTTTCCGCAGCACGCCTATGCCCGACGATCGTGCGCTTCCCGCTGCCCGCGGTGTGGTGCGCGATCCCCGTGTCGGCTACGGAGATGGCGGCTATTCCGATCGTGGCTACCGTGGTGTCTCTGCCGGTCGTGCTCTCGGCGGCTATGCGGACGCCGATGCCACGCAGGTGACGCCGCGTCTTCGCTCTCAATCACAGCCGTATGGCCAGCGCTCTTCGGCTCCGCGTGCGGGCCAGCGTGGCTATCAAGGCCGCGGTGAACTTGCGCCCCGCTCGGGTCAGCGCAGCCTTCAGGGCCAGGGTGGCTATCGCGGCCGTTCCGACAGCAATCGTGGTCGTATGCCTCAGGGAGGCGGCCGCAGCAGTTCCAGTCGTGGACGCGGCGGTTCCCGTACTCCTCAAAACAACGGTCTCGATCCGCGTATCGTCTACGCCGGCATCGGTGCCGTGGCGTTGCTGCTGATCGTGCTCATCGTGGTACTTCTGCGCGGCTGCGCATCTTCGACGCCCGAGACCACGCCCGAGACGCCCGCTGTTACCAAGACGACGACCAAGAAGTCTTCTAAGAAGACTGAAACGGTCGACGAGGACGAAGACACCGATGAGGCGACGGATGAGTCGACCGATTCGGACGCCACCAAGACGACGGCTAAAAAGGAAGAAAACGAGGTAACGAAGGTCAAGGTCTCCGTTGCCAAGGGAAAGACCGCCTGGATTGAGGTCAAGGTTGATGGCAAGTCGGTCTATGGCGCCCAGGCGACTGGCCCCTTTGAGCAGGAGTACACGCCTGAGTCCTCGATCGAGATCACCACGTCCAAGCCTTCCGATGTCACCGTTACCAAGAACGGCGAAAAGGTCCGTTACGATACCAAGACTTCGGGCGTGGCGCGTGTGACGATCACCGTTCCCAAGAAGGAGACGACTGGTTCCGAGAATGGTGAAAGTTCTGATGGTACCGACACCACCGATGGTACCGACACCACCGACGGCACCGATGCCCAGTCCACGGATGGCGCCGATACCGCAACTGACGGCCAGACGCCCACCGATTCTACCGACTATTCGTACGATAGCTACTAAGCCGCTCGTACGCGAAAGGAAACATCATGGCTAAAGATTCCAGCTTCGACGTCGTGTCCGAGGTCAACATGCAAGAGGTCGACAACGCCTTCCAGCAAACCACGCGCGAGATTTCCCAGCGCTATGACCTGAAGGATTCCGGCGCCACGATCGAGCTTTCGAAGGGCGACAAGCTCTTTACGATCAACGCCCCGGCCGACTTTGTCTCCAAGCAGATTATCGACGTGCTGAGCTCCAAGCTCATCAAGCGCGGCATCGACCTCAAGGCTGTCTCGTGGGATGCTCCGCAGGCGGCATCGGGCGGCACCGTTCGCGTGCTCGGCCATATCGTCGAGGGTATCGACCAGGCGACCGCCAAGAAGATCAACAAGGACATCAAGGACCAAAAGCTCAAGGTCAAGGTGACTATCGAGGCCGACAAGCTGCGTGTTTCCTCTGCTTCGAAGGACGCGTTGCAGACCGTGATCCAGTTCCTGCGCGACCAGGACTACGGCCAGCCGCTGCAGTTCACCAACTACCGCTAATATCATTCGAAAGGACTGCTCTCCAACATGGATACACCGTTGGGCTCCGTGCTCTACATCACCCTCGGGTGCGCTAAGAACGAGGTTGACACCGACCGCATGCGTTCTCTTTTGACCGCCGCGGGCTACGAGGAGGCATTCGACCCGCAGGATGCCGATATCGCCATCGTCAATACATGCTCGTTCCTCGCCTCCGCAACGTCCGAGAGCATCGAGACCACGCTCGAGCTCGCCAACGAGGTTCAGGACGGCGTTCGTTCTTGCCCCATCGTCATGTGCGGCTGTGTGCCGTCGCGCTATGGCGACGATCTGCCCGATGAGCTGCCCGAGGTCGCTGCCTTTGTGAAGGCCGACGAGGAGGATGGCATCGTGGCGGTCATCGATGGCGTGCTGGGCGTCGAGCGCGAGATTGCCGCCTATATTCCGCAGGTCAAGCGCACCGTCGAGGGCGCTGTCGCCTACGTCAAGATCTCCGATGGCTGCAACCGCTTCTGTAGCTTCTGCATGATCCCGTATATTCGCGGTCGCTATCATTCGCGAAATGCCGAGAGCATTATCTCCGAGGTGCGCGACCTGGTTGCCGGCGGTGTGCGCGAGATCGTGCTGATCGGCCAGGACACGGGTATTTGGGGCACCGACTTTGCTGACGAGGATGTCGCCGAGGGCTCGCCGCGCAATCTGGCGCAGCTGCTGCGTGCCGTCGCCGAGGCCGTGCGTCCGCAGAACGTCTGGGTCCGTGTGCTCTACCTGCAGCCCGAGGGCATGACTGACGAGCTCATTGAGACCATTCGTGATACGCCCGAGGTGCTGCCCTATATCGATATCCCCGTGCAGCACTGCGACGCGCGCATCCTCAAGGCTATGCGCCGTTCTGGTTCGCGCCAGGAGCTCGAGGACCTGTTCCGCGATCTGCGTGAGCGCATCCCCGGCATCGTGATCCGTTCCACGGCCATGGTCGGCTTCCCGACCGAGACCGACGACGAGTTCCGCGACCTTATCGACTTTATGGACACCGTCGGCTTCGACTACACGAGCGTCTTTGCCTACTCGCAGGAGGAGGGCAGCCTGGCCGCCAAGATGGAGGGCCAGGTCGACGAAGAGGTCAAGCTCGAGCGCGCCCAGGAGGCCATGGACCTGGCCGAGTCGCTCGGTTTTGCTGCAACTGCCGCACATGTGGGCGAGCGCGCCCAGGTGATTGTCGACGGTATCGAAGAGACCGAAGACGGCGCCGAGCTGATCGGACATGCCTGGTTCCAGGCGCCTGATTCCGATGGCGCGGTGCATCTGGATGCCAGCGAGGCATCTGTGGGCGATATTCTGACGGTCGAGTTTACCGATAGCTTCTGCTATGAGCTTATCGGCCATGTTGTGGAGTAGGAGAGCGTCGTGGCAAACGAGAGCAATAAGGAACTGACGAGTGTTTGGACGCCCGCCAACATCGTGACGTGCGTTCGCATCGTCTTTATCCCGGTGTTCATGATCGTGTCGGCGCTTTCTCACACGAGTGTTGCCGGTACAGATTGGAGCACCTTCGACGGCCCGCTCGCCGCCGCTGCCTTCATTCTGTACGTCATCCTGTCGTGCACCGATAAGGTTGACGGCTACCTGGCGCGCTCGCGCAACGAGATTACCGACTTCGGTAAATTCTTGGACCCCATCGCCGACAAGCTGCTCGTATTCTCGGCCCTGCTGCTATTCTTGGACTTTGGTGCCGTGTCGGTTTGGTCCGTGTTCATCATCTTGTTCCGCGAGCTGCTGGTAAGCGCCCTGCGCATGGTCGCTAGTGCCGCCGGCGTTGTCGTTGCGGCCGATAAGCTCGGCAAGTACAAGACGGCGACCACGATGGTCTCCATCTGCGGTTACCTGTGCGTCTTTGCGATGGCCGGCTTGCACCTTGGCCCGCTGGCGCTGACGCTCGGCATCTACTCGGTGTCGCGTTTCCTGTACGCCGTTGCCGTTGTCCTGACCGTTATCTCGGGCGCCCAGTACTTCTGGAACTGCCGCAAGATCGTCTTTTCGGTCTAGGTCCTAGTGGGTATGACGGACTCTTTTGAGCAGATTTCCGCACATAACGAGGGGCTGGCGCGCGATATTGTCGAGCGCGCGAGCGCTCGGGGCGTGACGGTTTCGACGGCTGAGTCGCTGACAGCAGGTATGATCTCCTCGACGATTGCCGATATCCCGGGCGCCTCGGCGGTGCTGCGTGGCGGTGCGGTGACCTACTGCGATGAGATCAAGCATCGCGTTTTGGGTGTTGATCAGGAGACGCTCGACCGCTATACCGCGGTGTCGCATCAGACCGCGCGCGAGATGGCGGCGGGTTCGCTGGAGCTGTACCAGAGCGATATTGCAGTGAGCGCAACGGGTTATGCCGGCCCCGGCGGTGGCACTGAGGACGATCCGGCTGGCACTTTCTATATTGGCTGGGCGTATCGCGCGGCTGATGGGGAAGTGCCGGTCGTGGACTCTGTGCGCTGCCACTATGAGGGCGACCGTTCGTGTGTTCGTGCCCATGCGGTCGCGGAGGCATTGGGACGCATTGCCCTTGTGCTCAACTCTATGGAATAGACGTGTTTTAAGGGGCCTTAGGGCCCCTTAATTGTGGAGATAGGGACCTCTGACAAATTCAGCGTTTTTGCTGGTCATAGGTTTTTTCGCCTTCCTTGCTTATATTTGGCCCTATGTGGTCAAGCATTTGGTCAGTATTTGGTCGGCGTTTGGTTGGGTTTTGGAAAGACTGCCTGCATATGATTTATCTGAACGGTTGACCACGAACAGCCGTTCGTTTATTATCGATGCAGGTTGTTAAGAGGAGGGCTTTTCATGGCCAAGAATTCAGGTCCCGTACGTACCGTTCATGCTCGCACGACGGGTAAAGAGCGCGATGAGATGATCGCCACCACCAAGGCCGAGATCGAGAAGAAGTTCGGTCAAGGCTCCATCATGAGGTACGGCGACGGTGGCCCCGAGCTCGAGGTCGAGGCCATCCCTACGGGCGCTCTGGCACTCGATGCCGCTCTGGGTATCGGCGGTGTGCCGCGCGGCCGCATCGTCGAGATTTACGGTCCTGAGTCCTCCGGTAAGACGACGCTTTCGCTTGAGATCCTGGCCGAGGCCCAGGCAATGGGTGGCGTGGTGGCATTTATCGATGCCGAGCACGCGCTCGATCCCACGTATGCCGCGCGCATTGGCGTGGATATCGACGAGGTACTGATTTCCCAGCCCGATACGGGTGAGCAGGCGCTCGAGATTGTTGACATGCTCGTGCGTTCCGGCGCCATCGATGCCATCGTCGTCGACTCCGTCGCCGCGCTGACCCCGCGTGCCGAGATCGAGGGAGAGATCGGCGATACCACGGTCGGTTTGCAAGCTCGCCTGATGAGTCAGGCGCTCCGCAAGCTCGCCGGCTCGCTGTCCAAGTCCAACACGACATGCATCTTCATTAACCAGCTGCGAGAGAAGATCGGCGTCATGTTCGGCAACCCCGAGACCACGACGGGCGGCCGCGCCCTTAAGTTCTTCTCTTCGGTGCGTATCGACATTCGCCGCATCGACAGCATTAAGCTTAAGGATGAGGTTATCGGTAACCGCGTGCGCGCCAAGGTCGTTAAGAACAAGGTGGCAGCTCCGTTCCGTTCTGCTGAGTTCGACATCATGTACGGTACGGGCATCTCTAAGGAGGGCTCGATTCTGGACATGGCTGTCGAGTGCGGCATCTGCAAGAAGATGGGCTCCTGGTTTGCCTATGGCGAGGACAAGCTCGGCAACGGTCGCGAGGCCGCCAAGGCGTTCCTGCGCGAACACCCTGATTGCGCCGACGAGATTGAGCATAAGGTCCGCCTTGCCTGCGGGCTTGAGTTTGACGACGATGCTCCATCCGAGGTCGAGCTGACCGATCAGCCTGCGCCTGAGGAGTTTGACGAGCTTTACGCCATCGATGGTTCCGCCATGCTCGATGATGACGACGAGTAGCGGTTACGCTCATGTCGTATACGGTGACCGAGGCCACGGTCGTCTTTCCCGATAAGAAGGCGGCCTCCTCGTTCTCGAACGGGTATGCGTCCAAAAAGCCTTGCGCACATATCGATTGTGAGCTTGAGGGCGGTTTTGAGCGGTCCATTTGGATTCCCGTGCGGGTCGCGCGCCTGTATGTCAAAAACCGCCCCGATCTTCCCTGTGATTGGGACAACTTTCGTGAGGCGGTGCAGCTCGTCGAGCGTAAATGTGCACTTACCATGGTGACCGAGATGTTATCGCGCCGCGACCATGCGACGGGCGAGGTCCGTGACAAGCTGGCTCGCTACGGCTTTCACCAGACCGCGATCGATTTCGCCGTCGAGCGCGCCACCGAGTATCGCTTTTTAGACGAGAACCGCTTTTGCTCGTACTTTATCGAGGAGCGCAAGCGGCGCGGTTGGGGACAGCGCAAAATCGAGACCGAGCTCAAGCGCCGTCATGTCGTGCTCGATGACATTCCCGGTTATCCCGAGGATTATTTTGCCGTCGAAGACGATTTGGCGCGTGCGTCAGCCCTGCTCGCCAAGCGGCGTGTCCCAGAGACGCGCGGATTCGAAAAACTGGTTCGGTTTTTGATGGGCAAGGGCTTCTCGTATCATATCGCCGCCGATGCCGTTAAGGCACGTCTCGATGCCGAACGTAAGGAATGTGCGGTTTAGGCGTATGCGTTTTGTGGCCCTGCCGTTCACCGCGTTTTAGCCGCCGTGCTGGGGCCATTTATTTGACAGTTGTTGTGGTTCAACGTACGATAAACAATGTCATTTGCTTTGTGATATGTGCTCATCTGTAATGAGTTTGTTTATATGTTTATCTGTATCCGACCCGCATAAGCTGCGCCCATATTACTCAAATGTCGCGAGCCGTTCGTAAGGACGGTTCGCTTTGTTGTGTAACGAATCCATAAAAAGGAGTGAGCATGCCTATCATCGCAGCGCTCGTTGGCATCATTTTGGGTGCCATCGCCGCCATTGCCTACATGCGCACCGCCAAGCAGGGTAGTCTTCACGAGGCCGACGAAAAAATCCAGTCGGCACACGCACAGGCTGAGTCCCTGATCGGTGATGCTAAGCGTCAGGCCGAGACCCTCAAAAAAGAGGCTCTGCTCGAGGCTAAAGAGGAGATCATCAAGAACAAGCAGGCCGCTGAGGCCGAGGACAAGCAGCGTAAGAACGAGATTCGTACGCTCGAGAACCGCGTGATGCAGCGCGAGGAATCCCTCGATCGCCGCAACGACGCTCTCGACAAGCGCGAGCATCAGCTGTCCAGCCAGGCCGGTCAGGTCGAGAAGCGCTCCCGTGAGCTCGAGGAGCTCTGCGCAAAGCAGACCTCCGAGCTCGAGCGTATCGCCGACCTTACCCGCGAGGACGCCCACAAGGAGCTCCTCGATAAGGTTCGCGGCGAGGTCACCCACGAGGCCGCCACGATCATTCGCGAGTCCGAGCAGCAGGTTCGCGCCGAGTGCCACAAGACCGCCCAGGAGATTCTGTCTCTGGCGATTCAGCGCTGCGCTGCCGATCACACTGCCGAGGTCACCGTTACCTCCGTGCACATTCCCTCTGATGACCTCAAGGGCCGTATCATCGGTCGCGAGGGTCGCAACATCCGGACCTTCGAGCAGGTTTCCGGCGTCAACCTCGTGATCGACGACACGCCCGAGACCGTCGTTCTTTCGAGCTTCGACCCGGTCCGTCGTGAGACCGCCCGTGTCGCCCTCGAGAACCTCATCGCCGACGGCCGCATTCACCCTGCCCGTATCGAGGAGATGTATCACAAGGCTGCCGACCTGGTTCAGCAGCGCGTGCGCGAGGCTGGCGAGCAGGCTGCCTTCGATACCGGCATCCACGATCTGCACCCCGAGATCGTCAAGACCCTTGGTGCCCTGCGCTACCGTACCTCGTTTGGTCAGAACGTGCTTCAGCATTCCCTCGAGGTCTCTGATCTGTGCGGCGTGATGGCTTCCGAGCTTGGCCTGGACGTTGTGACCGCCAAGCGCGCCGGCCTGCTTCATGACCTGGGCAAGGCAATCGACCACGACGTCGAGGGCCCGCATGCCGTCATCGGCGCCGAGCTTGCCCGCCGTTATGGCGAGAAGCCCGTTATCGTCCACGCTATTGAGGCTCACCATGCCGATGTCGACCCCAACACGGTGCTCGATGTCCTGGTGCAGGCCGCCGATGCTGTCTCTGCCTCTCGCCCCGGTGCCCGTCGCGAGTCTGCCGAGAACTACATCAAGCGTCTTGAGAAGCTCGAGGAGATCGCCAACTCCCATGACGGCGTCGAACGTACCTATGCCATGCAGGCCGGTCGCGAGGTCCACGTCATGGTCCAGCCGGACAAGATCTCCGATGCCCAGTCCACGGTCCTGGCTCACGATATCGCCCATCAGATCGAGGAAGAGATGGAGTATCCCGGTCAGGTGCGCGTCGTCGTGATTCGCGAGAGCCGCGCTGTCGATATCGCTAAATAACATGAGCGACGCGAACGAGCTCATCTCATTTATCGCGTCGATGTCGGGGGAGGGCAACCTTCGCGTCGAGGAGAACCTTGGCGAGGGGTATGTCCGCCTCCGCGTTTCGGAGGCCGAGCGGCGCCAGGCTAAGCACGACATTCAGCATGTCGAGGACATCGTCATCGAAATGCTCCGTAATGCTCGCGATGCCGGCGCCGACAAGGTCTATCTCGCCACGACCAAGGAAGATGGCGTCCGCACGCTTGTCTTTCTGGATAACGGTTCTGGCGTTCCGCAGGATATGCAAGAGCGAATCTTTGATGCCCGCGTTACCTCCAAGCTCGAGAGCATGAAGATGGACCGTTGGGGCGTTCACGGTCGTGGCATGGCATTGTTTTCGATCAAGCAGAACACCGACGAGGCCCGTGTGGTCACGTCCGGCGTCGATCTTGGTTCAGCCTTCAAGGTGAGCGTTGCGGCCGACCGCCTCAGTGAGCGTGCCGATCAGTCCAGCTGGCCCCAGGCCGTCAAGGATGAGGACGGACGTTATGTCTGCGCTCGCGGTCCACATAATATTATTCGCGCTGCTTGTGAGTTTGCGCTCGAGGAGTTGCGTGGTTGCGATGTCTATCTCGGTTCTCCGTCTGAGATTGCCGCGACCCTTTATGCTCAAGCGTCAAGTCGGCTCGATACGTCTCGTCTCCTGTTCATTGATGACGAGAGCGAGCTTCCGGTTGTCGATCGTTTAGGCCTTGCTTCTGATGCCGAGGACTTTATCCGTATTTGTTCGGGTTTGGGTCTTGAGATGTCCGAGCGCACGGCCCATCGCATTTTGGCAGGGCAGATTAAGCCCGTTCGCGGTGTGACCGCGCGTCTGCTGCGCGAGCGTGATTCGTCCTCGCATGCGCCGGCTCCTGTCGATCTCGCGAAGGATCGTCGCGGGCTACGTATTGCCAAGGATGACATGGCACAGTTTTCGCGCGCTGTGGAACGCGACTTTAATGACCTTGCCACCCGGTACTATCTCAACCTTTGCGGCGACCCAAAGATCCGTGTTTCGCGTGATCGAATCACCGTGACCTTTGATCTTGCCAAAGAGGAATAGTGCCTTTACCGAGTCCACTCGGTACGATACAGTTATTGCAGTTAAAACGTACTTTTAAATGCAGGAGTTTCTTCATGGATTGCCTGAAGGTATCAAGCAAATCATCGCCCGCGTCCGTTGCCGGCGCCATCGCCGGCATGGTCAAGGATGGTGTACCCGTCAACATCCAGTGTGTCGGCGCCGGTGCCGTCAACCAGGCTATTAAGGCCGTTGCTATCGCGCGCGGTTTTTTGATTCCAACCGGTTTTGATATTTCCTGCGCGCCCGTGTTCTCCGACATCCTCATTAACGGGGAGTCGCGCACGGCCATCCGCCTTTCTATCTACGTTCACCAGATCAATCGAGCTGCTATGGATAACGTCGTCATGGATGATGTTAAGCCTGTGGCATAGCTTCTGCTTGCCTTGTTTCGCTCCCCATCGTTAGGACTTATGCACATGGACCAGCGTTCCGTACGCGATATTCTTGCCGGTAAAACCTACTTTATCCGCACCTTTGGCTGCCAGATGAATCAGCACGACTCCGAGCGTGTGAGCGGTCTGCTTGATTCGTATGGCTGCCTCATGGCGTTCGATCCCGCGCATGCCGATATCGTTGTCTTCATGACGTGCTGCGTGCGCGAGGCCGCCGATTCTCGCCTGTACGGTCAGTGCAATTCCTGCAAAAGCCTGCCGCCTTCGCCTTCGGGCAAGCGCGTGGTTGCCGTTGGCGGTTGCATCGCGCAGCGCGATGGCGAGGGCCTGCTCACCAACGTCGATAACGTCAATGTCATCTTTGGCACGCATTCCATTGCACATGTGGCCGAGCTCATTGCCGAGGCGTTCCTTGATGGTAAGCGTCATATCCGCACCAATGAGCATGAGGATACGGACGCCATGAGCATGCCGTGGCATCGCGAGACCCAGTATCACGCCTGGGTGCCCATCATGACAGGCTGCAATAATTTCTGCACCTATTGCATCGTGCCGTACGTACGCGGTCGCGAAAAGAGCCGCCCCTTCGAGGGGATTGTCGACGAGGTGACCGGTTTGGTGCGCCAGGGCGTGCGTGAGATTACGCTGCTGGGCCAAAACGTTAACTCATATGGTCGCGATCTGTTTGGCAAGCCGCGTTTTGCCGATCTGCTGCGTGCCGTGGGCGATACGGGCGTGGAGCGCATCTTCTTTACGTCTTCGCATCCCAAGGACCTGTTGCCCGAGACCATCGACGCCATGGCCGAGACGCCTGCCGTTATGCCGCAGCTGCACTTGGCCGTCCAGTCAGGTTCGACGCGGATCCTCAAAGAGATGAATCGCCGTTATACACGCGAGGACTATCTGGGCCTTGTCGATCGCATTCGCAACCGCATGCCCGATATCGCGCTCTCGACCGACATTATCGTTGGCTTCCCGGGTGAGACTGAAGAAGACTTTGAGCAGACGCTCTCACTTGCCGAGACGGTCCGCTATGCTCAGGCCTATACCTTCATCTATTCCAAGCGCGCCGGTACCCCGGCCGCCGAGATTGACGATCCTACGCCGCATGAGGTTATTCTCGAGCGTTTCAACCGTCTGGTTAAGGTTATCGAGACCACGGCACACGAGTATAACCAGGGTGAGCTTCATACTGTGGTTCCGGCGCTCATTGAGGGAACGAGTAAAAAGAACGACGCGGTCCTGCTGGGCAAGAGTCCCAAGAATCAGACCGTGCATGCGCCTATCCCCGAGGGTTACAGCATCGATCAGCTTGTTGGTAAGATCGTTGATGTTGACGTTGACGTTGCCAAGACCTGGTATTTGTCCGGCTCCGTTGTGGGCGAGCCGCGCTAATGGTTTCTCCCGGGGCAGGTCTTTCCGCCGTTGCGATCGTCGGTCCGACGGCGGTTGGTAAGAGTGATGTTGCCGACCGTTTGGCAGCTCGTCTTTCGTCCGAAGTGTTGTCGTGCGATGCGATGCAAATCTATCGCGGCATGGACATCGGTACCGCAAAGATGGCGCCCGATGAGTGCACGGCGCCGCTGCGTCTCGTCGACATCGTAGAGCCGGGTGCGGCATATTCTGCTGCGCTTTATCAGGCCGACGCTCGCGCGCATGTTGAACGTCTCCTTGGTTCGGGTTGCCTGCCGGTTTTTTGCGGAGGTACGGGGCTGTATCTCAAGGCCGCCCTCGATGAGATGGACTTTCCCTCGGGTGAACTTGAGGACGATCGTCGTGCGGGCTATCAGGAGCTTGCCGAGCGTATTGGCGAGGAAGAACTGCATGCCTTGCTTGCCGAGCGCGATCCAGAATCGGCTGCTGTTATTCATCCCCATAACGTGCGCCGTGTGATTCGTGCGCTCGAGATGCATGATGATGGCGTCTCCTATGCGCAGCAAAAGTCGCAGTTTAGTGTTCCGCACGAGCATTATCATGCCCTATGGTTTGGTCTGACGCGTAATCGCGAGGTGCTCTACGAGCGCATTAACCAGCGCGTCGATCTGATGTTTGAGCAGGGTCTTGTCGATGAGGTCCGCGGTCTTATGGGCCAGGGGCTGGGAGATGCCCTGACGTCGATGCAGGCAATTGGCTATAAAGAGATCATTGATGCTTTCAATGGCGTGATGAGCATGGATGAGGCTCGCGAACTCATTAAGATGCGTTCGCGTCGTTATGCCAAGCGTCAGCTTTCGTGGTTTAAGCGCGATGACCGTATCGTGTGGTTTGATATGGATGAATGTACGATCGATGAGGTCGTTGAGGATATCCTGCATCGTATTGAGGCTGCCTAATGGCCCGTTTCCCCCTTGTTCCCACGGCACCCGAGCCCGAGCGTGCCATTTTAGTTGGTGTTGAGTGGCGCGACAATGCATGGCCGCTCGATCGCTCGCTTGATGAGCTGGAGCGTCTTGCCCACACAGCTGGTGCCCGGTGCGTGGCACGCTTGTCGCAGCGTTTGGTAAAGCCGTATCCTAAATCGTTTATCGGTTCCGGTAAGGTTGAAGAGCTGTGCGGCCTGGTGCATCGCATGGATGCCGATGTCGTTATTTTTGACGACGACCTGACCCCCTCGCAGCAATCCTATTTGGAGAAAGCCGTGGGCGAGCCGGTAAAGATTATCGATCGTACAGCACTGATCCTGGATATCTTTGGCCTGCATGCTCAGACGCGTGAGGGACGCCTGCAGGTACAGCTGGCACAACTTCAATATTTGTTGCCTCGCCTGCGTGGCATGTGGAGCCATCTCGCCAAGGAGCAGACGCGCGGCGGCATCGGCTCGCGTTTTGGTCAGGGCGAAAGTCAGCTCGAGGTCGACCGTCGCCTCATTCGTAATAAGATCGCTGCGCTTCGTCGTGAGCTCAAGCAGGTTGAACAGCGTCGCGATGTTCAATCCAAGAGTCGCATTGAGTCCCCGGCGTTTCGCGTCGCGTTAGCCGGTTATACCAATGCCGGTAAATCGACGTTACTCAATCGTCTGACCGGCTCTACGGTACTTTCGCAGGACAAGCTGTTTGCTACGCTCGACCCGACGACGCGTTCGTATCGTCTGCCCGGCGGTCGCGGCATGACGATTACCGATACCGTCGGCTTTATTCAAAAGCTGCCCCATGGTTTGGTCGATGCCTTTAAATCGACGCTGTCCGAGGTTTTGGGTGCCGATCTAATTCTCAAAGTCGTAGATGCGTCTGACGAGGACTATGAGCGGCAGCTGGATGCTGTCGACCGCGTGCTTGATGAGATCGGCGCCGGAGAGCGTTTAACGCTGACCGTATTCAATAAAATCGATCTTCTCGATAGCGTCGATCGATTGAGTTTCCGTCGTCGCTATCCGGAGGCCGTTCTGTTCTCGGCCCAAACGGGCGAGGGGCTCGACGATCTCGTCGACCGGATTGCTCGCGAGGCAGCTGCCACCGATGTGTTGCTCTCCGCTGATATCCCGTATCGCGAGGGCGCTCTCATCACGCTGGTGCATGAGCAGGGAACCCTTCTGCATGAGGAATATCTCGAGGACGGCGTTCGCATTGTGGCGAAGTTGCCGGCTCGTATTGCACCGCGGCTCGAGCGCTATCGTACCGAGTAGACGAGCTCCAAAATGCCCAGAATGATGGGCTGATGCAGCAGATAAAAGGGGAGTGCGTGACGTCCAAGGCCGGCGAGCACCGGCAGGGGGTTGGCGTAGGCCCAGCTGGGGACGGTCTTATCGATTCCCTGCGCTATGTGTGCGGCGAAGTATCCTGCAAGATACATAAAGATAAACGGGATGATGGGGTAGTAATCACCTGAGACAAACCCAGGGCTCGGAAATCCCAGCCACGCCAGGTAGGGGACAGGGTAGATCGTTTTGGGGATGCTCCAGGTGATTGCGAACAACATAAGGCATAGGGGCATGCCCCATCTCGCCGTTATCTTCTTAAGGACGGGATCGGTCAACGCCACGATGCCGGTGCATGCGGCCATGCAGTAGATGATGCCAAAATTAACCGAATCGTCGAATGAGACAAGTGTTGTTGCCAACCAGACAACGAGTGCTGCTAAGGCGTATTTGGCGGCACGTTTGATATTGTTGCGCGAAAGAGTGCACATCCAACCCGCGATAAACAAAAATACCCAGCTGATGCTGGCGCGCCAGACGTCTTGAAAGACAGTCTGGGTAAACCAAGGCATATCCCAGCCGTACAGGTAGGCGAGATCATAGCAAGCGTGAAAACCTGCCATAGAAATCATCGTAAACCCGCGGACGGTATCAAAGATGGTTATGCGTTTTTGCATTACGAGAACCGGCGCATCAAGCCGACGACTTTGCCCAGGATAACGGGATTCGTTGCATAGATAGGTTCCATGGTGTCGTTCTCGGGCTGCAAGCGCACACGCCCCTGCTCCTTGTAGAACGTCTTGACGGTCGCCGAACCATCAATCATGGCCACGACAATTTCGCCGTTCATGGCACTCTTTTGTTCACGGACGATGATGTAATCGCCATTGAAGATGCCGACATTGATCATTGAGCTCCCATGCACCTCAAGGATAAAGGAACCCTGATCAGTGGCGATTTCGGTCGGGATAGTAAACGTGTCTTCGATATTCTGCTCGGCCAGAATGGGAATCCCAGCCGCGACGCGACCAACGAGCGGTAGCGAGACCGTTCCGCGAGGTGCGGTGGGCTCATCAGATTTGGAAATTGAGACAGAGGAACCATCCTCGTTAAAGAGTTCCAGGGCGCGCGGCTTGGTGGCATCGCGCTTGAGTAGCCCGCGCGCCTCCAGGGCAGAGAGATGGGCGTGCACGGTGCTGGGGGAGGAAAGGCCCACGGCAGAAGCCATCTCGCGCACGCTGGGCGGATAACCCTTCTCCTGCTGATATTCCTTGATGAAGTCGTAAATTTGCTGCTGACGCTTGGTAATTTTGCGAGCCATCAGGGCATCCTCTCTACCCATGTCAAACAAATGTTCGAATTTTGCTTGACAGGAACAACTGTTCGAAGATAATAATAACCGAACATTCGTTCTCGCGCTAGACATTTTTGTCCGCGCGGCTTGATAAAACTGTTCTCAGCAAAACACGCGAGAGGAGAACATGATGAACGCAACGAATATGGTCCAGGGAAACCTCGCCCTTAAGCTCGAGACGCCTGCAGAACCCACTTTTACGGTTGTTCAGGGTGGCCGCTCCGGCTTTCAGCCTTTGACCGTAAAGCCTGCGCGCAATCAGCAGGCTGTAGTCGCGCCGGCCCGCGTTGCCCTGAAGGTTCCGACGATTGTCGCCGTCGCCGTTGCGCTTACGCTCTTCTTTGTCCTCGCTACGTCGGTCTTTAGCGCTCGTCATGCCGCGTATGCCGAGTCCGTTTCCAACGTTACATACGAGACCATTCGCGTTCAGCCTGGCGATTCTCTTTGGTCGCTTGCCGAGGAATATCCAATCGAAGGCCTTTCCACGCAAGAGACTTCCGACATGATCCGTAACGTCAATCATTTAGAGCATGGTTCGCTCGCCGCCGGTGCGCATCTTAAGGTTCCTGCTCGTTCGTAATCATTATCGCGCTGCGCATGGTACCCTTGTTATCGTTTAAGAGGAGGTACCATGCGCTGTCCCAAATGCGGCAAGGCACATACCCGCGTCGTTGATTCCCGTATGCAGGAGTCAAATAACACCATTAAGCGCCGCCGCGAATGTTGCTCGTGTAACTATCGTTTTACAACGTTCGAGCGATGCGAAGACCCAATCGAGGTCATTAAGTCAGACGGAACCAAGCAGCGGTTCGATCGCAATAAGCTGCTCGTCGGCTTGATGCGCGCCACCATCAAGCGCGATATCGACACTAAGAAGCTCAATGAGATTATCGATGACATCGAGGTCGAGCTTCGCTCTCGCACGCTGACGGCCGTCACGTCCCATGAGTTGGGTGACATGGTGCTCAAGCGCTTGGCCAAGATCGACAAGGTTGCGTACATCCGTTTTGCCTCGGTCTACCGTGATTTCAAAGACGTCGATGAGTTTCTGCAAGAGCTCGACAAGCTAAGGTGATTCCATGCCCAACATTACCGTCAACATAAAGCGTCTCGATCCCACCGTCGAGCTTCCCAAATACGCCCATCCCACCGATGCCGGCTTGGATTTGCGCTCCAACGAGGACTGCGTCCTGAAGCCCTTCGAACGCCGTCTGGTCTCTACTGGGCTGGCCATCGCCCTGCCCGACGGCTACGCCGGCTTCGTCCAGCCCCGCAGCGGCTTGGCCATCAAGCAGGGCCTGTCTATAGTCAACACGCCGGGCCTCATTGACGCCCACTACCGAGGAGAACTCAAGGTTATCCTTATCAGCCTGGATCCCACCAACGACATCCAAATCAACAAAGGCGACCGCATAGCCCAACTCGTCATCCAAGAAGTCCCCACGGTCAATCTCATAGAAGTAGAAGAACTAGACAAAACCGACCGAGGAGCCGGCGGTTTCGGTTCTAGCGGCGTATTGTAATGTCCGCTCACCCGTGGGAGGCCCCTATATATCATTCCATGCTCAAACATTCTCGCTGCGCTGCGAAACTGCGCGTGGAACGATATATAGGGGTCTCCCACGGGTGAGCTACGTTTACTTGCTAGCGGCTACGCCGGGTTCGCCCCGTTAGAGTCTGCGAAGGTAGAAACAAATAATCTAATAACAGTTAGTTGATACGACAAAGGAACTGTTCCTTTGTCGTATCAACTAACCAGTAAGAATAATTTTGTTACAAGCAAGAAGCTTCCCGTTCGGGGCTCACCCATATCGTTCCACGCGCAGTTTCGCAGCGAGCGCAGCGAAGCGAGAATGTTTGAGCATGGAATGATATGGGTGAGCCCCGAACGGGCGGGATTAGTGCGCCCTGCGCAGCGAGAATGTTTGAGCATGGAATGATATATGGGCGGCTCCCGCCGAGCAGCGGACTATCGCCTAGCGGATATGCGCGGGTTTTCCGCCCCAGTAGAAGCGGCAGAAGGCTCGTTTGCGCTTTTGGGGTTTGCCTACCAGTTCCATGGTGGCGATGGCGATGTCTTCGGCTGCGCGGGGGCGGCGCAGGACTTCGCCATTGATGAGCAATGCCTTGAGCGACTCCGGATGATCGTGGAGATGTCGCAACGTTACGATGAGCTCTCGTGCTGTGGTGACGTGCATGCTAGCGCCCAAGCCGGTAAGCATGGTGGTGTTGGCCTTTTCCTGGCCATAGGACTTGCCCAGCAGGATCATCGGCAGATGTGCGCAGAGGCACTCGGTGACGGTGAGTCCGCCCGATTTGAGAATTGCCAGGTCGCAGCCGTGCATGAGGGCCGCCATGTCGTCCACGTAGTCCAGAACCGTAACGTTTTCGAGTTTCATGGCGTCGAAGAGCGTCTTGAGGCGGTCGGCGTATTCCTCATCCTTGCCCGGCAAAAAGACAAAATGCATGTCCTCAAAGCTGCGTAGGAAGGGGAGGGTCTGGTCCATCGCCGCGCGAAAGCGGACGTACGGTTGAGGTAAACTGGCGCCGGCCATAACCAGCACGACGGTCTTGTCGGTGGGGAGGTTGAACTTGGCTAGCTCTTCCTCGCGATCGTAATCCGTGTCGAATCCGGCGCGAATAGGAATGCCGGTAATGCGAATCTTTGCCTCGGGCACCTTGCGCGGACGCAGCGTTTCGGACATAAATTCGTTGGCAACACAGAATAGATCGGTGTCCTTGTGGGGCCACCAGCCCTCGACTTCGTAGTCGGTCGGTACGCAGATGACTGGATAATCGATACCCGTAATTATGCGGGCACCCACGGCAACATTGGCTGCTGTGATGTGCGTTGCGACCACGGCTATGGGCCTGCGGCTACGAATATATTCGTTGAAGGCGGGGAACATGATTCGCGACCATGCCGTGCCGCCACCCCAGAGAAGATGTCCCGTAAGTGTATATCTCCAGGTCAGGTCGTAAATGGGGCGCGTGGCTCCCGTAAAAGAAGCCGCGGTCTTATTACCGTCGAATTTAATACGTCCAAAATCAAGGATATCGAGCACTTCAATCTCAACATCCTCGGGGATGCCATTGGTGCCGCGGATGAGGTCGAAGGCCTGCGCTATCGCATTTGCGGCGGCCTTGTGGCCCGAGCCAACGGAGGCGTGCACGATGGTCACGAGAGGTTTTTGCTGAGCCAGGAGCGTGGTTTGCTCCGATTGAGGAGTGCTGTGCGTGAGCAGGGGAGCGTCGTCACTCGTCTGCGCCTGGTCCATCGATAACTCCCCTTCAGCTTTGTAATACGGTTTTATCATTGTAGTGCATGAGTGTCACGTTCACGTAAATTTGGGTACGAGCGCAAAGAACGACAACGTTTCGACGAAAGGACGCTTCATGACTACCGATAAGCCGATCGATGTTGCGATTATCGGTGGCGGCCCCGCGGGCTATGCTGCCGCCATTTATGCTGCGCGTGCCAACCTGACGACGACCGTGATTGAGCAGGGCATGTCGGGAGGGCAGATCGCCACAACCAATGAGGTCGAGAACTATCCGGGTTTCCCGCTCCTGAGTGGCGCCGAACTCGGCGAGCGTTTTCAGCAGCATGCAGAGGGCCTGGGAGCACAGGTTACATGGAGCATGGTTACGGGTATCGATTACGATGCCGATGCAGCGTTGTTTACGGTACATCACGATATGGGCGATACGCTGGCCTCGAGCGTTATCGCTTGCATGGGTGCCACGCCGCGTCCGGCAGGTTTCGCAGGCGAGGATACGTATCGCGGTCGTGGCGTTTCATATTGCGCAACATGTGACGGCATGTTCTTCCGCGGCAAACAGGTCTTTGTAATCGGTGGTGGCAATTCGGCATGCGAAGAGGCGCTGTTCCTGTCCGACATTGCCAACAGCGTGACCATCGTGCTGCGCCGCGACCAGTTTCGTGCGCCTGATGGTGTTGTTCAGAAAGTACTCGAAAAGGACAATATTACAGTTAGGTACCAAACTAGTATTGTGGAGCTCTCGGGCGAAGCAATGCCAACGACGATCACCTTTAAGGACAATGCATCCGGTGAGACTCATACCGAGTCATTTGAACCTGGCTCGTTTGGCATCTTTGTCTTTACGGGGATGCTGCCGCATACCGAGCTGGTTGAGCATCTAGTCGATCTGGCTCCTGACGGCGGCATTGTCACCGACGATTCGATGGCCACCCGTACGCCCGGCTTATTCGCAGCCGGCGATATCCGTTCCAAGCGTTTACGCCAGGTTGTGACCGCCGTTTCGGACGGAGCCATAGCAGCAACGAGCGCATACGCGTTTCTCCGTGAATAAGTACGATAATATATCTTATGTAAGGTTGCTATCAATTAACTATATGGCGGGACGATGCATCAGTGCACTTTCCCGCCAATTTTCTTGCCGGCTATGTGGTATGCAAAACTAGATAACCTAGAATACAATATAGAAAATGAACGGAGGACCTTTATGAACCACGTTAAACACGTTATTCCGATGTCCGATTCGTCGGTCAGTATTAAGCCTGAGGATATTCAGCCCACTGTGCTGCCCGATGCATTTATTCAGTCCGAAATCGTGCGCAAACTCAATACGTTGAGTCTGCCGCGCTATGACCAGTTGCCCAATGTGACGCTCTATCGCGACCAGGTTATTGAGTATGTTGCGCTGTGGATGGAGCCGCTGTCCATTTGCGTTGAGCAGCCCGTCATTACGCCATCGATGATCAATAACTACGTGAAGGTCGGCCTGGTGCCTGCTCCGGTCAAAAAGCAATATGGCCGCGAGCAGATTGCCCGTCTGATCGCTATTTGCATCTTTAAGCAGGTGCTACCTATTGCTGCGGTGCAGGCACTCTTTAACATTCAGCGATTGAGCTACGATGCCCCGACGGCCTTCGACTATGTGGTTGATCAGCTCGAGGCATCGATTCGTTCGGCGTTTTCCGTCGAGCAGACGCCGGTTCCCGATACGGCGCATCAGGTAACGCGTGAGTCGCTGCTTGTGCGCAGTGCGGTTTCATCCTTCGTTTCGAAGGCGTACCTGATGAGCTATCTAAAGTTTAATGGGTTTAATAGCTAGCCGACGTATAAAACGGGCGGGACAAAGAGCCATCTGTCGCTTTGTCCCGCCCGTATTTTTGCTTGGTTGGACTTTATTTGCCCGAAGCTACGCCCATGCCGTAGCCGATGATGAGGCCGTGCATCTCGGCGTAATAGGAATCCAGGCCGTTGCAGGGCATGATGATGGTCTTGGAGCCGGGCCAATGCTCGACTATGCGGTCAGTAAGCGCCTGGGCTCCAGCTTCGTTCTCAACGTGATCGATGATGACCTCGCCGCCCGTAAAACCCTCGGCTTCCATGGTGTCGATGATCTTGTTGAGCATCTTCTTTTCGCCACGCGTGTGCCCGACGAGTTCGATTTTACCGGCCTCGCTCGCCGTGCCCAAAATGCGGATATTGAGCTTGTTGGCAATGACGCCGGCTGCCTTAGGGATACGTCCGGCTTTGGCGAGGTTTTCGTAATTGCACAAACTGAAGAGGATTTTGCTGTTCTGTTCAAGGCTATCGAAGTATGCGCAAGCATCCTCGAATGAGACATCCGGGTTGCTTGCAAGATAGCGGTCGAACAGCAAGAAAATGAGATCCATTTTGCCGCCAGCTGCGCGTGAATTGACAAGATGAATATTGCGGTCCGGTTCCTCGGCAAGAACCATATCGCGAGCCGTAGCTGCCGCATTGTAGCTGCCCGACACGCCCTCAGAGATTGGCATGCAGATGGTCTTGTCTGCCAATTTGAAAAGCTCGACCCACTCCCCTACGCTGGGACAAGCGCTCGAAGAAGCGTTCGTCTCCGCCTGAACAGCGCAGTTGAGCTCATGTACATCGAGCGAAAGGTCATCGACGAATTCACGCTCCCCCACTCGAATTTTGAGGGGCGCAAAAGCAAAGGTGGTATGGGGCGCGGTCGGTTGCCAATCGCGGAGGTTACAGCTTGAATCGGAGATAAGTGCCCAGCTCATAGAGGGTCCTTTCTAATTGTTCCTCAACAATTATAGCCATCTTGCAAACCGAATGTACGGCTATCTAGTTTTGAATACTAGATAGCCGTACAAGATTAGAGACAAAAGAATAGACCTCGCGACTTTAAGCCACGAGGTCCACATTCACACGCTGTGTAAGATGACTTAGTAGCGCACGAAGATATAGTTGTTGTTCATGCCGGCGGCAACGGAGCTGATGATAACACCCGTGTTGTAGTCGGAAGCATGAATCATCTGACCACCACCGATGTAAATGCCGGTGTGGTACGAGTTGACCACAACGTCACCGGGCTGCGGATCGGACACACGCGTCCAGCCCATAAAGGTACCCGTGGTGCCCAGGCGGCAATAGCGACCAGTGAGGCAATAGCTAACAAAACCAGAGCAGTCGAAGCTGTTCGGGCCAATTCCGCCCCAGGAATAAGCGCAACCAAGCTTACTGTATGCACGCGAGACAACAGAACCGCCATCGACGGACTGGCTCGGAGCAGAAGGCGTCGGAGCCGGAGCAGGCGTGAAGGGCTGCGGCGTCGGAGCAGGTGCCGGCGTAGGAGCCGGAGTGTTGCCGCTCTGGTTGTTGTTATTGCTGGTCTGGCCACCGTTGTTGGTGTTCTCGGTCGTACCGGCAGTCTCGTTGCTCACCGTGGCCTTCTCGGCGGTGCTGGCGTTGATGCCGGCCTGCAGCGCGGCATTGGCCTCGGCCTCGGCGGCAAGCTCGGCCTGCAGCTGCGAATCCAGGGAATTTACGACGTTCTGGGCTTCAGCCTGCTGGGCGTTAAGCTCGTCGACCTTCTTTTGCGTGGTGGCGACGTTCTTCTCCTGCTCGGCCCGCTTATCGGTGAGCTGCTGCTTAAGCTCCTTTACCTCTTGGATGGTCTTGGCCTGCTTGTCGGACACCTTGCCGTAGTAGAACAGGCGGTTGAGCATATCGCTCAGATCATCGACACCCGTCAAAACCTGAAGCAGGCTCAGACCGCCGGTTTTGTACTCGCCGGCGACATAGGTCGAGAGCTTGGCCTGACCATCGGCGATCTCCTGCTGCTTTTGCGTGATCTCGCCGGCAGTCTGATCGAGCGCCTGCGTCTGCGTGGCAAGCTCATCGTAAATCTGCTGGGTTTGGGTGCCGATCTGCTCGAGTTTCGTACGAGCAGCGGCAAGGTCGGATGCGGTATCGGCGTAGGCAGGAGCCGCGAGGCCCAAGCCCAAAACACAAGCGAGGGTTGCCGTAGCAGCGCAGCGTGCCATGTTTTTGTGCGTGTTTGCTGTGCGCATGTAGCTTCCTTTCCAGTAACTAAGGGTAACGGCTAGTTTACCGTCACCAGGCTAAAGAGCTCCACATCGTCATCAGACGGCGTGAGCTTCTCGCGCGGGTTGAGAAACGCAAGCTCAAGTATACAACCGTAACCGATAAGCTTTGCGCCCATATCTCGCACCAGTTTACCTGTTGCCTCGACGGTTCCGCCCGTCGCGACCAAGTCGTCCAGAATCAACACGGTATCTTTAGAGCTGATAGCGTCGGCATGGATCTCAATTGAATCGGTGCCGTACTCGAGCTCGTAGCTCTGGCTTACGGTCTCGCGCGGCAGCTTGCCCGGTTTACGTGCGGGAACAAAGCCGGCACCAAGGGCCACAGCCACCGGTACGCCAACCATAAAGCCACGGGCCTCGGGACCCACGACCTTGGTGATCCCCATGCCGGCAAAGTGCTCGGCGAGGGCATCGGTCATGGCTTTGAGCGCCTCGGGATTGCCAAAGAGCGGCGTAATGTCTTTGAAGATGACTCCGGGCTCGGGATAGTCGGGGATGTCGACGATTTGAGATTCGAAGTCGTACATTGCATGACCTTTCAATGGGTTGCCGGATAAGCGGTAGCTGTTATTTGCCCGCGGTGACAGTGTCGGATTGCGAAGGGGCGACAACCTTGAGCGGCTTTACGAGAGAATCCTCGTGTGAAGCCGGCGCGGCAGTTTCTTCGTTTTTGGCCTTGGTGGACTCGGAGCGAGCGATTTCTTCATCGAGTGCATCGATGTCGGCATCCTCGACCACGGCGTTGAGCGACTCAAAAACGCGGTTCTTGAGCAGTGCCGTATGCACACCCTCGGTGAGGTCGTGAAGCTTCTTAAACGCACGCTCGAGCTTGGCGTCGCGCTCGTCATCGGAGGTATCCATTCCGAGCATGCTCACGAGCACCTGCTCAAACATCGAGGACTCGCGGTTGGCGGAAGACACGTACTGACGCAGGTTGCGCGGCTCGATATGGAAGCGTGACAGCTCGGAGCAGTAGCGGATGATCGGAAAATCGCGACCATCGACGAGCTCACGGTTCTGCGGACTCTTGATGATGCGAATGAGGTCGTTCTCGGCGAGCGAGCGGATAAACGAGATCTCGACGCCCAACATATCGGGAATGGTCTCGATGGGATGCAGCTTTTGTTTAGTCTCCTTGGGCTCCGTCTTGAGCGGAACATCGGACAGCAAGCCCACCTCGTAGGCGAGCGTTGACAGGTCCGTGGCGTTTTCCAAGCGCTGCTTAATCACGTTGAGCGGCATGTAGCGAGTCTTCTGCAGGTGCAGAATGACCTCCAGGCGATCAACGTCCTCCTTGGAGTACTGACGGTATCCCTTAGGCGTACGATGAGGGGTAATGAGCCCCTCATCTTCTAGAAATCTAATTTTTGAGTTCGAAAGATCGGGGTATGCGCCTCGAAGTAGGTTGACGACTTGGCCGATACTCAGATAGTTGCGTTCGGCCATGCCCTACTCACCGGTTTCGATGCGCTCCGGCGTGCTCTCGTGGTAGATGAGCGTAAACGTACCGATCTGAACGGAAGAACCGTCGTGCAGCGGGGCCGCGTTGACAATGGCACCGTCGACCCAGGTGCCATTGAGCGAGCCCAGGTCCTCGATGCGGGCGCCGAGGCCCTCGCGAATAATGCGCGCGTGGCTGCGCGAAACGGTCGTGTCATTGAGGAAGATGCCGTTCGCAGGATCGCGGCCGATGGTGGTCACGTCGTCCTCGAGTTCAAAGGCGGCACCAGTCTGCGGACCCTTGACGATGGACAGAACGGGGGCGGTGATGCGCACGTTGGCCATGAGGTCGGGAACGGTGACGTCGCTTGAAGGCACGCGGAATACACAGGTAGCGTCAGCAGTCTTATCATTGTGAGGCATATTGTTAACCATGTTGTCCATGACAACCCCTAACTTATCGCGGACGTGCCGCAAATAATGAACCGTACGTAATCATACCCCAACGAATCAGTCTTCGATTTCAGGGTTCAGAAAGTCGATGTCCTCGTCCTCGGGATGCGTGAGAGCTTGTTTAATGGCCGCTCCGCCCTTAATGGAGTAGATGACAGCTGTGAGCATGGAGAAGATCACGCCGCCGTACACAAAGAAGATGCCGAGAGGCACCGAGCTTCCGTTGAGGCCCGGGAAGGCCGTAAGGGTTGAAGGTAAAAGATGCAGGCCGTCAATAACGGGGAACCCGAGCAGCATGAGCGAGAAGCCGGTCATGAGCAGTGCAGTGGCAATCTTTCCGGGAAAGACGACATCGATGGGGCGACGGTGATAATGACGCACAATAAGCGTGCCGATGCCCAGATAGATGTCGCGGCCAATAATGAGCACGCAGACCCAGATGGGCAGCTCTCCGCGGACCACCAGCCCAAGTACGCCGGTGAACAGCAGCGCACGGTCGCAGATGGGATCCATGACCTTGCCGAGCCACGAGACCGTCTTGGTCATGCGGGCGATCTGACCGTCCATCCAGTCGGTAGAGGCGGCAACGGCGTAGATAACGATGGCGATGACGCGGTTGTTATCCGTCACAAACAGGTACAGAAATACCAGGGTGAGGATCAGGCGCGTAAAGGTGATGAAATTGGAGATCGTAAAGATCTTATTCGACGGGTAATCGGAAGTGCCGATAAGCTCCTTTTTGATCTTCTTTTTGATGCCCACAGGACTCCCCCGCTGGTTAACGACAAAACTTTCGCTACTATACCCGTTCCGGCGATGTCTATCCAGCGTAAGCATAGAGAGTCCAGACATGAGGAAGGCGCTTTTGGGCGGCGTTGGATTTCACATTCGTGTACATCAGCCTCCAAACATGCCGAAAAATGTCGGTTTTGGAGGGTGATGTACACGTTTTGATTCGGTGATGACATCGATCGGGAAAGTTGTTGCCTTAAGCAAATTAATCATGATGTGCGGGTCGAGAAGGGTTGGCGCCAAAAGAACCCAACGGCCGTTACGGCTTCGTTAGAAACGCGCCCCACCATGGATGGTGAACCCGAAAGGTAAGGCGCGCGGGCACGGCGACTCGGCCCGCGCGCCCGGAAGAGAAAGGATAAACCCATGGGTTACATGCTCGAGACGCGTGGACTCACCAAGCGATTCGGCCGCGGCGACCAGGCGCAGGACGCCGTGGCCGACGTGAGCCTTCATATCCGCGAGGGCGAGGTGTACGGGCTGCTCGGTCCCAACGGCGCCGGCAAGTCGACAACGCTCAAGATGATCTGCGGGATGCTGCGGCCGACGGCCGGGGAGATCCTCTTTGCCGGGCACGCCTGGCGCCGCGAGGACCTCTACGCAATCGGCAGCCTCATCGAGGAGGCGCCGCTCTACCCCAACCTCACCGCGCGCGAGAACCTGCGCGTGCGCACCACGCTGCTGGGCCTTCCCGAGAGCCGCATAGATGAGGTGCTCGCCGCCGTGGACCTCGCGGACACCGGGAAGAAGCGCGCCGGGCGCTTCTCGATGGGCATGCGGCAGCGCCTTGGGCTCGCGCTGGCGCTGATCGCCCGGCCACGCCTGCTCGTGCTCGACGAGCCCACCAACGGCCTCGACCCCATCGGCATCGAGGAACTGCGCGACCAGATCCGCGGCTTCGCGGCGGCGGGTACGACGGTGATCGTCTCGAGCCACATCCTCTCCGAGGTGCAGCAGATGGCGGACACCATCGGCATCATCTGCGGGGGGCGCCTCGCCTACGAGGATGCGCTTCGTCCCGGGCAGGACCTCGAGGAACTCTTCATGAGCTTCTGCCGGGAAGGGCGACGAGCGCGCGGGGAGGTGGCGGCATGACGGGCGAGAAAGGCGGCCTGCTCGCGGGCCTGCGCGCCGAGGCCCTGAAGTCGCGCCACGCGGCACCGGTTCGCCTGGCCGTGCTCATGGCGCTGCCGATGCCGCTGCTCGGCGCGATGCCCTACCGGGGCGTGCAGATCTTTAGCGCGTGGAACTACTGGTACGCGCTCTTCCTGCCCGTGTCTCTATCGCTTGTGGTGGCGTGCGTCGCGCGGGCGGACGCTCGCACGCGGATGCGGGGGCTTCTGGGCCTGGGCTTCCCGCTCGGGCGAGCCTGGTGGGCCAAGGCGCTCTGGTGCCTCGCTCTTTGCACGCTCTCGAACCTCGTGGTCTTCGGCATCTACCTCGCGGGATCGGCGTTCTCCTCGCAGGGTCTCACGGCCGCGGGCACGCTCACGATGCTCCTCTGCGCGCTCGCCAACACGGTGACCGCGGCGTGGATGATCCCCGCAGGGCTCTTCCTCACGGCGCGGCTCGGCATGCTCGCGGGCATCTTCTGCCCGCTCGCCGCGCAACTCGTAGGTGGGTTCGCCTGGTCGTTGGTGCCGCTGCCGCAGCTCTTTCCGCCGTCGGCGAACATGGTCATCCCCACGAGCTTCATCCCCGTGCTGCCGAGCGGCGAGCCGCTCGCGGCGGACATGGCGCTCGGCGGGGCGCTCATGGCGGACGGCATGCTCACGCTGGCGGGCCTTGCGGTCTGCGCGCTCGCGTTCGCCGCGCTCACGGCGGCGGGCGCGGCCTGGTTCGCGCGCTCCGAGGAGAGGTGATGGCCGTGACACGACTCTCCGACCCGACGCCGCGCATGACTCTCCCGCGGGCCCTGCTCTCCGAGGCCCTGCGCCTGGCGCGCTCCCCGCTCGCGGCGGTGCACCTCGCCTGCGGCCTGGCGGCCGGTCTTGCCTGCGGCGAGTACTTCTCCGTAACCCGATGGGACCCGGCGCTGGGCGCGGACGCCTACGCCCAGTTCCTCGGCGCCCTCATGCCGCTCATGTCCGCCATCGTCTGCGGGCTCGCCGTGGACGAGGAGCGCGCTGCCGGGCGCCTCACCAACCTCACGGCGGTCCCCTCGCGAGGGCGCGCCGTCGCGGCGAAGCTGCTCGCCCTTGCGGCGCTCGGCGCGGGCGCGCTGGCCGTGGCGCTCAGCGTGTTCGGGGGCGCGCTCGCCGTCGCCGGACGCCTGCCGCTCGGGCCCGCTCCGCTTGCGGCCGCCTGGGCGGGCATCGTGCTGGGCAGCTTGCCCCTCTACGCGCTGGGGCTCGGCGTGGCCCTGCGCCTCGGCCGCAACGCCGCCATCGGCGGCGGCGCGGCGGGGACGCTCCTCGCGTTCTTCTCGGTGGGCGGACTTGCGCACGGCCTCATGACCGGCGAGCTCACCGGTGCCCTGGCGACGCCCCTGGGCTGGGTGCCGCTCGCCTGGCCCGCGCGCCTGGGGTCGCTCGGGGTGGAGGCCTTCATCGACGCCGCGCGCGCGGCGGGCCCTCTCCTCACGACTGCGCTCGCTGGCCTCGCGCTCACCCTGGCAGCCGCCGCCGTCCTTCTCGCCTGGTTCTGCCGCTTCGAGGACGGGAGGGCAGATGCGTAGGAGGCCGCTCGCCGCCGTGCTCGCCCTCCTCTCCGCAGCGCTCGTCCTGGGCAGGAATGCCCTGCTCGACGCCGGCTGGGGGGGGTCGGCGCTGCGCTCGATCGCCGACCGCGTGCTGCCCAACCCTGAGATCGTCATGTTGGCGCCCGCAGCTGCGCGCGGGGCTCTGGACCGCTGAATGCGGCGCTAGTACAATTCCGACGAGAGTTTCAGGAGGTCTAACATGGCGAGGATACTGGCAGTGGATGATGAACGGGCGATCCTCGACGCGCTCGCGCGCGTCCTCGGCCGCGACGGCCATGAGGTCGTCAGGGAGACGGACCCGACGGCGGTCCCGGGGATGGACCTCTCGCGCTTCGACCTCGTGCTCTGCGACGTCATGATGCCGGGGCTCGATGGCTTCGAGCTCGTGCGGCAGATCCGCCCGGACTTCGACGGGCCCATCGTCTTCCTGACCGCTCGCGTGGCCGAGGAGGATGCTGTGGCCGGCTACGGCCTGGGCGCCGACGACTACGTCCGCAAGCCCTTCGGGGCCGCGGAGCTGCGCGCCAAGGTCGCGGCCCATCTACGCCGTGAGCGCCGGCCGCGCTCGCACGCCCTCTCCTTCGGGGAGGTGCGGATCGACCTCGGGGCGCGCGGCCTCGCCGTGGGTGGCGAGGCCGCGCCGCTCACGCCCACCGAGTACGCCATCTGCGAGTACCTCGCTCGTCACCCCGGGCAGGTCATGAGCCGCGCGCAGATACGCGAGGCGGTGCTCGGCTGGGAGAGCGACGCCGACGATGCGGCCATATCCATGCAGGTCAGCCGCGCCCGGAGGAAACTCTCCGAGGCCGGCGCCGATCCGATCGCGACCGTCTGGGGGATGGGGTACAAGTGGCAGCTCTGAGGATCGGGGCGCGAGGTCGCGGGGGCATGCCGCTCTCCTTCGTCATCGCGCGCTACTTCGCCTACGCGTTCGCGGCGGTCGCCACGGCGTGGCTCGCCTCGTTCATGGTGCTCTCCGTGGCGATCAACGCGGGCTTCGTCTACGAGGCAAGCTGGGGGCCGGCCAATGCGCGCGAGGTCGCGGAGGGCCTGGCACGCGACGGCGTCTGCGGGCAGCAGGACGTGCCGGCGGCGTACCGCTACCTCATCCTGAACAAGGACGGAAACGTGTTGATGACAGACCTCGAGAGCACGCGGCTCGAGGACGCGACGGAAATGGCTCGTACGGCACTCGCCGCGGATCCGGGCACAGTGGAGATCAAGGGCGGGGGTTCGGGCCTCACCTACGCCGCGTTCCCGCTCAAGGGCGGCGGGGCCTGCGCACTCGTCAGCGAGTACCTGCCGCAGTGGGTCTCGCGCGATCTCGCCGGCCTGCTTCCCAACCCGCAGAGCCTCATGCTCGTCGGCGCCACGGCGGGAAGCGCGCTCGCGCTCGCGCTCGTCGCGCGCCGCGCGAGCCGCGTGATCTCGCGCAAGATGGCGCCGCTCGCGGAGACGGCGGGGCGCGTCGGCGCGGGGGAGCTCGACTTCGCGGTCGGCAGCACCAACGTGCGTGAGGTGAACGACGTCCTCGCCGCGATGGACGCCATGCGGGCCTCCCTCGCCGAGTCGCTCGAGGCCCGCTGGGCCGCGGAGCGGGGGCAGCGCGAGCAGATGGCGTCGCTCGCTCACGACCTCAAGACGCCGCTCACTGTGCTGCGCGCCAACGCCGACTTCGTGGCGGAGGAGCTGGAAGATGAGAATGACGGCGACCTCTCGGCCGCCGCGCGCGACATAGCCGGCGGTGTCGAAAGGCTCGACGGCTACGTGCGCCTGCTCATCGAGGCCTCGCGCGGGTCCGGCGGGGCGGAGAGGGCCCCCATGCGGCCGGCCGAGCTCTGCGAACAGGTCCTCGCCGAGGCCGCCCAGATCGCCCGGGCGCGAGGCGTGACGCTCGACGCGGCCACGGGCCCCGCTGTCGCGGGCGCGCCCGAGGCCCCGCTCGACCGAACCGCCCTGGCGCGAGCCGCCGCGAACCTCGTGGCCAACGCCGCCGAGCACGCGCGCTCGCGCGTGACTGTCTCCTGCGACGTCGCGGGCGGCCACCTCGTCATCGAGGTGGCCGACGACGGACCGGGCTTTTCTCCCGCCGCCCTCGAACGCGGCTGTGAGCGCCTCTTCACAGACGACTCCTCCCGCTCCTCGCGCGACGGAGGCCGCCACTACGGGCTCGGCCTCCACGTCGCCTCCGAGGCTGCGAGCGCCCACGGGGGCTCCGTCTCGCTCGCCAACAGCCCCTCGGGCGGCGCGGTGGCCACCATCGCGGTCCCCCTGTGCGGGATCTGACGACTTCCTCTATGTCTACCTCGACTGCGATATTTCGCTCGCCGAGGCCGCGACGAGATGGTGTTGCGTCTTCCCCGTTTGGTGCTTCTAGCTCAAATTTGATCTGATGTAAGGCCCGTGCAATCCTGCATGGGCCTTTCTTTTGGCAATTGCTCGACCGATTCGTGGCTTGAAACACAAATTATCGAGTTAAGGAGACATGGGGTCATACAGCGGCTTTCAGAGCGCCTGCCGCACTCCGCGTCATTGCCTCTACGGCGTTCTCGTATAGAGCCCATCCTGGTTGGCGTTTCGTTGCAACAGCCCACTTGTCCACCTATCAAGTGAACTACTGGAATAAATACAGCGACACGCTTGTTCGTTGCAGTCGCTATCTCCGTCTAAATCGCCGCGATAAATACAGCCTGTACTCGGCTGTATACCAGCTACGCGTATGTAGATTCATATCGCGTTAATAAATCGGCTCAAGCGCGTGCAAAACGCGCAAGCAACCGCAAAAAGCGAATATCGCGTAGGTAGATTTTTGGCACCCTGTTGCTTACTGAAAATTAAGCAATTGCTTAAAACAAAAAAGGTCAGGCACTAGGTGCCTGACCTGCAAACTTCTGGTCGGGACGACTGGATTCGAACCAGCGACCCCTTGACCCCCAGTCAAGTGCGCTACCAAGCTGCGCCACGTCCCGAAGCTTTTGTTTGTTGCTCTGCTCTCGCTCGCAACAGGGAGTATATTAACCCGAAACTTTGCCCTTGTGCAAGAACTTTTTTACAAATTTTGAAGCAAGTTCAAAATTGTATCTGCGAGCTGGGGTTTTGTTAGCACGGGGAGTTCTTGCGTGCCCGCAGTGCTCACGATCCAGGCCTTGTTGGTATCGGTTCCAAAGCCCGAATCGGCGCGCGAGACATCGTTGGCGATAATGGCATCGCAACCCTTGCGGGCGAGCTTTCGCTGCGCGTACTCCACGACGTTATCGGTCTCGGCCGCAAAACCTATCACGCGCCGCTCCCCCTTTTGGCGCGAAAGCTCGGCCAAGATATCGACCGTTTCGACCAGTTCGATGCGATCCAGGCGCTCGTTGGCCTTTTTGAGCTTATGGTTGGCAGGGGCCGCGGGGGTGTAGTCGGCGACAGCAGCCGCGCAAATGGCTGCATCGGCCGTCTGGAAGGCGCTGAGCGCTGCCTGCAGCATCTCTGCGGCGGTCTGTACGTGTACGCACTCCACACCGCGAGGAACATCGAGCGATGTCGGTCCCAGCACGAGCGCGACCTCGGCACCGCGGCGAGCGGCCTTCCCCGCCAGGGCGATGCCCATCTTGCCCGACGAACGATTGCCGATAAAGCGCACAGGATCGATCGGTTCGTGCGTAGGACCGGCGGTGATCACGATGCGCTTGCCCGTCAGGTCTTGCGGCACGGGATTGAGAACCTCGCAGATGGCTTCGACAATGTCCTCGGGCTCGCTCATGCGCCCCGTGTCCACGTCGCCGCAGGCAAGGTAGCCGCTGCCGGGTCCCACCACATGGACGCCACGGTCGCACAACGTGGCCATGTTGTGCTGCGTCGCCGGTGCCTTCCACATGCCGTTGTTCATAGCAGGTGCGACCACGATGGGTCGGGGCGTGGCAAGCAGCGTGGTGGAAATAAGGTCATCGGCGATGCCGCTGGCCATCTTGGCGATGATGTTGGCTGTTGCGGGCGCCACGACCACCAGGTCGGGCTCCTGCGCCAGCGAAATGTGGTGGATGGGGTCGGAGGGATCGTCGAAGAGGCCTACGGCGACGGGCTCATTGGTGAGCGCGCGAAAGGTGAGCGGGCCCACAAACTCGGTGGCATGTTCGCTCATAACGACCTTGACGCGCGCGCCGCGCTTTTGCAGCAGGCGCACGATATTGCACGACTTATAGGCGGCGATCCCGCCGGTAATACCCAGCAGGATCGTTTTACCCTCAAGTTGCATTGAATTATTGGGCGCCGCCATCATTTAAGCTTCCTTGCTGGGAAGCACCAGCAGGCGGTGGCAATACGGGCAATGCGTAATCTCACTACCGTCGTGGTTGAGGTCGCTCATGGACGACGCCTGCAGTGCGGTGTGGCAAACCGTGGGGATGTTGCCCTTGATGGTCTCGACGGCCAGGCCGCGGAACTGCTTGAGCAAGCGCTCGTAATCGGTGAGCACGTCGGTCGGCAGCGTGGCAGCAAGCGCGGTGCGCTCCTTGGTGGCGGTATCAATCTGGGCCTGGAGGTCGGCGGCCTTGGCGCGGGCGGCCTTGGTGTCGGCCTTCACGCCCTCCTCGAACTTGGCGATGATGGCCTGCGCGCGGGCCTCGCGATCGAGCGCCTCCTTATGGGCGATGACGACGTCCTTGCGGGTATGCTCGATCTTGTCTAGACGCTTGGCCAGGGTGGCGAGCTCGTTCTCCAGGTCCTGAACCTCGCGGTAGTCAGAGCCGTCGACGTGGCGCTTCTTAGCGGCCTCGATAGCGTTATTGGTCTGAATCTCGGTGGTGTTGAGGTCGTCGAGCTCAATGTCCAGGTCCTTGCGCTGAGCATAGAGCTTAGTCATCTCGGACTTAAGCTTAACGTAGGTCTTGCGCTTGGAAGCGAGCTCCTTGAGCTCCGGCATATTGGCAAGTTCGCTCTTGTTGCGGGCGAGCTCCAAATCGATCTGTTGCAGCTTGAGTAGCGTAGCGCCGGCGCTCATAAGTTCTCTCCTTTTGTCACAGTCCACCATTGGCAAGGGTTCAGTATTTTAATCGCATGACGGGGGTCGACCCCGGCGTCAACTGCAGAGTTCATCAATATATCAACGAACGGCTCCTCGGAGCGGTCATGGCCGAGCAGGATCACCGGCAGCCCGCGCAAGGCGAGGTCTTGCGCCACGTGGTAGCCTGCCTCGCCCGTCACGATAACATCCGCGCCCGCGGCGATGGCGAGCTCTCCAAAGTCGCCTAAGGAGCCGCCCAAAATGGCGATGGTGCGGCACGGGTGATCGGCCTCGCCCCACACGCGCGGGTCGCTGCCAAACGCCGCTGCGGCGCGAGTGGCAAGGTCGCGCAGGCTGCAGGGGTCGTTGAGTGTTGCAAGCGCGCCCAGGCCGGTCGCTTCGGGGTCGTCCACGTGCTCCAGCGAGCTCATGGGCTTGGCGCCCAGCAACTCACTCAGGCGAACGCGCGCCTCGTGTGAGCGGTCCAGATTGGTGTGGAGCGAGATGATACTCACCCCGCAGCGGGCAGCCTCGTAGAGCGCCGCACTGCACTGGGGGCGCGTCGCGCAGGGCGGGCAAAATGCCTCGGGTGCCTTGATGTAGACGGGATGATGCGTGAGCAACACGTTGGCTCCGGCCTCCAAGGCACGGTGCACGTTGGCCCTGGTAGCGTCGAGCGCGCAGGCCACGCCGCGGATCTCGTCGTCGGGGTCGCCGACGGATAGGCCTACGTGGTCCCAAGGTTCGGCGTCCGTCTTGGGATAGCGTGCGAGCAGGGCGCGCTCGAGCTCGGAGACGATCATGCGGCACCTACGATCGAGAGCAGCGCACTTGCAAAGTCGTCCAGATCGCCCGGATTCACACGGTCATCGAAGGAGATGCGCAGCGCGCCCAATGCCTGCTCGCGACCGATGCCCATCGCGCTCAAAACGTGGCTGGGGTCCATGCTGCCACTCGAGCATGCCGAGCCTGCCGACACCTCAAAGCCGGCAGCGTCGAGCTTGATGATGAGCTCCTCGGAGTCCATGCCGTCAATGTAGATCGATACCATGCCGGGCAGACGGTCGGCATGTGCGTAGTCGCCCATGGTGGCGTGAATGCGCGGATGGGCCGTAAGCGTGGCGTAGAGTTTGTCGGAAAGGGCCTGCAGCGTCGCACGCTCTTGGGCCACATGGGGCGCCAGCGTGCGAGCGGCAGCGGCAAAGGCGAGCTGCGTGCGCAGGTCCTGCGTGCCGGCACGTCGTCCGGCTTCCTGTCCACCGCCAAAGATTCGGGGGCGCAGCGGCGTGCGGTTCTTAAGGTAGAGCGCGCCGGATGCCACAGGGCCGCCGATCTTATGCGCGGCAACGGTCATAGCATCGACGCCCAGCTCGGTGACATCGAGCGGAATATGCAAGTAGCCCTGGATGGCATCGGTGTGAAACAGGGCGCCCACGGTATGCGCCGCGGCGGCCAGCTCGTGGATGGGCTGCACCACGCCGGTCTCGTTGTTGGCTGCCATGATGCTCACGAGTGCGACGTCGTCGCCAAGCAAGTCGCTCAGCACGGCGGGCTCGATGTAGCCCGCACGGCAGGGCTGAACCAGGTCGACGGTAAAGCCGGCAGCACGCAGCAGCGGCAGGTTGTCCAGGATCGAATCGTGCTCGATGGCAGATACGATCACGCGGTCGCGCTTGCGATCGCGCTGACGAGCGCCCTCGGCAAGTCCGAGGAGCGCCAGCTGGTTTGCCTCGGTGCCGCCGTTGGTCAGGACAATCTCGGATGGGCGGATGCGCGCGCCAAAGCTTCGGGCGATCTCGCGGCGAGCAACCTCTAGACGCGCGGCAGCCTTGCGGCCGAGCGAGTGCAGCGAGTTGGGGTTGACGCCCGCAAGCTCGCTATCATCGTACTCACGCTGCGCAAGGAGCGCCTCGGCGCGCATGGGCGTCGAGGCGGCATAGTCAAGATTCACGGGTATGCGGTTTTGACCTACGGTCATAAGGGTTTATGCCTCCTGTGCGGCCTCGTTGCCCAGCTTCTGCAGCAGCGCAACCTCGGCAGCGGGATCTTCGGACTTAAATACGGCAGAACCGGCCACGAGCACGTTGGCGCCGGCCTTGACGACCTCGGCAATGTTCTTGGGAGAAATGCCACCGTCGACCTCGATGAGGGGCGAAACGCCGTGACGCTCGCACATGGCCTTGAGCTCGTGAAGCTTTGCGATGGTGCCCGGGATAAAGCTCTGGCCGCCAAAGCCCGGGTTCACACTCATGAGCAGCACCATATCGACGACGTCGATGATGCTCTCGAGCACGCACACGGGGGTGGCGGGGTTGAGCACCACGCCGGCCTTGACGCCGCGCTGCTGCAGATGCGTGAGCGTGCGGTGCAGGTGCGTGGAAGCCTCGTAGTGCACGGTGATCATGTCGGCACCGGCGTCGGCGTACCAATCGACCGTCTCGTCGGGGTTCGACACCATCAGGTGCGCATCGACCGGGACGTTGGTGGAACGCTTGACGGCCTTGAGGATGTCAACGCCAAAGGTGAGGTTGCCGGTAAAGTGACCGTCCATAACGTCGAAGTGCACGTAGTCGGCGCCGGCGATCTTGTCGAGTTCGCCCTTGAGGTTGGCCATGTCGGCCGAAAGGACGGACGGAGCGATTTTGATGGAACCCATGGTAGAAGCCTTTCTGCGCTAGTCGGTGAGTCCGTAGAACTCTTGAGAAGGGACGCGATCGGTAAGAATCTCGAGCGCCCTATCCAAAGTAACACCGTTGTAGAGCGTTTGCTCCACGGCAAAGGTGAGCGGAATGTCTACGCCCAGTGAACGGGCGAGCTCGCTGACGCTGCGGGCCGCGACGGCGCCCTCGACCACCATATGCGTACGTGCTTGGTACTCGTCGAGCGACACGCCGTGGGCAAACTCGTAGCCAAAGGTGCGGTTGCGCGAATGCTCCGAGGTGCAGGTGGCAATGAGGTCGCCCATGCCGGCGAGTCCCATGCAAGTTATGGCCTGCCCGCCGCGGGCGTGCACCAGACGGCTGATCTCTGCCAGGCCGCGCGTCATGATAAGGGCAAGCGTGTTGTCGCCGGCACCGGTGCCGGCGGAGATGCCGCACACGATGGCGATGACGTTTTTCATGGCGCCACATACCTCGACGCCGGTCATGTCCTGCGACAGGTAGATGCGGAAGGCCGTGGATAGGAGCAGGTCCTTAAAGGTCTCCCCTATCTGCGGGTCTTTGCTGGCGATGACGGCGGCAGAAAGTCCGCCGCGGCAGATCTCCTCGGCATGGTTGGGGCCCGAGAGTGCCGCTACGCGCGTCTCGTTGCCGATCTCGCTGGCGATGACCTCGCTCATGAGCAGGCCGGACTCGGGCTCAATGCCCTTGGTGAGGCAGAGGACCGGAGTTTCGAGATCGATAAACGGCGCTGCCCGATGGCACACGTCGCGCAAGTGCGTGGAGGGCACGGCAATGATAATCGCATCGGCATCGTCGAGCGCCTGGGCGAGCTCGGTCGTTGCTACCACGTTGTCCGGCAGCTCGTAGTCCACCAGATAGCGCGGGTTGCGGTGCTCGCCGTTGATGCCGGCAGCCGTCTGCTCGCTATGGGCCCACATGGTCACGCGCTCGGCTCGCGCGGCGGCAAGGCCGGCGACGGCGGTTCCCCAGGAGCCAGAGCCAATCAGCGCAACATTCACGACTCTCTCCTACTTTTCGTCGGGCTCGGTGACGCGCTTGGTAAACGAGAGCTTGGACTCCTTACCGCACGTGAGCTTTTTGATGTTCGCGCGATGGGCCCACACCACGGTGATGCCGATCATCGCCATGCAAAACTTAAGTCCTAGGCTGCTGTACGGAAAGACTGCGCAGGCGGCGATGGGAAGACCGATGGCCGCGGCAAGCGAGCCCACCGACACAAACTTGGTGATGGCGACGGCCACGATAAACATGCCCAGCAGCGAAAGTCCGATGGGCCAGTACCAGGCGAGGATGACGCCCAGACCGACCGCGATGCCCTTGCCGCCGTGGAAGTTGAGGTACGGCGAAAAGATGTGGCCCCATACGGCCGCCAGGCAGATGACGCCGAGCATCCAATCGCCGGCAGCACCGGGAGCCATAATGCTCGGCGGAAAGCCATAGCCCACGCTCGCGATGAGCGGACGGGCGATAAGGACGCAAATGGCGCCCTTAAGGCAGTCGAGCAGCAGCGTGAGCGCGGCCACCTTGGGGCCGGCTACGCGCAGCGCGTTGGTGGTGCCGATGTTGCCGGAGCCCGCCTTGCGGATATCCGTGTGGTTGAACACGCGGCCCAGGATCAGTCCAAACGGAATCGCTCCGATAAAGAACGAGACCACGGCGCAGATGGCGGTCAGCAGAATCGGATTATGCATCCTTTTGCTCCTTCTTCCTAAAGAAGAGTCGAATGGGCGTGCCGGCGAAGTCGAAGGTCGAGCGCATGCGGTTTTCAACGTAGCGCTGGTAGGTGTCGTTGACCAGGTCGCTGTGGTTGACGAAGAACGTAAACGTCGGCGGGTTGATGCCCGTCTGGGTCACGTAGTGCATACGCAGGCGGCGCTTGCCGTCCACCACGGTATGACCGAACTCGCGCAGGTCGGTGAGGAACGTGTTGAGGCGTGAGGTACTGATCTTTTGCGAGCGCGTCTTTTCGGCCGCGTCGACCATCGACCAGATCTTCTCGACGCTACGGCCAGTGAGGGCAGAGATGCGCAGGTACTGGGCCCAGGGAGCCATGACGCCCAGACGGCGGTCGACGGTCTCCATGCAGGCCTCGCGCTTGCGGTCATCGTCGAGCAGGTCCCACTTGTTGAGCAGCACCACGATGGCGCAGCCGCGCTCGATGGCAAGACCCATGACCTTCTGGTCCTGCTCGGTAACGCCCACGGAGGCGTCGACGACGAGCAGCGCCACGTCGGCACGGTCGATAGCGCGCAGGCCGCGGACCATGGAGTAGTACTCGATGTTCTCGTACACGGTGCTCTTCTTGCGAATGCCCGCGGTGTCGACCATGCGGTAGTGCTTGCCGTTGCGCTCCACGACGGTGTCGATGGCGTCGCGCGTCGTGCCGGCGATGTTCGAGACGATGGAGCGGTCGGCGCCCAGGATGCGGTTGAACAGCGACGACTTGCCGGCATTGGGGCGGCCGATGATGGCGACGTTCAGCGCGTCGGGGAACTCATCGGCGACCTCGTCCTCTTCCTCCGGAAGCAGGGCCACGATATCGTCGAGCAGGTCGCCCGTGCCGTGGCCGTGCAGGGCCGAGAGCGGCGTGGGCTCACCGATGCCGAGCGAATAGAACTCCCAGATGCTGTCGTTTTCGCGATCGGGGTTGTCGAGCTTGTTCACCAGCAGAAAGACCGGCTTGTCGCAGCGCTTGAGCATGCGGGCGACCGACTCGTCCTCCTCGGTGACGCCGGTGCGGCCATCGACCACAAACAGGATGACGGCGGCTTCCTCGGCGGCGGCAAGGGCCTGGTCACGGATGGACGTGGCGAAGACGTCATCGCTCTTGAGCGGCTCGATACCGCCCGTGTCGACGATGGTGAACTCGCGGCCGTTCCAATCGGCCGTGTGGTACGAGCGGTCGCGCGTGACGCCGCGGGACTCGTGGACGATGGCGTCCGAGGTCTGGGCCAGGCGGTTAACGAGCGTGGACTTGCCCACGTTGGGGCGTCCGACGACGGCGACGATAGGTTTCATCTGCTCTCCTTTAATGGGTAGGGTCAGTGGAAGTGTTAGAGTCTGCGGGCACAATGCCAAGGATGTGCTCTAGGGTATCGAGCAGCTCATGCGGCATGGTCGATACCACATGAACCTCGGCGCCGCGACTGGTAAGGCTTGCGAGTAAATCGTCACGATGATACTCGTCAAGCGTCATGCCGTCAGCGTTGAACATGAGCTTAGGCACAAAGAGCATAACCCCCGACAGGTCTTGGGGTAGCTGCTCCAAGATGTCGCTCGCGACGATGAGGCCGGTCACGTCCACGTTGCCGCCAAAGTAGCGGTTCTTGATGGCTGTGACAGTGCCGGCGAGTCCCTGGGGCGATTCCACGAAGCGGGCCACTGTGTCGCGTGCGCTGGCGCCCGAGAGGCAAAGCAGGTGCTGGCTGCGGGCGGCGATGGCCTCGCGAACGCGGGCCAGTCGCTCGGCGTCGGCGGCAAGCACGTCGTCGGTCTCGTCCAGATAGGAGCGGATCATACCGATGCCGTCGTAGTACTGCGGGTAACCGTCGTAAAAGTCTGCCTCGGGAGGATCGATGCCGGCGTCCAGATAGAACTCGTCGCTCATCTGGAAGGTGTGGCGGCCAAAGCGCTCGAAGGCACGGTCCTGGAACGGTCGGATCATGGCAATGGTCTCGCGCGCTAGCTCGGGCTTGTCGCTGTAGGACCAGCTAAAACGGTTCTGATGCTTGGTAAAACCGAGCGGCACAATGCCCAGGCTTGTGATTTGCTCGTGCTCCTCGCAAAAGCGCAGGGTCTTTTCCAGCTCCTCGCCGTCGTTCATGCCGGGGCACAACACGATCTGCGCGTGAATCTCGATGCCAGCGGCCATGATAGCCTCGAGTACATCCATGCCGCGCTGGGCGTTGCGGCCCATCATGTGGCGGCGGACGTCGGGGCTTACGGCGTGGACCGACACGTTCATGGGGCTCATGTTGCGCTGGATGACGTTTTGAACATCTTCGTCGGAGAGGTTCGTGAGCGTGACAAAGTTGCCCTGCAAAAAGCTTAGGCGATAGTCGTCGTCGCGAATGTAGAGCGTGGAGCGACCGCCCTTGGGCAGCATGGTCATAAAGCAGAACACGCAGGCGTTAACGCAGGTACGCATGCCATCAAAGATGGGGCCATCGAACTCCAGGCCCCAGTCCTCGCCGGGAAAGCGGTCGAGCTCGACGGGGGTGACGGTGCCGTCGCGTGGATCGAATACCTCAAGCTCGACGGTGTCGTCGTCGGCCTCCCAGAGCCACACGATCATGTCGGTGAGCTGCTCGCCGTTGACCGTAAGCACGCGCATGCCCGGCTCGATACCCACATCCCATGCGGGCGACTCGGGACGCACGTTCTTTACGAGCGCGCCCTCACCCGGCTCGGGGTCGCGGCTGCGCCCGTAATCGGCCACCTCGGCGGCGTATGCGGGTACGGTCTGGTCCATGGTTAGCGGCAAAGCTCCTTGATGCGCGTGACGGCGCGTTCGATGTGTTCTTGCGGTGTGGAGGCTCCGGCGGTGATGCCGATGTGGCGAGCGTCGGTAAACCACGCGGCCTGGAGCTCGGAAGCTTCCTCAATATGATACGTGCGCTCGCAGGCGTCTGCGCAAATCTGCGCCAGGCGGCGGGTGTTGCCCGAGTTCTTGCCGCCCACCACGACCATGCAGTCACAGCGGTTGGCAAGCGTGGCTGCTGCCTGTTGACGCTCACTCGTGGCGGCGCAGATGGTGTTGATCACACGCAGCTCCTGCACGCGCGGGGTGATGGCAGCTACGACCTCGGCCAAGTTCTGTGCGGTCTGGGTGGTCTGCACGACGAGGCCTACCTTGCCCTTGAGCGACAGCGCGTCCGCATCGGCAGCGCAACTCACGACCTGCGCGTTATCACCAGCGTGGCCCAGGATGCCCTCCACCTCGGGATGGCCCGGCTCGCCCACGACTACCACGTGGTAGCCCTCGCGTACCAAGCGCTCGGCCGCCACATGGACCTTCTTCACGTACGGGCAGGTGGCGTCGACCACAGTAAGGTCACGCTCGCGAGCGGCATCGATCACCTGCGGCACCACGCCGTGAGCGCGGATGATCACGGTTCCGGTTGCGGCATTATCCAGGTTCTCGGCCAGGCCAACGCCTGCCTCAGCAAGCTCGCGCACCACGATGGGGTTATGGATGAGCGGCCCTAGGGTGTGGACCTGTGCGCTCTCCCCTGTCTGCGGCGCGGCAGCCAGCGCCATATCGAGCGCGCGCTGCACGCCGTAGCAGGTGCCGGCGTGGGCGGCGATCTCGATGGTAGGCGCGGTTGCCTGGTCGGACGCGGTCACGGCAGTGTTCGTCACGTTATCGCTCATGGCTAGAACCTGCCCGGATGCTCGGCGCACAGCTCGTCTCGCATGGCGTAGACGCGGTTCATGGCCTCGGACTCAAACCAAGCCAGGCGCTCCGTACGCTTAAGCCCAGCCGGTGCGTCCGAAAGCGAGACGGCCTTGCCGGCACGAATCCAGCATTTCTTGGGACGCATGAGCTTTTTTCCCTTAGGCGTAATGTCGGACCAGCCGCAGATGGCGAGCGGGTTGACGGGCGCCTTGCCCATCTGGGCGATGAGCGCAAAACCGCCGTGGACCTCGGGCTTGATCTCGCGCGAGCGGATGCGCGTGCCCTCGGGGAAGATCAGGACGTCCTCGCCGCGCTGCAGCGCATGCTGGGCGGCGCGCAGGCACTTCATGTCGGCGGTGCCGCGCTCCACGGGAATGCCGCCCACGCGGCTAAAGGCCCAGCGTACGATCTTGCTCTTGGCGAACTCGGACTTAAAGATGGGGCGAATGCGGCGGCCGCCAAAGAACAGCGCCGTCTCCACGGCCAAGAGCTCAGCCATCGAGGTGTGGTTGCAGATGACCACGCTGCCGCGGCCGTCCTGGCGCTCAAACAGCAGGTCAGCGTCCTCGACCTTCCAGCGCCACATGAGCTTGGAGAAGGCCCAAAGGATGGCCATGACTACGACGACGGTGCCGCGGATGAGCGCTGGGAACTCTGCATAAGGAGCGTTGTAATAATCCTCGGGCGTCTGCTTAAACAGGCGCATGGGCTACCTCCTTTGGTTGATGAGGTCCTCGATGATACGAACGACCTCGTCGACGGTGTGAGCGGTGGAGTCGACGTGCACGGCGTCCTCGGCGGGCACGAGCGGGGCGACCTCGCGGCTGCTGTCGAGCTTGTCGCGCTGCTTAAGGGCGTCGAGGGTCTCGTCGACTTCGGCCTCGAGCTGTGGCGTGGTGAGCGGCTGCGCATCGTTCTGGTGGCGCTGCAACACGCGGCGGCGGGCGCGCTCACGCGGGTCGGCAGTCAGGAAGATTTTTACCTGAGCGTTGGGGAACACGACGGTTCCGATGTCGCGACCCTCGGCGACGATATCGCGGTCCTCGGCGGCGCGGCGCTGGTGGATGAGCATGGCGGCGCGCACGCCCGGATAGGCCGAGACCTTGGACACGTTGGCGTCGACCTGCGGGGTGCGGATGGCGGCCGAAGCGTCCTGGCCGTCAATGGTCAGGCGCGTGTCCTCGCCGGTGCCGTTGGTAAAGCGGATTTCGATCTGCTCGGCGAGGGCGTCGATGGCCGCCTCGTTATCCAGGTCGATGCCGCGATCGAGCGCGGCGAAGGTGACGGCGCGATACATGGCGCCCGTGTCGAGCTTGTTAAAGCCCAGCTGGCGGGCGATCTCCTTGGCGATGGTGGACTTGCCGGAACCGGCGGGGCCGTCGATGGCGACGATCATGCAATGCTTCCTTTCGATGGTTGACGTGCTGGTATGGTTCGCGGGCGTTGGGGCGCGGCTTGTTGCCTAGCCCGTGTAGCGCTCGCGGTAGGTGTTGCGCTTGGGTGCGGAGCCGTGGCTGCCGTGGTGACGCGTGCGGCTGGCGGGCGTGTCTTGAGGCTTGCTGCCGTTGCGCTTGGCGCTCGCCTGCTTGGGCGGGATGCCGCCCGCTTTAAGGATCTGCACCTCGCGGTCGGTGAGCTCGCGCCATGAGCCCTTGGCCACGCCCTCGAGCTCAAGGCCGGCAAAGTTGCAGCGATGCAGACGGATTACCGGATGGTGAATCTTGCTCAACATGCGCTTGACCTGATTCTTGCGGCCCTCGCGGATGATGACCTCCACGGCGGTGGTGCCGGGCTTGACGCCCTGGGGAGCTACAGCCTCGGCCTCGCGTGCGGTGATGACGCGGCAGATCGCCGGCTGGCATAGGCCGTCATCGAGCTCGATGCCACGGCGGAGCGGTTCTAGATCGCGGTCGGTCAGCTGCCCGTCCACGAGTGCCTGGTAGGTCTTGTAGACGTGCTTGCTCGGGTGCAGCAGGTCCTGCGAAAGGTCGCCGTCAGTGGTAAAGAGCAAAAGGCCTGTGGTGTCGCGGTCTAGGCGGCCCACCGGGAAAAGTCCCGGAAAGCGGTCGCGGGGGACCAGGTCGGCCACGCAAAGGCGCTCCTGCGGGTCGCTCATGGTGGTGAGGTAGCCGGTCGGCTTGTAGAGCATCAGGTACACGGCGCCCTGGTTGAGCTTAACGGGCATGCCGTCGACCTCGATGTGATCGCGGTCGACGTCGACCTTGGTGCCCAGTTCAGTCGCGACCTGGCCATTGACGGTCACGCGGCCGGCGGTCATCAGGTCCTCCGAGCCACGGCGGCTCGCCACGCCCGCGCGCGCCAAAAAGCGCTGCAGGCGCATGGTGTGCGGGTAGACGGGCTGGGCGTCGGTTGCGGGTACTGCGTTGCCCATGGCGCACGTCTCCCCTACTTCGTTAGTCCTCGTCATGCAAATCCTCCGAGGTCTCGTCGACAACCAGGGTTACCAAGTCCTCGCCTGTCTCAACATCTTCAACATCGGTTTCGAGCAGTTCACGCTCTTCGTCCAGGTCATCGGCCTGCTCCTCGAGCGTGGACTGAATGCTGCGGCCGCTCAGGCGCTCGCGGATAAACTGACGCGATTGCTCGTCGGGGGCAAACTGCTCCAGGTCGGGCAGGTCGCGGGTGGAGCGCAGGCCGAACTTCTCCAAAAAGGCGTTGGTCGTGCCGTAAATGATGGCCTGACCGCGCTGGGGGTCGCGGCCGAGTTCGCGCACTAGGCCCTTGTCAACGAGTGACGCGATGACACCGTCGGAGTTGACGCCGCGGATGCCCTTGACCACCTCGCGCGTAACGGGCTGGTGATAGGCGATCACGGCCAAGGTCTCGAGCGCCGCCTGCGACAGCTTTTGCGTGTCCCAGCTCAGCACATAAGCCTCGACCACGTCGTGGTAGGCGGGATGCGTAAACAGGCGCCAGCCGCCGGTGACCTCGCGCAGCTGAAAGCCACGGTTGGCCTCCTCGTACTCAACCTTGAGCTCGGCGAGCAGCGATGCACACTCGCCGGGGGCGATATCCAGTGCGCCGGCGAGCGCGGGCGCACTCACCGGGTCGCTCGACACCAGCAGCAGCGCCTCGAGGGCTCCTTTGAGGCTGTTTGCCTCCAGCGTGGAAAGGGTTGACATGGTTGCCGCTCCTATTCGGTGAGCTCGGGGCCCTCGCCGGGCACGTATGCCTCGGCGCCCTCGACGCGGTTGATTTGAATGGTTCCAAAGATCTCGTCCTGGCTCAGCGTGAGCGAGCCACGCTTGGCGAGCTCCAGCATGGCCAAAAAGGTGACGACGAGCTGCTCGGTGGTGGCGTCGCCGTCCAGCAGCTCGCGGAAGGTGCAGGTTTGGTGCGCCATGGTAAAGCGGTCGACTGAGGCCACGGTCAGGTCGAGCGGCACGCGATGCGGCGCCACGTGCTCGGCCTCCAGCAAGAAGGTCTGGCGCTTGCCGTCCAGGTCGGCACAGATAACGGCCAGGCCGCGCAGGGTGATGCCAGCCAGATAGTCGGGCATGAGCCCTAGGAACTCGGGGTCGGGGCCGGCCACACGCGGATGCATACGGCTTTCGGCTTGCATGCGGGCACCGAGGGCCGCAGCCGCGCCTTTAAACTGCTTGTAGGCAATCAGGCGCTGGATCAGGACCTCGCGCAAGGCGTCGCCGTCGAGCGCGCTGAGTTCCTCCAGGTCCTCGTCGTCCTCGTCATCGTCGTCTGTCTTGCGCGGGGCTTCCTGGGGCACCAGCGAGGCGGCCTTGATGTCCAAAAGGGTTGCCGCGACCAGCAAAAAGTCGCTCGCAACGTCCAGGTCTAGCGCCTCGATGCGCTCGGCCTCGGCAAGGTACTGCTCGGCCACCTCGCTAATGGAGATGGCGCCGATATCTACTTTTTGGCGGGTTACCAGCTGCAGCAGCAGGTCGAACGGTCCGCTGTAGACCTGCGTCGACACGCGATACGACATTTTCGACCTCCTTTGACGGCGCCTTCGCGGCGCGGTTTGGGTGCATGTTGCGACCGTTTTGCACGGTCGACCTGTAAGTTTACCTTAGATGCCGGCGATTGCGAAGTTGAGCAGCTGCTCAGCAAGCGGATACACGGTAACGTCGAAATAGCGGCCGATCACGTCGATGCCGGTCCACATGGGCAGCAGGTATAGAATTAGGATGAGGATGGGCATAGCGTATTGCTGCAGGTGGTAATAGTTGTTGAGCGCCTTGCCTTTGAGGAAGGGCACGATGATCGACGAGCCATCGAGCGGCGGGATCGGGATGAGGTTGAAGAACGCGAGTGACAGGTTGACCACGATAAACGTGGCGCCGAAGTTCATGATCTGTGACGCCATGGCAAAGGACATGCCGGTATAGAGGCTGCCATATGCCGCGTGCATGAGGGCGGCAGCGAGGCACGCGAGCGCGATGTTCGATGCGGGGCCGGCTGCGCTCACCAGGACCTCGTCACGCTTGGGGTGCTTGAGGTTGTTAAGGTAGACGGGCACGGGCTTGGCGAAGGCGAACACCGGGCCGCCGGCGACAAGCATAAGCAGCGGCAGGAGAATGGTGCCAAACGGATCGATGTGGTTGAGCGGGTTGAGCGAGACGCGTCCGCGCGAACGGGCCGTCTTATCGCCGAGTGCCCAGGCCGCGGCGGCGTGTGCGCTCTCGTGGATCACGATTCCCACGATGACGGCGACGGCGCTGGCGAGCAGGTTCATGAGGTAGCTGCTGGACATAGCGCTCCCCTAGCGGACGCGACGCGAGGCGCGCGTGAGCAGGTAGTCGATCACAAACAGGATCACGGCGACGATGGCGTAATCCAGGCGGAACACGCCGCCAAAGGGCGACGTGATGACGCCATAGCCGGCGATGGCGCTCGGCAGTGCGCGCGAAAGCTCGACGACAAAGCCAACGATCTGCAGCTTGGCTGTGAGGCCGCTAAAACACAGCAGCACGGTCATCGCGCTCATAAAGATGCCGCAGATGCGACAGGCGATGGCGATGATGCTCATCGCCACGGCAGCGGCCTTACGAGAGTTCACGCGCGGTCTCCTCTTCGATCTGGGTGGAAAGCTCCAGCCATTCGTCCTCGAGCTTGGGTAGCTCTTGCTTAAGGCCGTTATATTCCCCCAGCGCGGCGTTGAACTTGTCTTGATCGGCATAAAGCTCTTCGCTTGCCATCAATTCCATAAGCTCGTCATAGCGGGCACGCTTTTTGTCGAGCTCCGTCTCGATCTTCTTGAGCTGGTTGCGCACGCCCTTGAGCTTTTTATTGAGCGCTGCGCGGGCTTGGGCCTCGGCGCGCTTTTGCTCCTTGGTCTTTTTGCCCTCGGCGGGTTTGGGGGCAGCTGCGGGGGTGTCGGCCTGGGCGGCGCTGGCTTTGGTGGACTTGGCCGTGGCCGGCGCACTCTCCCCTGCCGTCTCGGCGGCGGCACGGGCTGCGAGGTCCTCGCGCTTGTAGAGGTAGTAGTCGTAGTCGCCGTCATAGACCGTGACCTTGCCATCGCGGATGTCGATCACGCGGTTGGCCACGGCGCGCACCAGGTGTTCGTCGTGGCTGATCAGCACGATGGTGCCGGGGAAGTTTTGCAGGGCGTTCTCGAGCATGTCCACCGAGTCGATGTCTAGGTGGTTGGTGGGCTCGTCCAGGCACAGGAGCGCCTCGGGGGCCACGAGCATCTTGGCCAGGGCCAGACGCGCTTTTTCGCCGCCGGAGAGGACGCGAACCTGCTTCTCGATGGAATCGTTGTCGCTAAACAGGAAGGCGCCCAGTAGGCTGCGCTGCTGCGGCACGGTCCACTTGGGCGTGACGGTGTCGATCTCTTGCAGGACGGTGTTGGACTCGGTCATGCCCTCGAGCGCGTGCTGGGCGTAATAGGCCACGCCCACGTTGGTGCCCAGGTCGCGGGTGCCGGTGGTGGGCGGCTCCAGTCCGGCGATGATCTTCATGAGCGTGGACTTGCCGGCGCCGTTGGGGCCGACGAGTGCCACGTGCTCGCCGCGGTAGAGCTTGAGCTCGATGTCGCTGTAGATGTGCTTGTTGCCGTAGGACTTGGCCACGCCCTCGAGCCCCACGACCATGTCGCCGGAGCGCGGCGGGTCGGGGAACTTAAAGTCGATGTGCTTGTGGCCCTCGGGTAGGATGACAAGCTCCTTTTTGATCTGCTCGATCTTGCGGATGCGCTCCTGAGCCTGGGCAGCCTTGGTGGGCTTGTAGCGGAACTTGTCAACGAAGACCTGCATATGGGCGATGTCGCGCTCCTGGGCGGCGCGCTTGGCGCGCATCTGCTCCAGGTTGTCCTCGCGCTGCTTGAGGTAGCTACTGTAGTTGCCGGTGTAGGTGGTCACGCGGCGGTTTTCGAGAGCGGCGACATGGTCGACGCAGGCGTCCATGAAAGCGCGGTCGTGGCTGACGATGAGCACGGCGCCATCGTAGTTGGCGATAAAGCCGCGCAGCCACTGGACGCTTTCGAGGTCCAGGTGGTTTGTGGGCTCGTCCAGAAGCAGCAGGTCGGGGTGACGCAGGAAGAGCTTGGCCAGCGCGATGCGCATCTGCCAGCCGCCCGAGAACTCGGAGCACGGGCGCTCAAAGTCGGTGACCTTAAAGCCAAGGCCGGACAGGATCTTGCGGGCGTTGCTCTCGAGCTCGTAGCCGCCCAGGTGCTCAAAGCGGTCCTGGACCTGGCCGTACTCGTTAAGGAGCGCGTCAACGTCCTTGCCCTGTTCGGAGAGCTCAGTGATCTGGGCCTGCAGCTCGTTGGCGCGCTCGCCCATGCGGCGGATTTCCTTGGCGGCGGCCATGACCTCAGCGAGGATGGTGGTGTCCTTTTGTTCCAGATTAGTTTCCTGCTCTAGGTAGCCCACCTGGCAGTCCTTTGCGTACTGGACCTGGCCGGAGTCGGGACTGTCGATGCCCATGATGATTTTGAGCATGGTGGTTTTGCCGGCGCCGTTGGGGCCCACGAGCGCGAAGCGCTCGCCGGGGTTGATCTGGAAGGACGCGCCGCTAAAGAGGACGCGTGTGCCGAAGCTTTTTTCGATCTTGTCGACCAGGAGGATCATGGTGCCGCCTTTGACCTTGTGTGCCAATATGAAAAAAGGCCCCAACTTGCGTTGGAGCCTCATTCAATGCTCGGGTGGAGACGAGGGGGATCGAACCCCTGACCTCTTGACTGCCAGTCAAGCGCTCTCCCAGCTGAGCTACGCCCCCGTGCGAAGAAGTACTATACGGGAACTCGGACGGCGATGCAAGGACATTTTTGGAAAAACTTTCGCCCGTGCCGGCGCAGGCGAAACGCGACCCGCCCGCTCAACCGGGTTTCCCGTGCTCCGCCAGTCCCATTATCGGGCCCGATTGCGAACCGCCCCTCCTCTGCGCCTCAGAACTATGCCGGTTTACTACGATGAATCAGGAATGTTCGACCACGCACGCCTTTTCACGCAACCGTCGGGCTCCCTACCTGCGGTTTTGCAAACGGGGAACACGCGGTGCTCGGGAGTCGCCGATCAGTCGTAGTAAACTGGCGGTGTTTTGAAATGACATCAGCTTGATTTCGCGGCAAAATGTGTTGGAGCCCTGAATTAATGGCCTTAACTTTTTCTAAAACGCGTCTTTTCTGCGACGCGCCTAGATTGGTTGTTGTTTAGCATTGGACTTGATCTTGCGTTGTGCGACTTGCTCGTGCATGGTAGTATTTCTCGACGTGAAGCGAAGAAATTAGGCCTTAGATGCCTTTATTAGAATTGCATTCACCGTTCATAAGGGCTCTTGGCGCAACGGTTAGCGCAGGGGACTCATAATCCCTGGGTTCTGGGTTCGAATCCCGGAGGGCCCACCAGAGTATTTTGAGGCCGGGCATTACGCCCGGCCTCTTTGTTATTAGCGCTGCAAACTAGCTTTGCCATCCAGAGACGTAAAGTTATTAACATTCATATTCGTAATTAACAATGGGAATGTCGCCAAGATGCTACCCAACCAACACATGGCGTCAATCGTTAGATATGAAAAAAGGCTCCAACTTGCGTTGGAGCCTCATTCAATGCTCGGGTGGAGACGAGGGGGATCGAACCCCTGACCTCTTGACTGCCAGTCAAGCGCTCTCCCAGCTGAGCTACGCCCCCGTGCGAAGAAGTACTATACGGGAACTCCCCCGCCGATGCAAGGACAATTTTGGAAATATTCTGCGGCGCGTGGAACAGGCACGAGGACGAAGAGACACACGATGCCCGAAATAGCCCGCGGGGCGCGCCCCAGGTGCCGCCGGCCAGAACAAAGCAATCCGCGGTGCTTCCGCGGGAGGGTTTCGTCTGAGCCCCTCTCCGCGCCTTCGGGTCAATTTACTGAATCGTGCGCAGCTCGCGCCAGCTGGTCGCTTCATAAACGGACCGGTTTACTACGACGATTCCCGGATTTCCGACCTCACGCCTGCTTTCGCAAAACGGGCAGGCAATCTACCTGCGGTTTTACGAGCGGCGAATTCGGTGTGTTCAGCCACCCTCAATCCAACGTAGTAAACCGGCATTGTTTTAAAATGGGACTTAATTACTGGCAGCATATAAAGTATTAAAAATGCTCACTAGGCCATTATTACTTACCAATACCAAGCCAATTGCACAGAACGTTTGCGCGCAATCTGGTCTCAGCACATCTCATCCCCTCGGTTTTTGGCTTGTAGCGCAACTCCAATCGCTTACACACACTGTGAATGATGGCATCAAGCTGTTCGTGATCATTGAGCATGTCATGAGTTACAAGAAATACGTCGTATCCCATGCTTTGCAATGCTGTCATTCGAGAGGCATCGTGGTCAAGCACAGCGCCCGATCCATGGATAACCTCTCCTTGAAGTTCGATAATCACAGCCTTCATTTTTATTGGGTTTACGATGACGATATCGCCGTAACAGACTTTCTGACCTGCGATTTTCCGAGCTGAATTCGACAGCGGTGTTAAGTCGTTGACGTATATGTATTTAAACTCCGCTCCGCCAGCACGCCTCGGACGACTTAGCAACATTATTCCAGCAACTTCTAGCGGGGATGCAGCAATACCCATTACCTGCTGTGCGGCTTCGTAGAATTGCTTTCCCCACATCCCGTCCCTAACCTTCGCTGCAAATCTGTGCAGTTCTTCTATTTCAATAAGAGGCTTTCTCATCCAGAGCGATGTGCCCTTTCCGTTAGCTTTATTTCCTGATCCGTTATCCTGCTGCCCACTTTGATTATTATCACTATCCTTCTGGTGCTTCTGAGCATAGACTCGCTTCCATGGGGCCTCGTCTTGTGTTTCGTCTAGTTCAAACAGACTTTCTGTGGTGTACTGCTCTTCTTCTGATTTAGCCTGCTCAAGTGCCATGTCGACCGCGGGCGATGGTTTAAAAACCGAGAACCATCCGCAAAACTCGTACATAGCCAGAACCAAGTCGCATGAAGAAACGCTTCGAGTCATGGTGAATAGCGTATTAAGAGGGTCTGTGACGCTAAAGCCCATACCCGTGTCGATGGAAACTTTCTCTGTATAGGCGCTGTTCCATCGGATGGTCCGTCTTGTCTCGGAATGCAGGTTGCTTCGTGTTGATGCTGCTGTGATGACTGGCGTCTTGAGGACGTCGGTTACGAAAGGGGCTTGGGATAGGGCTCGCCAGCCGTCATCGGAGCTGGGTATGCGCGGGTAGAGGTCGCGCACCTGCGGTGGGCAGCGCCAATAGCGGAATGCGGTGTTTGCGCAGACGATTTCGTCCATTTGCGCCTCCCCTGGTATCGGCCGTAGGCCATGCGGTTGTGGTCGTGGACGATTATCTACTGGGGCATCATGCGGGTAAGTACCGGAAGCTGACCAAACGCTGACCAAAAAATGGATGGGATGTGTTGAAAGGTTGTCACGAGGCGTGAATGTGCTGGTACGAGCTGTGAGCCAGTGGTCTTTTTCTCCACAATTGCGTATGAATCATGCAAAGAATTCATTGAAAGAGCGCGTGAACCATTTTCAAAATGTTCGACGACGTCACTCTATAGTTGGTCAACGAACGAAAATTATATTCAATATGTAGGAACTATGAAGGGTTTGCGATCAATAAAAAATAGGACCCCATGCTAATAAAAATCGAAAATTTGGTGTCAGTTTTGGTGTCACCCTTGGTGTCAAATAGAAAAAGGCCAGAGGCTTAATACCTCTGACCTGTGCTTTTGATGGTGGGCGATACAAGATTCGAACTTGTGACCCCATCCGTGTGAAGGATATGCTCTACCCCTGAGCCAATCGCCCGTCGCCTTTCGGCAAAAGAGATACTATCATAGCCGTACGTGGTTTACCAAGAACTTTTTGCCCTCGATTTTAAATTCGTGAGTGCTAGCCAAGCCAAAGCAACCAAAGCAATGGGTAAAACAGCAGCTAAACCACCCTTTATCGCTTTATCCACGAGGTCTCGGGGCGGCAAATGAGTCGAGCGTTGTTGTAGGCCATGTCGAGTGTGAGGCAGGTGCGTGCTGCGTAGAAACCGTCCTCGCGCTGGATGGTCAGCGCCAGTTCGGGCTTGTCGCCGGTCAGGCACAGCGGCAGCAGCAGCTGGATCCGACCGCCGTAGAACTGCGGCACGGCGAGCGTGTAGTTGGCTGCGGCGCGGCGGGCGGCCTCGACGACAGCTCCCTCAAAGGCGCGGCGCAGCAGCAGCGAGTTGCCCTCCCCCATCAGGCTGGCGGGAATACGCGTAAGGTTTTCCTCGTCGCCCAGAATGTGGTCGATGTTGGAGCGGATGGGCAGGCGGTAGTCAAAGACCAGCTCGGAGGGGTCCTCGGCAAAGCGCACGCGGCACGGCAGGTACTCAAACGAGACCAGCATGGGGTCGCTTTCCTTAAAGAAGCCCTTCAAAAACCAGCGCTGGCGCGCGTCGGGCTTGGTGTTGGGCTCAAACAGGCCGTAGATGGTCTCGTAGCGGCGCGTGTACAAGCCGGTATTGAACAGGCAGCGGTCGTCGTCGAACACCAGCGGCAGGTTGGACGGCGCGGTCTGGTTTACGTCGCGCTCGGTCAGGAACACCGCGCGGCTAAACGAAAACGACAGGTAGTTTTTGAGGATGCGATTGCCGGGACCCCAGTCCGCGGGGTCGGCGAGGTCGACCAAGCGGTCGTAGCAGGGCTCGGGGCAAAACGCGAAGTCGTACACATTGCTGCACAGAGTGCTGGGGATCTCCATGTGGTGTCCAATCAATTCATTAACCGGCGTGCGGATGCTTAGATTCTATACGAGCGACAGATCGCCCGTGCCCGCAACGAATCCGCAGCGCAGCTCTTCGGCTAGCTCGCTGTTCGTGCGGCGACTGGAAACGAGGTCCTGGATCCAGGCGTAGTACTGGTTGTCTTTTGGTTCGGGGCTGTCAGACAGCACGACCGGAGTGCCTGCGAACCTTAAGACGGACAACGCAAAGACAAGGCTGGTTCGTTTGTTACCGTCTTCAAAGATGTGGTCCTTGACCATGTGCTCGGCAACGTAGGTGACCTGGTCAAAGATGTCTGCGAAGCGATCGGCCGGCGATTGGCCGAATATCGTACAGAATGCACCCGCAAGCACGGACTCGACGCGCCCAAGCTCAAGCGCGGCCCGGTCGCCTGTGGCGTCGGTTGTATAGCAGCGCCCGACCGTTATCAGCGTGCTGTGCAGGCGCATCACGGCCGCGGCCATATCTTCGAGCGAACCGGCATCATCGAGCACGAGCGGCGCGAACGGATGCGCTCCCCGCTTCGTGTCCGCCATCATGAGTTCTCCAAGAGCCTGAGCGCGTTGGGCATGTTCGAAATGGTCAGCCGAATAGCTTCGTCGATTGACGTGGTGCCGCCGAGCAAAATCGGTGATGCTGAATTTGCCACGTGCGCAGTTGAATGATCTTCTTGAGCAACGCAATCAGCGCCGTCATCTTGTTGAACATAGCTCCAAGGCATGTCTGACTCCTCTATAGCTTTACAGACGAAATAGCCTGCGAGTCGTACTCCAGAGCAATCGGTTGCCAGACGAGGTCTTCGATGGTGCAGTTTAGGGTGTCTGCAAGCGCCAATGCCGAGGAAACCGAGGCGCGGCGTAGGTCGAGCTGGTTCTGCTCGTAGAGTTGTATGGCGCGAAGCTTAACCCCCGATTGGGCGGCGAGCTGTTTTTGCGTTAGTCCGGCAGCCTTTCGTGCCGCCTTGAGGCCCTTTTTGTCTGCCTGGGCGTTGTTCCATTTTTCGATGACAATCTGGGCGAATTTATCTTCGGAGGCCTCGTGGAGCGGATGGTACGAGCCGATGATCCAATCGAGCGGAGCGACTTCGAGTAGCTTATTAAAGCCCAAGCTGCTCATCCATTGCGTATAGGCCATAACCCACCCCGCCCAATACTGAGGCGAACGGTCGAACGGATAGGTCTCCCTACATCTGACGGGGGTCAGTCCCGCATGGGCGATAATATCGCGCGCGAGCTCGTCGCCCGCCATGCCGCAGACGACGCGAGGCATACCGCGCTCAAACTGTTTCATCTCAAGAGCGTTCGACATGATCGCCGTCAACTCGGCTGGAGTCAGCCCTTGGTCACAGAGAGCAAAATCGACCGCCTCGCCCAGCGTTCTCATTGCATCCTCGAGATACATCTCACTGTAGGCGTAGGTCATCGCCCGTCATCCCCTCTCGAATGATATCGACGATACGTATTCCCTCAAACGGGTTTTCGGCAAGGAGCTCCCGATACTGCGCCCTTGCCGCTTCATCTCGTTCCTTGGCCAATGGACCATACAGAGCTTGCTGCGCACGTTCAAATCCAGCAAAACGAACGCTCTTAAACGCACGCTCGCTTTTGAGCACAATCTGCTCCCCCAGGTTACCGAGCCTCATAGATCGTCCAAGCTGATCGACGGTGATCGTATTGTTTACAAAAGCTCTGGCATAGCTAAAGTACGAGTCGTCCGCACGCCACCCCCTTATTACGTCGCAAGTGCTCGTCTGAGGTAGAAAGTGATCATGGAGATATTCGCACGCCCCCGCGGCAATGGCGGTATCTTTGCGAAAAGAACGATGCTCAACGAGCAACGCTATCCAATGCAGGACGCAATATTGCGGCGATAGTAAGTCGAGAACTTTGAGATCGGCTATATCGAGTTCATAGCGATTCGCAAAGCCATCGGCATCGCGCGAGCATGCCCATTCCCTTGCAAGGTCGAGGCTCTCTGTGCAATAGAATCCCTGTCCATAGTCGTTATGGATTTTCCCCAGGCCAAGCTGGGGAGTCTCAATGATTTTCTGAGAACCATGCCACAGTTCCACGCGAGTCTCCTAACAGGTATCGCTCTAGCGATAGTATAACATACTATCGCTAGAGCGATACCTGTATTCAAATAGCAAGAGGGTGTCTGGAACCGAGTTTGAGTTCAATACTGGCTTCTAAGGCTCGCCGAGTCCGGAAGTATGCGACAAAATTCAGACTTGCTGATCACGCCGGAGCACACTAACGCCTCGTCCTGCTTACAGAGCTTCATAGACACGCACCTCATCTTGCTCGATGCTTTTGCGGAATGCCGGGCGCATGTGCTCTGGTGGGTTGGTGACGATATCAACCTTTCGCCCAAGTTCCCTCTCGAGCTCATGGGAGAGTTCGTAAAGCGTGCCGAACGTCATGGTGTTGCCGCAGACTAGGCGCAAGTCAATATCGCTATCGGGCGTTTGTTCGCCTCGGGCAAACGAGCCAAATAAATATGCTTTGGTGACGTCGTATTGAGCAAGCACGCGAGAGGCGGAGGTGGATATGTCGGTAGGCGAAATCATGGGATATTTTCCGTTCAACAGTAGAGCATCAGGGGGCCAGTGCCGATACCGCGGGTCCGGCTTTTTGCCGTTCTGCAAGCTCAAAGATAAACGGAGCGTTTGATCTAACGAACTTGGTCAAAAATCCAGATCGTCAGTAGAAAAACCTTCGACATTGAACCAATTAACCGCAGGCAAGAAGCATTTCGCATGGTCAAAGCCAGGGCCAACCGGACGCTCGACGGCTACGCGAACGGCCCCGTCATCTCGTGTTTCTGAGTAGGCAAACTGAGTGCCGCCATCAAGCTGAACATAGCTTCAAAGCATTGCTGCCTCGTTTACAACTTTTTGAGTTTAAAGCCTTGTTCACGGTCACCGTCGTTTTGGCCGTTGTCGTGGTCGTCTTTAACGTGGAGGCCGCGGGCTTCACCGCAGAATCCGCACCGGGTTGTGCCCCAGCAGGGTCGGTAAAACCGGCAGGCTCACCCGTCCCACCGCCAGGCACGTCGTTCCCGTCGGTCTCCCCCGCCGGCGTCGTGGCGCCCTCGGGTTCAATCAACACATGCGCAGCCGGCAGGCGTAACAAACCACGCGAACACAAGCGATCCGCTCGTGCACGCGGCTCCGCTATCGGCACCGATCGCATCAAGCCACGAGACATCGACGGAAAGTCGGCAGCCGGCCGTGCCATCGCCAAGACCTGCGTCCTACAGACACACACCATAAACGCGCACGCCCACTCCGGGGCCGGCGCCGATGGCCGCGCCCGCGTAGTCGTTAAGCTCCAGATGGTCGGCATCGGTCCAGATCCAGCCAGGGCCCGACACGCCAGGCTCGTAGTACGTCGCGCCGGCGATGATGAGGCTCTCCGCGCCCGCGGCATAAGAAGGCCCGCCCAGCAAAACGCATAGGCAGGCAATCGTCATTGCGCAGCAACATTTCCAACAAGATTGAGCAAATTGGATGCCATTAGGTTGAAATCCGAATGGTTTTGGTGGTTTCGATATTAAGGGAATTATCGGAACAGCTCATCATGGCTGCCAGTGCGTTCAAAGAAAGCTACCTCTTCGTTTGATGACCATATGACAAGCCAGTCGCCAGAGTTTGCTACGTGACATTCGTTTCGCCCTGCCCAGTTGCCGCTTAGCCGGTGCATATTATGACGTCGCTTTAATATGTCCATTGACTCAGGTGTATTCTGTAGCACCAGGTCAATTAGCTTTTGAAGCTCAGATAAATCCCATTTACGGCGCTTTGCTTTTTTCTTTAAATCGCGGGAGAAGGCTGCAGAGAACTCTGCGGTTAACGTGCTCATTGTGCCATCGCCGCAGCGATCAGATCGGCGCCATTGTCAAAGCGTCCTTTTTTGCCAGATGCAAGAAAAGCGTCCCCCTCGCGAATGGCCTCAAGGCTTTCGGCATTGGGCTCCTCAGGGGCAAAAGTCAACGGGATGCGATGGGTGTTGACCATTTGCTTGAAGAACGCGCGCGTCACGGACGACAAATCAAGTCCATAGTAATCAGCCACTTCCGCCGCCTCGCGTTTGAGGTCGTCGTCAACCCTGATGGTTAATGTTGAGCTTGCCATTTTTAGACCTTCCAATCGCGTGAGTGCAACCTTATTATACTGCATATACAATAGTAGACTATGTAATTACAAGTAATTACATAGTCATTTTAGTGATATGGCACGTCATACATTGCATGCACGAAAAAGGCAACGCTCCCTATCCGGAAATGTTGCCCTTAAAGCTTCAACAGAGGTCTTGTATTGCAGCTAGGTGCGTCGCGCAGTCTCAGCAGCGATATGCGGCACCAAAAAGTGCCAATCCCAGCAGGAATAACGATAAAGAGGCTGCGATCCAGTTGCTGTCGCCGGTTTTGGGGAGTGCCGCAGTGGTCGCGGTGGCGGTCTTGGGCCTGGAGGACGTGGGCACCGTGGTCTTGGTTACTGTCGTTGTTGTCTTGGTTGTTGTGGCCGCGGGTTCCAGCGCGGGCTTTGCTGTGGGCCCTGTGGTGGGCTCTTCGGCAGCGGGATTAGCGTCGGCGGGAGACTTGCCCGCGCCATCGCCCGGTACCTCGCCCCTGTCGGTCTCCCCCGCCGGTGGCGTGGCGACATCGGGCTCAATCACCACATGCGGTGCCACCGCACCGGAGGCATCCACCACGCCACCTGCACCAAAGGCTCCACCAGCAGGCGTCACAAATCGCGCGGACACAAGCGACCCGCCCAGGCAAGCAACGCCGCCGTCGGCACCGGCTGCATCGAATCACGAGGCGTCGACGGAAAGCCGGCAGCCGGCCAAACCATCGCCAAGGCTCGCATCCTGCAGATACACGCCGTAGGCGCGCACGCCCGCTCCGGACGCGGCGCCCGCGGCAACGACGCGTCCGCCGCCGCGCACGGCCATGTCGCCTGCGATTACGCCGGCGACCGCCTCGTCCGAAATATCGGCCCCGTCCGCCTGGGCATTGACGGTGCAGCCGTCCACCGCGAGCGTCTGCGAAACGTGGATCCCGCACTGTGAGCCCGTCGCCGTAAGGGTCCCGGTACCGCGAAGCGTCAGGTTGCCCCACACCTCCATGCCGCATAGCGTGATGTCCGCATCGGGCGCATGCGACTCCGTCACGGAGTTTTGCCCGGCAAGCGTCAGCACCAGGTCGCCTTCGGCGCCGATGGCCTCACCCGCGTAGCCGTTAAGCACCAGGTGGTCGGCATCGGTCCAGGCCCAGCCGGGGCCCGACACACCCGGCTCGAAGTACGTCGCGCCCGCGATGATGAGGCTCTCCGCGCCCGCGGCATAGGAAGGCCCGCCCAGCAAAACGCATAGGCAGGCCATGGCAACAATCGCAATGTAATGACGGCTGGTGTAGGACTCGGCAGCAAACATACCCGCTCCGATCTTCGCAGGAGCCAATAGAATGTGCACCAGAAAATGCCCTGGTAGCAGCAGATATTAGTTTAGCGAGATCAAGGCACAAACAAAGAAAATGCCCCTGGGCAGCGTCAATAATTAGGTGTAAATCGTTTTGTCAATCGGTGAAAGGAGGGGTCTTCAGTATAGGCCAGCTGTCAGTAAGGCCCATAATCCACTTCGTAACATCATACGGCCGCATTAGTCTTCACTCTCGAGGCAATTACCGTTCTGAAGTTTTCGGAATCCTGAGGCGGCTCATGAATTTTTTGAGAGAAGAGCATATCGCTTTAAAAGCTGCCCATCCAAAAAATCGTCGACCGTGACATACGATCTCCTCCTGGTCTTTGCTGTCTACCTCATTCTCTACAATTGTTTCAAGCCCCTGCAGCCTTTTTAGCATCATATAGGTGCAGATCACGGTAAGTCTGTAGGCGAAAGCGACATCTGCGGAACCTTGGTATTGACGACCATGGATGCAATCGTTTCTGATGTTATATCCGTTAGAAGAGTACATAACTAAGTAGACAAATAGGAACTCTCCGCATCCTTGGATAGTTCCCGTAAGTTCACGAACGCTTCCTATGAGGTCAGCCAAGACTCCTGATACTTCCCTAAGCTTGTTAAAGGAATCCCTATTTGCTTGGAAGGGAACAATGGAAAACATCTCTCCTATGTTTCTAATAGTATTTTCAAGAATAGGAAATAGCTGCGTAAGATGACCGAGGGTCGGCCTGTTGCCAGGATTGGGCAAAAGCTCGTATTGACTTGGAGCAAGTGTAACCACCTTGTCATAAACGGGCTCTATGACAACCATGCTGCAAACCAACTGGATATTCTTGTTGAGCTTTTCAAAGAAACCGTCAAGCATAACTTGCTCGCCAAGACGATTGATGAAGCGATAAGAACGCTCCTTGTAAACCCGTTTGACTTCATCTGCAATCATTTTGTCGATCGAGCGCGCATCATCTTCTATCATTACGTGAACGTGATTGGGATAGAATTCACTGACTGTTGTCTTGCCAAAAAGGTAAACAATTATCTTCTTAGACATGTCCTCTAAGCTGGATGAAATTGAATCATCGGAAAGTTGTAATAAAGATTGTGCAAATCCGTGGGGTGATTCTAGGAACTGCTTATTTAGCATTTTGATTTCAGTGTTTGGGATGGAGAATTCTCGCGTAAAACAATGCATTCCTGATACAACTTGACTGTAGTATTTATCTTGCCAAGTATGTCTAAGAGCAATAATTACATTTTTAGCCCAATTGTTATTTACTTCAGGGTTGCTCAAAACATCTAATAAAAACATCATTGCGGAATAGAACAGCTCCGCAGTTTCAATGTCGCTATGTTCTGCGTGCTTATAGAACAAATCGAATGCGTAAGCCGCATCCTTCTGATTGCAGTACTTTGCGCTTAGAGGGTTTTCAAATAGGGCTACCAAGTCGTGTGTAGTATTGACCTTCTTTAAGTTTTCGGCAAAGAAAGCTTGGCATTTCGTTTTTAAAAGACCTTTTTGTTCCCTTGTCATCGGAATTGAATGTTCCGACATATAACGAAGATCGTTGTAATCAGTACGGTCTTTTAGAAGTTCATTCATGCTTCGATAATAAGCTGTCTGAGCTTCTTTGCATAATTTCGATTCCCTTTTTAGCTGAGTGACAATATCAATCGCTGTGCACTGAATACGGTACAACGGTTCACTATTTTTTATTATTCGCTTGGCATTATTTATGGTTAGTTCAACCAGAATGGTTTGGCTACGGGTCGAAGGAATCTCATTCCATTTCGCAAATTCTATAGACTCAAGTAAGCAAATCGCACGATCATCTTCAAAGACATCCTTTGCTTTTTGGAACATGCCTTCTGTCCATGCAGAGCTATATGACGATTCTTCACCTTCAGCAAGGCCAATCAATGGAATAAGTTTTCCATTTTGGTAAGAACTCCTAAAAGCATCGCAAAGAAGAGCCTCCTGCCATGTTTGAAATAGATCTCGATCAACGTTTCTAAAACTGAGGAAATCAGCATCAAAGTTGTCATCCATCAGTTTAATAACGCTATCGCAATTGATCGGTGCATCGACGCACTTAAAATTGTGCCGAAGCGTTGCGGCGACTAGTTCAATTCCCGTTAAATTGATTCTCCCGGTTAAGTATTCAAGCTTTGGCCATTCATCGTTAAGCGCAGTAAAGTCATACAGCTGGTGGAGATTTGAATAAAAAATGGGACGGGTATCAATAAGAGCATTTCTACCAGTCAATTTATTGAAAAGGAAGGTTGCATAGGACGCTACGCCAAGCATGCCGAAAAACCCAACATCTTCGTCATAATCTTCTGGCTTGGTCATTCCACTTCTGAGGAGGACGCAATCGTACAACTTTACCAACCACATTGATGAAATATTTGGTTTGAAATCGCCAACCAAATCGACGACGGTAGCAAGAAAAGCAAAGGGTTCATGAAGCGCTGTCAATACGCCTATAAATTCATTTACTGAAGTGATTTCTTTGGGTGCAGAGAAGCGTTCTTCAGTGCAATCAATTAGCCACTGCCAATTTGATGATTTGTTTATCCGTTCTTCGGTAAACCTAACCTTGATATAATGCTCGTAATAGCCAATCCCCTTCGCCATTTTCATGTCCTCTTTCACATTCGCTTGTTTGTACCAATTGTCATGCTAAAGATATGGAGTGATAATGCATTGGAAGTATTATTTACTTCTAATTACAAACGTACTGATGCTTCAACTACGAAAATTAGCGCAATAATTGAAATCGCCCCCTAGGGAACTAATATTGTCCCCAGGGATCGATTAATTCGTTATTATTGACTCTATAACAGTTTAGATAACAGGTGATGAGTCGGGGACCGCAAGGCCCCCGAATGCTATGTCCTTCCGAGCGAAACAGTGAATTTGCCTGAGTGCCAACCTGGATCTTTGTTTGGCGACAATCCCTCCGGGTGGGCGCTCGGGCGGATGGGACAGATCCATATGGGAAGAGCGAACCCCTTCAGGGCGCTCGTGGCGTGCCTCGCCGTCGAGGAGTTCCTGCCGCTCAGGAAAGCCGTAGACGAGAGGCGCTGCCGCGAGGAGGTCGGTGTGGGCACGCTCGCCGAGGCCGCCGCGGCCTATGGGCCGGACCCGAAGTGCTCGGGTTGCGGCGCCTGGAGGGACGGCTCCACCGCCGCCGGCGTCCCGAGGTGGCGCTGCCGCTGCTGCGGCAGGAGGTTCAAACTCCCTTACGGGCACCGTCCTCGAGCGCTGCCGAAAGCCGCTCCCCGCCCGGGTCTCCTTCATCAGGCCCATGTGCCTTAACGCCCCCGTCGAGTGCACGGCCGAGCTGCGCGGCGTCACCCACAAGACCGCCTTCGAATGGCGGCACCGCGTGCTCGCCACGGTATCAGGCTAACGGGACCGGATCGTGCTGCGCGACACCATCTGGGTGGACGAGATCCACATCAACGACACCGACCACTCCAAGGGCTACGGGCAGGCGCGCAAGCGCGGCCTGTCCCGCCAGGAGCTGTGCATCTGCGTCGCCGTCGACGTCCACAAGAATCCCGTCGCGGTCGTCTGTGGCCACGGGAAGCCCAGCTCAGCGCGCGTGAAGAAGGCCATGGGCGGGAGGATAGCGCCTGGGGCGCTGCTGATTCACGGCCTGGAGAGGGCTTTCAACGCGCTGGTCAAGAACGACGGACTCGACAGTGAGGCCTACAGCGCGGACGTGAACGACCCGGTCTACCTGGAGCGAATGGAGATTGCGAACGACCTGTGCTCTTGGCTTAAGCGCTACGCTTGGCGCTTCACGGGGATGTCGCCCATGAACATGTAGGCCTACCTCGACTGGTACGTCTACCAGGCCAGGGACAGATGGGACCCGACCGCAAGGGTGGTGCGCCATATCCTGATGGCCGAGCGACTTACCGCAGCTTGGGGTAGGTGCGGTAAGTCGCGTTATCTGAACCGTTGCATTACTAATCATCCCGTAATCCATCAATTCACCCAGCACCACATAGGGCCTGTTAATTTTATTTGGCGCTGAATTGCACCTCTCTTGTTTAGCTGGCATAGAGTTATGTATGAAGCTGCTAGAGCGCTTTCTTTCTCAAAGAGATCTTTCCGTTTATCGGGCTCATGTAACTTTTCAGAAGCCTGTACAAGCGTCCATTGATATTCCTTTGCACTCTGACTCATCTTATTCAATAAAATCTGATACTGATACATTGAAAACAAAAGGGATTGATAAGCTTCTATGAATTCGGCTATTGCGTCTCCACTCTTTCCTTTGAAGCAAAATTTTGCCTCCATAGCGAGCGTTCTCATTTCATCAAGCTTTAAATGCAATTTAAGTTGAGAGTCGGCATCTAACACATGATTTATTGAGGCTGAAATTGATTGCAAGTACGTGGTGTTAGTTAGCCAAACAAATAGCCGGTCGATAGCCAGTTGCGGTTCGTCGTTATGCTCCAAGTTCTTCGCGTTTTTTGCGTAAACGCTCATGAGTTTATCGACGGTTATCCAAATATTTAAACGTCGATTAAATAGAGACTGTTTATTACTGAGACGAGCTTGGTAACAAGAAATGAACAACGCAATGATTGCCACAATCGCTGAGATGTACTCAGGTAGATTCGTTAGGTCCATTGTCTCCTCCGCCATTAAAGATCAATTGGCAATACCTTGATTATCACTCTGCATTTTGGATTCTCTGATTCAGCTTCTAGATGATTCCAAGGCCCTTTCGACACCACATATATTGCGAATCGGCACCGCCGTCCACCCGGCCGGATATTGCCGTTCGGCACCGCAATTAAACGTCCTCCCGCCCATCCCCGTCACGCTCAAGCTCCTGCAGGCGGAGTACGCCTGCGATTGCGCGGAGGCCGGCGCCCCGTCGATGTCCTACAACAGGTTCTGCAAGCGCTACCGGCAGCACACGGCGTCCCGCAACGTGGTGGGCCAACGCTCTACATGAAGCAGGATATATAGCTGCTGTGCCAAGTGCACGCCTTCTCCTTCCTGTTGTCACAGCTCACGCGATTCATGCGATCATTTCTCAAAAGGCGACATCATTTTTATGGCCTCGCACATGTCGTATCGATCCTTTATCTGGTCAACATGATTGCTCGACTTCGTGGACCAATAGATGCGACATCCATGTTCTTTTGCGGCTTTCTCCACGAGCTCCTTGTTAAAGACCCACCTCCATAACCGCGGCTGTTGATAGTAGACAGAATGACGAAAGCCCTTTTCCACGGGGAAGCAAAATTGTTCGAACCAAGTAACTCGGTTTCCTAATGCATCAACCCAAATTAGAGGATTGCCGATTTTCGGAATGAAACCAAGCATCCTCATAGCACGGGAAGGGAATACCTGGCAATCGCAGAACGTCATGGTTATGCAACCGGCCAGCGCATTGCACAATGATATGCTGTTTCGGGAAAAGGAGGAGGCCATTCCTCCTCCTTTTCCCGACAATAGTCCGTAGCATCCGTACTCCCTATCAATAACGTCGTCTGGGCTTTCGCAATCAAGCGACGCTATGCGAGCGGAGCCATAATACTCGTATTGTTCAGCTTGACTCCCGTATGGGATATACAGCTTCCAGCCTAGGCACGCCTCGCCCCCATTCAAATCGATCATGGGCAGTTTGGCCGCGACGTGTTCCGCTTCTTCAATCGCTCCAGCCTCGAATAACTCGATAACCCTTGACACCCCGAATGCCACCGGGTCCTTAAAAAAGGGAAAATGCGAGAAGCACCATACGTCAGCAGGGTCCACAAGGATCGAAGCGGCTACGCAGCTCGGAATGGCCCGCCAGCGCCCATGGCACAATCCAGCATAGAGAAGCTCCTGGCCGTAATCCTCCTGTCCGCACGCTGGAAAAACGACCCCGTCATTTTGCATATGTCGTTTAACAAACGGTCGGACTTCCCCTCCGCGACATAATTCCAGGGCTTCTTTGACGTCCTCGCAGCCGTCACAGCAAAGGCTATAAGCTTCCGATAGGAAGGTTTCTATTCTAGATGGAACCTCGCAGCTGCTGTTTTCGGTCAACTGTGGGTCGTCAATCCCTGGCTTGAGAATAATCCCGGGTGCTCCGGTATAAATTGAGAGAAGGTAAGCCTCATCCGCCCTTTTAACCTTATCGACAAGCTTGGTGAAGCAGTCCCAGATCACATCGTCTCCAGGGAAAGCGCACCACCAGCGACCGAGAACCTTCTCAAGCAAGATACGTTCATACGGTCGAAGAACCTCCAGCCCTTCGCACACGCGCTCTCTCATGCTTTTCAAACGTAAACCGCCCCAGACGATTCCCCGCACTGCGTTTTCTGTCCTATGTGGGTCTTCAGGGAGGATCGAATCGAGCAGGATGTCCGACACAAGCTCGGGCAACAATTCCGGCTCGGACAAACCGGATGATTTCTTTTCCAAAGCAGCCAGATCGCACTTTCCATTGCAGGTGACCCACCTTCGTTTGCTGTCACACTCGAGCTCAAATATCACCTCGAAAAGCGCCGGGTTTCTCACCCTCGCTCTGACCATAATTGCATGCATGATATCGTTTGGGGCGGCTCCAAAGCCGTATCTTTCCAACCCTCGGTTCTTCCACGAGAGCAGTTTGAAAAAGAACTCGTCATCGGAGTAGCTCGCGATGCCGTCAATCAGTTCGGTTACAGATGTGGAGAAATGAGCCCATCCCTCTTTGCAAAGAGCAGTGCCACGCGCTTCCACAAGGCTGTTAAAGACCTCACTTCTTTCTTGCCCTCGACCGACCAACTCCGAGCAAGCCTTGGCAACGGGCTCCCAATACCAGCGATCAATCTCTTGGCGAAACGCGATGTCCTTTACCTCTTCATCCGATAGGTCACTAAGATCTCGAGGGACATCTGCGATGGAATTCTCAACCCCAGATTTAAACGATTCGGTTATTGGCGCGTCTTTGATGGCGCTCTCTATGTCAGTAACCTCACTCTCGAAACCATCTTCGCATCCGAGTTCAACCGCTTTATCTCTACATGTTTTAAGGCAGAAACGGAGCCCCTCTACGTCCTCGGCCGAGCAACAAGACGAGTTCCCGAGCATGCCAGCAAATACAGCCAGCACATCGCCTAAGCACGCTGCGTTCGCCAGCAAAGACTTGAGTTGATGCTCGATAAGGCAATGGTCATACCTATACTCCGGCTGCAGCGAGCGGATTCTTGACAATTGTGCGGGACCTTCATTCGCCGCCCAATCCGCCACCTTCTCCATCAGCACACTAGACATTCTGTTGTCACCCGATTGCGATGCCGCATTGTCCAGCTCGAGCAATTCAAAAGCGTGAGTTTCAGTTGCCATCCCGAACTCAGAAAGCATTTCGAAACTCTCAACGAGATTGGACAGTGAGTAGTCCTTGTAGTCGGTGAACCGAGCCGACCCAAAGAGGATAGCCTCATCGCAATGCATCGCGAGATCTCGATCATAAGAAGCGAGCAACGGCCTTAGCATGTCGTGAATCTCAGAGGCATCCTGGGATGCCAGCAAAATCGACCCGTCCGGTCCATACTCTTTCGAGAGATAGTGTCTAGGAATCTCACTGCCTATCTTCTGGAGATGCTTGAGCATCCTCAGCTTTGCGCAAAGGGGCTTTCTAGAATAAATGAAACCCTTTAGATCTTCCTCCTCGAACGCTTTTGCACAAAGGTCCACGCCTTTCGCGGAGACGAATGCGATGTATGGTACGGCACATGTCTCCATAGTCAATAAGCCGTGCCAATGCGGAGCCTGGGCCCACTCCCCCAAAACACGCGCCTCGTCGGTTCCTGGCAATATGGTCGCGCCATGTCCCACGGCATATCCGAGGCAGGCCGAGGCCCGCAACGTTCTGACGATAGACAGGTACTCCCTGTCGGAGCGATCCATCCATGCGATCGTCGCGTCCATGTCCAGTCCCATGGCATCGAAACCGTCGCGGTCGGATTCATAACCGAAAATGAAGCTCTCTGCAAACAAGCCGAGGGTAAAGCCCTCACTATAGACATTTCCTTCCCTATGGCACAGCAACGGCTCGGATCTGCCGGCACTAGACACGTGCAGCCCCTCTGACAAGCACAAGGCGTAGGCTATGGTACCGATTTCAAGTTTAAACGAGTAAGCCGAAAGCTTTGAGAAGAATGCGCGTTGCGCAGTGCGCGATGCCGGAAGTGCTCCGGTCAGTAAATCGCGCATCATGTTCGTAGCTGCATCTACTGTGATCGAAAGCCCGGCGATCTTAGAGAGGTCGTCGTCTTCCAGTGAAGACTGCATTAATAAACCTCTCACGAAGGCGTCCCGAAAACGGCACTGCAGATTTTCCGCATCACCCCCGAGATCAGGGGCGAACAGAAAATCGTCATAATCGAGTCCACGGGTCGCGGCGAGACCGCCCCATGCGGACATCAGCATGGAAGCACTGTCGTCTTCCTCGAGGACTCCGTCTTCCTCATCGGAATCCGACAATATATTCAATGCTGTTAGAGGAGAAAGGCCAGAGAACCAGATGCCGTACAGCTCGTCGCTCTGCTCCGTGCACCCGGCGTCTTTAAGCAACCAGAGACATCTTTCGAGCGTCGTTGCATACAAGGTGGCTGTCTCCTTGTTGAGGGGCGGCACCATGTAGTCCATGCCCACCAATTCCTCGAGGTGAAGAAAGGGCCTGCGCTCGAGCCAATACTCGAAGTGCTCATTTACCTGTGAAAGGGTCGAAAGGGCAAGTTGGACCCTAAGCACGTTTTCCAGCTTCCCCGACTCACATGCCATTCCATATACCGTCTTCGCCTGCTCGCAGAGAAGACTCCAAGGAACGCCATGGGCAACGGCATCGATGACGTACGACGTGTCAAATAGACTGATGCAGTCCTCAACTCGACCAGAGGCGGCAAGCAAACGAACGGCATAGCAAGATCGGACCACGTCACCCTCCATCCCCAACGCGGCATCGGCGAGGCTGCCGGACGCAAAACGAAGGTATCCTTCCATACCGGGCTCCAAAGCCTTAGAACTTACGAAGAGCCTGAAATCGTTGTGAATGGGGCGAGTGGATCCGTCGGCGCACTTTCTCAGCAAAGGAGAGAGAATAGCGATGTCGCGTGCCACCACGTACTCCTCCGAAAAAGAATCGGGAAACGCATTGCATAGGAGCTTAGGATAGATCGTTCCGTCGAGAAGGTGCATCGACGAAGCGATGAGACCCAGCGCGTTCGATCCGCTTCCGTGATGTTGCTGAATTTTATCATTGGCTTTCTGCCAGATAGACTCGTAGTATTCCTCGACGTTTTCCGAAAGGCCCAATGACCGCAGCTTTTCAATGGCACAGCCACAATCCGTCTCACCAGCGATTGCGTGAACCGCATACACCACAGACAAGGTGTTCCCATTGGTTATATTGATGATCTCATTGGAGAGGACGAGGGTCTCTCGGTCTGAAAAGTCGGCCCTATCCGACAAGAGGGCGTTTACGTCATCAGCGTCGATATTGGGGAGGCGCTCCATCTCGACACCGACGTGCTCCCCCTTGAGCCATTGTGGGTAGGCGGAGTATAGATTAGCTGGCTGGCCGGAGACGAGAATCTGAACGCCTTCTGGAATCGATTTTGGTGAGGGGAGGTGCTCCAAAAAAGTTAATCTCTCCTTGGCCCGTGCGGCATGATCGATGCCGTCAATCACAAGAATCGTCTTGCAGCCTCGCTTGGTTGAAAGCGATTTGGCAAGCCTTAAGACCTCACTCCGAAGCTCGTCATCTGCGCAAAGTTCATTGAAAATAGGTATTTTAGGCTTCTCCCCGGCAAGTTCAGGTGTATCACGAAGCTGATTCAGCAAGGTACCCCACAGTTCCCTGGGAGAGACGATGCCGGCATCAGGTGAATAGCTAAAGTCATCGACATCCAAGGGCTTGAATGCATAGAACCTGAAGGGACGTGGGCTCATTCGCTCGCATAGGCAGCTGACCAGTCTCGTTTTTCCAGAGCCAGGACCTCCCTGGAGAAATATGACCCTGCTATTGGACGATTCCAATCTGTCACGCAAAAGTAAGCACAGTCGCTCCCTACTCGGGAAAACTGGTATAGGGATGGGGACCTCGATTGGTATATCCATTGGATTTCGGTTAAGCTTGCAGACGCATTTCCGGGCGATCTCCGCACTAACCATATTGTCGCCCGCCGCAGTGGTCCATCTCCGGAGCTCGGCGGCAAGCAGGTCGAATACTCTGGAAGCCAGTTCTTCTGACCCTCCGCATACCTCATCCCTTAATCTACCCATTAGCTTGATCTCTTCGTCGTGAAGCGACGGAGCGCCTGCCCTGATCGTTAGATTTCTCAGGAAAGGCACGATATCAGGTTCCTCAAGCTTTGTTGAGTCGGCGAATTCGTGCCACTGCATATCGAGGTCGGGGTCGTCGAAAGTGATATCGGAAGACGAAGCAACAGACCCGAGCTCTACGGACAGTTAGTCCCAGAACTCACCAAGGGGAAGCCTCTTGTAGGGCTTTCCCATATACTCCGCACCTGTCTTATTTTTGCCCAGCGCACGATTCGTGTACAAAAAAATTTCAGGAATTGCCTCTTCTTTACGCGAAACTTGCTTCCATCCTGCCGCGAGAGAGGCAAGCAGAGATTTATTGGGACTCTGTTTTTCACCCGATTCACCCTCCGCCACCAACGATCCGAACGTCAGGTTGTTTGCGGTCGCTGTCGAAGCTTTTTTATGCTTCACTTGGACACACACCATGGGAAGCCCATGCGAACGTCGGACAACGACGTCATCAACCCCCTCAAGGCCGACTTCTTGAAAAGTCACGGACTCAATTTGATCTAATCCTGCGAGCATGGAGATCACGTAGTCGAGTCCGACATACCATTCGAACCAATATGGGTCGCCTGCGCCAGGCTGGCAGTATTCCGACGACAATTCTCATCCTTTCATGCATACCCCCATTGAACGCAAATAGCGACATCAGAGGTTTAAAGATTACATTGCAATGCAATCTCAGAAGAGTAGGGATTATTCATATCGTTGGACTTATACCCTCGTCTCTTCGATGGCACGCAATTACGCGTTGAAATTTGTCAGTTCAAACCCATCAGAGCACGCGCTTCGAATAGATTAATATCGATCGTTTTAAAAATTGAAGCCGAAAATCAAAACCACCCCTAAAAGGGGTGGTTTGCTCTTAGGGTATAACCCTTGGA
>CAJMMN010000005.1 GCA_905214525.1 uncultured bacterium
GCTGCGGAAACGCGGGGTCCGTTCAGGCTGTTGCGTTGAGATTGAAAATCAACCAGAAACACGTAACTCTTTCTGCATTTATCGCGAGGTAGGAAATGAATAAGTACAATGAGCAGTGTCCAACAAACGAAAGGCAAACAATGCGAGTCGAAACAACCGGAGTATGCAGAGGAAACTGGAAAATCTACCAGCAGCTTAAAATAGAAGGCATCCATGAAGGCTCCAGCATAAAAGCTCAAGCGGCAACGGTTGACGACCGCCGTTTACCTTTGTCTCTTCTAAAATTCAAGGACAATAACGGCGAATCAGACTCATACGTTCTTGTAATCCCCGACCCCGACACCCGATCCATTAAAGTTGAGTTTAGCGAAATCGGCAAAGACGGTCGTAACCTGAGCAGCGACTCCCTTTCGCTCAATTGCAAGAACATCAAATGGGAGTCGCGTCTTAACTACAAAATTAAACCTGACATGTGCAGCAAACTCAGAAATTACGATGACGTTTCAGAGTTTGAGATGGCGACGATTGATTTTTGGCAGTGCATCGAAGATTCAAACGAGTATATCCTGAGGTGCACGGTTAGAACACCGTACCGCAACGACTCGCAAATCAAACTTCGCTGCCTCGATCGGTTCCTCAATGAGGTTGAGCTGAGCATAGTCAACTTCGGCTCAAATGTAACGAGTGTTGGATTTACATCCGAGAAAAAACAACTTGAAACACAGCTCTCGATCCGCATGCCAAAGGCGTTTGATCGTTACTACTTTATAATTGGCGATCAAAATCACCCTTCATTCAGTGCATTTGACTGCTTAACGCCTGATAAATTAGGCTTGCTTCTTGAGGAGACCAACTTCCTCTTTACCCATGCGCAGTTTGACCCTGAATACCCCGAATGGTTTACAGAGCATAAGGCAACCATTGGCGCACTGGAGAAGCAGAGAAAAATCGTCTTCAATAGCGCTCCGAAATTCAGCATCATTGTCCCTCTTTACAACACGCCCATTTCGTTTTTTAACGATATGGTCGAATCCGTAAAAAACCAGTCTTATGCAAACTGGGAGCTCCTCCTAGTTAATGCAAGCCCTGACAATCAGGAACTAAAGGCTCGCGTTGAGCAGGAAACAGCCCGCGACAACAGAATTAAGTCAATTAATCTTACCGAAAATAAGGGTATTTCCGAAAACACAAACGCAGGCGTTGCCGTAGCTTCGGGCGATTTCGTTAGCTTCTTTGACCATGACGACATTCTTGAACCGGACTTGTTGTTCTCATATGCCGAGGCAATTGAAAACAATAATGGCGTCGATCTTCTTTATTGTGATGAAGATAAACTCATGCCCGATAGAAAGTTAGCGCAGCCGTTCTTTAAGCCGGATTTCAATATCGATCTGCTCAGAAACAATAACTATATCTGCCACATGCTTACCATCCGTAAGTCCCTGCTAGACACTCTAGAGCCGAACACAAAAGAGTTCGATGGAGCACAGGATCATAATCTGACTCTCCGCGCCGTGGAAAAGGCAAGGAAAGTTCATCATGTTGCGAAGGTTCTATACCACTGGCGCCTAAGCGAGACCTCCACCGCAGCAAATGCCGATAGCAAGCCGTATGCCACTATCGCAGGTATCAAAGCGGTCCAGAGTCATTTGGACAGGCTTGGGCTCAATGCGAAGGTCGAACAAGCGCGTCGTCCCTTTACATATAAAGTAACCTACGCTGTGCCAGATTCCCACCCACTCGTGTCAATTATCATCCCGACTAAAGACCACGCCGACATTCTGAACAACTGCATTACATCAATTGTTGAGAAATCAACGTACGACAATTACGAGCTCGTCATAATCGAAAACAACAGCACAGAAAAGGTGACGTTCGATTATTACGATAAGTTGCAAGCAAAATATCCTGACATCGTTCGTCTTGTAACTTGGGAACACGAATTCAATTTCTCCAAGCTCATGAACTTTGGCGTTGCTCACGCCAAGGGCGACTATCTCTTGCTATTGAATAACGATACTGAGGTAATTACGCCCAATTGGATCGAGACCATGCTTGGCATCTGCGCACGTGAGGATGTTGGCGCAGTCGGTGCAAAACTCTACTATCCCGACAACACCATTCAGCACGCGGGCCTATGCGTCACTGGCGGCGTGGCGGGACATCTTTGCCAGAGCATGCCAAGGAATAATTGGGGCTACTTTGCACTCAACGATGCGCAACAAGACTTCAGCGCTGTCACTGCAGCTTGCATAATGACCAAGCGTAGCGAATATGAGAAAGTCGGAGGTTTCACCGAAGAGCTTCAAGTTGCATTTAATGATGTTGACTTTTGCTTAAAGCTACGCGAGATTAACGACCTGATCGTATACACGCCCGAAGTCGAGCTCTATCACTACGAGTCGATTTCTAGAGGCGTTGAAAACAATACGGAAAAGCAGATTCGGTTCCACAAAGAAGTCGCATACATGAATTATCGCTGGGCAAAATACTATGTCGAAGGCGATCCGTACATTAACCCAAATTTCAGCGTGGGAGAACCCGGAAATCGCTACTATCATTTATAAAGTGTTAGCTTAATTCTGCGCTTTCTAATTTTAACCTTATTAAAATGCGACTAATAGATAAGGGAATCGAGGGTCAACCCTCGATTCCCTTACTATGAATAATTGCATTCCATACATGATATACAGTTAAGAAGCGTTTGTGATTCGATACACAAGCAGGCGTTGATTCCGCATGCTGGCCAGAATCCGCATCATTCCAAAGGCGTATTTAAAACCCAGCCCCACTGTGGTATAGCGGTAGTGTGGTAGTAGTTCAGCCACCAAGCAAGTGATGTTGTCCTGATGTAACCGATGTTATCCATAACCATACCGTTTCCGATATAAATAGCAATATGGCCCCAGCGGGCACCAGCACTTGTATGAGTATGCGTAGGGACCGCAACGATCATTCCAACTTTAAGCTGAGATATATCTCGGCTGTAACACCAATTCCAGAACATGTCGCATGCGTCGCCGTTGGGATATGACCCCAGCACGGGGTAAAACACATGGCTAACCCACTCCGAGCACAGTCCCGCCCCAGGAGAAGGAACGCTATGGCAACGATTAACGATCTGGGACTGCAAGGAGGCGCGCGCGGAGTGCTCAGGCTCCACCCAAGCACCTGAGGCATTAAAGAAATACTCGGAGTCTCCAATTCTGTTCCAGCCATTTACCATTTGTCCAGAAGACATAAGGTAGTACCACGTTCCATCATCATCGAGGAACCAGCCAGTATTCATAGCTCCGGATTCGTTGTCGAGGTGATACCACCTACCGTCAATGAATCGCCAACCGCGCTGCAGAACCCCATCTGAGTCTGTGTAAAACCACACCTGTGCAGCTGAGGACCAATACCAGCCAGCGACAGGCTTTCCCTCGGGATCCCTGAGCTTAATTCCACCCGCGCCGTCCTTGACGCCCGAAAGCACAATCGCACCACTGCTGCACGCATAATATACGTTTTCATCTTGTGAGAAGACCCAAGTGTTGCACTTTAATGCACCGCCGCTATCCGGATCCAAATAATAAATGGAGCCATTTACAGTTTGAAATCCTTCCAGCATGGCGCCATTATTATTGGGGTCTAGCAAATACCAGCTAGAACCATTGTAAAACCACCCGGTACGAATCTCTCCCGATGCGTTGGAGCAATACCATGCCCCATCGTTAATAAACCAACCGGAGCTCATAGAACCGGATTCGGAAAAATGATACAAAGAGCCGTTAACAAGCCTAAAGCCCGTAGCCATTAATCCAGAAGGCTCAAGCCAGTACCAAGTATTGCCAAGGAGTAACCACCCGGTCTGCATAGCGCCCGAACTGTCCAAATAGTACCAGCTATCATCAATTAAAACCCAGCCGGTCTTCATTGAACCCGATGTCTCGTCAAGGTAGAACCAGCGCCCACCGGTGGCAGCCCATCCCTTCAAATGTGCACAGGAGTTAGAAAATAAATGCCAGCCATCGTTCAAGTATTTCCAGCCAGTAGCTGCATAACCTTCGGAATCAAAATAATACTCCGCCCCTCTAATGGACAGAAAACAGTTTGACGGCCAACCACCAGCCTCATATCTCCACCACCATTTACCGTTTTGGTAGGCCCAAGAACCAGGAAGAGCGATGTTATTATCAGAGGAACGAACGATCTGGAACGACAGTTGAGAGGTAACGCCGGCGTAATTCCCTAGCCCATTCACTCTTATAGTGGCGCAGCCAGGGGCAACATTATCTGAATACGTGACTTCATAATCGATTCCGCTTGCTAGCGCAGAACCGCTGGCAGTCAAAACAGAGACATCAGGAGTAATCACATCGCCAGTATATTCATATATCGACGAATCGATAGATGCTTTGAAATTATCGGAATCCAAAGTCAAACGATCGCTACCTGATGTCCCAAATGCTTCCTGACCCGATTGAACCAAAGAGCCATCAGTGCCTTCAGCCACGCAATCTTCAGTTAATGAAAATGCGATTGCGGGCCATAAAAGAGAGATGAAACAAATAGATGTTAGACAAACCACGCTGATTAAACTCAGATGTCGATTTTTCATCATTTTTCTCTTCTCGCCAAATCAAATTAACCTTTGAATATCCAGATGCAGTCGACCCAGAGATGCAGTTCCCAAATTAATTAATATGCAAGACAACTCGCTTGATACGTTGCACCAGATAAAACGATAAGACACTCAACATAGGGATTGTCTATTTGTTAGACAATCCACAACCAGCAGTCGAGCGCGATCAATGGTGCACAAACTTAGGAGCCCTAATGAGGGATAGCCGAAGGAACTGAATCAAACCATGTATTGAGCTCATTCATGATCAGACCTTTTCTCAAGCTCTTTTTCGAGCAGGGCAATCCTATGAGTAAGGTTTTTGATCGCCAAAACATGACGACTCGCGGCAACGCTAAGAGACAGAGAGATTGCAAGCAACAGCACGATTGCACCCAAAAAAAGGAAATTGGCCGGGTTGACAAACCCAATAGCTGTTGAGCAACTATAAATAATCTGAGGACATAAATCACAGATCAAGGCCGCCATACACATCAAAATCCACAGCAAAGAGTACTTAAGAAGCATCTTTCCGTTGGACACGAGACGTAAAACATAGACGAGGAATCCGCCGAAAAAGAGGGCCGCACCAATCCTCAAAATAAGATTCATTATTTGTCTCCCCTATGAACCCAGCACACAAGGACAATGGCTAACGTAACCTTGACCATATAGTAGACGGAAGAGAAGCCCCCGATAGATGAACGTCCACCTTGGCGCTCATTCATCTTTACAGGCGCTTCCATAACGGGAAGACCAAGCTTCATAGCCAAAGCAATCGACTCTGGCTCCGGGTAGTCATCAGGATAACTCTTGCAGAACAGGTCGATAGCATCTTTATTGCAGGCCCTAAAGCCAGAAGTGGGATCGGTGACCACCTTACCCGTAAGCAACTCGAGCAAAAATGAAAGCCACCTGATTCCAACACGACGCATAAAAGTTGATTGAAAACCATCAGTCTCAACCAGAAATCGAGAGCCTATCGCCAAACTCGCACCGCTCTCAATCAGCTTTACAAGCTCAGGAATATAAGAAGGATCATGTTGGCCATCGCCGTCAACCTGAATGTCGATATCATAGCCAAATCTCTGGGCATATTTATGGCCCGCTTGGACCGCTCCACCGATACCAAGGTTCTGCGGCAAATCCAATATGTTGATACCATGCTCTCGACAAAGCTCAAACGTTGTATCTTGTGAGCCGTCGTTGATTACGACATAGTCATAACCCGCAGCTTTTATAGCTGCAACGGTATTGAGAATGCACTCCTGTTCGTTATAGGCAGGAATTATTACGAGAACACGCAGATGTCCTTTTGAACATGTCGTTGAAGTAAAAGACAATCGAGATTCATCCATTCCAAAAACAGTTGGCTCTTAGCGACGCCCAAAGAATTTGCGACTCTTACAGTCCAACGCATAGCTTAACTCAGACTTAAGTTTACTGTATCCTGTCTAACCATTAGGAAGTTACATCTCAAGCTTAGATATTTAGCTTGCTCAACTAGGGCACACATGGAGTCCCCATCCATCACCGCAGGAAAAGGACCCCTTGCAGTTCTGCCTCAAATACGGGGCGCATGTCCTGAGCGAACCCTCAACGCCGTCCCATTCGATCCAATCGAATCCAACTAATTGCCCACTCCTACTATAACCATGACCTATATCGCTAATTTAGAAAAAACGGATATACAGAAGCTCGAACATCACAAAATACAGCAGCGCAAATGGAGCCCCGAGCATAAAGGCTGTAACTTTAGCCTTCACCTCCTCATCGCAGTAAATAGGGAACCTGAGCAATAGACAGGCAAAAGGTATTATCAAAGGTATGAGATATCGCGCTTGGACACCCGCAACTGTCTGGCTTCCAACTCCTGTAAAAGCGATGTATAGAGCCAAAGCAACTAGGTGGCAAGTAGCAAGAACCAGGAATAGAGTCCAAACAATTCCGCAACGGCTAAGCTTTAATTTAGTATCTTTTTCATTATCAATAATGCAAATAGCTTCAAACAGCATGATGGGGAGATACGAAAGCCATGGGAACAGATTAGACACGTCCCCAAGATAAGCCATATTCGTTGATATTGAATTGAGAAACGCCGGGGTCAGCATCGATCCAAAAACGAAATTCGAGATTACAGCTATAGTTCCAACTGGATTTGCAAGCACTCCCGTCGTTTGACCAGCCGTAGAGACTTCGGAGCCACCACGTGCATCAGAAATATTATTTACGACAGATGAGAAATATGGCGTCAAGAAAGATAGAATCATAATGGCACAAACGAATAGAGCAGTACCAATCAAGATACGTCTTTGCTTGCTTGAAACATATTTATTTGCAGGAATTAAAAGCGCAAGTCCAAATAAGGGAAAATAAATCGCTTTAGCTGCAAACCCGATTGCAAAAGATAGTAGAAATGCGAAGAACGTTTTAGCAGAAATATCCTCTTCAGAAATAAGCATCTTCAACAAAAGAGCTGTTCCTAGCAAACTGAACGATATCACACAGGGATCATACGAGTAACTGGCTGCCATTAACACAGCAGACGGGAACAACGCAATACAAGTGAAAAGACATTTTCTGCAAGGGGCTATACGAATTGCGATTCCGCAGATAACTGCATACGCAAACAAATTAAAAATTTTACCCAATGCAAATTTGATAGAGAATGGGAGATGAAGCAAGCGACCCAAACAAAGGCCGATAGATGAAGGAATATAGGCAATTTTAGAAAGAGCCACACTATCAAAACAATTAAAACGTTCGATACCTTCAGCTAAATCATTTTTATCAGCCTCTCTGACCAATTGCTCAACAGAGCCACGGTTAAACTCTCTTGTTTCATCTATTGGGTACTTACCCAAAGCTGCATCCAAACTAAAGCCGTCCCCCATATAAAACTGCTCGACTATCATTCGGTCAGAATTTGTTATTTCAGCATTTGTGAGGTAGGAAAAACTGTTTGCATTTCCATAGTGGACCTCATCATCCCATGTCAAAAAATTTGTAACGGGAAAGCAAATAATTACGGATAGACCAATTGAGACAATGCATGCGAAAGCGAACAGTTCGGGCTTCAGATAAGAAATGCCCCCATTAATAGCAATCAATCCGATCAAAACCGTAATGGGCAAAGCAGACGCGAACAACACCGTCTTTGACTTATCGAGCGGAATGCCAATAAAAGCGATTAAAACAGCAAAGCCAACAAAAACCGCCAAATAAAAGAAACACTTCTTAGCATCAGTTTTCTTAACCGAGGTTACGAAGCTCTTCATCAGGCCATAGCAAAGCTCAATTCCCTGGAACGCTAAAACTAAATGAAAGCATATAACCAGACCTGAGATATTCCATGCACCAAGACCGAAGGGGCCAAACGTCTTCGCGCCAGCCAATATGATGAAAACTAGCAGAAAGCTGCTGAGGATACTGGACGCGACGAGAACGGTTATCTGACGAATAGCATCACCGCTCGACTGTGATTTCGGTTGCAAATATAAGCACGCAACAGCAACGACATCGCAAAAGAGTTCAAGAATGAATAGATTTAAATTCTTATAGTGCAATGATGTCGCGACAGCTAACAAAAGAAGTCCCAGCCCAAAGATGGCAAGCGCGTACTCGCTTTTCTTAATTGCAGGATTATTCAAAACGTGCATCTCCAACTAAAGACAAAATCGAATAGGATAAGTCGACAATAACAAATTCGGGTCTTAGATCCAACTTCACTCAAAAGCTAAGTAAAAGCCAGCCAAGTATCACTTAGCAAATACAAAACGCCTTCTCGACATCTATAGCAGTGGCGTCCCAGCTATATCGTTTTTCAACAAGGGCCCTAGAGTTTCGAGACTGTAGAGAAAGCAGCTTTCGATCATCAAAAAGCCTGCATAATGCCGAAACCACCTCATCAGATGACATGGACTGAATTATCGTGCCGTAGCTATCATCTGGAATAAGCTCGTGCGCGCCTCCCACATCTGTTACCACAGCAGGCGTTCCGCAAGCTGAAGCCTCAAGAAGTACCGTCGAAAAGCCTTCGGACCGAGTTGGAAGACAAAGCACATCTGCTTGCTGAAGTAAGGAGGAAATGTCCTCTGCGCTACATCTCCCAAGCCAAAACAAGTTCGACGAACAGGCTTCCTTGACTTCATTGGCCAGCGGACCATCCCCTGCAAGAACAAAACAAATATCACGCTTGGTAATATCCTTTGCGCGAGCTGCCTCAATAATTGAATAAATTCCCTTTTCAGGAATAAACCGCCCAACAAAAGCCACAACTAAAGATGATTGAGGGACACCTAATTCTGATCGGAAATCTCTACCCGAAGAGATGCTCCTATAAATTGAAGCATTGATTGAGTTCGATATTACGCCCTTTGCACCGATATTAAAATGCTGAAGCCATTCAACGCTTTTAGAAGAAATCCCATAGAAATCAGGTTCAAACGTCTTTACGCGATCAGTAATCCAATCCTCATATCGGCGCACAAAATAATCAAGGAATGGCTGATTGAAAGAAAGATACGCTGAACCATGGTCGAGAACGACGGCCCTAGTGTTATGATCCACAGCAAACTTCAGCCCTTCGAGTGAGAGGGGGAAAAGCCTCGTGTTGATAAGTACGCCGTCCCACTCATAATCATCAAGGCTTTGCAGGAGCCGGTAATAATCGCCGGTTTTTTTGGGAAGAGGAAGCCTTCCATCAAGCAATGAAATACATGGAAGCCGAATTATCTCGAGACCGTTTTCGACTGAATGACCGACTCCTACGCGCATTGAATCATTAGTAACGATAACCACCCTGTCGCCGCGGGCAGCTAGGGCATGAGCGAGACCATCGACAAAATTACCAATTCCACTAAGTTGCGGGTGATAATGATGGGTGAAAATACAAATAGAAGAACTCATTACATAACCTCATCTGGTAAAGATTTCATATCCTTAATTCTGCGCAGTCCAGACTTCACCATCCCCAAAGTCAAGCAGAAGAGGAAGATGGGTATGTCGATTTTCCGGCTCCGGAATTTTCTTCCATTCGCCATACATCGTTGTAAGATATTTATCCGTCATACGAGGAACGGGGAATTCACTGCCTTCGAAAACCGCACTGCTCAGAGGGAAAATCTCTGAAATAGGCACTGGCGCCATATTCGGCCAGCTTAACGTCAGACAATAATCAGAGACCTCACCCGTATTTGAGTCGGCAATACAGGAGTCGAACAAATCCTGGTAAGAGCATGCGCCTCGAGAAACCAGTCGTTCCACTACGTGTATAGCAGAACAACCAATTTGCTCGAGTTGTCCAAGGAACCCTTTATGAGGGACAACAATGGAAGAAGAGTGATATAAATAAGCTCTTTTCTGTGCAATTGATGCAGTTCGGACTTGTTTTGCACGAAGGCGTTTATCTGTATAGAGCTGGTCATATGGAAAGATGTCGACAAAAATACCCATCGAACTGGAAGCCTCTCGAGCCTCCTGATTCTCGAAGCGAGTTTCATCGCGATACACCTTAGCAAACATCGCAGCATAGCCAATAGTATTCCGCGATGTATGGAGCGAATATCCTTCCGGTAAACCATCCTCGGCTAAAGAGCAAAAGCGGTCATAGTCTGAACGCATCATTCCGATATCTATATCATCATCCCAAGGGATAAACCCCCTATGACGCATTGCTCCTAAACATGTTCCGCCATCAAGCCACCACCTGATGCCGTGCTTAGAGCAGAATGCAGCGACAACCTGAAGGATATCCAATTCAGTGTTTTGAAGCTTTAATAGCGCGTGAGCTTTAGACATCATCGGCCTATCTCTTTTCCCCAAACCATTCTTGCGTCTGTTTCCCCAAAACAAAAGACTGATAAATAAGGCAAATAGCATTGGATATAAGCGCCGTTACAGTAGGGCCATTTAAGCCAAACAACACTTGCGCGGGAGCCATGACAGCAACAGCACTGATTAAGGACAATATGCTGCCAACAAATACCCCTCGGTAGTTATCAAGAGAAACCAGCAAATCGTTGACAAACCAAGCAATGCCAGTCAAAAAGGCACAAGCCAACATAGGCTGAAGGAGATCAGAATGTTTGGCTATTCCAGCGCCATAAAACAAAGACAGCAATAATTTGCCGAAAAAGAAAAGCGCAACTGCTGATATGACGCCGACAAATAAAATACCGGCAAGTATTTTACCTATAAGCGTAAAAAAGGACTTTTCCCTAGAATAGTAACGCTCTACTAAATAACCTAATAAAGGATTATAGATATACGTCGCACCCATTTGGATAATTGCCACGGGAGCAGCAACTGATGCATAAATGCCTAGAGCAGAATCTCCGAATGTATAAGATAAATACTGCCTTGGAATATTCGGCGCCGCAGAAGCAGCAATGCCGCCCAGAACGATGGGCAAACAGCCACATAGGAAAGCTCTGACCTTCGCTTGGGTAATTCCAAGTTTGATTGCAGAGATTCGATTTGATCTCGGATAATCGTAAATAACACCGATACCTATAGTCACTACCGTCATTAGCAACAATGCACCTTCGAGGCTATTTAACAGCCCAAAGACAACAATGAACGAAAGGAGAGAACCAATGCCCTGCATTATGAGGGATTTCCCAATATAGTCCATCCTATGGCCAACCTGATCATTGGCATGCATGACATCAATAACTAAGCCGGCGGTTTTATAGAGAGCATACAAAAGAACAGCAGGCACCGTATCAATACGACACGTCGCAATGGAATAGACGGCCAACATTGCAAACGCCATAAACGTAGTAAAGAAACGAAAAGTCAGGTATTCACCAGCAGAGTTTTTCCTTTCAACATCTGCAATTTGTACCGTGTACATCCTGTATTGGGCCAATTGAGAAAACATGTTGAAAATAGACATAGCAAGGGAATAAATTCCAGCAGCACTATATCCATCAGACAGTCGAACGACCAATATAGTGATTAGCCATTGACAGCCTAAATTCGTCAACGAGCCAACGGTATTCCAGAACATATTGTGTTTAATCGAAAGAGTCTTCTCTGTGGCTTCCACAAATATAAGCGCCCTTCTGAACAAGTCGCGATTCGGATACGAAGCTATTTTGCTTCTTTAATCATGTTTAAAATCAAAAGAAACAGCCAATTCGGTACAAGTCGCATAACGATTTCAGCTTTAGCAATGGACGGGCAAGCTCGTCGATATTTAAGCAAGCCAATTATGGAGCGTCGCTCTCTTGCATCGGCGAACCCCATTATTTCCTTTAGGTGCGGTGAATCAGGAAATCTTTCGGCAAATTGCTTAGCTGTATCAACCCTGTTTTTAACTCTTGTTAAATACCAATCATCTTTTGAAGCAACACCCGCAAGGAATCCAGTTTCATTCCCGCCATGTCGACGATACTTAACCAAGGGAGTCGTTGTAAAACTGCACTTCCCCAGTTCGCTGCAGCCCAATGTCAACCACAAATCATGTGCAGTGGATTCCGGAAAGGGAATCATCGACTTAGCAGCACTCGCATCTAGCATGAGAGCCATACCAATGCCGTAGCATACACTTGCAGCCTGAATAGTAATATCCTCTCCGGAGCACCAATTTACTTCAGGCGAATTTGGATGAGCTTTTCTGTAGCTCTCTACCAGCATGTTTCCGTTTTCGTCGATTACCGATCTATCGCAAACATCAAGAATTGAGCCTTCTTCTAGCATATGGTTGAGCGAAACTTGAACTCTGTTAGGCTCCCAAATATCATCTTGATCGCAAAATACTACGTAATCCCCTTCTGCCAAAGAGAGTAGTGCCTCGAACGATTTGACATAACCGAGATTTTTATCGCCATGATAATAACGATAGGCGTTTTTCTTTATATGCTCTTGGATAAACCCCTCTAAAGAGGCCGATTCGGGGCAGTCATTTCTGACCAAAAGCGTAACCGGAAACGTTTGTTCATCAATCGAATCAAGTTGAGCGGCGAAAAACTTAAGATCAGGTTTATATGCTGAAAGAAGTACGCATACGCCTGTACCATTTCCCTTTTCTATTTCCAAAAATCCTCCCAAAGTCATGTTTTCAAGATTAGCAAAGCAATCATTAGAGATTTAAGGTGTTGTTTATTACGCTCAAAAAAGACAGGAGAAGGCTCGGCCTTTAGATAATACATGGCGGCAAATTGAATGGTGCTCCCGTAATTTTTAACACCAACACCGACATCTCGCCCCCCTAGAGGGAGCGAGATGGTTGGCTTTTCAAAATAATCTGAAAAGGAAGCTCGTAGAGAATTAAAACCCTGCGCACCGGAAGTGCATACAGTTTATGACTGCCTTCTCATGAAACCGCTTGCCAAATCAAAGCACCTCAATTGGAAAAGAGTCCCTTAAGAATCAGTGTCTTTCTCCCACCTTTAAAGACACTTGTCCAATATCAATAGGTAACAACCTTTGTTCCATAAGGTATGTTATCGTAAATCCATTTTGCGTTCTGGATCTCAAGGCGCACACATCCTGCAGAGGATGGAACGCCCATCGTGGGATCCATCACCCGGTTACTGTTGACGTAGTAGGGCGAAGAATGGAATAGATAATCACCGTAGAACTGTGTGTAGTAATAGCAAGTATATCCATGCCCAAAGGAGTATCCCTTTCCGTAGACTTGGTACTCCCCTATCACAGTTGGCGTGCTGGCTTTTCCCGTCGAACATACATATCGACGGTTTAAGGACCAATTATTCCATGACCCAGTGTAGATGCTCGTGATACAACGCGACGTATCGACAAGTATCAGCCAATTTGTATTGCTTGAATAACTTTGAGCTTTAGCGTCCATATAGTCTGACACCCACGCGCCGTTAGCCATGAAGTAATTCCAGGATCCGTCCACAACGCGCCAGCCAGTAGCCATAGCCCCACTAGCATCAAGCCAATACCAGGTGCCGCCCAAATTGAGCCATCCCGTCTGCATATAACCAGACGAATTCAAGTAATACCAATATCCGTTAACGGCAACCCAACCGGTTTTCATAACGTAAGTAGATGGATCTAAATAGAACCAGGAGCCATCCTTGCTCAGCCAGCCAGATCGTGCATAGCCAGCGGTCTCATCAAAGAAGTACCATTTTCCGTTAACGTTCTGCCAGCCGACGCTCAAGGAGCCATTAGTCGGATCAGCATAGAAAATGCAGCCACCAAGCGTCACGAAACCGCGCGCTTCGACCAATTCGCCATCGCCGTTTGAAGTAAATAACTTCCCATTGCGCAATGTTCCGCACAACGAGCAGTCAGAACCAGCAAAAGCCTTAGACGGACCATCCTGAACCGAGTCCTGGACATCTACCCATTCACGACAAGCAACAGCGCCTGAGCCTTTTGCATAATAGCTTTTCCCATTTACAGAAAAATGCCCGAGCAGCATTTTGCCGTCGACGGCAGGATCAAGATAATAGTATTGGCTACCGTCCTTCAGCCAACCCGTCTTTACAATACCCGATGCATTAGATGGCTCAGCGTAATACCAGTCTCCATCGCTCATAAACCAGCCGAGTGACAGCGCTCCCGTTGAAGAAAAATGATACCGATTCGATCCGATGGAAAAAAAGCCGGTAACCATTCTATTGTCATTTGCGATATCGAGCCAATACCAAGCGCCGTTCACCGAACGCCAGCCCGACGCAAGTGCGCCGGAACCGTCTGCGTAATACCAGTCCGTATCATCAAACGCCCAACCAACAGCCATTGCACCGGAATCCGATAAATAATAACGTGATGAGCCAACGGAAACGATTCCCCTAGACATAGCACCATCATTGGCGGGATCAAGCCAATACCAGTTATTGCCAGTTTGAAGCCAACCGGTTAAGACTTCACCATTGCTACCCCAATACCATAAACCGTTATCAAGACACCATCCATTAATCAGTCCATAGGTTCCAAGAAGATAAGGATGCCCATCGATAACACGTCGCCCAGTAACCATGGAACAGCCGTCAAGGGAGTCAAACCAGTACCATTGGCCTCCGATAAGCTGCCAACCATTTGCCAAAGCGCCTGATGGACTCGCGTAATACCACTTATTGTCAGTAAAAATCCAGCCGCAACTCATCGCGCCGTCACGAGCGGGGTCCAAATAAAACAACGAGCCGTCAACATTCTGCATTCCGGTCAAACGGCAGTCGTCAAGATAGTAATACCAGGACAAACCGTCCCATTGCCATCCAGATAGTTTTTCCGTCGTCGACGAGTCTTGGCTTTCGACAACCTGTGGATTCGAATCTTCCGCTGTTTTGCCAGCATAATCGTTGGAATCTTGAGCGAGACCGCCGCCGACAAAAGCACCCGACCCTTCCGTCGAGTCGCGCTCTACGATATCGTTATCCGCCCCCTCTTCCACGGCATAAGCAGTGCAAGAAAACGCGGGGGCGAAAACCGAGAGCGAGGCGGATAGTAGCACCAAGCCGATTGCTCGCCAGCAAATTCGATGATTAATCCGAGCATTCATTTCAGGCCCCCAACCGGTACCGACTGTCTTACAAGGAATCAATTAGATAAACGGACGGGCTGCGCCGATCACATTTCCCCTAGCGCTGACGGGATGAATACCGACACCCTGATGAGGCCAGGAGTCAATCATCATACCGCCGCCAAGTGCGATTGCGATATGCCCGCGATAATAAATCACATCGCCACGCTGAATCGAGCTGGTGCTCACGGGCATAAAGATGTTGCTTCGATACCAATTCATCGAATTGTAGGTTTGGCTTGGATCCCAGCGATGGTTATAAGGGTTGTAAACACCCATATCCATGCCAGTAGCATAAAGACATTGCAAGACAAAACCAGAGCAATCAACAGCCCCGCCGGGAGCGGTAGACCAAGGCTCAATATATTGCGTACCGATATATTCGTAAGCACGCTGAATAAAGGCATTCACGCAATCTTCCCGCGTCGCTTCGACAGAAATGCGAGAAGGAGTCACATAGGTAAAGTAGCCAGTGCAGTAGCTAGGCAACTGAACAGTCCAAGAGCTGACCTGGGGATACTGCGGAGGATTTTGCCAGCCAACCTTGTCGCACTGGCCATCGCTCCAGAAAATTCGACGCACGCCATCGATGGTTCTTGCGCCTGTTGCCATAGCACCGCTGCCGTCTAGCCAATACCACTTACCCGAATCTTTAAGCCAGCCAACATGCATGCTGCCGTTGGAGTCAAGGTAATACCATGTTCCATTGAGGCATTTCCAACCAGTTGCCATTTTTCCGTCGGCGTTTAGGTAATACCATGCACCGTCAGTAAAAACCCATCCAGTTTTCATCGCACCAGAATCGGCATCAAGCCAATACCAATCGCCATCAATCTGCAGCCATCCACGATGAATGACGCCCGTTCCGGGCTCAGCATAAAACCTTTGATTTGCAACATTAACCCAACCGGACGCAACCTGCCAGCCATCAGCTCCAGCTGTTTTTAGGATAGTACCGTTTTCGCGGATCACATCTTTGCAAAGATATCCATTGCCATCGGCATATCTTTCTACGCCGTCTTTAACGGTAATCCAGCTTGACACCACAAGTCTACCGCTCAGGTTTGCGAAACAATCGTTGCCGCCCACCTCAAATAAGCCCGTTTTCATGAGATGGCTAGCAGGGTCCAGGTAATACCAACTCACGCCCTCTTTATACCAGCCAGAAATAAGCGCGCCAGATTCAGAGGCAAAATACCAGCCGTCCTCGGACTGAGCCCAACCAATAGCCATAGTCCCATTCGAATTCAAATAATATGCTGCATTGCCAAGGTCTAAATACCCAACAGACATTTTGCCGTCGGAAGCCGGATCGAGATAATACCAGGTTCCGTTAACGAGTTGCCAGCCAGTGACCGCAATACCATTAGAGCAGTAATACCAATCTACTCCATCTTTGAACCATCCATTTACGAGGCCATAGTCGCCAAAAATGTAGGTACTTCCATCGATCTCGTGACGACCTTTGAACATAGCCAGCGTCTGAGAGTCAAAATAATAGCGAGTCCCACCTATCGTCTGCCATGACGAAGCAAGTGCGCCCGATGGATATGCCCAGTACCAATTCCCGTCAACGAGAATCCAGCCGGTTTTCATAGCACCAGTGGCATCTAAATAGTATTTCCCGCTCCCGAGGTCGACAAAACCAACCTGCATTATATGGGTGGCAGGATCCAGGTAATACCATGTGCCGTCTTGATAAAACCAATCAGCAGCTAAATCGCCTCCAGCATTGGCATAAAACCAATTTCCATCTGAGTTACGTAGCCAGCAGTTCTGATATAGCGCGCCAAAAGGCGTTGCGGCATTGCCGTCATTCGCATAAAACGAAGCAGTCGATCCGCCAGCATCGGTCACATTGAAATAACCTGTCTGCATTGCACCATCATTGGCCGGATCAAGCCAATACCAATAGCCCCCGCTTTGCAGCCAGCCAGTTTGGTGTTTACCGTTTTTTCCGTAATACCAAACTCCAGACGACTCGTCTCGTTGCCAGCCATCTTTTATGACGGAAGAATTATCAGGTTGCAAATCATCGGAAACCACAGAAGAAAAATCCGCTTTTGACTCAATACTCTGAGCCTCAACGGAATCCTGTGCAAACGCGACATTCGCACTCAGGGGCAAGCAGCAAGCAGTGATTAATGACGCAGCAGCACAAACAAGCGTAGCCTTCTTTTCGAATCGATACATAAGCGACCCTCCCAGATATCCTATTTAGTTATTTTAATCCACCTTTCGAGATTGATTTTCGCTACTTTCTGTTCAGTCTATGTAGCTAAATACAATTGATTGAACATATCGTTCAATCATTCTATTCTTTTCCTAAGCAATGAACATCTTAATTGGAGGCCTGCAGTGGAACTGACCAAGCGTAACTTTACAGTTCTGTACGAATACCTAAAGAACCCATATGCCAGCCAGCGAGAAGTTGCCGAGCGCACCGGCCTTTCACTTGGATCAGTAAACGCAGCGAATAAAGAGCTCACGAATGAGGGGCTTCTCGAATCGGACAGCCTAACCGACGGCGGTTACGAAGCGCTTCATCCCTATAAGGTTGAAAACGCAGTGATATTGGCTGCGGGGCTTTCGAGCCGCTTTGCTCCCATTTCGTATGAAAAGCCCAAAGGCCTTTTAAAAGTACGTGGTGAGATCCTCATTGAGCGACAGATTAGGCAGCTGCAAGACGCAGGTATCAGCAATATCACCGTCGTTGTCGGCTATAAAAAAGAATATTTCTTCTATCTCGAAAGCAAGTTCGGCGTCTCGATTGTCGTCAACAACGAATATGCATCCAAAAATAACCACGCATCGCTTATGTGCGTAAAAGAGCGGCTTGGCAACACCTATATTTGCTCAAGCGATGATTACCTTCTAAACAATCCGTTCGAAGCATACGTTTGGAAAGCATTTTATTCTGCTCAATATGCTGAAGGCGCCACCAAAGAATGGTGCATTCAAACCGGAGCAATGGACAGAATTACCAATGTTACGATTGGCGGTTCCGATGCTTGGTATATGCTCGGACATGTCTACTTTGATAAAGCCTTCTCGCTTGCATTTAAGCAGATTCTCGAAACGGAATATAACAAGCCCGAAACAACGGACAAGCTTTGGGAAGATCTATATATCGAGCACATCAAGGAGCTCGATATGGTTATCAAGAAGTATCCTGAGGGCGAGATCAACGAATTCGATTCTCTTGATGAGCTGCGTGCCTTTGATCCGCATTTTATCGAAAACGTTGACTCCGATATTTTCGATAACATCGAGCAAGTGCTCGGCTGCTCCAAATCAGAGATTCACGACGTTTATCCCCTTAAACAAGGTCTTACGAATCTATCGTGCCACTTTAGAACCAATGACGGAGAGTACGTTTACCGCCATCCGGGAGTCGGGACCGAACTGCTTATTAACAGAAATGGAGAAGTAGCCGCACTTAAAAAGGCCAAGGAGCTCGGCCTTGACGACACGTTCATTCATGAGGACCCAAAGCGTGGTTGGAAAATTTCGAAGTTTGTACCCAACGCAAAGCAGCCTGACCCGCATGATCCTGCCCAAATGAATCGAATGATGCAGATGTGTCGTTCGCTTCACGAGAGTGGTGCAAATGTTGAAACCGAATTTGACTTCTACCTCGAAGCGAAGCGCTACGAATCACTTCTTCTGGAAAAAGGTCCCATCGACATTCCAGGCTACAGGGAAATGTCCGCCGAAATCGATGAATTGGAGCACTTTGTACAGGCCGATAATGCACCAAAATGCCTTTGCCACAATGACTTCTTTTACCTCAATTTCCTTATCGATGAGAACGACAAGTACTATCTCATTGACTGGGAATATGCTGGCATGAGCGATTACGCAAACGATTTTGGAACATGCAGTGTCTGCTGCGAGCTTTCCGAAGATGAAGTCGACCGCGCGCTTGATGCATATTTTGGGCGCAAGGCAACAAACAACGAAATTGCGCATAACTATGCGCACATTGCCCTTGCAGGATGGTGCTGGTACCTCTGGTCTCTTCTGAAAGAAGCCGAAGGCGACTTCGTGGGCGAATGGCTCTATATCTACTTCAATTACGGTGCCAAATACCTCAAAAAGGCACTGGAGATCTATCGGAAAGGTGAGTAACGATGCAATTCGGCTTTTTTAGCGGTCTTCTTTGGGGCCTTGATACAGTAATTCTTGGAATCGGCTTGGCGCTTGCGCCCTATATTGGATCGGCGGAAGCGCTTGCATGCGCCTCCATTGCGGGATCCTTTCTCCATGATGCCTTCTGTGCAATTTGGCTCTTTGGCTACATGGGAGTCCGAGGCAGACTAAAAGACACGCTCGCTGCACTTAAAACTCGTTCGGGCAAGGTCGTCATCGCCGGCGCCCTACTCGGTGGACCTATCGGAATGACCGGCTACGTATTGGCAATTAATAACATCGGAGCTGCCTACACGGCAATCATCTCCGCCTTCTATCCCGCAGTCGGAGCATTCCTTTCCTTCGTACTGCTGAAGGAGAAAATGGGCAAAGGCCAGATTCTTTCCCTTCTCGTTGCTCTTTGCGGTGTAATGACGATGGGCTATCTATCGGCCGGATCGAGCGAGATTGCAAATGCCCCCCTCGGCTTACTCGGCGCAGTGCTTGCCGTTATTGGATGGGGATCCGAAGCGGTGCTGTGCGCATGGGGAATGAAAGATGATGCCGTTGATGACGAAACAGCTTTGCAAATCCGCGAAACTACAAGTGCGCTTGTTTATGGAGCGCTCGTACTCCCCCTCTTCGGAGCATGGCATTTCACGTTGGGCGCTATCCCAAGCATGCCCACATTGATTATTGCACTCGCCGGACTCGCAGGAACTGCATCCTATCTGTTCTATTACAAGGGCATTGCGGCAATCGGAGCAGCGCGTGCGATGGCTCTGAATATCTCCTATTCGGCATGGTCAGTGGTCTTTGGCCTGATCTTGCTTGGAACAATTCCCGACATGGCATCCGTAATCTGCTGCGTTGTAATTGTATGCGGAACAGTTTTGGCAGCCAGTAACTGGGACGAACTATTTGGACGTAAGAAGACGGCGTAGCTAGATTAACAATGTAGCAAAAGGGGAGAGCTCGTCGAGCTCTCCCCTTTTAGCATCATGGCTATTCAATTACCACGGCCTGGCTATCCATCTGTTGCCACGTGCCGAAGAACACTTGGGCATTTCGCGTAACATTGCCGTTAATCGAATCCGAAAGATAGACAATTCCCTGCTCGTCATCATAGCCTTTAAGGACTACGGCATGATTACCGCCCCACAGACCATAGGAATGCCCGTTATACCAACGCGCAGCATAACGGCCTCCTGGCCAACTTCCCCATTCGGTATTCCACATCTCAACAGGTTGACCACAGGTCAGCCTGTTCTTAATGGAAGAAATTGACGAGAAAGAGACGTCTTTTGCCTGCTTGCCACTTCCAGCAGCACGCAGAAAGTTATTACCAGCAATAGTAATCGCAGGTGCGACGCATCCCATGAGACCCCCGCTGCTACGCCTTGGATTGCCATCAAAAGCGGTAACAAAATTGCCATTACTTCCCTTGGGCAAATAGTAATCCGCAATAATCGTCTTACCTAAACCGAAACCATAGTAGTTAAGCAAGTTTGTAAGGGCAACCGACTCACAGCCAGTAGGAAGTTCCGGGTACCGCGAATAGCACGGGACATCGACCCAAGCGCCAACCATTGCGCCGGATGAACTGAACTTGTAGTCAGTAGAGCCGATCCAATACCAACCGTTGCTCAACATTACTCCCCCACGTGCGGCATCAAGGTAATACCATGTGTCCCCACGGGAAAGCCATCCCGTTTTCATTATGCCAGAAGCGGAATCTAGCCAGTACCAGTTACCGCCATCGTTAAGCCAGCCGGTCGCCATTCGACCATCCGAGTTAAAGTAATACCAAGACCCAGCAATTTGCTGCCATCCAGTCAGAATTACCCCATTAGCAGAACAATAATATCGAGAACCCTGACTCTCAATCCAGCCCGTTCTGGCATTACCGTCATCGTCAATCAGCTGGATTCCCGAATCGGTCATTATGCCTTTAAGGTCAATTGCGCCGCTGGATGACGAATGATACATCCAAGACCCATCACCGTTTGACCAGCAATTAGCCATCATCTTGCCGGTACTATTAAATATGTATTCACATGATCCGATAGTTTGAACGCCCGTGGTCATGGCATGCGTCGAGGGGTCGAGCCAGTACCATGCACCGCTTAGGCTGAGCCATCCGGAGGCGAGGGCACCGGAGCCCGTCGCGTAGTACCAGGTCCCGCCGTCGAGCACCCATCCGGTCGCCATCGCGCCGGAGGCGCTGAACCAGTACGCTGAGTCGTTGCACACGTGAAGGCCCGTCACCATGGCGCCGCCCGCGTCGGGGTCGAGCCAGTACCAGGAGCCGCCGGTGTAAAGCCAGCCGGTCGAGGCGATGCCGTTCGCGAACCAGTACCAGGAGCCGTCGACGAGGCCCCAGCCGTTAAGGGGGCCGCAGCTGCCGAAGTAGCGGCGGACGCCCTGCGCGTCCGTCTGGTAGCCCGTCAGCATGGCCCCCGTCCGGGCGTCGAAGCAGTAGGGCACGCCGCCGACGGATACGGGGCCGCGCGCCAGCGCGCCGGATCCCGTCGCGTAGTACCAGGTACCGCCGTCGAGGAGCCATCCGGTAGCCATCGCGCCGGACGCATTAAACCAGTACAGTGAGCCGTTGCACTCGTGAAAGCCGGTAGCCATGGCGTGCGTCGAGGGGTCAAGCCAGTACCACGTACCGTTTAGGTTGAGCCAGCCGGAGGCGAGGGCACCGGAGCCAGTCGCGTAGTACCAGGTCCCGCCGTCGAGGACCCACCCGGTCGCCATGGCGCCGGAGGCGTCAAACCAGTACGCGGAGCCATTGCACTCATGGAGCCCGATGGCCATGGCATGCGTCGAGGGGTCGAGCCAGTACCAGGCCCCATTGGTATAGAGCCAGCCAGAATGCAGCGAGACTGGATTAACTGAATCCACATAGAACCAGTTACCGTCAAACGAATTCCAACCCTGATTCCATTTAACGGATTCTTGAGCAGACCCATCATTGATTGAATCGGAAGAATTAAGAGTCGAGGAGACGGATTGCTGCTCAAAATCAGTAGGGATGAAGGAGCTTATGGATTCTGCGTTCGCGATATCAACCACACCGGGCCCAGCGAGCAGTAGAGTTGAAAGAATGATTAGGATTAATGTTATTCGCTTTTTCCTTGCCATGTCAGCCCCCAGTAGTAACCAATTTTTACATAAACATAGTCTACAAATGGATAGCTAAGAGCAATATGTAATTAGAAAAAAGCAATTAAAGAAGAGTTGCTAGCCGAGCCAAGCACCATTACTAGCAAAAGAGTATTGTGCCCCGTCTATCTGCTGAACACCAGTAACCATAGCGTGCGTCGAGGGATCGAGCCAGTACCAGGCGCCGCCGACATATGCCCAGCCGGAGGCCAGCGCGCCGGAGCCCGTCGCGTAGTACCAGGTTCCGCCGTCGAGGACCCATCCGGTCGCCATCGAGCCGGAGCCGTTGAACCAGTACATGGAGCCGTTGCACCCATGGAGCCCGGTGGCCATGACGTGCGTCGAGGGATCGAGCCAGTACCACGTACCGTTTAGGTTGAGCCAGCCGGAGGCGAGGGCACCGGAGCCAGTCGCGTAGTACCAGGTCCCGCCGTCGAGGACCCACCCGGTCGCCATGGCGCCGGAGGAGTTGAACCAGTATGCGGAGCCGTTGCATGCGTGAAGGCCCGTCACCATGGCGCCGCCCGCGTCGGGGTCGAGCCAGTACCAGGAGCCGCCGGTGTAAAGCCAGCCGGTCGAGGCGATGCCGTTCGCGAACCAGTACCAGGAGCCGTCGACGAGGCCCCAGCCGTTAAGGGGGCCGCAGCTGCCGAAGTAGCGGCGGACGCCCTGCGCGTCCGTCTGGTAGCCCGTCAGCATGGCCCCCGTCCGGGCGTCGAAGCAGTAGGGCACGCCGCCGACGGATACGGGGCCGCGCGCCAGCACGCCGGAGCCAGTCGCGTAGTACCAGGTCCCGCCGTCGAGGACCCACCCGGTCGCCATGGCGCCGGACGAATTAAACCAGTACAGGGAGCCGTTGCACTCGTGAAGGCCGGTTGCCATGGCACCGCCCGCGTCGGGCTCGAGCCAGTACCACGTGCCGCTCTGAAACAACCATCCGGCATACGCCTTGCCGTTGGAGGCTGCATAATACCAGGTGCTGTCAATTAGTTGCCAATGATAAAGGGAGACATCAACATACGCGTAGTTCATATCAACGTTGCCGTTGATTCCAAGGACTTTTCCGTTGCTCTTATACTGCCAAAAACTGTAATTGCCGGTATAGTCACATTGCGAGTTATATTGAGCAATCCAATGATCCCAAGAGCTACTCTTAAATACAGAGTCAGTCAAAATGTTGTTAAACCAATTTAAATTTGCATAAATACCAGGCTCATATCCTGCGGCAGAAATCCTATTACAAAAAACCTGCGCCCTCGATGCAATTCCGGTTTGACGTCCATTTGCAATTATCGAGTTATCCTCAAGATCGTAATACACCGGCAATCTTGGATTATGTCCAGAAAGGCAATTGATCACCATTGATGCCTCATCGGCTGCCTGCTGATTATCAAAAGCATATGAATAGATATAGACGCCGTAGGGAATTCCGAGTCGCTCGCACTCAGAAATATTTCGATTAAATTGATAGTCAACTCGACCGCCCCAAGATGGAGCGCCAAATCCAACACGCAGAATAGCGAAATCGATACCAGAAGCCTTAACAGCATTCCAGTCAATACGTCCTTGATGCTCACTGACATCGATGCCCTGCGCCGTAGCCCCATCGGGAAGAATGTCCATGGACAATAAGGCTATTCCATCTTCTTCGGAAGAAGCATCCTCTGCGACCAATTGCCCATCCTCATAACGCCAGGAATTCTCAACTAGGGACCGCGCAGCTTCCGCGTTCGAGGGGAAAACAAACACAGAAATGGGCGCAAGGACCATCAGCACCAACAATGCCGAAAATAACTTAAGATGTTTGCTCATGTAAACCTCGTCATTCGTTCTTGTTTGCGTTTAGCTTACAGCATGGCTGTGAAAGATTTCCGAACATCCAACTGGACAAGATGCCATCTAGGACGACAAATAACTGCACGCAATACCACAATATAAACAAGAACTTCCCAGCAGGGTGAAACCAAGGACTCCTAGTCCCTACTCTTACCCCCCCCAAGAATACCGACTTCAAATAAACTTTCAAACTAGATGTCAAAAAGGTAGGGGACCCAGAGAGTCCCCTACAACTCAGAATTCTAACGAATCAATATTACTTTCGATGGACCCAAAGCGGTCAAACCGGAGATGCGGTTTCCATAACCATCACTATGCCAGAACAAATTTTCGCTCGGCGAATTGCCCCAGAAAAAGCCAATGTGGCTATCGTCGGCATATGGGTTGTAAGGATTGAAGAACACAATGTCCCCCTTACGAGCCAAGCCACTGCGCAACAACTCATCAATAGAGTTGAAATAAGTCACGTTCGCGCACGTATCGATAGCGTAGCCGTACCAACGATAAGCGTTAACGCAGCCGCCCCTTCCGGGACCTCCACTCCAAGGGGAATGGCTCTGCTCGGCGGCAATGGGAGCTAAATTACCGCCCGCTTTCATATACGCATGCGATACAAATCCGCCGCAGTTCATACCGGTATACCCATCCCAACGAGGATCACCCTTTGGATACATGCATGTTTCTTGGCTAAGATGCGTATCGTAGGGTGTTCCACGGTAATAGCCATCGTTTTCGTGGCTCATAAGCCAATTGACCAGGCTGGACCTATTAACCCCCAAAACAGAACCAGACGTATTCAACCATGCACCACTTGCATTGAAGTAGTAGTCGACGCCATCGATTTTCAGCCACCCGTTAGCAAACATAGCGCCCGAAGGCTGAAGCCAGTACCACGTGCCGCGGTCATTGAGCCATCCGGTCTTCATCTTGTAGGTGGAAGGATCCATCCAATACCACGCACCGTTAACATATTGCCAACCAGACTTAAGGACACCATTGGAAGATGCGTAATACCAAGTATTGCCGCTTTCGTCAGAAGCGTCTTTCGACATAATCCAACCAGATGCTACATTGACGGCACCGTTTGCATCCGCATAGAAAACCGCGTCTCCAATATGAATCACACCTGGCAATGAAGACGAGTCAGCACGATCAGCGACTACGGGAGATCCATCAGATGAAGTAGGCAACGGCTCGCTCAGTGCTCCAGACGATTTCGCCCATGCCATACCGTCGCTCAAGTTAATCCAGCACGAAGATGCCATCGCACCGGAATCATAAGAAAAATAGCGCGTGTTTCCTACCGCGAATTCACCAGTACACATTGCGCCGGATACATCATCAAGGTAATACCAGGCGCTTCCGAACTTTATCCATCGTCCTCGTTGAATAGCTCCATTTGATGCGGCGTAATACCAAGTACCATCAACAAGTGCCCAGCCTGTTGCCATGGCGCCTGAACTCGTAAGGAAATAGGTGGACGACTCCACTTGCATAAAGCCCGTGAGCATAATATGGCTTCCTGGATCCAGGTAATACCAAGAATTCCCTAGAAGTAACCAGCCTCCATGCAGTAAGCCGTTGGAGTCAGCGTAATACCAGTTGTTGTCAATAAGAGCCCACTGGGAGGAGAGCATGGCCCCTGAGCTGTTAAAGCTATAAGAAGTGCCATTACATTCTTTCAACCCGGTGGCCATAGAACCGTCTGCAGGATCAAGCCAGTACCAACGACCCCCATCCGAGAGCCAGCCTTTCACCATGGCACCAGAGCCGGAGAAATAATGCCAGACGGAAGCATCAAGGTGCCATCCGATAAGCATTGCGCCAGAAGAGGAGAATCCATACGTGGCTTCCCCGATCTGCAGCATTGTATCGTGGACCATCTTGCCCTCATCATCCAGCCAATACCAGTTGCTGCCGTCTGAAAGCCAGCCTTTTACCATGGCGCCAGAACCGGAGAAATAACGCCAAGCAGAAGTGGGGCCTGTAGAATCTAGGTACCAGCCGACACGCATTGCACCCGAAGAGGAGAATCCATAAGTTGCACCCCCGACTTGAACCAATCCATCCTGAGCCATTCGACCTTCGTCGTCGAACCAGTACCAGCTACCGTTTATGTGTCTCCAAGAAGAAACAGCGATTGTTCCGTCGGACAAGCCCCAACGCCAATAACCAGCCCCTTCTTCGGGTGATATCCACCCCTGATGCCAAACAATTTGATTCGAAACCTCAGAAGGGGTCTCATTATCAACCTGAGAGTTCTGCTCGACAGCGAAGGTCGATTCGCGCTGAGCATCAACGCCTGACTCGACAGAAGCAATAGCAACGTTAGATGCGGGACCTTCGTCAGTGTTATTCGAATCAAGGGCGTATAACATCGAGGGCGAACCCAAAAGGAGTCCCAAAGAAACAAGGCCCGAAAAGACCAACACCCCGAATGAGCATTTCTTCATAGCAGCACGTTATCCAATCACGCAGCGACCCCGTCACCTCAGGGCAACGGGGCCTCAATCAAAACTAGCTCAATAATGCGTTAGCCAATTTGTTGGCAGTTCTTGCACTCTCGTAAAGCACCGCGCTTCCGGGCCTCCTGGATAGAGATCTGCGAATAGCCCTTTGCGTCCTTGCCAACGGTACGACACTTATGCGTATGGTAAACATCGCTACCGCTCTTATACCAAACTAAACCGTAGTCCGGAATCCACTTGCCGTCCTCGCCGACATAGTAGGAGCCAACCCAGGCATTCGTAGCCATGGCGCCGGAAGACTGGAGGTAGTAGTCGCCGACCCAGGCGTCGTGGGCCATAGCGCCGGAACCGCTAAAGTAGTACCAGGCGCCGCCGACCTGACGCCAGCCGGTGGCCATCGCACCGGAATCGTCGAACCAGTACCAAGAGCCACCCAGGCTGCGCCAGCCGTTAGCGACCATGGCGCCCGAGCCGTCGAGATAGAACCACGCACCGCCGATGTTGAGCCAGCCAGTGGCCATCGCGCCGGAGGCGTTGGCGTAGTACCAGGTGCCCGAATCGTTGATCCAGCCAGTTAGCATGACACCGTACTCATTGAAATAGTACCAAGTTCCACCGATATTATGCCAACCGGTCAACAGCTCGCCGCTGGAAGTCGCATAGAGCCACTTTCCATAGATGGAGTCATAAATCCAGCCACTATGCTGCATGCGGCCATCAGCATTGGCGCCAGGGGTGTTCAGGAAGTAGTTTTTGCCATCAATCTGAACTCGGCCGTATGCCATATCGTGGTTTTCGGGATAGAAGTAGTACCAATCCCCGCCGATAAGCTGCCAGTTCGACACCGCGGTCCCGTCAGCGCCAAAATAGTACCAAACGGCTTCGCAATCGTTATACCACTGGTTCGTGACCATGACGCCAGTCTCGGGATCGAAATAGCGAAGGTTGCCGTCCTCGCACCGAACGAGTCCGGTCTGCATCGAGCCATCGTTGTCGAAATAATACGTTCCAGCAGGACGAGAAACAGAGAAACCTGTCAAATTGCGAGACTCGCTATGATCAATATATTGAAGACCAACGAGAGAATCAATATCAGCAAATGAGGGCGCCGGGGCAACCGTCATGCAGGCGGCGGCAAATACAGCAACTCCCAGCGCTGTTAGTCCTCGCCATCTTTCTCGAAGGTTATTCATACGACATCCTTTCTCCGAGATTTAAGGCTCTCTTAAGTTATTCTCAGACTATCAATTTAGTTTTTCAACAGGGAATCGATAAAAGGTATCTTTGTGACTGCAATTTGATGAGAGCCGCCACGTCCTTGCCGTCCCGTGCATTGTCGACAGCAACGTCTTATGGCACAAACCGGATATCCTTTTCGGCGCAAATCGTTTGAGCAGGCGGCACGCGGAAGGAGTGTGTAGAGCGGTTTTCTGCTGGCTGCCAGCCACGGCATCCTTTCGGAAACCTAATTGCCGCCGGAATTAAAGTCCCCGGCGCGGACTCACCTTATCTCCCCGACGCGGGCTCGATATCCACTCGGATATCTAATCGTCTTGGACTTTTACCTGCCCAAGCACAGTACAACTTTTACGTGCCGCCACACGGAGCAAGGCTCGGGGATTATTCTCTAAAAACCATGCTTTCAAAGCAACTTAGGCACAAACGTAGTCAAACAAAATACCTTTCAGGTCTTTCTTGAAGATAAGCAGTAGATTAAAGTATCCGACAAGAAATCCCGCATTACATTCAACCCGCAGAAAAAACAGAGCACTAATACTCCGCCATGCCTTCGGACTCATATAAAAACCTCATATGATCGACATCGAATCTAAGTGATAGCACATCTATAGATTTGCGTACATCAGAACACAGGCAAACGAATTTAAAAAACGAATCAGTTAATTCGCTTTCAAACTCTTTGTCGCATATACGTTTTCCAAGCTCAATAGCTTGGCTCAATTTAGTAGCGACAAAGTGGTTGGAAATTAAACCAAGCATGTTATTAGCCTTCTCAAGGCTATCAAGAACAGGCAAAACGTATTGTATTGCGAAATCTAATGTGACGGTATCATCCTCAATATAATTCGGAAGTCGATACGCTAAATCACATGTATTTATATAATATTTGATCCATGACTCTTTCATTTTTGGAAACCGAGAGATATGGATTAACCGACTTTCAGCAGAGGTATCGCCCAATCTATTAGAAGTTGGAATTAAAATAGTATTTGACCTTTGCTTTCGCCAAGACGAATTATCGAAATTCAATCGAACACGAATATACTCTTGCAACCAGACAAAATAGCACGCTCCATCATCCGCTAAAGAACATCTAATTAAAAGAAAAGGTATTGCAAACATTTCAGCGTATAAAAGCGTCTTCGTATCAATGGAAAATGGAATTTCAGGTTTATCTTCGAGTGGCTTGTTTGTTCCCTTCACCTGAATTGCCATTAATTCACCAGTAGCGAATCCGTTTTCAAAGCGCTCAAAAATTTTATCGATTCCAAAATCACGTTCTGTTAAGTCTCGAACAACCCAGTTTTCAGAAGGCATAAGGGAGGTGACGAAAGAGCATGCCTCTGTATCAATTATGTGGCTATTTGGACGTTTCGGAGGATATGCCATAAAAATCAGCTCCATCAGCCTTAGCGCAAGAGCACCTAATAACGACAAAATAAAGATAACAACCAACATAATTAGACTGCATGTCAGTTGATATCGAATAAGCGGTTAAGGACACAATAACCAATAAAACAATAGCACTCACTGTGTCCAGGGGCATGGACCATCTCCTCCATCCTTCCTGCTCGAGCACGTCAGAGTAACCACCCGGTGAAACCATTGGCCGAGAGCTGCGCCCCCAGTCCCCGGGAAGCGGCCCTCTTGATTAAACTGCTCAGTATTTCGTGCTCACGGGCTCAATTCCCGGTGACCACTTGAGTCACTTCATAGTAGAGAGCAACGACAATGTCGACGCTGCAGGTCTTAAGAATACATTCGCAATAGATGTTCCGGCTGTTCACGCCACTGCAGTGAAGCTGACCGGCCTCGGCTTCTATGATCGAATTAAGCACCTGATCGGAGAGCCTGCGGATAAGCACCAGCTGTCGATCGTCCCGTCGCTGAGGTGGGGCTCAGCGAACATGTCGGGCGCGGCGTCCGCTAAGATCTACATTGCGGTCCTCATCCTTCTCAAGAACCTTCCTTGTGGTTATTTCAGATTCTAGTGCGAAAGCCGTTTTGCGTCAGGCAGACGTCATCACCCCCCCCCCCACGCTTACGCCATCTATTTTTTGTGCGATCCAAAGTATCGCTAGCTCACGCTCTTCACTATCATCAAATTTGCAGGTCTCATATTTGATGTTTCATTCAGCTCCTTAGAATCGATAACCAAATCCCATTGTCCATTTTGGCCCGGCAATGATCGGCAAAGTTGTTTGTTAGGTATACGAAACAATCGATTAACTGGAGTCAAACGCTTAACTCCAAAACATTTCAAACTGACAATTTCGATACATAATAAAGCTGCCAGTGAATTCAAACAGTTCTCCAAATTAGCTTTTCTAAAATACGTACCACGATCATGTTTCACAGCGTTATAGCTATCCCACCAAGTTAATTTTGCATACATTCCATTTATCCACGCATTAAAAGGTTTGAGTGAAATACTCTGGTTAATCGCAATGTCAACTACCTCATTTACAAAGGCAACATCATTCAAAGCAGACAGGCACTCGAATGCTTCCTTGATATTAGATGGTCTATTTCCGGATCGAAGTTCGACATAATCTTTAAAAACCGAATCAAATTCAGAACAAATCGATAAAAGCATCTTTGCAAATTCAACTGAATAAGTTGAGAAATTATCGTTGCTCAGCTCAACATAATTAAAGGAATTAACAAGCTCTCTTTCAAGAACCAAGTAGTAATCCCAATTTGATAAAGATAAACTCATAGACAAGCAACTCCCGTTAACGTAAATTACACCAAATTATCTTTCGAAATGCCCCCGTAGATATAGCAATCGCCAGCTCAGAAGTCTACTGACGCCCGATTCAGCTGACAAATAATTGACTATACGGCACTATTAAAGGATAACTAGCACTGTTCATCTACAGGAATATCCAGTTTATTCGCCGCGCAAATGCAAAGCTCTTTATCCTCTTGAGTCATCCTGCTCCCAAGAATAACTCGCAACGGCTTGCATGGGCGTTGTACATAATTCATCTCAAGCTCATCTGGCTCTGGTACAAGACGGGCACGATATTCGTTCTCCCGCTCAAACACACTGCCCTTTCTGTAAATTGCCCGTAGATCACTAAGCATATCATCACTGCTCACATTAAGACCAAGCATCCTAGCAGCAGTCCAAGCAATTTGAGGGTCGCAATTAAATGGTTCGTCATCATATAAAATTGGTAATAATTCAGTGCGCATTCCGTTAGCTATGTTGCAATTGCGAATAGCTTCTCTGTCGTAAGCAAGAACGAAACCCGCTTGGCTTTCGGAATATACATTCCACATATTCGAATCGCTAGGATTGTCTGTTAGGCACAAAATGCGGCAACAATTTCGGCAGCTATTCTGATGAACTGGGGCAACAAATCCTCCAACAAATAAGCGCAAGTTTTTAACAGCCGAGCGAAAAAGACTAACTTTTCCCTCATCGGATAGTATCTCGAACTCATCTATTCTTGCTGGATTAAAAGGAGCCCCCAGAACCCCTAAAACAAACGCAAGTCGTCTAAAATCAATTTGATTTATTATCTTTAACGCTTGTTCATCATCATTGAGATTTCTTTCGATTTCATCTATACCATTCCAGTTATAGATCGGTACCGAGTCGCACTGATCGCTGAAAACCTTTGGATGAGAAAATGTAACAGTCGCGTTTTCTAGATCGGCAAAAGCGTATTCACTTGGAGGTCGATAGCGGTAAAGCATTCGCGGGACGAGAGAAGTCGATAGCGCTTCCAGCTCCTTCTTTGCGGAAACAATGGAGGCGCCATCGTTTTGCTTGGCAACGAGATTAGCCAGCGTCTCCCGATATGTTTCTTTCTGTGTCAAGCTTAGCGCCATGCAATATCGCTTCCCGATCTAGCTAAATTAGATGCAGTTGATTTTATCCAGTGCAAAAATACTGAATGCACATACGAAGCAGAAGTCATGTCTATCAACTACCAAAAAATGATTCCGATTGGAACGTACCGGAAATCGTAAAAGCTGCCAACGGATATATTTATAATAGCCTGAGATGGCTAGAGATGAAAACATATAGTCATCAAGCAGTCTTGTCCTCCGATGAAGACGCCAGCTATGACATCGAATTCCACTCTCTGTCAGGTCGCTTTACCAATTACGGAGCGCCGCAGAGGCTGCAGAAGCAGTCGAGTATGCAGAAAAGATTTATATGGGCGCGTCAATTAAAAAAGCTCTGTTAGACCAGGATTGACACACATCTGTCCCCACGGCGCCATATCGTTAGCCTCGTAGACCGCGGGGCAGCATGAACGCCGAGGACCTGGTAATCGCCTTCAAACGGGACATGGCGAAGCTGAGCGGGACCGAGCGCCGCCGCGCGATTGAGTCCGTCAGGGACGTGATCCGCGCGGCGGCGTTCGACGACGCGGCCGGCTCCGCCTACGAAGTCGAACGCTGCTGTCGCTGCGGGTCCGTAGCGACAGCGAAGAAGGGGAAGACCGGGAACGACGATCAGCGCTACCTCTGCCGGGGCTGCGGCAGGACCTTCGGCATGGGCAGTGGGCGCATCCTGGGGACGAGCAGGCTCCCAAAGGAGACCTGGATGGCCTACGCCGAGTGCTTCGTGCTCATGCTGCCCCTGCGCGAATGCGCGAGGCGCTGCCGCGTCTGCCTCAAGACCGCCTACACCATGCGCCACAGGCTGATCGAGTGTCTCTCGGCCTACTCCCCCTCGTTCAGGGTCGAGCGTGGCAGCGGCTGCGAGCTCGACGAGACTTACTTCCCCGAGTCGTTCAAGGGCAACCACGCGAAGGGGTCGTTCACGATGCCGCGCCCGCCGCATAGAGACGGTAGTAATGGTCGCACCGCGATATACGAGGAAAGGTACAGCCATGCCGTCGAACATACCGGCCACGACGATCCGGATCGACCCGGAGGTCAAGAGGGAGGCCACGGCCATCCTGGACGAGCTCGGCATTTCCATGTCCACCGCCGCCAACGCGTGCCTCAGGGCGCTCGTCCGGGAGTGCGGGATGCCGTTCGAGATGAGGGTCAAGACGCCGGCGCCCGACGGGGAGGCGGCGAGATAGCCGGCAATCGACTTGAAGCGATAGAGCCCTCACGATTAACCCAACCGATCTTGAGCACATCGCCCCCTTGCCGGATTTAAACCAGGCAAGGGGGTGATTATTTAGCAATTGCAAAAAGATGATTGGGCAGAATGCCAATCCTGGTCTAATAGAGCCAAATCAAAACCTAATAATACCTCGACCTAGAACCGTTCGAGAATCTCCTCGGCATTCTCTCGCAGATAGATATCTAGGTCCGGCACGGCAAACTGCACGTAGCCCCTCTGTGGTGCCTGAATAACCTCTCTTTGTAGCAATTTTGCCCTAATGGAGCTAACCTCATTGGTCTTTTTACCCATGCGCCTAGCAATCTCGGATGATTTGGACTGTCGTTTGTCCTCGCACATCGCCAAAAGGTATTTGATATCGTTAGGCCCCAGTCCAGAAATCGCGGGCTCGTGAACAACATCGTGAAAACGAGCCTCTGCCAGCGCAATGCCTTCGGCAACATCGCGCTCGCTCACAATGGCACTTTTGGCACGATGCAAGTTGGCGCGCTGCCAAATGGAATAACCGACCAGTTGCACCAGATAGGCATAGCCCTTAGTGGCCTTAGCGGCTCTCGACAGAAGATCGTCCTCTATGGTCAAGCCAGTCGCGATAAAGCTGTCGCCCATAGAGAGCGCTACCTCCACCTGGTTGATAGGCGCCAGATCTTCGGGGAGGGCACGACGCAAGAACGTAAGCGCCTTGCCGTTAATAAGATCCATAACACCGGCGGGTAAGCCGGCAAAGGCAAGTGCAATATCTACTTTTTCCCCTATCAAAAGCTGAACCGTAGACGCAATGGCACGCATATCGTCAATCGGAGCGTCCTGAACTTCATCGATGGCAATAAAAAGACCCTTGGATGACTTCGCCGCCGAACTCAGCAACTTTCTAAGGCTCGACTCTTTGGGTGCAACATCGACTTTCGCGGAAACAAAGCCGGCATTTACGCCGACCGAAGCATTGGCCGCAAGGGAAGAATCAGCAACCTGATCCCTCAAGTCCAGCAATAGGTTAGGGCCAGCAGAAACAATAGCAGTCTTCCATCCAAGTTCTCGCGCACGATCCCTAAGATCGCAGAGCAAAACAGTTTTTCCGGAGCCTCTTGGCCCGGCAATGCGCATGAGCCTCGCAGGTGCACCAATTCCCGCATTCAAACTCTCAGTAAACTCAAGGGCAATATCATCACGACCAATTATGCGCGGAGGCTCAGCGCCGGCAGTGGGACGAAACGGGTTATGGAATGCTGTGGCGCTCACTTGTTTGCCTCTCAAGACAATCGATTATCGGTCAATCTTAGCTTTATAAGTTTATCGTAGACTATATCGGATTATATCGTGTTGCATAAGTCTGTATAAACGTATCGCGGAAGTATCGAGCTATCGTGAAGTATTGCAGCAAATCGCCTAGACGTTGCTATCTTCTCAGCTCATATCGAAAGTAAGTTGAGGGCTTCCTAATATCCATTATTTAAAGCGAGAAAAACTCGCTCTCAGCGGATAAGTTCGGCCCCAACCACGGATCGCCTGTCAAGAAGAGCTCCGGCCAGTGTTGCATGAACAGCGCCTGTTCGCGCTTCCAGCGGCGCAGCTTTTCCTCGTTGGCCTCTTCCCTGCCGCGCGAGGTGAACTCGTAGTGGTACAGCTCGGCATAGGGCGTAAAGATGGTGCGGAAGCCCGCCTCCCACACGCGCAGGCAAAAGTCAGCATCGTTAAAACCGACGGCGAATTCCTCGTTATAGCCTCCGACCTGCTCAAATACGTCACGTCGCACCATCTGACAGGCGCCCGTTACGGCGCTAAAGTTGCCCGGGCGCACAGCGCGGGCGAGATAGCCCTCGCGCTTTGCTGGGAAGTCCTGGTTGGCATGGGCAAGTGCGCCACGCACGCCAACCAAAATGCCGGCATGCTGCACCATATGATCGGCAAAGTAGAGTTTGGCGCCCACCACGCCCGCCTCGGGACGCTGCAGATACCCCATCATCTCTTCGATGAAGTCCGGGCTTATGACCTCGGTATCGTTGTTGAGCAGCAGCAGATAATCGCCCTTGGCGTGTTCAACGCCAAAGTTGATGATCTGGGAGTAATTGAACTCGCCCGGCCAGTACACAACGCGCGCGATGCCCTTGCCTTCGGATGTTGCAGCCACGCGCTCTGGCAGGGTTTCGTAATACGCAAACGTCTCCGGGACTTCGCTATTGTTCTCCACCAAAACGATCTCGTAATTGGCATACGTTGCCTTCTGGGCAATCGACATCACACAGGCATCGAGCGTCTCAATGTGATCCTTGGTCGGAATCACAACGCTCACCAGCGGTGCAGACTCCGGCAGCGCATAGCGCATGCGGTAGACAAACGGCGTCTCGGTCTCCTCGACTGTTCCGCGAACGCCCAGCGCGTTAAAGTGGCGCTGAAGCGCAAGGCGCCCGGCCTCGATGGCATACGGCTTGCTATCGGCAGAACCATCGGCGGTCGATCCCGGATGCACGCGCCAGTGATACAGCACGTGCGCAACATGCTCAAACCGTGCGCCCGCCGCAAGGCATCGAAGCGTCAGGTCGTAATCCTGGGCGCCCGCGATGTCTTCTGGCGACATGCCAATGCGATCGATGAGCGTCTTCTCCACCATCAGAAAATGCGTCACGCAGTTATGGCTATAGAGCAGATCGACGTTGAGCCGCGTCTTAAAAACCGGCTGGCCCCACTCCCCCGTTTTCTGGAACATGTCCTCGTCGCAGAACAGGACCTGGGGACGCTCGCCCTCGGCCGCCTTATTCAGCGCGGAAACATACTGGAATAACGCGTCCGGTTCCAGAATGTCGTCATGGTCCAAGAACGCGATGTAGTCTCCAGTCGCCTGCTGAATGCCAGCATTGGTGTTGAGCACAATGCCGCCGTTGCCAGGCAGCTCGATCCGACAAATGCGCTCGTCGTTGGCGTCAGCCGCAAGGTCGGCCACCGCATCCCATTCAGGCGAGGCATCCATAAGAAGCAGTTCCCAGTTGTCATAGCTCTGGGAAAGCACCGAATTCAACAGTTCGCGCAGGTAGACCCGATCAGTCTTGTAGCACGGCACCACAATGCTCACAAGCGGCCTATAAGCAAATGCCGCCGATGCGACACGCTGGCACGCCAAATCGCCCGGCTTTGCGCGATGTTGCTCAAACCAACGTCGATAAGCTGCGTCGTCTGCACGCGCGTCCTTCATGCGGTTCCAGCTGTCGTCGACCATGCCGTTATACAGGCGACCATCCATGGCGCAAAAACCGCTCTGAATCTGCTCTGTGGGATCGCTCACAATCGCGACAAAATCTCGTATATCCCGAGGCATCTCAACGCTCAGATACGTTTTATTGACACGGCAACCGTTGCGCTGCGGCACATCGGCCTGCGATTCAAACACATGCACGGTGACATCGATGGCATTCATATGCGTATCGAAGATCTGGAGCTCAGGTGCGCACTGAGGGTCCCCCGCCCAGGTAACCTCATAGCGCCACACCGCGCCGGCGTCTGCCGGCAAATAGCGAATGGCATCGATCTCGTAGCGGCCGCAGTGTTCGCCACGCTGCGCATCGCGGACAAGCGCACACAGCGCAGGCTTTGCTTTGTAGTTAATCTTGGATTCCAGCTTGGCCACGCGGCTATCGAGGCGAATGGAGCCCAACCTTTGGCCACCGGATGCAAAAACGACATCCATCGACGAGCCATCCAAAAACGGAAGCACCAAGACGGCGAGCTCGCGCTCGTAATCGGAAACGGAAGGGCAAAGCGCCAGCACGCGGCCATGATCGACCGGGAGCGCCAGCAACGGCACACAAGAACCGCTCGTCGTCGCATGGGCAAACGCTTGAGAACCCTCCCGCTCAATAAGCGCGGCGACATCCTGACCGGCAAAACGAAGCAGCACAAACAGACGGCCCTGACTGCGGCAAAGTGCCAAACGCTTGATACTCATCTACACTTCTCGCTTTCCCAGGGCGTTCGCTGCCATGCGTTTGCAGGCACCCAGGCGCCCAAACCTCAAGACGTCGTAATCGAACATGAGCTTTTTGCACGCACGGGCATTGGGCGCCTTACCGGTAAGCGCCGCACGCACCATAGCAGCAACAGAAGGAGCGCATTGTGCGAGCGCAACATCGCTGCCCACGGCAGAACCGGCAAGCGCCGTGGCAACGGCAGCAAACACCTTACCGCAGTCCGTACTCAACAGCCTGAGCGCATCGTACAGCACCAGATCGCACAGGAAGTAGGCCAGGTCATCGGCATGCTGTACATCGAGACCGTCGCGCTGCCAGTCAGCCAGCACCGCGGAGTAAATCTTCACGTGCTCCAGCAGTCGCGTCTCGTCGTCATAGCGCATGGTGTCCATAAGCGAGCCTTTGCGCGCGACACGGTAGTCATACAGCTTGTTCGAGATAAGCGCGGTCTTGCGCGAACGACCGTACACGGAAAAATCGAAGACCTGATCTTCGCCATACTTAACGGTTTCATCGAACACGATCCCGTTGCCCAGCAAAAACTCACGCTTACAGGCGGTGCGCCATGCAAAGGGACGAGATGCCTCTTTAAACAGCAGGTCAGAGCTATAGCCTTCAAACGACACATCGCGCGGGCTCAGCACATAGTTAAGCCAGGGATACCCTGCTTCCAGCGGATACGGATTCGCGCCAAAGGTCAAAACGTCGCAGTCCTCGCGCTCAAAGGCATCGACGATCACGCGGCATGCATCGGGCGTAAAGCGGTCGTCGGAATCCAAAAACGCAACGATAGGCGCCGTGGACGCGGTGATGCCTGCATTACGCGCACTCGACAGACCGCCGTTCTCCTTATCGACCAGCGTAAAGCGCGCGTCCTTTTCGCAATAGGCAGCCGCAATATCGCGCGAACCATCCGGCGAACCATCGTTGACCAGCACGCCCTCCCAATCGGGCATGTCCTGCGCAAGCAGGGAGTCCAGGCACCAGGCCAGGCACTCCTCCACGTTATAGATGGGAACGACAACGGAAATCTTGGGGGTAGCCATAGTCACGCGCTCCTACTGTGCGGCCGGAACGTCGTCAGGATGCGGGTTGTCGCCGTAGGTGCGCTGATACGTCAGCACGCGCCAGACCAGCGGCAGGCCGCCGATCTTAAAGTAATGCTTAAACGTATTGAGCTTGCCCGGCTTCTTAAAGTCAAAGCGCGAATCGATATAGGCGCGGGGCGACTTGACCATCAGGCGCAAGTCGGTCTCACCACGCGGATCAAACAGCGACAGGTCAAAGCGACCGGCATCCCAATCGGCCTTGAGCTCGGGCGAGGCCTTTTTCCAAAACTGATCACGCAGTTCATCGACCAGACGCTCATCATTCCAACGGTACGTATCGACCTTCATGCGCATTAAAATGCCCTGGAGTTGAGCCTTGAGCTCGGGACACTCGTCCAAAAAACGTTGCATCTCGGCATATTCGTCGCACACGCAAAACACCTTGTTAGGCGAATTAACGGAGCTCTTCTCGTTATCCTGGCGATAGCACAAAATGGGGTCCGCAATAAACGCGGCACGCTCGGCGCATGCCCAGACCTTAAAGTTAAAACCCGCATCCTGATACGAAGCACCCGGCGTGGGAAGGAACCGAATCTGATTGTCGTTGAGGAACTCGCGCCGATAGATAGCCGACCAAATGGAAGGTTTGCGGTAGAAGATGCCCGGGCGATCGACGGGGCGATACGCGGCGCCCGTCATATGCTCGTCGATGATCCCAAACAGCTCACGGCGCTCGCTGGGCGTGGACCAATACAGGTAAAAGTCGCCCTTTACCACATCGGCATGCTCAGCATCGGCCTTGGCGACCAGCTTTTGGAGCGAATCCTCAAACATAAAGTCGTCGGACTCAAGGATGCCCACGTACTCACCGCGCGCCATCTCCAGGCCGCGGTTCATCGAGTCGCCGTAGCCGCTGTTGGCTTTGTCGATCATCTTTACACGGGGGTCGCGCTCCATGTACTCGCGGATGATATCTGGCGAGCTATCGGTGGAGCCGTCGTTGATGCAGATGATCTCGATGTCCTTGAGCGTCTGCGCCACGGCGGAATCGAGGCACTCGCACAGGTAGCGCTCGACATTGCAAATGGGAACAAGCAGCGAAACTTTAGGGGTATCAGAGTTCTGCAAGAGAACCTCCTGTTGAATAGCGTATAACAGGGTTATTTTAGCAGCCGAGTTGCGGCGGGCGGCAGCGCTTGGAATTAGATAAAGCGCTCCAGGCAGGCTTTGAGACCGCGAGTCGAAAGATAGAACAGCGTTGCGTCTGCCATCGAAACGCCCGCGGTCGCCGCAACGAGCTTGTGGGCAACACGGCGAACGGCGCCCTTAGCAGGCATATCCGCCCACTCCGTTCCCAAAAACGTCGTGAGGTCCATGTTGACGCGAGCCGCCACGCGATGGAAGTCATCGGCATCCAAGCGCGCCAGGTCGAACACAATGAGGTCCAAAAACCAAATTGTCAGCTCGCCGGGACACAGGCCCAAAAGACCGTAGGCCGCCCAGCCCTCCAAGACCTCCTCGAGCATCCTCATGTGGGCGTCAAGCTTTTTGACGCGAGCCTCGGCACTGTTGAACTCATGCGTCGCCGATTCGCTCTCCATCACGTAGTGGTAGAACTTGTCCGGCATGACGACGGTCTTGCGGGCAAGCGCATAAGCCGCAAATTGGAAGACGGCGTCCTCGCCCAAAGCCAAACCGGGGGCGAAGCGAATGCCTTCGCGATTGAGCAGCTCGCGCGAAAAAGCCGCACGGCAGGCATAGGGCTGCGCATTCGCATGGAACAGCAGTTGGGGATCACGGGCGCCGAAGGTACCAGCTTTGGGGCTCATGAGTTGCTGGACGCGTTTGGGGGCAGCATCGGCAGGTTCACAGACGCCGCCAAAAACGGCGGCCTCGGCATCTGCAGACTCCATGGCATGCAGCACGCGCTCGACCGTCTGGACATCGATGTAATCGTCGGCGTCCACAAAAAAGACGGTCTCGCCCTCGGCGGCATCGATACCGGCATTTCGAGCACACGAGACGCCCGCGTTTTCCTGGTCAATCACCAGCACGCGATCGTCGGCCTGTGCGATCTGGCGCAACACGTCCAACGAATCATCGGTCGAACCGTCGTTGACGCAGACAACCTGAATCGAGCGCTCGGACTGGGCCAACAGCGAATCGAGGCATCGCTGAATGGAACGCACAGAGTTATAAACGGGGACGACAATGGTAGCTTTAGGACACGAGGCCTCTCCCATGCCGACCTACCCCCTCAGCGATTCGATGAGAAAGGCGGCGACCACGCCAGGGCCTCCAACCGAGGCGTAATACTTAGCGCGCCCCAAGGCACCATCCGTCGCAAAACTCGGATGCTCGTCAACCCAGCCCTCAGGATCTTTGAGAATGGCAGCGAGATTCGCGCGCTTCCACGGCTTGAGGTCGTCAAGCGAAAACTCCCCCGCGTCCAAGGCCGCCTGAAATTCCTTAGCCATCTGCACCAGGAACTCCTTATAGAACTTAGGCGCTAGGCGCACATAGTTCCACATGTACGAATCGTACTTAATGAGTTGATTGAACTTGAGCATGCGCGCGACGTCATCACCTGCGTGGTCACGGGCATAATCCTCTCGAATCCAACGCTCAATCTCGGCATACTCGGTATTGACGCAAAAAACCTTAGCCGAAGAATTGACCGAGGAATTCTCGTTGTCCTGGCGATACGACAACACGGCATCATGCAGGTAAACAGCCTTATCGGCGCACGCAATCACCTTAAAGGCGAATGACGTGTCCTGAAAGGATGCCCCCGGAGTCGGCAGAAACGTAATGCCGTTGCGCTCAAGAAAATCGCGACGGTACACGGCCGACCAAATCGACGGCTTTTGCTTAAAGAACTGAGTCGTATCGCTCGGGTGCACCGGCTTGCCGCAATCCTGAGGTCTAAACATCTCGTGCAGCGAGCGGCGCTCCTCGGGCTTAGACCAGTAGAAATCAAAGTTCGCCTTCGCGAAGTCGGCATTATTGCTATCGGCGGCCGAGACAAGCTTTTCGAGTGCGTCGGGCGCCATAAAGTCATCGGACTCCAAGATGCCCACGTACTTGCCGCGCGCCATCTCCAGACCGTGGTTCATCGAGTCGCCGTAGCCGCTGTTGGCCTTGTCGATCATCTTGACGCGCCTATCGCGCTCCATATACTCGCGGATAATCGCCGGCGAGTTGTCGGTCGACCCGTCGTTAATGCAGATGATCTCAATATCCTTGAGCGTCTGCGCCAGGGCGGAATCGAGGCACTCGCGCAGGTAGCGCTGAACATTGTAAATGGGAATAAGCAGCGACAGAACAGGGCTGCCAGAGGCGTTAGTAGACAAATGTGCTCCTTAGGAAATACCTGTCGTTTCATGGTATCAAAGGGTCAGCGCGCCAGCGGGCGTTTATATAATCTATGGAGCCCAACCTACGAAAGGACGCCATGCAGCCTAAAGCCGCACGCAACATATCCATCGAAGCGCTGCGCTTGGTCGCGGTCGCCGGTATCGCGGTGTTCCATACCTTTCAGTGGACCTTCCAGGCAACCTGTTTCGGCGCCGTGGAATATGCCCCACTTGCGATGTTCCCCTATTCCGGCGTGCTCGGTTTTATCAACTTGTTGGGCTGCTGGGCCAACGAGGTCTTCTTTATGATCTCGGGCTACTTCCTGATTGCCTCGGCGGCTCGCGCCTGGAGCGATGGGGCAACGTGGACATCGCAAATACAGCGGACGACGCAGCGCCTTGGCAAGGTCATTTTGCCCACTGCGTTTTATTGCCTCGTGGCACTCGCGTGGTCCACGGTCGTCTCCCCCATTCCCGATGTTACCCTCAACACGCACTACTGGTACACGCTGGGCCTTGAGTTTATCTGGGTCTATGCCGCCACGGTCTTCATGACGCCATGGTTTGGACTGGCTAAGAGTCGACTCTCCCAGAAGAGCTACACGACGACGGTCATCGCCGTTGGCATCCTCGCATTTGTTGTTAACGGGTATTTAGCCGTTATGAGTGCGACAAGCGCCGGTGAGTTTTCTTGGCTCCAAAAGCTCATGAGCGCTATCACGTACGTAGTCGCGTTTTTGATCGGCGGACTGCTCCGCGACGTTACCGATGTCATGGATTCGGACAGGGTGGGCGCCTTGGGCATGCGCTCGCTCGTAACGGTTTTGGTGCTCGTCATCATCCTGGAAGGCGAGCTCTCCTTCACCGGCAACCTCACGGCAATGGCAACCCTCTCCTACAAATCGACCTCGCTGATCTCGTTTGCTCTCGCTGCCGCCTCCTTGCTCTTTGCGGCAACCCGACGCAGTGTCTCAGGCAATCCGCGGACTGCAGGTGTCATCGTCACCTTATCGACCGCCACGCTCGGTTTCTATGTGATGCAGTCGCTCACCAGTAGCCTGTGGCGTCCCGTCTTCAATACGTTGCTCGCAAACATACTGGTCAGCCAAAGCAGCCCGGCAGCTATATGCATCATCACGGGTACCGTCATTAGCATCGTCTTTGCTTTAGCACTTCTCATCATCGATGCAGTTAGAAGCCTTATCGAACGCAAGCTCAAGCGGCAATAGACACGCTGTTGTCAGACGCCAAAGCCGCTACACACGTGGCAGGTTCCTGCGTTTTATTCAAAGCTTGCCGTCAAGGTGCGCCGAGCCTTTACAATAGGACAGTCCCAAGGACGTATTCGATAGCTTCCGCGCTGCACTCGCCCGCCGCGCGTGAAAGGATATATTGCCCCATGCCTTCAACCCTTCCCGCTCCCATCGATAAGCTCGCCATCGTCGTCGTTACGTACAAGCGCCAGGAGCTCTTGGCCAACTTGTTCGACTCCATGACCGAGCTCACGGCAACGCCCTGGCGCATCGTGATCGTCGATAACGAGAATTCGCGCGAGACCGAGGCCATGTGCACCGCATTCAACGAGCGCCTGGCCAACCTGTGGGGCATCGACACCGAGCAGCCCGACGCGCAGGGCGGCACCGACCGTGTCATCTACGCCCCGCAGCTCGAAAACGGCGGCGGTGCGGGCGGCTTCTCCGCCGGCACTAAATGCGCCTACGACCTGGGCGCCCAATGGTTCTGGGTGATGGACGACGACGTGCTCGTCATCCCCGAAGGCATCGAGCGTCTTGCCAAGTGGACCGACCGCTACGATGTCATCCAGGGTTCGCGCCTGGACTTTGACGGCGGCGCCTTCTTTTGGCAGTACCAGCTCATCCTTTCGCTCGGCATTCCCAACCCTGTCGCCAAGTGGGACCTGGGACCCGAGGGCTACCGCGCCATGAACCAGCTGTGCTTTGAGGGTGGCATGTTCTCGCGCTGCGTAGTCGACAAGATCGGCCTGCCCGATGCGCGCTTCTTTATCTACGGCGACGATGCCTGCTACGGCTACGTAGCCAGCCAACACTTCCCCGCCGCCGTTGTTGCCGACGTGGTTCTCAAGCGCGCCCGCGCCGTCTCTAACTGGGATATCGCCGGCAAGCGCCAGCTCAACTCTACGAGCGACACCAACCGCTACTACATCATGCGCAACCGAGGCTTCCTCGCTCGCTATATGCAGATCTACGGTGACTACCACCCCATGCTGTTCCGCCTGGGCAACGCCGCGACCTTCTGCAAGGAATTCATTCGCCTGGCTGCCGTTGACAAGTGCTTTAAGACCGGTATTCCGGCGCTGCGACGCGGCATGAAGGATGCCCGCAAGATCATCAAGGATCCCAACTGGAAGCCCATGCCGCCCATGAAGGACACCGAGTAACGGAAGCCGGAAACACCTCGGCGCTTAAAGCCGCTGGTACACCGTAGCCACATGCTGTCCATCAAACCCAAACCCCCAGCGCATGCGGCCAACGCCGGGTCGCGGCACACGGATTTCGTCGATGCCGTCGCGCTCTATGTCGAGCAGCGCCTGCACGGCCAGCAATTCCAGGCCCAGCGCATCCACACCGGGGTCATACATCATGTTGATCGTTATCAGCGGACGTTCATCGAGCATACCGATCGTATCGGCTATGTCGAACACGGCGCCCGTAGGAAAAACCTGGATGTCCCAGCGATCCGCGCCACACTTTCGCCTCGAAGCAGGATTGGCATAGCCCGGCAATCCAAAGCAGAGTCCTTGCAAGAGTAGGTGATATGGCAGCGGTGTATCTGGGTCGGTCGCACCGATTCCCGCATCTCCCAAGATGCGGCTTAGCGCCCGCCTCACGGTATCTTCGTTCCCATGGCACAGCCCGTCGCGAAACGCATCGACGTCTCGAATGTCTTCTGCAGCGCACTCAAACCACTCAATAATCACTAGACGCAAGGCCTGGCGAAGCTCGTTATTGGGCAATCGCAAAGCACGGAGGCGATCGCCATGCTCTGGCTCCTCAGTCATATCCGTCGTGAGAAAACCGGACAGATACAGCGCTGTCCACATGCCATCGTCAGGCGAGACATCTGGCTCTGCAGTGCCCAAACAAAGCGGGACCTCAGCGCACCCATGGGCCTCGAGCAAATCAAACAAGACCGAAAGGCGGTCGAGATTCCACCCGGCAACTACCCTACTCAGGCAATCGGCATATCCATACAGATCGGCACGCACAGGCGCCGTGCAGCCTCGGCCCAGAAAACCGATCACACGCTCTGGACTCGAGCAATAGGCCCTGCCAAACCGATACCCCTCGAGCCATTCACGCGCATCATCCAGGTATTCCTCGCGCCCAGCATGATTCAAAAGAGCCTCGACCTCAGCATCCGAAAAACCGAACCAACGGTCACACCACGCCGACAGCGGCGTCGTCAAACAATACGAGCAGCCGCGCGAAGAAAGCGCCGCTTCGGCAGGACCGGGACACTCCCCCATCAGACACGTCAGCCGCAACGAATCGCGCGCAGTGGCAATGGCGTCAAACAGCACACGGTCAAGTAGTTCTGCCGGATCGGCGTCGGAAGCGTCCCTCGCGCTCGCACGGCGAGACCACGCCGCATCGTACCCATCAACGAGCAATACAACCTGCTCATCGCAGGCAATCTCCAGCAGTTCTATGAGCACACCGAGCACCGAGTCAACCTCGTCCGCACTCGCCACGCCACGCGCGACACGTTCGATGTGACGCACCTTATCTCGAGCTAAATCCGGAGCCTCCAAGAGAGCCAACAAGCGAGCGCACTCGCCCGAAAGGGCATCGCGCACGACGCCGGCAACAGCGGGGCCACGCCTCGCAGCGCCAGAAAAGTCCAGCGATATCACCGGATAGCAAGCATACTCATCCCGATAGCGCCCGCCGTTCGCATCCCAAATCTGAGCATCGTCAAACGAGCTCCGACCGGCGCGACCGACCGCTGGACGCTCCAGAAAAGCCCTGAGCATCGACAAGTTCATGCTCTTGCCAAAACCCTCGGGTCGACAGCACACCACAACGGACGCGTCGCAGTCCAACACATCGGCAATAAACATTGTCTTGTCAACCAACATGCAGCAACCAAGGGCCTCCGCATAGTCGTGCATGCCAATGGGCAAAACCGCATCGTCGGCACAGCCGATCAAGCGCACGCCAAAGCCAGCAGCACAATCAACATTTGCCTGTTCAGACACCAAAACGTTCCCCCTAAATCGCTGCACGATGCCAATTGTAATGACCGCCTCGCGCGTACCGACGACGCCGCGCGAACATATCGGGCAACGGTAGCAACAAGAGGTGTGAGGGGGCATAACTAATCGTTGCACAACAAAACGGGGCCCGATGCATTCGAACCGGGCCCCGTCCCAACTCTTTAGTTATCTAGCAACCAAGAGGCTACTCCTCCGAGCCGTCCTCCCCAGAAGCTTTCTTCTGCTGATCGAGCTTATGCTTGCCACTTACGATAGACGTAGCGCCCAGTGTGGCCAAGCTTGCACTGGCAAGGCTCGCCATAACGATAAGGTCGCCCGTCTTGGGCATGTTACCGCCAGATGACTTGGTCGTTGTAGTCGTCGTGGTTGTAGTGGTCACCGTTTTGGAGTCATTTTGCTCCTGGACCTGGTTGTCAGCACCGCTCTTGTCGTCGTCTTCGGACTGTTTCTTTCCGTCCTTGTTCTCGTCCTTCTCCTCAGATTCAGACTTCTTGCCCTCGTCCTTCTCCTGAGCGGACTTGTCGCCCTTCTCATCAGAGCTAGAACCCTTATCGGATTCGGTCTTCTCGGAAGCCTTGCCCTTGGAGTCGCCCTTTGCGGCCTCGGTCTTTTCCGTGGAAACCTGATCAGAGTTGTCCTTGTTCTGGGTCGAGCCGTTATTGACACCAGCCATCAGCGAAGAGCCCAGCGTAGAACCAAGCTGCACGGAGAAAGAAGGCTTCTTGTCCGGCGAAGCAACGGGAGCGTCCGGCGCCTTATTCGAGTTGTCCTTGGAAGCATCGGAATCAGGGGTTGCGGCAGAGCCAGAGCCGTTGTTAGAGCCGGTGTCAGCGGACGAATCGCTCGAGCCGGTGGATGAGTTAGAGGTGCCAGGGTCGGTCGAACCAGAAGCGTCGCTGCCCGTATTGCCGGAAGAGCTTGAAGACGAATCGCCCGCAGCAGAGCCGTTCGAAGTAGAGCCGTCGTTGGTAGTGCCACCAGCAGAGCCATCACCGTCAGTATCGGTCGAGGGCGCATCCATCCTGTCATCGTTGACATCGTCACTCGAGCCGTCATTCGAATCAGGTGTCGGCGAGGGCGCCGGCGCAGGCTCGGGCTGCACGGGCGTCGCGGCGGCAGCCTCGTCCTCAGCGATATAAACCAAGCAGTCCTTCAGCTCATTCTTATAACGATTCTTCCAGCCCTCATGATACTGGGGCTGACTTGAAAACTTGGTGGCGACATTGTTGACCACGCTATTGGAGAGCGCCGTCACAAACTCGCGGTCGGACATATCGTTGGAAAGATTCGCCCAGCGGAAGAAGTCTCTGCAGCCACCGGTGCCGCACATGTTGGTGATGCTCCACACCATGCCCTTGACGCAATCGGCGCGGCCGGAGATGTCAATGCCAAGAGCGCTCTTAAGCCACGCCTCGGTCACCGCATAGTACGAGTTGTACGCATACGCATCCTGCAGAGCCGAAAACTCAGCAGGATCGGTGTTATAAGCACTTTGGAAGGCATCCTGCGCGATATGGCCCAGCTCGGTGAGCTGGCCGTTCTCGTACATGGCATTGCTCGTGTTGGAAATCTCGTTGCCGCGATCAATCGCATCCTTGAGCATGCAGTATTTTTCGGGGTTGTAGTTGTAGGCCTGCTTCATAAACGGGATGAGCGACCAACGACGGTCGAACTGGTAGTAACCCAGCGCGTTGTAGCCGTCGCCATACGAAAAGCCCTGGTTGTAGTTGCCATGGCTCTCGTACTTGGTAAAGTACTTCATCTCGGGAGTCACGTTGACAAACGAAACGCCCTGGACCGACCTCAGCACGCCCGAGAAGGACTGCTGGGTGTAGAGACCTTTGTCGATATCGGTGGCATCCGAGGCAACGCCCGGCGTGGGCTCCTCGGCAGCGGCGGGTGCCGGCGCGGAAACGGCGCCAAACGAAAGCGCCAGCGTCAGGCCCGCGACAATAGCAGAATGCTTAGGCTGCATAAGATCCTCCCTGCATTGGTGTAGTTAAAGTGCGGTTTGCAAAGATAGAGTTAAGTATTGCAGCTCGCCCGTTGTTGCACAACAATCCCTCGGTAAACGGCAACAACCCTCCGCGAAATCGTAAGGAATTAGACAAACTGGTCGTCGGGCGCCAACAGAAGCTCGCCGTAACGTTTCGTCAGCCCGTCTCTCAACTGGCAGAAAGCGGGAATATAGACGTTCAAGATGCGATGAATCAAATCTTGAGCGAGCTTGTTGTCGTAGATATGGACGTTCGTATTGCGGTCTCTGAGCATATCCAGCCAGGCTGCCTCATCAATAAAGTCGTAGAATCGGTAGGACTCCTTCAAGATGGCACGAGGAGACCCCGACGCGGCAAGCGTGGCACCCTCATACTCGAGCAGACGCTTAAGGAGCTTCCAGCTCAGTTCAAATTGAAGATTGAACTTATTAATCAAACCACTCTGAACAAAATCATTGTTGAGATCCTGATTGGGCGCATCCTCAAGATTCGCCAAGGCGCTGACAAAGTTCTCATATTTTTTCATACAGAATCACACCATCCCTGGCAATTTCATCGAGCAATTGACGCGATAAGGACTCGTCGAGATTGACGACATCTACATCTAAAAGAGTATCAAGACGCTCCTCGATCAAATATGACAACCGGCCGAAATCCCGGCAACCTGCTACGGCGATGTCAATATCGCTCTTAGGCAAGTTGTCACCTCGAGCGCGGGAACCAAACAGCACAACCTTCTCGGCGTCACATTCCCGAGCAAAAACTTCGATTTGCTTATACACCTTGTCGAGAGATGCCATTTGCAGTCCTACAGCTTAATGTCAAAGTTGATCTCGGGGACGGCGGCCAGGTCGGCCAACGTCACGCCGTCGACGTACTTTTCGATCACGTCGTCCAGACCGCGCCAGAACTTGACGGTCGAGCAAAGGTCGCTGCGGGCGCAGCTGTTGTCGATGCCATCGCACGCCACCGGAGCCGTGCTGCCCTCAACGGCACGCAGGATGTCGCCGGCGCGCACCTCGGCCGGGTCCTTGGCCATCATGTAGCCGCCGCCCTTGCCGCGCACGCTCTTAAGCAGGCCCGCCTTCATAAGCGGACGAACCAGCTGCTCCAGATACTTTTGCGAGATATGCTCGCGGTCGGCAACCTCGCGCAAGGCAATCTTGCCCTCGGCGTCGCCCAGCGCCGCGATATAGATCATTAACCGGAGGGCATAGCGGCCCTTGGAAGAAATGAGCATACCTACCCTCCCGTTGTTCCTGGGACAAAATACCAGGCTTGTTTGTCCCAAATCTTATGCGCGCGGGGCAAACAATCCTGGTTATTATGTCACGCATCTAAAAAGTCGAGTGAATTAGTCGGGTTTTCCCTTGACTAACGCCGAACCCATAGTAACTTTATTCCGAGAAGATTCCTAGGGTTTAGTACACCTATGAGTACACCATATACAGAGAGGGACAGCATGAGCGCAAATCCGCTGCTTTCCATCGAGGGTCTGACCGCCTCCGTGGACGAGAAGACCATCCTCCACAATGTCAACCTCAACGTCGCCGCCGGCGAGACCCACGTGCTGATGGGCCCCAACGGCGCCGGCAAGTCCACCCTCGGCCACCTGGTCATGGGCGACCCCGTCTACACGGTCAACGACGGCCGTATCGTCTTTGACGGCCAGGACATCACCGAGCTCACCACCGACAAGCGCTCGCGCGCCGGCCTGTTCCTGAGCTTCCAGGCCCCGGTCGAGATCCCGGGCGTGCCGCTGTCGAGCTTTTTGCGCGCCAGCATCGCCGGCCGCCCCGGCCTGGAAATGAAGGGCAAGGAGTTCCGCCGCCGCGTGAAGGAGCTCGCGGCCGAGCTCAACATGGATACCGCCTATCTCAACCGCGAGCTGGGCGTGGGCTTCTCGGGCGGAGAGAAGAAGAAGGTCGAGATGCTCCAGCTTCTGCTGCTGCAGCCCAAGCTCGCCATTCTGGACGAAACCGACTCCGGCCTGGACGTCGACGCTCTGTCCACCGTCAGCCACGGCATGGACGCCTACCGCAAGAGCTGCGACGGCTCCATGCTCATCATCACGCACAACACGCGCATCTTGGAGCACCTGGATGTCGACCGCGTCCACGTTATGGTCAAGGGCCACATCGTGCGCGAGGACGACGCCTCGCTCATCCCCTGGATCGACAAGAACGGTTTTGAGACCTTCGAGCGCGAGGCCGCCGAGCAACGCGCCAAGGCCGAGGCCGCCGCTGCCGAGCAGCAGGCGTAAAGGGGCGACGCAATGACCAAGAACCGCACCGAGGTCGCGGACATCGACCGCAGCCTCTACGACTTCACCTATGGCGAGGAGGGATTCGAGCGCCTCGACGCCGGCATCACGCCCGACATCGTGCGCGAGATCAGCGCCAAGAAGGACGAGCCGCAGTGGATGCTCGACCTGCGCTTAAAGTCCCTCGAGATCTTCAATCGTTTTCCCGACCCGACGTGGGGTCCCTCCATCGAGGGCTTGGACATGGACAACATCGTCACCTACGTCAAGCCCAACACCGACCAAAAGCACGACTGGGAGTCGGTGCCCGACGACATCAAGAACACCTTTGAGCGCCTGGGCATCCCCGAGGCCGAGCGCAGCTACCTGGCAGGCGTCGGCGCGCAGTACGACTCCGAGCTGGTCTACCACAACATGCAGGACACGGCGTCCAAGATGGGCATCGTGTACTCCGGTATCGAGGAGGCTCTGCACGACCCGCAGTGGGAGCCGCTCATCCACGAGAAGTTTATGACGCTCATCCCGCCCACCGACCACAAATTTGCGGCCCTGCACGGCGCCGTATGGTCGGGCGGCTCGTTTGTCTACGTGCCCAAGGGCACCAAGCTCGATTTTCCGCTGCAGAGCTACTTCCGCCTCAATGCCAAGGGTGCCGGCCAGTTTGAGCACACGCTCATCATTGTCGAGGACGATGCCGACCTGCACTTTATCGAGGGCTGCTCCGCGCCCAAGTACAACGTGGCCAACCTCCACGCCGGCGCCGTCGAGCTCTTTGTGGGCAAGCGTGCGCACCTGCGCTACTCGACCATCGAGAACTGGTCCAAGAACATGTACAACCTCAACACCAAGCGTGCGCGCGTGGACGAGGACGGCGACATCGAGTGGATCAGCGGCTCCTTCGGCAGCCACGTGGGCTACCTCTACCCCATGAGCGTGCTCAACGGCCGCCGCGCCCGCTCGAGCTTTACCGGCATCACCTTTGCCGGTGCCGGCCAGAACCTCGACACCGGCTGCAAAGTCGTGCTCAACGCGCCCGATACTTCGGCAACCGTCGAGACCAAGGGTATCTCCAAGAGCGGCGGCATCCAGACCTTCCGCAGCTCCATCGTGGCCACGCCTAAGGCCGAGGGCTCCAAGGCAACCGTGAGCTGCCAGTCGCTCATGCTCGACGACCAGAGCCGCTCCGATACCATCCCCGCCATGGACATCCGCGCCAAGAACGTCGATATTGGCCACGAGGCCACCATCGGCCGCATCGGCGACGACAAGGTGTTCTACCTGATGAGCCGCGGTATCTCGGAAGAAGAGGCCCGCACCATGATCGTCAACGGCTTTGCCAACCCGGTCTCCAAGGAGCTGCCGCTGGAGTACGCCGTCGAGATGAACAACCTGATCAAGCTCGAGATGGAAGGAGCGATCGGATAATGAAACAGGAAACCAACACCGCTGCCACCACACTCGAACAGGTCAACGCGATGCCCGCAGCAACCTGGGGCTGGTTGAAAATGAACCAGACCAAGCTCGAGCTCTCTGACGAGCTTGCCGCCGCTCCCGCCGAGTCCATTGAGGTCGAGGGCTTGGATGAGCAGTTTACTGGCGTGACAGACGCGTTCGACGCCGCCATGGAAGCCATGGCCGAGCGTTTCCCCGAGCGTCGCGCCTCCGCCCCCGGCGACGCCGCCGACCGCGCCCGCATCACGCCCGAAACCGAGCTCGACGTGCCCGCCACCTCCGTCTACCAGGCCGGCGCCATCAAGCTGGAGGAGGAGCTCTCCCCCGCTGAGGCCTTCGAAACCGGCATGGGCGAGGCTGCCTACGCCTACTTGGCCGAGCACGCTACCAAGCGCATCGTCATCGATGCGCCCGCATACAAGCACGCGACGGTTACCGTGCGTGTGAGCGGTGTCGATGCCGCCGCGGCCATCGCCGCCGTCGACGTCGTCGCCCGTCCCCAGTCGACGCTCGACCTGCAGATCGCCCTGGACTCCCCCGTTGCCGGCGAGGGCGTCGTGGGTTCCGTGCTACGCGTGTGCGCCCACGAGTACGCCACCGTCAACGTGGCCTGCACGCAGACGCTCGACGATAGCTGGATCGCGCTCGACGACACCGGCCTGTTCCCGGACGAGGGCGCGCGCGTCAACGTGCAGCACACCGTCTTGGGTGCTGGCGCCAGCGCCACCGGCCTTGCCGGCGACCTGCTGGGCGATACCGCCAAGGTCACCATCGATACCGATTACCTGGGCGCCCGCGAGCAGGTGCGCGACTTTAACTACGAGCTGCGCCACCGCGGTCGCAAGACCGAGTGCGAGATCGACGCCAACGGCGTGCTGACCGGTACGTCCAAGAAGGTCTACCGCGGCACCATCGACCTCGTGCACGGCTGCAAGGGTGCAACCGGCACCGAACGCGAGACGGTGCTTTTGGCCAACAAGGGCGTCGACAACAAGACCGTTCCCGTCATCCTGTGCGACGAGGACGACGTCGCCGGCAACCACGGCGCCACCATCGGCCACGTCCGCGACGAGCAGCTGTTCTACCTCGCCTGCCGCGGCCTTGACCAAAACGCCGCCGAGGACCTGTTCATCCGCGCCAAACTGGAGGACGCCGCACTTTCCGCAACCGACGAGCGCACCCGCGCCGCCGTCGTCCGCCTGGGCAACAACCTGATCGACAACTTTGAAGAGGAGCTCGTATGATCGACACCGAGCACGTTAAATGCGATACCTGCACCGCCCCCGAGCCCATGGAGCTCGATGCCAGCGACGAGGCTTCGCGCGGCTGGCCCACCGTGGACATCGAGACCAACCCCTACAAGGCCCAGTTCCCGCTGTTCCAGCAGCACCCCGAGATCGCCTTCCTCGATAGCGCCGCCACCGCGCAGCGCCCTGCCTGTGTGCTCGACGCCGAGCGCGACTTCTATCAGCGCATGAACGCCAACCCCCTGCGCGGCCTGTACTCGCTGTCCGTCGAGGCCACCGACGCCATCGCGAAGGTGCGCCAGCAGATCGCCGACGTCATCGGCGCCGCCCAGGCCAACGAGGTCGTCTTCACCCGCAACACGAGCGAGTCGCTCAACCTGGTCGCCAAGAGCTTTGCGCCCACGGTCCTCGAGCCGGGCGACGAGGTCGTCATCACCATCATGGAGCACCATTCCAACCTGATTCCGTGGCAGCAGGTCTGCCGCGAGACCGGCGCCAAGCTCGTCTACCTCTACCCCACCAAGACCGGTCTACTCACCACCGAGGAGGTTCTGTCCAAGGTGGGCCCCAAGACCAAAATCTTGGCCGTGGGTCAGGTGTCTAACGTGCTGGGCGTCGAGAACCCGGTCAAGAATCTCGGCAAGCTCGTGCACAAGTACGGCGGCTACCTGGTCGTCGACGGTGCGCAGTCGCTGCCGCACATGCCGGTCGATGTGGCCGACCTGGGCGCCGACTTCTTTGCCTTTAGCGCGCACAAGGCCATGGGCCCCATGGGCATCGGCGTGCTGTGGGGCAAAATGGACCTGCTCAACGCCATGCCGCCCATGCTCACCGGCGGCGAGATGATCGACTCTGTTACCGAGCAGGACGCCGTCTGGGCGCCCGTTCCCGAGAAATTCGAGGCCGGCACGCAGGACGCCGCCGGCATCTTCGCCACGGGTGCGGCACTCGACTACCTGGTCAACACGGTGGGTTACGAGAACATCCAGGCCCGCGAGCAGGCACTCGTCCACTATCTGATGGGCGAACTCATGCAGCTCGACTTTGTCCAGATCATCGGCTCCATCTATTGGGATAACCACCACGGCGTCGTGAGCTTTAACGTCAAGGGCATCCACCCGCACGACGTCGCGAGCATCATGGACATGGACGGCGTCTGCATCCGCGCCGGTCACCACTGCGCGCAGCCGCTACTCACCTGGCTGGGCGTCGAGAACCTCGCCTGCTGCCGCGCCAGCGTGGCCTTCTACAACGACAAGGCTGACATCGACAAGTTCATCGCCGGCCTGCATCACGTTTGGAGCACGTTCAATGGGTAATCTGTACACCTCCACCACATTTATGGAGCACAACTCGCACCCCGACTATAAGTACGAGATGGATGCTCCCACGCACGAGCACGACGGCATCAACCCCAGCTGCGGAGACGAGCTCACCTTGCAGCTACGCGTCGAGAATAACGTGATCAAGGAGGCCTCCTTCACCGGCCACGGCTGCGCCATCAGCCAGGCAAGCGCTGACATCATGGCCGACCTCATCACCGGCGAGACCGTTGAGGAAGCTCGCCGCCTGGCAGAGCTCTTCCTCGCCATGATCCGTGGCGAGCAGCTCTCCGAGGAAGACCTGGAAGACCTGGACGAGGCTGCCCAGCTTCAGGACATCTCGCACATGCCCGCCCGCGTCAAGTGCGCCGAGCTCGCCTGGCGCACCCTCGACGGCATGCTCACGGGACAAAATAATCAGTAGTACTTGTCCCAAATCTTTAGTATTTTGTTGGCCGAATCGCTTGACAAGAGCGGTTCGGCCATTTTCTATTCCGAGCCCTCAGCCTGAGTCTTCACCCGAGCATAAGCGCGCACGATACGAGAGACGGTACTCTTGCTGATTCCCGTATAGCGTTCAATCTCGCGCACCGTAAAACCGGCATCGTGCAATCCAAAAATAACGGTATCGCGCTGCGCCGGCGGTGCAGCTTTAACCCCGTTGAGCGGAACCCCGAGGCGCTTCGCCAACTTGTCGGCAAAGGCGTGGCGTTCCCACTCCGTCTCTTTCATATCGCCCAGCGCTGGCTCGCCGCCGTCGGGCATCGACAGCGAATGGGTAATAAAGCCCTCGGCAGAACCAAAAAGCTCAAGCACGCAAGAAGGATCAGAAAATCCCCTCGCGACATCAGCCGCGTCACCGTCGTAAGCGCACAAATGCTCCGCAAAGCTGCTCCAGGGATAACGCTCGATTAGGCTAACGCCCGCCTCCTGTGGATCGGCGTGTACGGAGCGAATAGCCTCCATCACCTGCCAGTCGGTATCGAGCGAGCGCCGGTCAAAACGGTTCTGGAACAGATGGCCTGTGCGCCCCGTGCGTTTATTGAACCGCCGCGCGTACGTCAAAAGCAGCCGGTGCATCGCCGCGCTCATCCTGTCCTCGTAATCTGCAAGCACCAAATGCACGTGATTGCCCATAAGGCACCAGGCGATAACCGTCACGCCCGCCTCACGGCAGCAGTCGCGCATCAGCTCCAAAAACTCCCACCGGTCTTCATCGCCCTCAAAGATGAGCTGCTTGTCCGTACCGCGGGCACAGACATAGTAAAAGCCAGTAACCGTTCTCCAAACGCGCTGCATGGCGCTCCCTTCGCCGGGATCTGCTTGCCATCCAATACAGCACGATTGAAGCGTGCCATCAAAACATTCACGCAAAACAATACACTCGCGCGGCCAAAGGCAGTAAACGGGCGGTGAACGGCACCGTTGCAACAGGTCAACCCATGCAACGCTTACAAGAGCTGACCAAAATCTTACCAAAATCGGACCCCCTCTACGGAAGTTCACGACCACAGAACATAGAGTTAAACCGTTTCAATTAAAACTTCCGGACTTCTCGCTACGAAAACTGAGCCGTTCGCCGAATATTCCGTGCATTTCGCGGTATTATAGGGGCTGCATGTCATGTCCCTTTCGAAGGGTCGCCCGGCAATCGCCAGCCACGACCCTCAGACGGGACGCCAACACGATAGAGAGGAGAGGCATGCAGTACTCACAGGAAGTGGAGAACATGTGCCCCGTTGCCAAGGGTGCATACCACGGCCCCGCACCCATCCCCGAGGAGGGCAAGTGGGTCCAGGCTAAGGAGATTTCCGACATCTCCGGTCTTACGCACGGTGTGGGTTGGTGCGCACCTCAGCAGGGCGCCTGCAAGCTCACGCTGAACGTCAAGGACGGCATCATCGAGGAGGCCCTCGTTGAGACCATCGGCTGCTCGGGCATGACCCACTCTGCCGCCATGGCTTCCGAGATCCTTCCCGGTAAGACCATCCTCGAGGCCCTCAACACCGACCTCGTCTGCGACGCCATCAACGTTGCTATGCGCGAGATCTTCCTGCAGATCGTTTACGGCCGCAGCCAGACCGCGTTCTCCGAGGGCGGCCTGCCCGTGGGCGCCTCCCTCGACGACCTCGGCAAGGGCCTTCGCTCTCAGGTCGGCACCATGTTCGGCACCAAGGCCAAGGGCGCTCGTTACCTCGAGCTCGCTCAGGGCTACGTCACCCGCATGGCTCTCAACGACAAGAACGAGATCATCGCATTCGAGTTCCTGAACCTCGGCAAGTTCACCGACGCCGTCAAGGCCGGCAAGACCCCCGAGGAGGCCATCGCTGGCGCTATGGGCCACTATGGTCAGTGGGAGAACGCTGCCAAGTACATCGACCCGCGCACCGACGAGGAGACTCACTCCGTCGCCAGCGTGTTCCCGGTTCACGAGTAGAAAGGGAGGGAAATAACTATGACTGTTACGTTCGAAGGTTACGAGCGCCGCGCTGACAAGATCAACAAGTGCCTCGCCGACAACGGCATCGCCTCCCTCGAGGAAGCTCTGCAGATCTGCACCGACAAGGGCTTCAACCCGCGTGAGATCGTCAACAACACCCAGTCCATCGCCTTCCAGAACGCCGAGTGGGCCTACACCCTCGGTTGCGCTCTCGCTGTCAAGCGTGGCGCCAAGTCCGCTTCTGAGGCTGCCGCCATCATCGGCGAGGGCATCCAGGCCTTCACCGTTCCCGGCTCCGTCGCCGAGGACCGTAAGGTCGGTCTGGGCCACGGCAACCTGGGCGCTATGCTGCTCTCCGACGACACCGAGTGCTTCGCCTTCCTGGCCGGCCACGAGTCCTTCGCTGCCGCCGAGGGCGCTATCGGTCTTGCTCTGAACGCCAACAAGGCTCGCAAGAAGCCGCTGCGCGTTATCCTCAATGGTCTGGGCAAGGATGCCGCCCAGATCATCGCCCGCATCAACGGCTTCACCTATGTGAAGACCCAGTTCGACTACTACACGGGCGAGCTCAAGGTCGTCGAGACCATCCCCTACTCCGATGGTCCCCGTGCTGCCGTTAACTGCTACGGCTCCGACGACGTCCGCGAGGGCGTTGCCATCATGTGGCACGAGAACGTCGACATCTCGATCACCGGCAACTCCACCAACCCCACGCGCTTCCAGCACCCCGTCGCTGGCACCTACAAGAAGGAGCGCCTCGAGGCTGGCAAGAAGTACTTCTCCGTCGCTTCTGGTGGCGGCACTGGCCGTACCCTGCACCCGGACAACATGGGCGCCGGCCCTGCCTCTTACGGCATGACCGACACCATGGGCCGTATGCACTCCGATGCCCAGTTCGCCGGTTCTTCCTCCGTGCCTGCGCACGTCGACATGATGGGTCTCATCGGCATGGGCAACAACCCCATGGTCGGTGCCACCGTCGCCTGCGCTGTCGCCGTCGAGGAGGCCCTCAAGGCCTAATCGCGCCCGCGCGATGCTCATATAGTTGAGCTTTGGAGCCGCTACCCACCCGGGTAGCGGCTCTTTTTGTTTGCGCTGTCGCAGGATAGCTAATGCCGATATATCAGTTGGGGCGAAATACGAGATGTGATGAGATGGAGCGTCAGAGCGTCCACGACGCCCACCTGTCATATTTGCCCTTTACCGATTTGCCGAGTCTTTGCGACCCCATTGCCGATCACCCGTGCGACAATGCGCCGGACGAGAAAGGAATCCGATGGAATCGACTGATGTACTGGTAATTGGATCTGGCATTGCGGGCCTTTGCGCCGCCATCGAAGCGGCACGCACGGGTGCAACCGTCACTGTGGCAAGCGCCGGCAAGACTATGAGTGGATCGAGCTTCTTCCCCGGAACCTGGGGCCTCGGCCTTATTGGCCCCGTCGACGAAGTCGATGAGCAGGACCTCATCGACACCATTCAGACCGTTGGTGGCGGCGTCGCCGACCCTACACTCGTCCAGACGTTTGTCCACGGCATTCCTCAGGCAATCCAATGGCTCGAGCAGGATCTGGGTGTTGAACTCCAGCGTCCGCAAAGCGCTGAGAGCGCTCAGCAAAAGCAGTTTATCCCCTGCTTTGACCACAAGACGCGCATGTGGCGCGGCCTAACCCGCAAGCCCCTTGAGGACGCTCTGACGACCCGGATCGAGTCGCTCGGCATTCGCCTGCTCCCCCGCCATGAGCTTATCGACCTTGTTGAGGACACGAACGGCAGAATCACCGGAACCGTGCTCTACAACCTCACCGAAGATCGAATCGTGCCCTTTGCTGCCAAAGCCACGATCATCGCAGCCGGTGGCACGGGTGGCCTGTTCGAGCGAAGCCTCACTTCCGCCGACGTGCTCAGCTCATCACAGGCCATCGCACTGGCGCACGGCGCATCGCTTACTAATATAGAGTTCATGCAGATGATGCCCGGCTTCATCGAGCCCAAGCGCAACCTGGTCTTCAACGAGAAAACCTGGCGCTACGTACATGTAGACCAGCCGGTAGATATTGCCGACGACAAGCTGGACGACCTGCTCGAGCAGCGCTCTGGATATGGTCCCTTCACTTCACGCCTGGATTCACGTGCAATCGATCTTGCCATCGACCAGGCAGGCGCCGAAGGCCTGGCGCTCCACTACGACTTCCCCCGCGAGGACGTCCCTGAGTTTGTGCAGACCTTTGCCACCTGGCTGCAAGACGAGCACGGCATCGCCCCGACCGACGAGATGCGCGTTGCAATGTATGCCCACGCCGCTAATGGCGGCATCAAGATCGATAAGACCGCGCACACGGGCGTTGAGGGCCTCTACGCTTGCGGCGAGGCGACAGGCGGCATGCACGGCGCCGACCGCATTGGTGGCTTGTCAAGCGCCAACGGCATCGTGTTCGGACGCATCGCGGGCGCATCGGCAGCCCTTGCAGCGCAGAAAGAGCCTGAGACAGCCCTGAAGGCGGATATCGCCCTCCCCCAGCATGGCATAGCTACAGCAGATGCCGAACGCCTGACACACAGCCTTAAGCACACGATGAGCACCTATTGCATGATCAACAGGACCGAAACAGGCCTATCCGAGGCCCTGCTACAGCTTGAAAGCCTGCAAGACAAGGCCATGGCGCAGAGCAAGCCGCATGCCGAAGACAGCGAGATCGCAGCCCTCGCCCGCCTACAGTCGCAGATTCAGCTGTCGATGAAGATGGTCAAAGCCATGCGTAAGCGAACCGAAAGTCTCGGATCGCACTATCGAGCGGATTATACTGGGCACCTATCTAAAGCAGAACACAACTAATCGATATCTATGGGCCCCTTGAGCTCGAAGTGGCTCGAGGCCCATTCGTGTCCGCACGGCAGCGTATCCTTATTCTAAATACAGAGCTGGCAAAGCCCGCATAAACAATAGACCAGCGAGGAGGAAATATGGACAGTAGAGATATCGAGAAGTGGCGTGTCGAACTTGATAGCCACGCCAATGTGGAAGACGGCGTTGAGTATTGGCTCGCACGCGATTTAATGGAACCCCTAGGATACGTCCAATGGCGCAATTTTGAGACTGCAATTAAGAGGGCAATGGCATCGTGTGAAGTCAACGAAATGCCTGTTGTTTCCTATTTTGTTGAAACCAGCAAAATAGTACCTACAGGAATAGGACAAAAAGCAGTCAAAGACTATAAGTTAACGCGCTACGCATGCTATTTAATCGCCCAAAACGGAGACCCAAACAAGCCAGAGATCGCGCTCGCGCAGGCGTACTTCGCCGTGCAGACCCGCCGCCAAGAGCTCATAGAGCAGCGCTTTGCAGAGATTCAGCGCTTGCAGGCGCGCCACTCGCTATCCGATTCAGAGAAACAGCTCTCGGGTATTGCGTTCAAACGCGGCGTGGGCTCCAAAGGATTCGCGATCATCAAGTCGAAGGGCGATGAAGCGTTATTCGGCGGTAGAAGCACGGCGGAAATGAAGCAGCAGCTCGGCGTACCCAAGAGCGCGGCATTGGCGGACAGGTTAGCCGATGTCCTCATCAAAGCAAAGGACCTTACGAACTCGATGACGGCCTTCAACGCCGAGGAACACGACCTGTACGGCCTGGACCAGATCAAACAAGAGCACGTCGAGAACAACACAAGCGTGCGTGGCAGCCTCATCGACCGCGGAATTGTCCCCGAGAACCTACCACCTGCCGAAGATACAAAGAAGCTCGAACGTCGCGTGAAAGCAGACGAGAAAAAGCTCAAGGAGGGTACAGACGGATTCACCGACCCCCAGGGCAGGCTCGACTTGTAAAGCGTCTGTGCCCTTACGGGTTCGGCCCCATGCGAGGTTAATAAAAAAGACGGCCAACCGAAGTTGACCGTCTTAACAATCTTTGGTGGGCCGTCAGGGGGTCGAACCCTGGACCTTGGGATTAAGAGTCCCCTGCTCTACCAACTGAGCTAACGACCCAAAGCTAAAGTCCGTTGTTGCGGACTTTAGAGGAGATATCGTGTGGTGGGCCGTCAGGGGGTCGAACCCTGGACCTTGGGATTAAGAGTCCCCTGCTCTACCAACTGAGCTAACGACCCGATATCAACACGAAGCAAGAACTGGGGTGGGTAAAGGGACTCGAACCCTCGACCTACGGGACCACAACCCGTCGCTCTAGCCAACTGAGCTACACCCACCGTGTCCTGTGCGCTTCGCGCTCGACTATTATTGCAAGGAACGCCACGCGATGCAAGCCCCAATTTTCAAGAATTTTGAAAAGAGTTTTTCAAGCGCGTTTCGAGCAATTCCCACCGGTTTCATAGGAGTAAACTTGCCCCACTGCAAATGCTCGAAAGGACAAGCATGAAAGAACTCTCCAACCGTACGGCAACGTTTACCGATTCGGTCATCCGCCGCATGACGCGCATCTCCAACAAGTATGGTGCCGTCAACCTGTCGCAGGGCTTCCCCGATTTCGATCCCCCGGCGCAGCTGCTCGATAGCCTCAGCACCATTGCCACCGACCCCAAGCCGCTTTACCACCAGTACTCCATCACCTGGGGCTCCCAGGCCATGCGCGAGGCGCTTGCCACCAAGCAGGAGCACTTTATGGGCATGCCGATCAACCCCAACGAGAACATCGTGGTCACCTGCGGCTCCACCGAGGCCATGATGGCCGCCATGATGACGGTCACAAACCCCGGCGACAAGGTCGTCATTTTCTCGCCGTTCTACGAGAACTACGGCGCCGACACGATCCTCTCGGGTGCCGAGCCCATCTATGTGCCGCTCAACCCGCCCACCTTTGACTTCGACCGTGAGGTCCTCGAGGCAGCCTTCCGAGACAACGATCCCAAGGCAATCGTCCTATGCAACCCGTCCAACCCCTGTGGCAAGGTCTTTACCCGCGAGGAGCTCACCTTTATCGCAGACCTGTGCAAAAAGTACGACGCCTACTGCATCACCGACGAGGTATACGAGCACATCGTCTACGCGCCCCACGAGCACGTCTATATGGCCACGCTGCCCGGCATGTTCGAGCGAACCATCAGCTGCAGCTCGCTGTCCAAGACCTACTCCATCACCGGCTGGCGTCTGGGCTACACTATCGCCCCTGCCGAAATCACCGAGCGCATCAAGAAGGTCCACGACTTCCTCACCGTAGGCGCCGCCGCTCCCCTGCAAGAGGCCGTCGTCACCGCCCTCAACTTCGACGACAGCTATTACCAGGAGGTCCTCGACCTCTACACCGCCAAGCGCGACCTATTCTGTCAGGGACTCGACAGCATCGGCCTCACGCACAACGTGCCGCAGGGCGCCTACTACGTGATGATGGACATCTCTGAGTTTGGCTATGACAGCGACCTCAACTTCTGCGAGGATCTGGCCTCCAAGGTGGGCGTGGGCGCCGTTCCGGGCTCCAGCTTCTTCCGCGAGCCCGTCAACCACCTCATCCGCTTCCACTTTGCCAAGCGTGACGAGACGCTCAACGCGGCGCTGGAGAACCTCAAGTCTCTGCGTGATAAAATCGAGCCGCGCGGGTAAGGACGACCCAGTAACTAAAGGCACTAAAGAAACCTCGCGAACCCGTTGGGTCACGAGGTTTCTTTTTATAGCGACCTCATTTATTTTTTAGAGCGCTATACTTTAGAGAAGGAGCAACTCGTCCCAGAAAGAGGAACACTATGGCGGAGCAGCAGCTTATCGGAGCGCTCGAGGCCGGCGGCACCAAGATGGTCTGCGCCACGGGCTATGCAGACGGTACGGTCCTGAAGCGTGAGCAGATCGCGACCACGACCCCGCAGGAGACCGTCGAGGCCGTCAACGCATGGTTTGCCGACAAGGGCATCGCCGCGCTGGGCATCGGCGCCTTTGGCCCCACCGCAGTCAACCCTGCCTCGCCCCAATACGGCAAGATCCTGGAGACGCCCAAAACGGCATGGCGCTACTTCGACCTGCTGGGCACCATCCAAAACGAGCTCAATATTCCCTGCGGCTACGACACCGACGTCAACGTCGCCTGCCTGGGCGAGGTCACCTTTGGTTGCGCCCAGGGCCTCACTGACGTGGTGTATCTGACCATCGGTACCGGCGTGGGCGCTGGCGTGCTCTCGGGCGGTAAGCTCGTGCACGGCATGATGCATCCCGAGGCTGGCCACATCCTGGTCACGCGCGACCCGCGCGACACCATTGGCGAGCACAGCGCCTGCCCCTTCCATGACAACTGCCTCGAAGGCCTCATCGCCGGCCCCGGCGTTAGAAAGCGCTGGGATGGCAAGAGCGCCGGAGACATGGCTGATGACCCGGAAGCCATGGACCTGCTCGCCGGCTATCTGGCCCAGGCACTCATGACCTACACGCTGTGCTACGCGCCGCAAAAGATCATCATCGGCGGCGGCGTGGCCGACCACACTCCCATCGTGCCGCTCGCACGCAAAAAGTGTGCCGAGATGCTCAACGGCTATATCGTCACGCCCGAGGTCAACGACATCAATAACTACATCGTCAACAACAGCCTCGAGGGCAAGCAGGGCATTATGGGCTGCCTGGCCCTGGGCGCACAGGCGCTTCAGTAGCAGATGCACCCACAGGGCGTGGCGCGCCCGGCAAATCCGACCTACGAAACGACGCCACCACGCCTCATATAAGCCCTCAAATAAAAAAGGCCGCCTAGGACCAAACAATACGTCCTAGGCGGCCTTTTTGGCGCACATCAGCGACCGTAAGAGATATCGGAGCACAACGCCCGTTGCCGCTCCACAGCAGTCGATCATCACATCGGTGATCATGCCGGCGCGTCCCGGCACAAAGAGCTGAATCGTCTCGTCAATCGAAGGAATCAGCAGCAGGAACACCGCCGTGGGCAGCAGCACGTCAAAGGTGCGCCGGCCCTCAAAATCAAAGGCGTGCGTTGCCAGGATGCCGAGCACCATATACTCGGAAAAATGCGCGCACTTGCGAACAACAAAGTTAGTCACCCATTCATATGGAAGTCCCACGCCGTGCAAGAAACAGCGAATAGCTTCCATGACCGTTAGGCTCAGCGAACCCGACCCCGAGCCGGGAACCAGCGAATTGCCCCAGATCAAGAGCGCCATCAGGCAGGTCACGACCGCCCATTTTCGATTGATCTTAACCATGCAGAAGTTATGCCTCCGCGCGAAGCGGCGCAAAGCTGGCGGTACCGCCCTCGATAACGCTCAGATAGGCACGGCCCGTACGCTTGGCGGTAGAGGACTGCAGGCGCTCGATCTCTTCCTCGAGGATCTGATTGACGCGCTCGTGACGACGATTTTCCATAATGCCGGCGGCAATAGCCTCGGCCCGCTCGATGCTCTCGCGTGAGATACGGGCGGTATCCTCGGGGAACACAGCGCTGTGACGGCCGACATAGGCGGGGGCAGCAGGCTGAGGGGCAGCAACGGGAGCGGGGGCTGCAACAGGAGCGGGCTCGTCAATCTCATCCAGAATCGCGGTGGCGGCGGCCCACATGTCCTCGTGGCCCGAGTAATCGGCCATGGGGACATCAACCTCGAGCGAGGCGTCCGGAAGGTCGCCGGTGTCGATGCGATCTTGGGCTTCAATAGATGCGGTGATGGCTGCAGGCTCATCGAGGTCATCGAGATCGATGTCCGCGGCACCGGAGATGATAGGCATGCTGGCGAGGTTTACGTTATACGGCGCAGCCTCAGCCGCCTGCTGCTGGGCAGGAGCGCCCCAAAGCGAGCTTTCGGCGGCACGGCGGGCGGCAACGGCCTCCTCGTCCGCGGTCATGGCTTCATCAACGTACGAATTATCGGCAGAAGCGTTCGCGTCAGCCGAGGTAGCGCTGTAGGCGTTATTGGCTGCCGCGTTGGCGACGAGTGCCACGAAAGCCGCCGTACTGCCCGCAGGGGCGGCCTGGGAGCCAGACACGGCGCGTGCCGCGGCGGCGATGTCGTCGCGATTGAAGGAGCCGGTCTGCCCGCCGTTGGTGAGCTCGTCGATGGCGACTTGATAGACGTCGCGCGAGTGTGCAGGGTCGCAGCTCACCGGCGAATCGTCGTCGAGCATACTGTCGATCATGGACCAAGCCTCGTCCTCGTCCATAGCATCTGCGGCTCGAGCGATGGTAGGGACACCATCATCGGCATGACGGCGCTGGAACGCACCGGTCAGGCCGGAAAGGAATGCCGAGGTAGACTGCTCCGCCTGAGCCTGAGAAGCAGAAGCCGCAGCGTAAGGAGTCGCATCCTGCTGCTGAGTTGGAATCGAGGCGGTCTTGAACTCGCTTTGATGCTGATTGAGATTGGCGGCACCGCCCATGGCATCGGGCTGGAACAGACGCTCTTCACGCTGCGCACGATACTCGGAGATACCCAGCGAGGCGGCATAGATACCCACGCCCGCCACCGCGCCCACGGCGAAGGGAACCGCACCCGCCACGACCGTCTCGTTCACAGACGAAAACGGTAGCGTCGCGGCATACATAACCACGGGAGCGGCAAGGCCGATCCCGCACGAAAGTCCGGCAAGGACTGCTCGTTGTGTTGCATCAGAAGAAGCCATGAGCTCTCCCCATCTTCCAGCACCCAAATCGCATCATTCAGTTGGCTGCGCGAGAGAAGATGAAGCGGGGCTATGCCCCAAAGCAACGGTATATGGTTCGTTTCATCTGCGTTTTCCGTCGCGAAGCTTAAAAGCTATTATGCGAAACCGCCCCGTCGATTGCAAGCGACGATGTCGGATTGAAACGGGAAACCTGCTGCTCGTCGGTCTTATGGTTAAAAATAAGCGCGGAGCGGCGATATGGAAAAGGGCCGAGGCTCAAAGCCCCGACCCTTTATCGCATTGATGACTATCGCTGCGTGTGGATGACAACCTAGAACGTCTGCTCGTAGTCGCTGTGTTTTTTGGCCGAACGCACCAAGAATTCCTGGTTGGTGTTGGTGCCCTTAAGACCCTTGATAAACGATGCGGCTGCGCGCTCGGTGTTGTTCATGCCGGCAAGAATGCGACGCAGACCAAAGACAAACGGACGCATCTGCTCGTCGACCAACAGGTCCTCGTTACGCGTACCGGAGGCAACGGGGTCGATAGCCGGGAAGATGCGGCGGTCGGCCAGGTCGCGGTCGAGCTTAAGCTCCATGTTGCCGGTGCCCTTGAACTCCTCAAAGATGACCTCGTCCATCTTGGAACCGGTGTCGATGAGGGCAGAGGCCAGGATGGTGAGCGAGCCACCGTTCTCGATATTACGGGCTGCGCCCAGGAAGCGCTTGGGAGGATACAGGGCCGCCGAATCGACGCCGCCCGAAAGGATGCGGCCCGAGGCGGGCGCCGCCAAGTTGTAGGCGCGGGCAAGACGCGTAATGGAGTCGAGCACCACCACAACATCGCCGCCCAGCTCCACGATGCGCTTGGCGCGCTCGATGACGAGCTCTGCCACGCGAGTGTGGTTGTCGGCGGGCATATCGAAGGTCGACGCCACAACCTCGCCCTTGATGGAACGCTGCATATCGGTGACCTCTTCGGGGCGCTCGTCGACGAGCAGGCAGATGAGGTGCACCTCGGGGTTGTTAATCGAGATAGACTGGCAAATCTTCTTGAGGATCGTGGTCTTGCCGGCCTTGGGCGGGGACACGATCAAGCCACGCTGACCCTTGCCGATCGGCGACACGATGTCGATGGCGCGACCGGTAATGGAGTCCTTGCCGTGCTCCATGCGCAGCGGCTCGTTGGGATAGACCGGGGTGAGGTCGCCGAACTTGGGACGGTTGCGAATCTGCTCGGGGTCCAGACCGTTGACGGTCGTGATTTTGGCGAGACCGGCGCGCTTGTCGCCGCCGCGCGAGGGGCGAAGCGAACCCTCGATGACGTCGCCGGTGCGCAGGCGCGCGGAGCGGATGAGGTAGGCGGGCACGAAGGCGTCGTCGTTGGACTTCATGTAGCCATGGGCGTGGATGATGCCGGAGCTGTCCGGGCGAATCTGCAGAATGCCCTTGATGTCGCGGAAGCCCTCGGCCTTCGCGGCGGTGACGTAGATCTCCTCGACGAGCTCGGCTTTCTTCTTGCCGGTCGTCTCGATCTCGAACTCCTTGGCCTTCTCGCGCAGTTCGGCGACCTTCATGGCAGCGAGCTCCTCACGCGAAAGCGTGGGCTCGGTGGGGGCGGCGTTACGCTCCTTGTTGCGCTGTTTGCGATCGCGTTGGCGGTTGCGACGGTCGTTGTTGCGCTCGTCCTTGCGCTCGTTGCGCTCCTCGTTGCGCTTGTGCTGGCGACGGTTGGGGCGAGCGTTGTCATCGGCCTCAGCGGGCGCGGCGCCATCGGTTGCGGCGGCGTCGGCATTGGCCGCAGCGGCGTCATTGGCCTCGGCGCCGGAATCGACCTGCGCTTCGACATCAGCCTGCTGCTCGGACGCCTTGGCCTTAGCGGACTTCTTACGACCGCGCTTGGGCTTCTCGGACGCAGGCTGTTCGACGTCCTGGGGCTCGGCGGCATCAATCGATGCATCGGCGGTCGTCTCGGCGGAATCCTCGGACGCACCCTTATTGGCAGCCTTAGCCTTGGACGTGCGCTTAGCAGCGGTGCGACGGCTGCGACCGGGACGGACGTCGGCGGGCTCGGCATCGGCGGGAGCGGCCTCGGAAGTCGTAGCATCCTGAACGGGTGCATCGGCAGCGGTTGCAGACTCGGCGGTCGCCGCAGCATCCCGAGCGGCGGCGGCTGCGGCTGCGGCCTTCTCTGCCTCGACGAAGGCCTTGGGCTTGCGACCGCGACGGTGCGGGCGCAAAGCCGGATCGACAACGGGAACTTCGCTGGCCTCGACAGGCGCAGCGGGCTCAGCAGGCGATGTGCCCTCCCCTGCCGCGGAACGGACCGAAGCCTCAGTGAGCTCGGGGGTTACCTGTTCGGCAACCTGCTCGGCTTTAGCAGCCGTGAGACGGCGTGTGCGCGGTGCCGGCTTCTCGGTCGGCTGGTCGGCGGCAGGGGTCTCGGTGGCGGCAGACGTCTCGGGCACAGACGGAGCTGCAAGCTCGGTCAGAGCCGCGGCCTCGCGCTCGGCAGCACGACGGCGGGCGCGCACCACCTGGGCCTCGCTAATCTGCGCCAACGCACGTGCTTGCGCGACCTCATCGGAAATCGGCGCCGAGGAGTCAGCTGCAACGGTGCGCTTGGCGCGCGTCGTGCGCGTGGTACGGCGCTTGGGCTTGGTGACCTCCTCGCCGTCAGCGGCAGGCTTGGTCGTGCGGCGCGTACGCTTGGGCTTTGCCGGAGCAGCCTCCTCACCGGTTGCAGGCACGGCCTTCTCAGCCGCTGCAGGCGTAGGCGTCGAAGCAGCCTTGGGCGCCTCAGGAGCCGAGGCTTGCGCGGGCGCCGCGACCTGGTCCGACGCAACCGGTGCAGTGGGAGCGGCCTGCGTCGTCGTTATTTCGTTTTCTTGCTGTTGATCAGACACAGTGTTTGCTCAACTTTCTTTTCAAGCCCTGTGATCACATGCTCCCTGCATAAACCTTCAGGGCGGCTAAACAGTCTAGTTCCGTTCAAAACGACGGACATCATTGATCTGTATCGAGATGATTGCGTCAATTACGCAGCGTTAGTGTAACACAACCGCCGCCACCTGCAACTTAGTCATTGGGAACGCTCTTAAACGACTAGTCAAAAGGGGCACTCTTTGGTTTACCACCCACAAATCAGGCTGCCTCCGCCAAAACTATGGCGGTTTACTACGATGAATCGCTCAACCGCGGCCACTCCGAAACCTGTTGAACTAAAACCGCAGGTAGACGCCTTGCTCTTTTTAGCGAAAAGCCGGCGTGGTTGGACTTTCTCAATTCATCGTAGTAAACCGGTATAGTTGCGTTTTTGTAGCATTTTCTAACACGCCAAAAAGCCCCGCCAAACGCAAAAAGCCCGACCTCCATATGGGAGATCGGGCTTTCAAGGCTCAGTTAAACCAAGTCTGTACGGTCAAATGACCCGCAGGTTACATCTGCTCGGGCGCGGAAACGCCAACGAGGGTGAGCACCAAAGCGAGCGTCACGCGGACGGCATCGCAAGCGGCCAGACGGGCACGCGAAAGCTCGGGGTCGACGGGACGGCCCTCGCTCGGCAGCACCTGGCAGGCAGCGTAGAAGCTGTGGAAGTCACCGGCGAGTTCCTCGGCAAAGTGCGTCAGACGGAACGGGGCGCGATCGCGAGCGCAGCTGGCAATCAGATCGGTGAGCTCGTTGAGCTTACGCGAAAGGGCGAGCTCGGTCGGGTCAGTCAACAGCGAGTAATCGACGTTCTCACCGATGGCCTTGGCGGCGACGGCCTTCATGCCCATCTCGTCAGCCTGCTCGGGCGTGACATCGGCGGCACGGCGCAGGATGGAGCACACGCGGGCGTGAGCGTACTGCACGTAGTACACCGGGTTGGAGTTGTCGCGTTTCTTAACGGCCTCAATATCGAAGTCGACCATCTGGTTGGAGCTCTTGGAGATGAGCGTGTAGCGAGCGGCATCGGAGCCGACCTCGTCGACGAGCTCCTGCAGGGTCACCATAGTGCCCTTACGCTTGGACATACGGACAGGCTTGCCGTTGCGCAGCAGGTTGACGAGCTGGCCCAGCAGAACCTCGAACTTGCCGGGGTAACCCAAGGCATCGCAGACGCAGCGGACGCGCTCGATGTAGCCGTGGTGGTCGGCACCCCAGATGTCGATGACATGGTCGACGCGCTGGAACTTGTCCCAGTGATAGGCAACGTCGGAGGCGAAGTAGGTGTACTCGCCATCGGACTTGATCAGCACACGGTCCTTGTCGTCGCCCAGATCGGTGGAGCGGAACCACAGGGCACCGTCCTTGGTGTAGAGGTAGCCCATCTTGTCGAGCTTCTCGAAAGCGCGGTCGACGGCGGAAGTGCCGGCGGTCTCGCCCTCGGTGTCCTTCACGTACAGCGAGCGCTCGGAGTACCAGCGGTCGAAGTCGCAGTTGACGGCGTGGCAGAGGTCGCGCATGTTGTCGACCATCTTTACGTAGCCGCGCTCGCGGAAGCTCTCCATGCGCTCCTGAGGATCGGCCTCGACCCACTTGTCGCCGTCGGTGCGCCAGAACTCGGCAGCCTCATCGATGATGTAGTCGCCGCCGTAGGAGTCCTTGCCCAGAGTCTCGGCAAAGTTGTCCTGATACGGATGGGTCTCGGGGTGCTCGTCGCCCTCGTCGGCAACAAAGGCGTCGCGGTCGGCGATCAGAAGCTTGTGAGCCTCGTCGATATCCACGCCCTGCTTGGCGATGATGTCGGCAAGCTGCATATAGCGCGTGCTGATGGAGTTGCCGAAGGTGTTCATCTGAGAGCCGTGATCGTTGATGTAGAACTCACGCTGGATGTCGTAACCGGCGTGGTCCATAACACGGCAGAGCGAGTCGCCCAGCGCGGCCCAGCGGCCATGGCCGATGTGCATGGGGCCGACGGGGTTGGCGGAAACGAACTCGACCTGGGTCTTCAGGCCACCACCGACGTTGGACTTAGCGAAGTCCATGCCCTTCTCGCGAGCCTCGCCAAAGATGGCATTCTTGACGGCGACGGAGAGGTAGAAGTTGATGAAGCCGGGGCCTGCGATCTCGACCTTCTCGATCGCGGGGTCCTCGGGCATATGGGCAACAATGGCCTCGGCGATCTTACGCGGGGCGCAGTGGGCCAGCTTGGCGGACTTCAGGGCCATGGTAGAGGTCCACTCGCCATGAGAAGTATCAGCCGGTCGCTCGATAGCGCAATCGTCAAGTTCAAATGCGGAAAGGTCGCCGGCCTCCTGGGCCGCAGCAAGCGCAGCGCGTACCAGCTCTTCAATCTTCTCGGGCATAGATCCTCCTTGTGTTAAAGCCCCCGAGCTCTTGGTCACTCGTAGGGCAAAAGCCAGAGTTTGTAGCACTCTATCACAAGCGACGGGCACTGTCGCAGGGTAAAGCCAATCGATATTGCATATGCACAAAATTGACTACAGCTTGTATGGAGTCACTCAAAGATGCCGGTCTGCCTGCAGATTATGCAGGCGTTGAAAATGCATAAAGGTGTGAATGAGCTGTGTCTGTTATCGAATACTCTTACCTATCGGAGTTGTGTGCTTTTCCTGCATAAAGTGATGGTTTGCGCACGTCAGCGTGGTATTCTTAACATACGTAAATACGTATAAGTTGGAGGTAGCATGTTCTCAATCGGTCAACACGTCATTCATCCGGGTCAGGGAGTCTGCACCGTCGTCGGCTTTAGGGACGACACGCCGCAGCCCATGCTGCTGCTCGAGACCAAGCAGGGACATACGCAGACGATCCTCATGTACCCCGTGGCGCAGGCCGACCGTCTGCATGCCGCCATCTCGCAGCAAGATGCCGAGCACCTGCTGAGCCACTATGACGAGCTGGAGTGCGACACCTTTACCGAGCGCAACAGTTCACTTGAGGAGACGCACTTTAAGCAGCAGCTCAAGCTGGGCGCGCCCGAAACGGTCCGCGTGGCAAAGACCATGATGCACCGCATTCGTCAGGCCGAGGAAGCTGATAAAAAACCCAGCTCCTACTACATGCGCGTACTCAAGGAGGCCAAGCGCCGCTCCATCGAGGAGTTCGCTGTGGCCTTGGGCGTCACCGAGGAGGCCGCCGAAGCCCGCCTAGCCCAAGCCGCCCTCAACTAACCCATCCGCGCCAAAAACCACCACAAAGGGGACAGACACCTTTGTGGTGGTTTTCTTGTTCTAGTAGTATTCATTCTTATCGATACCCACGAGCACAAGGAGTCTCTTATGGCAGAGCCGCTTACCGCTGGAATCACCCGCGACCGCGCGTTCGAACTGCTCAACGAGCACAACAAGGACCCGTTCCACATCACCCATGGCGAGACGGTCGAGGGCACTATGCGCTACTTTGCGCGCGAGTTCGACCCCGAGAACGAGGAGTTTTGGGGCATCGTCGGTCTGCTGCACGACCTGGATTGGGAGGAGCATGAGGACGACCCCATGAACCACACCATCTATGCTGCCGAGATTCTTGAGGGCGAAGGTGCGTCTCCCGAGCTCATTCGCGCCATCCAGACGCACACGTCGGACTTCAACACCTCGCTGCCCAAACCCGGGCTGAAGATGGAAAAGATCCTATTTGCCTGCGATGAGCTCACCGGCCTGATCGGCGCTGCCGTCATCATGCGCCCGAGCAAGAGCGTTATGGACTTTACGACCAAGTCGCTCAAGAAGAAATTCAAGGATAAGCGCTTTGCCGCCGGCTGCTCGCGCGATGTAATTTCGCAGGGCGCCGAGATGCTCGGCTGGGAGCTCCCCGAGCTCTTTGACCGCACCATCGCGGCCATGCAGTCCTTCGCCCCCGACCGCGATACCTTCCAGGCCTAACCTGCCGCTTCACCTAAATAACCACCACAAAGGTGCCTGTCCCCTTTGTGGTGGTTATTGTTTGAGTGGGCGTTAGGGGCGGACCTGGCCGGTGCCGCGGAGCTTGTATTTGTAGGTGGTGAGGGCCTCGGCGGCGAAGGGGCCGCGGGCGTGGAGCTTTTGGGTCGAGATGCCGATCTCGGCGCCCAGGCCAAACTCGCCGCCGTCGGTGAAGCGCGTGCTGGCGTTGGCGTACACGGCCGAGGCATCGACCGCATCCAGGAAGCGCTCGCAAGCATCCGTGTCCTCGGCAACGATGGCCTCGGAGTGCATCGTGCCGTAGCGGTTGATGTGTGCGATGGCCTCGTCCTCGCTTGCCACGACCTTCACGCTCATCTCGAGCGCCAGGTACTCGCGACCCCAGTCCTCCTCAGTCGCGGCGACGTAGTCATCACCCTCGGCAAGCCCGGCATCGGCGCATGCGGCGCAGGTTGCCTCGTCGCCGTGAATGAGCACGCCGTGGTCGTGCAGCACGGCCACGACCGCAGGCAAAAACGCATCGGCCACAGCACGGTCGACCAGCAGCGACTCGGCGGCATTGCACACGCCTACGCGCTGGGTCTTGGCATTGACGATAATGTTGAGCGCTTTATCGAAGTCGGCGGATTCATGCACGTAGATGTGGCAGTTACCCGTACCCGTCTCGATCACCGGTACGAGCGACTCGCGCACGCAGCGCTGGATCAGGCCTGCACCGCCGCGCGGAATGAGTACGTCGACAACGCCGCGGAGCTTCATGAGCTCGCCAGTGGCCTCGCGGTCGGTGGACTCGATCATCGACACGGCCTCGCGCGGGAAGCCCTTGGCCTCGAGCGCATCGGCCAGCAGCTCGGCGATCATGGCACACGAGTGATAGGCCAGCGAGCCGCCGCGCAGAATGCAGGCGTTGCCGGTGCGGATGCAGATGCCTGCGGCGTCGGCCGTCACGTTGGGGCGCGCCTCGTAGACCATAGCGACCAGGCCCAACGGCACGCTCACGCGGGTGAGGTCCACGCCGCTTGCGAGTATGCGGTGGTCGAGCACGCGGCCCACGGGATCGGGCAGCTCGGCGAGCTTCTCCAAACCGGCGGCCATGCCCTCGACGCGCTCGGGCGTCAGCAGCAGGCGATCGAGCAGCCCGGCCGAGGTGCCCGCATCGCGCGCAGCGGACATATCGAGCTCGTTGGCGGCGACGATGGAGTCGACACCGTTGCGCAGTGCTGCGGCCATGGCGCGCACGGCCTCCTGGCGCTGCTCATCGCTCGCCGTGGCAAGCGAGGCCGACGCCGCCTTGGCGGCAACGGCAAGATCGTGGACATACGTGGCTATATCGACCGACATGGGCGGCCCTTTCTCCTAGATGCTTGCCCACCATGGTAGCCGATTTGCACATACCTTCGTCTGCGGCGGTAGAATTGGTCAACCCGAAACACCGCAACGAACGGAAGACTCACATGGCCCTCATCACTTCGTACCACGTCCCCGGCCTTTACGTCGAGGACCACAGCATCGACGTCCCCCTTGACTGGCGCGGCCTGGAGCCGATGCTCCTAGCCGTCGGCAGCACCATGCGCCGCGGCGCCATGCCGGCACCCATCGCCGGCGCGCCCGAGAGCATCAAGCTCTTCTACCGCGTGGTTTGCGCACCCGACCGCATCAACGACGATCTGCCGCTACTCCTGTTTTTGCAGGGCGGCCCCGGCGGCGAGAGCCCGCGTCCGCTGTCGCCCACAAGCGACGGCTGGATCGAGGAGGCCGTCAAGCACTTCCGCGTAATCCTTCCCGACCAGCGCGGCACCGGACGCAGTAGCTGCGTGGACGGACGCACGATCAAGGCACTGGGCGAGCGCGCCGAGGCAGCCGGCGCCGATACAGCCCGCTCACAGGCGGACTTCCTCAAGCGCCACCTCGCCAGCTCCATCGTGCGCGATTTTGAGTACCTGCGCCTGGTGGGCTTTGGCGGCAAGCCCTGGGTCACACTCGGGCAGAGCTACGGCGGCTTTTTGACGCTGAGCTACCTGTCGCTCTTCCCCGAGGGCGTGACGGCGAGCTTTACCTGCGGCGGCATTCCGCACGTGCCGGCGAGCGCAAGCGAGGTCTACACGCACACCTTCCCGCGCATGGCCGCCAAGACGCAGCAGTATTACGACCGCTACCCCGCCGACGTCGAGCGCGTGGCAGCCCTGGCCGATGCGCTCGAGGCACAGAAGCCCGTGCTGCCCGACGGCTCGCCGATGACGGTCGAGCGCCTACAGCTCATGGGCAGCGACTTTGGCATGAAGCCGAGCTTTGAACGCATGCATTGGATTATCGATCACGCTTTTGTTGATGGCGACGGCACGCTGACCTGCAACGCCTCGGTATCTGACAGCTTCTTGATGCGCGCCTTCGAGCGCACCAACACTCGCACGAATCCGCTGTACTGGACGCTGCAGGAGTTCATATACGCCGACGGTAACACTATGCCCATTGGCTGGGCCGCGGCTGAAGAGAAGGCTCACCGCGCCGAGTTCGACACCCTCGCGCGCCCGCTCATGTTTACCGGCGAGGCCATGTTCCCGTGGATGTTTGAGCAGATGCCCGAGCTCAAGCCCTTCAAGCCCGCCATGGACCTGCTGATGGAAGACACCAGCTGGGATAAAATCTACGACCCGAAGCGACTGGCGTGCAACGAGGTGCCCCTGCAGGCCGCAGTGTATTTCGACGACATGTACGTGGATTCGGGCCTGCAGCTTGATACGCTCAGCCGCGTGGGCAACTCGCATGCCTGGGTGACCAACGAGTTCGAGCACGACGGTCTGCACGGCAGCGTGGTGTTCAAGCACCTCTTCGACGAAGCACTCAACCGCGGAGACCTGCGCCGGATCTTCTAGCAAAGGAGTGTCCCCACCTGCCGGCACATAAGGAACGTCCCCAAGTGCCGGCACGAGAAAGACAGCGCTGCGGGAAACGATCCGCAGCGCTGTCTTTCTTTATGCAAATACGATCAAGTTATCCCTGTGTATCGCCGGCTTCTCGGCCAGGTTAGCGAGCAGGCGGTTGCTGGCGATCTGGTCCTGGCGGCGTCCGGCTGCAAGCTCCAGCACGTCCGAATCGGCCTCGGCGATACCGCGGGCGACGACCATGCCGCTCGGGTCGCACACGTCGAGCACATCGCCCTCGGCAAACTGGCCATCGACCTCGCGAATACCCACCGCAAGCAGGGAAGAGCCACGGCTGACCAGCGCCTTCGCGGCACCATCATCGACCGTCACCGAGCCATGCGCCTTGTCGCCCAGTGCGATCCACAGCTTGCGGGGTGCGATGTCCAGACGCTCCGCCGGCGGATCGAACAGCGTGCCCACGCTCTCGCCGCGGGCGAGGCGCACGAGCGCATCGGGCTCCTCGCCCGAGCAAATCACGCTCTGAATGCCCGCCGTCATCAGGATGCGGCTCGCGCGGATCTTGGTAATCATGCCGCCCGTGCCCACCGATGTGGAAGAATCGCCCGCCGAGGCAATAATCTTGGCATCGATCTTATGCACGACAGGAACAAACTCGGCCGTGGGGTCCTCATGCGGATTGGCAGTATAGAGACCATCGATGTCCGAGAGCGTCACGCACAGATCGGCAGAAACCAGGCAGCTCACAAGCGCCGCCAGTGTGTCGTTGTCGCCAAACTTGATCTCGTCGACGGTGACGGTATCGTTCTCGTTGACGACCGGCACCACGCCCAGCTCAACCAGGCGCAGCAGGGCGTCGCGCGCGTGCAGGTAGGACGTGCGGCGGGCCGTATCGTGGCGCGTGAGCAGCACGAGCGAGGTGAGCAGGTCGCGCGTATGGAACTCCTCGTCGTAGGCCGACGAGATGATGCACTGACCGGCCGAGGCGCAGGCCTGTAAGCTCGGAAGGTCGCCGACCGGCTTGTGGTCGAAGCCCAACACGGGATAGCCACAGGCGATAGCGCCCGAGCTCACCACAACCAGACGCCAGCCGAGCTTGCGCAGCGCTGCGGCCTGATCGGCAAGTCCGCCGATAAAGGCGCGGTTGACCTTGCCATCGGCACCCACCACCGTGGACGAACCGATCTTTACCACCATCGTTTTATAAGAAGTCGTCATACGTCAAACCAATCAACTGTTCAGCGAACGGCCGAGCCGGCGGCCAGGGAAGCGTGACTCGCCCCTACCGCCCAAGGAATTAGTGGGCCCAGGGAAAGGCAGAGGCCGCGGCCATGTTCTTACGCACGAGCTCGTCGCGCACCTGAGCCAGGCCCTGCTCCATACCCACCACATAGGTCTGCGGGTACAGGAAGCGCTTGAAAGCTGCGTCCAGATGGTCGAGCGCCCAAGCACAGCGCTCGCGCGCGTCCTGGATGCTCTCACGCGGAGCCACCGCACTGCCATCGCGCACGATCGGCACCAGCAGCTCGCGATACTCAAGTTCGGACACGTCGGTCACCAGGGCGGCATCGTTCACGGCCACAAGGGTATTGCCGCGCGCGGCGCCCTCCCCTGCCAGATGGTCCTCGTCATAAATCATGTCGCAAACCGGGCCGCCAAAGCCGTCGTAATAGCGTCGTACGCGCTGAACACCGGGAATTGTGCGCTTGTAGGGCTGCTCGGAGAGCTTCACCACCGGCGTCCACGGGTCCGTCTCACTCGCACGGCGGGCGGAAAGCTTGTACACGCCGCCCAGCGCCGGCTGGTCATAGCAGGTCGCAAGCTTGGTACCCACGCCAAAGCTATCGATGGGCGCGCCCTGGTCGAGCAGTGACTGAATCGTGTACTCATCCAGATCGTTAGAAACCGAGATCCCCACATAGGGCAGGCCCTCGGCATCAAAACGGCCACGAACATACTTGGAGAGCTTGGCGAGGTCGCCCGAGTCAATGCGAATAGCCGACAGACGCTCGCCCACCGCCTCCATCTCCTTGGCAACCGTAATGGCATGCTCGCAACCCTCGCGTACGTCGTAGGTGTCGATGAGCAGCGTGCAGTTCTTGGGACTCGACTTAGCAAAAGCCCGGAATGCCTCGAGCTCGGAGTCGAAGCTCATCACCCAGCTGTGCGCATGCGTGCCAAAGACGGGAATACCGTAGCGGCGGCCGGCGAGCACATTGGACGTAGAGGAGCAGCCGGCAACGTAGCTCGCGCGCGCGACGGCCAAGCCGCCATCGGGACCCTGAGCGCGGCGCAGGCCAAACTCGGCAACGGGACGGCCGTCCGCCGCCAGCACCACGCGCGCCGTCTTGGTGGCGACAAGCGTCTGGAACCCAACGATGTTGAGCAGCGCCGTCTCAAGCAGCTGGCACTCCAGCGCGGGGCCGGTGACGCGAACCATGGGCTCGCGCGGAAAGACGAGCTCGCCCTCGGGCACGGCGTCGATGTTTACATGCGCACGAAAATCGCGCAGGTAGTCGAGGAATCCAGGCTTGAACATCGCGCCGCCGGCCGGGGCCTGGAGCGAGGCGAGGTAGTCGATGTCCTCGGGCGTAAAGCGCAGATTCTCGACCAGCTCGGGCAGTTCGGCGGTGCCGCACATGACGGCATAGGCGCTGCCAAAAGGATGGTCGCGGTAAAACGCGGTAAAACAACCCTGCTCATTGGCCTTGCCGCTCTCCCACAGGCCCTGGGCCATAGTGAGCTCGTACAGATCGGTGAGCATTGCAATGTCGGTGGGATGCGAGATGTCGGTCAAAGCCATGGGGCGACCTTTCGGATGCGTTGTGCAGAGGTTGAGGGTTGGAAAAGGGCAGAGTGTTCGGGCATGGCACCCAGCGCGAATGGGCTAGAGCAGGCCCATGCTGGTCAGGATCGTGTAGCCCATAAAGATGACAAACGCGATGAGGGCAAGGACAATGATGATTTTTTGAGCCGGCGCCATGCCAGGGATCTCGTTCTCGCCCGTAGGCTCCTTGGAGGTGACCATGCGCTGGGCAAAGGTCATCTCGTCACGGCTCGGCTTGGGCTCGACGGACTTGGAACGAGCGACCTTTTTAGGCTGAGGTTTAGGTGCGGTGGGCGCGGGCTTCGCGGCGGCGGGCTTGGGCGCGGGGGCGACGTTCGCGGCGGCCTCCTCGGCCTTCGCACGCTCGGCACGCAGGGCGGCCAGCTCCTCACGCTCGCGGCGTGCCTCTTCCTGGGCCTCGCGACGAGCTTTCTCGGCGCGGAGCTCTTCCAACTCGGCGCGTTCCTCGGCAGACAGTGGTTGGGACTCAAGCTTGGCCATGGTACAGCCCTTTCTTTTAAAAAAAGCCGCCGACACAATGTCAGCGGCTTATCAAATCCAAGGGTGGAGACGAAGGGAGTCGAACCCTCGGCCTCTGCCATGCGACGGCAGCGCTCTCCCAACTGAGCTACGTCCCCAAGACAAGTTGATATTTTACCTACGGCTCGCCAACTGTCAACGCCCAATACCCAGTCTTTTTGGGACGCGGCTATTTTGACAACTTTTCGAGCAGGCGATCCTCTCGATGATTTTTTAATCCCCGTCCCAGAAAAATCATCGGCGAGCGCACTACTTTGCGCTGGTGAGGACGCCGGTGGTGTCGAACGCCGGGGTGAAGCTCTCGTCTACCGCTCCACCTTCTTGCCAAAACATCGTCGTAAAGCCCAGGTCGTCGGCATGGTCGAGCACCTGCTCGTACTCCTCGCGCGTCACGGCGCGCGCCAGGTCGCCGCCTTGTTCGCGCATGAGGGCATTGGGCGTGTACTGGTTCATGACCGAGATCGGCACGTCGCCCATCGTCTGCCACACCAGGTCCAACACGCGGCACGAATCGTCCGCATGCCCCGGCAGCACCAGATGACGCACGATTATGCCGCGCTTCATGAGCCCGTCCCCGTCTACCAGCTCTCCCCCGCGGCGCTCAATTTCGCGCGCCATCTGGGCCAGACCCGACACAGCCACGCGCGGGTAGTCCTTAATATGAGAGAGTGACTGCGCAAGCGCCGCATTGGCATACTTAAAGTCGGTAAGCCACACGTCGACCAAATCGCCGAGCGCCGCCACGGCACTCGCACGCTCATAACCGCTCGTGTTGTAGACGATTGGAATGACCAGTCCGCGCTCCCGAGCTGCGGCAATCGCGGCCGGCAGCAGGTGAGCATAATGCGTCGCCGTCACCAGATTGATGTTATTGGCACCTTGGTCCTGCAGCTCCAGCATAATCTCGACCAGGCGCTCGGGCGAAATCTCAAGCCCAAAATTGCCCGTCGAGATCTCGTGGTTCTGGCAATAGATACATTTGAGCGAACAGCCGCTAAAGAAAATCGTACCCGAGCCGGCCTCGCCCGAAATGGGCGGCTCCTCCCACATATGGAGCGCCGCGCGGGCCACCTTGAGCGTGTCATCGGCACCGCATACGCCGTGCGCACCCTCGTCGCGCACCGCACCGCAACGGCGCGGACACAAATGGCAGGCGGGCGAAAAAAGTTCGGTCAACGGCGTCGACATAAAAACATGCTCCAAAACAACGATTCAGCAGCTCAAACGTAAAGGGACCAACCGCACAGACGGCTCGAGCCCAAGGCGCCGTAATCGTCCGACACGATTTTTGTAATGTCAAGACTGGAATCGATAAAGTGCCGCTTTATGATGTAGGTATTCCGCCCCCCGCGGAGCAACTGGGTGAACCGTCGCGTTTATTTAGGGAGCCCACACAGTCGTACCTAGTACAGGTATCCTTCGTTGTTAAGGACGCTGGAACAGTCGATGAGGGCACCCACCTGTTTTAGGTGGGTTCATTTTCGTAACGTGGGGGGTGGTTTTTATTTGCCGAAAACCACCATTACAGCCCATATGGATCCCCGCCGGTATCCCGACAATCCATCGACAACATCCCAATATCTGGTAAGCGCGTGATTATCGCTGCGTGCAATTCCATGCACCCCCCTTGGTCGAGTATCATGGTTCGGCTATGCCCTTTGCGCTTAGCAACCTTTGACCTTTTCCTTCGACGCTTGGCGGTTTTTAGATTCATGGCTTCATCCCCGAGCTACATACCGTATCTATGCGTGGCAGCGGCGGCCTTTATCACGACCTTCCTCACGGTGCCCCTGGTCAAGCGCTTGGCAATTAAGCTCGACGCCGTCGACTATCCTTCTAAGCGCCGCATTAACACCAAGCCCATCCCGCGTTTGGGCGGAACGGCGGTGTTTTTGGGCCTGGTCGTTGCCTGTATTGTGCAAATCCTAGGCACCTGGTACCTGGGTTGGCCGCCCGTTTTGGTGCCCCACCCCCGTCTGCACATCAGCTACCCCATACTTGCGCTTTCTTTTACCGTCATCTTTGCGACCGGCGCTATCGACGACGTCTTCCAGCTCAAGCCCAAGCAAAAGCTAGCCGGACAGGTCCTCGCCGCGCTTATCGCCTGTATCGGCGGCCTGCGGATCGGCGTCATCGTCAACCCGTTTGCCCCCGGCGAAATCATGCTCGGATGGCTCGCCTACCCCATCACCGTGATCTATCTGGTGGCATTCACCAACATCATTAACCTCATCGACGGCCTCGACGGCTTGGCCACGGGCATCTGCGGCATCGCGTCGTTCACCATGTTTTCGATGGCCGTTCTCTCGGGCCGCATCGACGCCGCCGCGCTCTCCATTGCGCTCTTTGGCGCCTGTCTGGCCTTTTTGCGCTACAACTTCAACCCCGCAAGCATCTTCTTGGGCGACTCGGGGTCGCTGCTTCTGGGCTTTGCGCTGGGCTCCATCTCGCTGCTCAACGTGAGCCGCACCGCCGCGCTCACCTCGCTCATCATCCCGCTCATCGTGACCGGCGTGCCCATCATCGATACGTTTAGCGCCATCGTGCGCCGCAAGTGCGCCCACATTAGCATTGGGCAGGCCGACAAGGGCCACATCCACCACCGCCTCATTCAAGAGGGTTACAACCAAAAGCAGGCCGTACTACTCATCTATGCCTGGTGCATCATGCTTTCGGCCGGCGCCGCCGCGATTAACCAGGTCGAAGTGCCCATGCGTGTGCTCATCTTTACCGTGCTCGCCATTGGCTCGGCGGCCTTTGCCAAGCACCTGCACCTGTTTGAACCCGTGCTACGCCACCATTACAACAAGCGCACGCATGAGGACGAGCTCGTCACCCCCGACGACCCCGCCTTTAAGCAGGAGGAGCAGGCAGCCGAGGAGCGCAAAGAAGAGCGCCACCACAAGCTCTAGGGCAAGCTGCCGAGAATGTGCCAAGGCACCGTTAGCCAAGCGCGGCCGCGCCGCACCCATCGCACATGCCGCACCACGCGCGTCCCTCTCCCGCCCCTCGCCTACTTACGCACCGCCTCTCTAATAAACACGCTATCATCTTGACCCATGAACATACGTTAGGAGCAATCATGCCAAACGAGAACAGCTACGAAGTCGCGCTGCAAAAGAGCAACGCCATTCGCGAGGGCCTGGCCAAGACGCCCGAGAAGTTCACCATGCTCACCGGCGACCGCCCCACCGGCCGTCTGCACCTGGGCCACTACTTCGGTACCCTCAAGGGCCGCGTGGAGCTACAGAACATGGGTGCAAAGACCAACGTGCTCATCGCCGACTATCAGGTCATCACCGACCGCGACACCACCGAGCACATCCAGGACAACGTGTACAACATGGTCATGGACTACCTTGCCTGCGGCATTGACCCCAACAAGACCATGATCTACGCGCACTCCGCCGTGCCCGCCGCCAACCAGCTCATGCTGCCGTTCCTGTCGCTGGTCTCCGAGGCCGAGCTGGCGCGCAACCCCACCGTCAAGGCCGAGATGGAGGCCTCGGGCCACGAGCTCACCGGCCTTCTGCTCACCTACCCGGTGCATCAGGCCTGCGACATCCTGTTCTGCAAGGGCAACGTCGTGCCCGTCGGCCGCGACCAGCTGCCGCACATCGAGCTCACCCGCACCATCGCCCGCCGCTTTAACAACCGCTACGGCAAGGTGTTCCCCGAGGTCGACGCGCTGCTGTCCGAGACCCCGCTGCTGCCGGGCCTGGACGGTCGCAAGATGAGCAAGAGCTACGGCAACGCCATCAACATCTCGATGACCGCCGAGGAAACGGCCAAACGCATCAAGAAGAGCCAGACCGACTCCGAGCGCATGATCACGTTCGATCCCGAGAACCGCCCCGGCGTGTCTGGCCTGCTTTCAACAGCCGCCATCTGCACCGGCCGTTCCGAAGTCGAGATTGCCGAGGAGATTGGCATGGGCGGCTCCGGCCAGCTCAAGAAGTACGTGACCGAGGCCGTCAACGAGTACTTCGCACCTATCCGCGAGCGTCGCCAGCGCTACGAGAACGATCTGGACTATGTGAAGGACGTCCTGCATGAGGGCAACCGTCGCGCCAATGAGATCGCCGAGCAGACCCTGGCCGAGGTTCAGGACGCCATGGGCATGGTGTACTAGACCGATTTGTTGGCTTGAGCTTTCGATTGCTTTAGGGCGGGCGCTACGGCGTCCGCCTTTTTTGGAGCCGGACCGCTTCAGCTCCATCCATCACACTCTCCCGACAAACAGGAACAGGCCCGCCGGCAGTTAGCTGCCAGCGGGCCTGTTCCCGAAGTACACCGTTGAATCGCACAGAGGGGAGGGATGCGAATCAAACTCAACAGGGCAGGCTTTTTCATCGCCTATTGCCTGCTCCGTTGCTGAAACCAATATAGTTCACCGTGGCTTACTTTCTAGCGTCAAACTACCCCAACACACCTTCTCCATAAGTTAGCCCAGGTAAACCTGCAACGGAAAGCCACCACAAAGGGGACAGGCGCCTTTGTGGTGGCTTTGACCACGGCAGAGCTGTTAGAGTCCAGCAGGCCAACGACAGGCGGCCAGATCAACATGCATGGGATCGGCAAACGTCACGCCCTCCCCCATTAAGAGCTCGCGCTGAGCATCGGGGCCGCCAAAGGCAAAGCCCTCACAGATACGGCCGTCGGCAAACACCACGCGATGACAGGGAATTTGGCCAGGGCGCGGATTACTATGAAGGGCATACCCCACGTACCGCGCACTTCGTGGACGACCGGCAAGCAGTGCCACCTGACCATACGTGGCGACCATCCCCTCGGGGATCTGCTCGACCACCTCGTACACCCGATCAAAAAAGCCCTCAGACGCCATTGCTCGCTCCCTTCCACCCGGAAAAGCATAAACCATCACAAAGGGGACAGGCACCTTTGTGATGGTTTATGGCAGGTCGGTTAGTTGGCGGGCTGGAAGAAGGCTACTGCCACGGCGCCGGGGCCAACGTGGGTTCCGATGGTGGCGCCGATGGTGTGAACGGGCAGTTCGCCCTCGGTGTGACCAGCCCACAGTGCCGCGCTGTCCTCGATATACTTCTTGAGCACCGCATCCGAAAGACCCGTATAGCCGAGCGCCAGCGGCATGGAAAAGTCGATGCCGCCCGCCTTTTCGACCTTTTGGTTCAGCAGGTTGCGGCCGTTCTTGGAACCGCGCGCCTTGCCCAGCTGCACGATCAGACCGTCCTCGACAGCCACCACGGGCTTCACGTTGAGCAGCGTGCCCACGGCGCCGGCCGCAGCAGACAGACGACCGCCGCGCACCAGGTACTCCAGCGTCTCGAGCAGGCCGATAACCACCACACGGTCGCGCACGGCCTCGACAGCCGCCGCGATCTGAGATGCACTGCGGCCCTCGTCCACCAAGCGCAGCGCATACTCGACCAGGACGCGCTCGCCCAGGGTGACGTTGTTGCTGTCTACCACGAACACGTCGCCACCTGGCGCCTCGGCAAGTGCGGTACGGGCACTCTGATTGGTGCCTGATAGCTTATCGCCCACGGTAATAATCACAGCCTCATCGCCGGCTTCACGAACCTTGGCAATCGCCTGCGAAAACGCGTACGGGTTGACCTGGCCGGTCTTGGGCAGCTCATCGCGCTCCACGAGCATCTCGTAAAAGCGTTGGTGATCGATATCGATGCCATCCATGTACACATCGGTGCCAAAGGTGACGGACAGCGGCAAAACGGCCAGTGCCGGGTGCTCGGCCGGCGACATATCGCTTGCGGAATCGGTAATAATGCGGACGGACATAGCGAATCCTTTCTTGCGCAGGTCCCGCGCAGGGAATTTTGACAGCAAGGCCCCGGCACGGTATACGCACTCAAACAGGACTATGCAGTTGTTAATTGGAAGCAAAAGCCTTGGCGGCCCTACAGCTCGCGCAGGGTGTTGAGAATCGTGCGCAGCGACGCATACATCTGCTCGCGCTGCTCCACACCCATAGCCTTACCGGTGGTATCGAGCACTTCGTGGATGATGCGGTCGGCCTCGCTCATGCTCTCGCCACCCAGAGCGGTCAGGCGCACCGGAGCACGATACTTAACGGCGGCATCGCCCGAATCGTCGACCTCGACGTAGCCGCCCTCCTCCAGATGCGCGAGCGTACGCGAGACGGCGGCGCGGGTCACGCCTGCCATGCGAGCCAGGTCAGCACCAGTCAGGCCGTCCTTGCTGCGCTCAAGATAGTAAAGGCACATAACGTCGGAGCCCTTGAGGCCCAGCCTTGCGCCCTCGGATGTCTTAATGCGCTGAATCTCCTTGTAGAGCCCGCTGATCAGTCCGACAAAGTCCTCGAAACGTGTCTCGTCGTTCTGCTGCATGAGAGACGACCGCCTTTCGCTTGCATAATGCTTATGGGTAAACATCTTAACCGTACCCAGCGGCCGCCAGCCCTGCACGACCTATTTGTTGACCCATCAACATAAAAACCACCACAAAGGACAGGTACCTTTGTGGTGGTTTTGGGCATCAATAGGTTCTAGGCGCCGCTACAGGTCCACACAGGGATTGTCGCGGGTCACAAGCGTCTTAACGACAACCGTCGCCCCCAAATACCGCTCGAGCAGATCGGCAAGACGGTCGATGGCGGCCTGGCAGTCCTCCATTCGCTCGGGCTCCACGCACTCAATCGCCAGGAACGCGTCGGTCGAATCGTCGGACAGGGCCGTTCGAACGCCGTCGCGCCAGTTCCAGCAGCGGCACACGGCGCCCGCATCATCGATGTAGGCGAGCTCGCCGGGAAGCGTCGGGTCACCTGTCTCCTCGCCAAGCGGCAGAAACGCATCGCCACCGTCGGTCACCGCCAACCGCAGATCGCCCTCAATAGCATGTAGGTCCTCGCCTCCCACGGGCAGCGCATAGGTCAGCGACACCGTGTTGTAGATGTCCACCGCGGGCGTAATGTGGCCCACAGGCTTGCCCTTAAGCACGCGCTTGAGCAAGTTCTCGATCGAGCAGCGGGCGCCCTTTTTAGTCTTGAACAGACGGTACGCGTCGCGCCATGCTTTGACCGGTGCGTTCTCGCTGATAGTATCGCTGGTCAGATGACGCTCCGCATCGATATTGGCGCGGTCGAGCAACGCGGCGATCGCATCCACGTCCTCCTGGGGAATCTGAGCCGCGGGCTTCATGCCCTTTACGACCACCACACCGACCGCTGCCTGCGGAAACAGCTCCCAGAATGAATCCTCAGCAATAAAGCCCTTCATACGTGCTCCCTTCATCGTGCGCGCCCGAGCGAGGGCGCCTAAACAAAAAGCGCCCTCACGACGGCCACCTTCAAAGTCCTACGGTGCCGTCACAAGAACGCTTGCGCTGTCCCCATCCGGAGAAGGGGACGATATGTCAGGCGTATTGTAACCCGAGTCATCCACGCGAGCAAAACCACCACAAAGGTGCCTGTCCCCTTTTTGTGGTGGATATGGACTCACAGCGAAGCTAGTGGCGAAGTCCCAGCAGCCCGCGGCCGCGATGACGGGCGTCGGCGTGTACTTGAGCGTGCGGACCGGCGGCCTTGACGGACTCGGGCAGGTGCGAGTACTTCTTCTCGAAGTTCTCCTCGAACATCACCGCCAGGTTGTGCGCTGCCTCGTCGTAGCGAGCGGTGCTCTGCCAGTACTGGCGCGGCACCAGAATGCCGTCGGGCACACCGTGGCACGTGGTGGGAATGTCGACGTTAAAAATATCGTCGTGCAAGAACTCGCTGTCCTCGATGGTACCGTCGAGGGCGCGGGCCACCAGGGCGCGCGTGTAGGCCAGCTCGATGCGATGGCCCACGCCGTAGCCGCCGCCGATCCAGCCGGTGTTGACCAGGTACACACGCGTGCGGCCGTCGGCAATGCGCTCGCCGAGCATCTTGGCGTAAACCATGGGGTCGAGTGGCATAAACGGTTCGCCGAACAGCGAAGAGAACGTGGGCGTGGGCTCGGTGACGCCGACCTCGGTGCCGGGGATCTTGGCGGTGAAGCCCGTCACAAAGTGGTACATGGCGGCATCGGCCGTCAGGCGTGAGATGGGCGGCAACACACCAAAGGCGTCGCAGGTCAAAAACAGCACGACGCTCGGAGTGGTGCCCATGCCCTTGGTCCACGCGTTGGGGATATGCTCAACGGGATAGGCCACGCGCGTGTTATGCGTGATCGAGACGTCATCGTAGTTGGGCTTGCGATTCTCGTCGAGCACCACGTTTTCGCAAATGGCGCCAAAACGGACGGCGTTGAAGATCTCAGGCTCGTGGAACGCGTCCAGGCCCTCGCACTTGGCGTAGCAGCCGCCCTCGATGTTAAAGATGCCCATATCGGACCAACCGTGCTCGTCGTCGCCGATCAGCAGGCGCGCGGGGTTGGCCGAAAGCGTGGTCTTGCCGGTGCCCGACAGGCCAAAGAACACGGCGGTCTCATGCGTGACGGGATCCATGCTAGCCGAGCAGTGCATGGGCAGCACGTCGTCCTCGACGGGCAGCAAATAATTCATAACGCTAAAGATCGACTTTTTAATCTCGCCGGAGTAGCCGGTGCCGGCGACCAGAATCACGCGTTCCTGGAAATTGATGACCACGGCGGCGCTGGAGTTGAGGCCCTTGATGGCAGGGTCGCACTGGTAACCGGGCGCTGCGAGCACGCAGAAGTCGGGCTCGCCGGTGCGCGCGATTTCGCGGGCGAGCGGGCGGGCGAGCATCTGCTTAATAAAGAGTGCCTGGCTGGCACGCTCGCAGGCAACGAGCAGGCGACGCGTGTGGTTGCGGTCGGCGCCCGCCATGCCGCGGGTGACGAACACGTCGCGCTCGTTGAGATAGTCGACGATGCCGGCCTTGATGGCCTCATAGCTCTCGACGGACAGCGGGCGGTTGACGGCGCCCCAGGCAATTTTGTCGTGGACATCGGGGGTGTCGACGATAAAGCGGTCATTGGGGGAACGGCCGGTACGCTCCCCCGTCTCGATCACCAGCGCGCCGTTGGATGCCATGCGGCCTTCTTCGCGGCGGATAGCGTGCTCGACGAGCTCCGCGGCGGGTAGATCGACCAGCAGACGGGGCTGATTCTCGGCGGGATCTTCGACCAGCGTAATACCAAAGTTGGACAAAACATCTGCAGGGGTAACACCAGGCATGGGGCCTCCTTTAAAAACGCGACACGTGGACGCGACGCGCACTTTACTCACGTAAAGCTCGTTGTACCCGATATGCAAAAACGTTTTTGCGGCAACGGCGAAGCGCCCGCCCAACGGTCAAAAATCGCACGCAAGCGGCCTAGTCATTGGAGACGTTCTTGAACAGGCAACATTCAAGGAGTGTCCCCGAATGCCGGCACTTAGGGACGTTCCCAAAGTGCCGGCACATAAGGAACGTCCCTAAGTGCCGTCTACAGTGGCAGGCCTTGTCCGAGCATGGCGATGGCGCTCATGAGGACCAGCATGCCGGCGGCGTAGGGCAGCACGGCGCTCAGGAGTTCGGCGTCCTTGCCGCGCACGCGTACGGCGGCAAGACCAATGGCGAGCGTCTGCGGCGAGATCATCTTGCCGGCGGCGACACCCAGGGCGTTCAGCGCGACCATCCAGTAGTCACTCACGCCCAGCGCCGTAGCCGCCTGGCTCTGGATGGGACCGAACAGCATGCCCGACGACGTGCCCGAACCGGTCACGAACGCACCGACGGCACCGATCCACGGGGCCAGAATCGGGTACAAACTACCGGCGACGGCGATACAGAACGCGCTGATCGACGAGATCATGCCCGCATAGCCCATCACCTTGGCGCAGCCCAGCACCGAAAGCATGGTAATGACCGTCGGCATCATCTGCTTGACAGTCGCGGCCAGCACCTCGCCCATCAAGCGCGGCGAAGCGCCCTGAATGGCACCGCCGACAAACGCAGCCAGGAAAATCCAAACACCCGGCGTGTTGATCCACGAAAACGTAAGCGTACCGGGGTTCTCGCCGCAATATACCTGCACGTGACTCGCAAACGGCGCGAGCGCGGCATGTACAACGGGCACCAGGTTGGACGTACCCAGCAGCAGAACAAAAATCAGGATGAAGCACGACCAGGCAGAAAGCGCCGACTTAACGGTGAGCTGTTCGCCGGCCTCGATATTCATGTGAAAGCGTGCGTCCAGATGCCCCGACTTCTCGGCACGCATAGCAAGCGCAGCTGTCAGCCCGAGCGAAACGATAGAACCGACGACGACGGCAAGCTCGGGACCCACAAACCTAGCAACGACCAGAGCCGCACCGGCAAAGGACACGCCGGAGAGCACGGCGATGCCCGCCGCGCCACGTAGGCGCTCGGCAACGCCTGCAACGTTGCCCTGGTCCTCGGCAACACGACCAGCAACCAGTACGATAAACAGCGGCATCATCACAAAGAAAGGCGCCAACTGCACCAGCTGAACGGTCGCCAGGTGCAGGGAATCCAGACCCACCAAGTCGGCAACGGACACCGTGGGGATGCCGATGGAGCCGTAGGGTGTGGGTACGCCGTTGGCCAGCAGGCAGATGAGCACGGCGGGCACGGCCTCAAAACCCAGGCCCGCGAGCATGCCGGCAGGAATGGCGACGGCAGTGCCAAAACCGGCCATGCCCTCCATAAAACCACCGAAGCACCAGGCCACGAGCAGCGCCAGCAGACGGCGGTCGCTGCTGATGGAGGTGATCATGCTGCCGATCACGTCCATGGCGCCCGTGCGAACGCACAGGTTATACGTGAATACCGCGGCGATGATCACCAGGACGATGGGCCACAGAGCCATCAAAAAGCCTTCAAGCGAGGCGGTCGCGATCTGCGCTGCCGGCAGGTGCCACCATGCGAAGGCAAGCACGCACGAAAGGACAAACGATCCGATAGCGGCCTTCCAAGCTGGCCATTTAAAGCACAGCAGCATCACGACCAGCCAAATAATCGGCACAAGAGCCAGTAAGAATGCGGCGACGTCCATAGGTAGAAGCTCCTTGGTGCCGCGTGGGCGGCATCGGGGGGGTGTCACAAAACTTCAACAGGATACCGCACACTTACCGACAAATTACAGCCGCCTGCCGAAAATATTGAACAATCCGTTCAAAAACACGAGCGAACACCGTCGCGTCTATACTAGAGCGCAGCAATAGAAAGGACCCCGCTTTGAGCATCACGCCCCTCGATAGCATTCGCCGCGCCATCGCCCGCCGCAATGGCGTCGCCGACCCCGCCGTATCGAGAGACGGCACCGCAAAGGGCCGGGGCGGCCGCATCGAGAACGGCCTGTTCCCCACATCGCACACCGCCGAGGAGCTTGCACGAATCCAAGAGCTAAGCCAGCGTAACGCCGGCGGCCCCGACAGCAGCCAGGCCACACGCCGTCGCCGCGAGCGCGATCGCCAGCCCGGCCCCATCCACCGCATGGTCAATGCCTGGTGGAACCGCCTGCTCGGAGCCGTCTACGACGGCGGCTTCTCCACGCAAGAAGCCGAGTACGAAGATCACGCCACCCGTCGCGACTACCTTTGGAATACCCTGGGCACCGCCGTATGGGGCATGGCATTTCCGCTGCTCACCATTGTGTCGACGCAACTCGCAGGCGCCGAGGAAGCCGGCAAGTTCTCCATCGCCTTTGTCACCGGTACGCTCATCATGATCGCGTGCAACTACGGCGTGCGCAATTTCCAGGTCTCGGATATCGACGAAACGACGTCATTCGCCTCCTACCAGCTCAACCGCTGGCTTTGCGGAGCGCTCGCCCTGGCATGCGGCCTGGTATACAGCAGCGCCCGCGGCTACGATGCGCAGATGGCCACGATCGGCCTGGGCGTCTACCTCTATAAGGTGATCGACGGCATCGCCGACGTGTACGAGGGCCGCCTGCAGCAGGCCGACAAGCTCTATTTGGCAGGCATGAGCCAAACGCTGCGTTCCGCCGGCGTCATCGCGGTCTTTAGCGTGGCACTGTTCCTCACGCGCAGCATGCCCATCGCGGCCATGGCCATGGGCATCGCCGCGATTGCCTCGCTCGTACTGGTCACCGCCCCGCTCGCCCTGCTCGAAACCGAAAAATCACGCCGCATGAGTCTGCGCGAGGCTGGCCACCTGTTTGTCCAGTGCGCCCCGCTCTTTGGTGCGCTGTTCCTGTTCAACCTTATCGAGAGCATGCCCAAGTTTGTGATGGAGGGCACGCTGGCATACAAATATCAGCTGTACTTTAATGCACTGTTTTTTCCGGCGCAGGCCATTTTGTTGAGCATTGGATTTATCTATAAACCGCAGCTCCTGCGCTTGTCGAGCATTTGGGCTAATCCTCGCAAGCGTCGTCGCTTTGACCTGATTATTGTTGCCGTTATGGCGCTGATCGTGGTCATCACCGGCGTGTGCGCCGCATTTATGGCAGGTCCCGGTATTCCCCTCATGAGCTTTATGTACGGCCTCAGCTTTGAACGCTACCGTACGCTGGCGCTGCTGATGGTCGTCGCCGGCGGCGTAACCGCGGCCATCGATTTTATCTACGCCATTATCACGGTGCTGCGCCACGCTGGAGACGTCACCAAGATCTACCTGATCTGCTTCGCCGTAAGCGTGGTGCTGCCGGTGATCTTGATTAAGCTGCTGGGTCTGATGGGCGCTGTGGTGAGCTACCTAGCCATCATGGCCCTACTCCTGGCGCTGCTGATTATCGAGTACACCCACATACGCCAGCGCATCGAACGCGACCGTAACCCATACGGCGCCTAATTAGCTGCCCCCGGTCACCGGAATTAACGATGGAATCACCCCGGCTGGGGTCTCGTTGCGGACGATTTGCGACACGCAAAACTAAGTGAGTAGACTTTTGCCGAATCCCTGACCACACAGGCAAAACACAAGTCAGTGACCTGCGGTTTTGTTGAGGCAAATTTGCCGGCTGCTCGGCATTTCCAAAAAAGTCTACTCACTTAGCCAGCGGGCAGCCAAATGATTTTTTAATCCCCGTCCCAGAAAAATCATTTGGTTGGCAGAAGGGCAAAAGCAGTCAAAAAAGCCCGTCCCAAATTAGCGACCCCTTGCGCCATCATTCTCCAGGCTTGATATTTGCGTAGAACTCCGCACCATCATCCAGGCGCAGGATGCCGACGCGGCCGAACTCGGAACCAGTGGCGGCGGCGCAGTCGATGTCGATGCGATCGGGCACGCCGGCGGTATCCTCGCCGCCCAAGCGCACGATCTGCCCGCGGCCCGACTCCTCATCGAGCCCCGCCAGGCCGCCGACCTCGCAATAACGTCCAAGCGACACCGTGGGCGTGTGGCCGCTCACCACGACCGGACCCTTGCCCTCGGCAGAAAGCAGCCACGTCGACGCATCCCAGTAGCCATGACGAATCCACAGCAAGTCATCGGACGACTGCACCGCAAGCATCTGCTGTAGTAGCTCGCGATCGGCGCTAACCGCTCCGGCACCATCGGCACAATCAACCCCATGTTCAAGCAAAAACGCCCGCGCCGCCTCGGTCTGGATGCCGGCATGCACCAGCAGGTACGGACGCTCGTCAGTCTCGGCCACTGCGTAGAGCGGCAGCGTCGCCATCCAACGCACGAGCTCCTCGTACGCCTCAAATTCCATGTCGTTGAGCTGCTGACGGGTAGTCCAACCGCCGTTGATATCCCAGGTCTCGGCATCGAGCGGATCCTGGCCAATGATGGCATCGAGCATGATCTGCTCGTGATTACCCTTGAGCACGCGGGCGTTGGGCAGCGAGCGCACGAGCTTAATAACGCCGACCGGATCGGGCCCGCGATCGATCATGTCGCCCAACACGTACAGCGTGTCGTCGGACGTCAACGAGATTTTAGACAGGGCCTCGTCAAGCGCACGCACGTGCCCGTGAGCATCAGATGTCACATAGATCGCCATGGTACGCCTCTCCTTGCATTGCGGCCGAAGCCCGGTGCCGCAACTAAAACTTCAAGTTGAACTTAAACGTTACCCATTGTACTCCGATGCAATAAAGCTGGAAAGTGCCACCGCTGCCAACGGTCACAAGCGGCCGCCCGCACGCCCCGGAAACACCGCGCCACCAGCATCAACACCGCAAGCAGCACCGCCCGCGCCCCCGCCTCGTGTCGAAAATGCGAACGCCCGCGGCTCGACCCCATAAACCCACCACCTTGGGTACAAATAACCGCAGACAACTGACCGTGCCACGCCAACCACCCAGGAGCGGACACCATCCATGAACCAGATCCTTCTCTTTATCGGCCTCGTTATTATTCTGTGCCTGACCATCAAACCCGTCGGCAAAAAGCTCCCCTTCCCCACCCTGCTCATCTTTATCGCGCTCGGCATGCTGTTGGGCGTCAACGGCCCGGCGCATATCGACTTTAGCGACTATGCGCTCACCGAAACCGTCTGCAGCACGGCACTGCTGTTCATCATGTTCTACGGCGGCTTTAACACCAATATCGACCGCGCCAAGCCCGTCACTGCGCCGGCGGTGCTGCTGAGCACGCTCGGCGTCGTCATCACTGCCGGCATCACCGGCGTGTTCGCCCACTTTGTGCTGGGCTTCGACTGGATCGGCGGCCTGCTGCTGGGCTCGGTCGTAGCATCCACTGATGCGGCCAGCGTCTTTAGCGTGCTGCGCGAGCACAGCCTTTCGCTGAAGGGCGGCACCGACTCGCTGCTCGAGGTCGAATCGGGCTCCAACGACCCCGTCGCCTACATGCTCACCGCCGTGCTCGCCACACTCGCGGCCGGCGGCGACATCAACATTCCCGCACTGCTGGCCAAGCAGATTATCCTGGGCGTGGGGCTGGGCCTTGCCATCGGCTGGGCGGCGGGCCGCCTGATTGAACGCGCACACGCAACGGCCGAGGGTGCGCAGACCATCTTTTTGTTCGCCGTGGTCATCGTCGCCTACGCGCTGCCGAGCTACCTGGGCGGCAACGGATTTTTGGCCGCGTACCTGGCCGGCATTGTGCTGGGCGCGAGCGACATCACCGACAAGGTCGAGCTGGCGCACTTCTTTGACACCCTCACCGAGATGGCCGAGATGACGATCTTCTTCTTACTCGGCCTGCTCGTAACGCCCGCACGCCTGCCGCAGATGCTGCTGCCTGGCCTGGCGCTCATGGCGTTTATGCTCTTCGTGAGCCGCCCCATCGCCGTCGGCGTGCTCCTGGCGCCCTTTAAGACGAACCCCCGCCAGGTCGCGCTCATAAGCTGGGCGGGCCTGCGCGGAGCAGCTTCGGTCGTCTTTAGTCTCTTTGCCGTGGTGGCCGGCGTTCCCGGCGGACACGACCTATTTGACCTGGTGTTTGTGATTGCCGTGTCGAGCATTGTGGTGCAGGGATCGCTGCTACCGGCGGTGGCGAAGAAGCTCGACATGATCGACGCGGAAGGCGACGTGCGCCGTACGTTTAACGATTACCGCGACGAGGACGGCATGTCGTTCGTCAAGCTCAAGGTGGGCGCAGGACATCCGTTTGCCGGTCGCTCGCTTGCCGACATTGGCAGCGCGACGGACATGCTCGTGGTCCTGGTGCTGCGCGACGGGGCGCACCCGGTGCTGCCCAATGGCGATACCGTGATTGAGGAAGGCGACCTGCTGGTGATGGCCGCGCCGACGTTTGAAGAGCGTGCCGAGGTTACGCTGCGCGAGGTCACCGTGACTCCCCACGGTCGCCTGGCCGGTCAGCGCCTGCGCGACGTGCCGCAGGGCAAGCACCCGTTCATCGTCGTGATGCTCAAGCGCGAAGGCCAAACGATCATCCCCGACGGCGACACCCTCATATACGCCGGCGACGAAGCCGTCATCGCCACGCTGGCGTCGTAGTGGCTAGGGGCAGCCGTCCCGAATTGGCCATATTTGAGCATAAATCGCCCCGGCTAGGATCTCGTTGCGGACAATTAGCGTCTCTCAAAACTAAGTGAGTAGACTTTTACCGAATCGCCGACCACGTCTCCAAAACACAAGTCTGTGACCTGCGAGTTTGTTGAAGCAAGTTAGTCGGGTGCTCAGGATTTCCAATAAAGCCTACTCACTTAGCCAGCGTGCAGTCAGAATAGAATGGTCGCGAGCTCATTAGACTCCATTGCGACGGTTTATCGTGCATTTTCGCGCAGCTGCGGGCGCAGACGCCCCGTCCCAAATTAGCTACCCTAGTCATCGTCGACGGCAAAGTCGCGGAGGTCGAGGCCTTTGCGTTCGGCACGGGTTAGTAGCTCTTGGGGCGACTCGTCCTCGATATCCACTACGTCGAGCATGGCGGCCGGAAAGCCCACGCCGGCCGCGCTCCCCGCGCGGTCGAGCAGACTCTCGCGCAGCTGGTCTACATCAACTTCGATCTTCATGGTGAAACCTCCTGCCGGGCAATCGTGACCAAACAAACCGCACGCCCCAAATGATGTGGAATAAATCCCAGATACCGCCATAATAAAGCAAGGCACATCAGGGAGGTTGCGGACGATGGATAAGCTCGATGTCATGACGAAACAAGTCAGGGACTTTTGTGATGCACACAGTTGGCGCAGCTATCACACGCCAAAAGAGCTCGCCATTGGCATGGCGACCGAATCCTCCGAGCTTCTCCAGCTCTTTCGCTTTATGAGCGAAACGCGCATTGCTGAAATGTTCGAAGACACCGAGCAACGCCAGGCCATCGAAGACGAAGTCGCCGATACGCTCCTTTTCCTCCTGCGCTTTGCCGACCTAAACGGAATCGACCTCCCCGCCGCGCTCTCGTCCAAGCTCAAACGTAATGACGAGCGCTATCCCGTCAACGCATCATCTGACGAGTACAGAAAGGCGGACCACCATGAGTAATGAGTTCACCCTTCGACAATACACGCTTCCCCTACCCCAGCCTTTCGAGGCAAGTGAATCGCTGCAGGACTTTGGCACACCAAAGCCCGGATCCCACCATGACGAGAGTTGGCCCGTTCTCTATATTCTGACCAACAGCAAAAACAAAACAGCTTACATCGGCCAAACAACCAACTACCAGCGACGAATGAAGCAACATGCCGCAAACGTGGACAAGGATTTCGATCGGACACTCCTGATCGACAACCCCACATTCAATCAATCAGCGACATTTGAATTTGAAAACAGACTCATCGAACTGTTCTGCGCCGACGAAAAATTCCAGGTAACCAATGCCAACAACGGCTATGCACAGTTCGATTATTTTGAGCGACCTCAGTATCGCCAGAAGTTCCGGACTCTATGGACGAAACTTCGCGAAGAAAACTATGCGATTCACCCTATCGAAGAGCTCGAGAATACCGACCTGTTCAAATTCTCTCCTTTCAAAACGCTCACGCCAGATCAATACGAAACGATTGAGGCGATTTACAAGCGTCTTGGGCAGGAACATGAGGACGTTATGCACGGTGCTCCCAAGAGAAAGCGCGTGACCGTCGTAAACGGCGCGCCGGGAACAGGCAAAACGATTCTCGCCATCAGTCTCATGTTCAAAATCAAAAATGAGCCCAACCTCTCCGACCTGCGGGTCGGCTTCGTGACACCCATGGAGTCCCTTAATAAGACGCTCAAAAAACTCACGCACTATCTTCCCGGGTTACAGCCTGTCGACATCCTGACCCCCAGTGACGTAACCAAGAAGGATCGGTATGACATCTTGCTTGTCGACGAGGCACACCGACTGGGCAATTACTTGACAGCCGGTGCCGGCATCGGAGCTTTTTACAACACATGCGAGCGACTCAACTTGCCTCGTACGAGCAGCCAGGTAGACTGGATTTTCAAATGCTGCGACAAGGCTTACCTGTTCTACGACCCCAAACAGCAGGTCCGCGCATCTGGACTCAATCGAGACGGCCTTGAGCAGCGACTCAATCAGCTCGAAGAAGCGGGTATCGAAACTGAAGAATTCAACCTAAGCACGCAAATGCGTGTACGCGGTGGCGACGAATACCTCGATTTTATCTACGACTTACTCGACAACAAGGCATACATGCATGCCGGCATGAAGTTCGAAGAACTCTTTTCATCGGAGCCTTACGATTCGCGGGCCGGGGATCCGAACAGTGATGTTCCCAGATACCAGTTTGGAATCATCGACCGATTTGAGGAATTCTGTTCCTTGCAGCAAGCCAAGGAAGAAGAAGTTGGTCTTTCCCGCATGATGGCAGGCTTTGCGTGGAAGTGGGAAACGAAGAAACACAAAGACGCGTTCGACATCGTCATTGAGGGCATCCCTAAACGTTGGAACTCAACTCAAAAGGATTGGGTTAACTCCGCCAACGCCGTCAACGAAGTCGGATGCATCCACACGGTGCAGGGCTACGACCTCAATTACGGATTCGTCATTCTGGGACCAGACATTTACTACGACACCGATAAAGGAGCCGTCTGCGTTAACAAAGCGAACTTCAAAGATGCTGTCGCAAAGAAAAAAGCAAGCGACGATGACCTACGGAAGATCATCGTCAACGCCTACTATGTCCTCATGACGCGCGGCATGCTGGGAACGTATCTTTATGTATGCGACCCGGCGCTCAAGGAGTATTTGTCACGGTATATCCCGGTGATTTAGCTGCTACCCGCGCATGGCATGAATAGCAACGGAAGCAGCAGCGAAGCTCCTAGGAAACAATCTCGGATTCACAAAGGGCGGCGGGGCGCGCTGGCGCCCTATCCAACCAATACTGCCCCCAGAACATTTGCGAGCTTCTTGGCGGGGCGCCTATTCGCTTTTTCGCCCATCGCCACGAGCGCGTGGTTGCAGGCGTCCTCATTCATGTCGCAAACAATTCTAAGCTCATGCCGCGCCCTTGACGCAGCCGTATAAAACAAAGTCCCAGGCTCTGGCATGTAGCTCATGGACGGCTGTTCCCATAAGGCTTGATCAACATCAATCAAAATTACCGCAGCAGCCTCCATCCCCTTGAACTTCCTCACCGTATGGACGGGAATCTTCTGACCTTTCCACCTCTTTAAGCTCTGATCGCCAGTGAAACAGCCCGACAGCTTAGAATTTTCCAGTGTCTTGCATGTGATAATCACAATGTCATTAATACCGGCACTCTTGAGTAGAGTGATATGCTTATCCACATATGCCTCTTGCGCGGCGGCGTCACAATCAATCATAAGCAATGGAGGCTTGCCGAGCTTAGCCATAACCTGTGTTCTAAAACCGTGCGCTTCACCAAGAGCGCTCAGGGAAGACTTCTCGATAGCCTCCGTATTCCGGCAGTTTACATAAAGCGTTAGCTTGCAATCGGCATCCATAAGGAAGCTGGGCACAGTTGAGCCTTGGACAAACTGCCTTTTGTCGTAAAAGAGATACATGCTGCTTTCCGGCTTTGAATCCACAATAGAACGTAGCGTTTCGAGCACCATCGCGTCCTCGATAGCCTTGAGGCCAAAATCTTGGCCTTCGTCTATTACGATGTGCTGATAGGGAAACGAGTCAGGGTGCTCCATGAGCTCTTCGGTCAGGCTGGCATAGTTTGGCTCGAGAGAATTGCAGACCTTGCAGGCGTAGCCCGGAATTGTATAGACGTCGATTTCCGGAACATCCTTGCACCTTCTAGTAATCTCTTCCTTCAAAAGCGAATTAAAGCACAAAAAGAGAACCCTGCCCGTACAGGCGGCCTGCCTAGCCCTCTCAATTGCTATGAGGGTTTTACCAGTTCCTGCCGCCCCATTAATTACCGCCGTCTTCTGATCCTTTATGAAATTCAACACACGAGCCTGCGAGTCCAGCAGCCTTGCGAACACGAAATCGTTATATCGATAGTCCACCGAATTCGTCGGGACGATATCGAACTCCGGCAAGAGCACTTTATGCAAGACCTCTTGAGCCTCGGTCTTGGAGAGTCTCGTCTCCCTTCCCCCGACTTCCATCCTCATGATGCGAACTATTTGAGTAGTTGGATCCCCAAGGTCTGTCTTGCACAGAGTAATATCACGAGAAGCTTCAGGAGAGTAGTCGATAAAACCCAGCTCGTGGGCGCCCAAGGACGGAAGCCAAACCGCGTGAGCAACCTTGCACCTATTGCACAGTTCCCTCAACCCTACATCTTCAAATCGATTAATGAGCTTCCATTTGATACTATCCGCCTGCCGGTAAGGACCCCCGTGCCTTCTCATTGACACGCCGCTGCCGTATAGCCACTCGCCGTTTTCGCAGCGGATCTTTCCCGCCTTCGCCTCGATGACAAGGATACCGAGACTGCGATTAAACACGACGAAATCGGCTTCCCTCTGCTCAATAGCGTTTCCATCCACAACATCCAACATCTTGTATGAATGGATAACCGTAAAATCATCGGGAAGCTTACTCAGAGCGTAATAAATCTCCCCCTCACGGCTTCGATCGTCGTATTCAGCCGGGCCAAGGCTCGGTATCATTCTTGCAGCCATGGCTATGCCTCTTTATCGATCTCTCTCATCACATCTTCAGCGGAGCACTCGCCGACAACAAACAGACTCCAGCCTGACGCAAATCGCCAAGCGGAGCCGAAGGCATTGTCAAAATCGCCCGCCGCTTCCTCGTCAAGAAGAATGACCTTGGACTTGCGCCAAACAAGCGTGGCATAAGCGCTGCCGTCGCCAGCATCAGATAGCTCCACATCTATGCCCGGAGTCTCCCAGCGCAGATGCGAGTCGTAGCTCGTCATTTCACGAATCAACTCGATCCACTCCTCCGAAGAATCAGATCTGATTGACAGCTTCATCGCTTCGGCCAACGATAGTGCCTTGTTGTTTGCGCCATCATCAGAGGCATATAGCTCAAACCCAGCAACCGAGCCCGAGGCATCAGGCTCGCAATCGAGTTCTTTATCCTCATCGGAATTGCCGGCAGAACAAACGGAAGGCGATACAGCAAGAAGAGTCCCCAAAATTCGCTTTGCAGCGCCTCGAGAAAGGTTCGCCTGCACAGCTTGGTTGTAATAATTTGCAATACAACCGTAGCAGCAAGTTTCTTCACCACATCCACAATGACCGTCTACGACCTTATATGCTTCTTCAATAAGCTGTGGGACTTCATCGCTGAGCTGACGCGCGTGACCCGCGCCTCCAGGCACATCGTCATAGATAAGCACCGAGAAACCGCCGGCGTCATTTTTATACGTAGTCCCCCCGAGTTCAGTCTCGGGAACCTCAAGGATTTTAGCCGCTGCGGTGAACAACGCCCACATCACAGCTTCCCAGTCGGCATCATCAAAGTGAACTGTAACGTTAAAATCAAATACGAGTTCAAGGACATCGCTCACGAAGGAAGTTCCCAAAGCGCTGTATCTTTTAATGGTAGGGGTAATTCCGCTTTTTTCGCACAAGTAACTGTGCTTGATTCTCTCCCCACCAGCGGCGGCACGACTGCAGTAAGAGCAGACCCGAAAACCCTTAGAAGGACTGTTGGTCACACAAAGCTGACCATTTTCGGCATATTTGCTCCGAACCGCGCCACCAGGAAAACGATGCTCAGCGGACATCGTCTCGTTTGGCCAGTGTTGACTGAAATACACAGACGAATATCCTCTTAGACGTGGCTTTCTAATGCCAATGCCCTTTTCACTCTCTATGCCAACAAAACCATAAGATGGGACGAGCATTTTCTTTTCAAGAGCAAACTCAGTGTGACAAACGGGACATTCGCCCTTATCGCTGTAGTTTTCGATAGGCCATACAAAGGCTTCGCATTTAGGGCACTTTCCGTACCTGCGTTCATCCAGTTCTTGCCCCCTCATCTTTCTAATGCCAACAGATTTCCAAAGCGTCTTACCAGCAACGATTTCTGCGCCGGGTGCATATTCCCTGATAGCTTGCCGCATCCCCCTAGAAAGAGAAAGCCTGTTCTCCGCCAATGACTTCTCAACAGGAGGAAGATGAAGTTCAACGAGATCGGTAGGGAATCCATACTTTGGCAAAATGCCGTTCTCAGCAAGGATTTCGATAGTTCTTTTATTCTCGAGAGACTCTCTGATTTTTTGCAACTTGTAGGCGCGACTATAATCGGTACCCTCACTCAGTTCGATACCTTCCTGAATGCGCTCAAAATCGCCATGTTTTAGGTTATGCGTGAGAAGCAGCCTACCGCAGACATTGGCTCCACGTTGATCGACAGGACCGACGAGTTTGTCCGTCCATTTCCATTGATCAACGCCAATTTCATCCGCCACAGTCAGTTCTTGCGGAATGATACAAGCGAGTTGTTTGTAAATGCTCTCCGGCCGTGACGCAAGATAATGGCGAAGATTACAGAGACCCTCTGGATCTTCTTCAGATAAGTCCATGAAGTCGTTGTACTTATGAGAATAGTCTTTGCCCAAACTCCGGCTCGCATAGCGGAAGAACTCGGACATAGCAACGGCAAAAACATGGCGTATCGCAATGGCATCGTTATCTAAATAGCACATCGGCACCCTCGTATTGCCGACAATTATCTTTGCCGGATCCTCAAAGTATGCAATGTCGTGCGGTCGCAGGCGAGCAAACGTTATGGCATATCCGGGTTTACCCGCGCGGCGTCCAACGCGACCGGCTCGTTGCGTATAATTCGCGGTACTAGGTGGAACGTTTCTCATAAAAATGGCCCTCAAATCGCCAACGTCCACACCCAGCTCAAACGTGGTCGTGCAACTCAAAACATTGACGTTGCCTTTGATAAATTCGTTCTGTATTTCTCTAGCCTTTTTGGATGACAGCTGGGCTGTATGTTCCTCAATGTCAAGAGGAAGAGCCTCGTCCTGATATACCATTTTATAAAAGCGATCCTTGTCCATCGCTTGGGCGAAGGTCATTTTCACCATCGTGCCGTCACACTTCGCAGTCATGCAGACGCCATGCGTATCTAAGTGAGTTGCGCATCCGCATGCATCGCAGCGATAAACTACGTCATCGTCAGAATGCGGGTACATTGTCCATATGTCCCTATTGAGCCTAAAGTGCTCCTTCGAATCGATGAGGTAGCCTTCGCCCCTAAACAGCTTACAAGTCAGATACTCCCCCGTAAACTGAAACAGACTCTGCAATATCGAACGCGAGTCTTCTCGAGACAACTCGATACCACATTCCCTTTTGCAATACTTGCGAATGAAGGCGCTGCGCTTGTTTTCGGTGCCCTTCGCAGAAGCTCCCGCAAACTGGACAATATCCCTCGCCCTGGAGCCACCGCTCTCAAGTACCACAAGGTTACCGCGCTTCTCATGGTTATTCCTAAGGTCAGGAACTCCTTCGGGGACTTCAATAGCGTTTCTTTCGCGGAGCAACTCTAAACAGACCTTGGCAAACAGAATATAATCTTCGGGCGAAAGCCAGGTAGCCCCAGCTGCTTTGAGGTTATTAACTTGGTTCGCAACAAGCTTCTTCACCCCTGGATGGGAAAACCCTTCATTGAATTCGGTCGGTTCTATCCTTACAATGCCAAGGCCTTCAAGGCTGTTGCGCGAGTCCTCAGCCGCAAGCTCATCAAGGACCCAAGCCGTCGCCTTCCCCTTCCTATCAGAGCCCAAAACTCCCGGATAGCGTCTTCTTGCCACACTTGTTATCCAATTGATAACCGAACTCGGTGAGCAACCCTCGTCATCACGAGACAGGGCCTCCACCGCTTCTCGAATTAGTTGGCGATGCGTGATACTTCCATAGGTCCTGTCCATTGCAGGTGCGAAAAAGGCAGCATCCTGGCGCTTATCCGAGAAGCAGATAACGCTTCCAGCCCTGCGCTCTTCGTCAAGGTCTGCAAACAAATCATCCTCGTCTTTTTCCTCTTCATCAAAAGGCGGGATGTCTCTGACCAGGTCATAGCAGACGACGCTACCCGCAGCTTCAGGCGAAACACGCATCGGCTGAATTGCCACTGGAGACTGGTAGCCACAGTGTCGACAGCGCGCTTCCTCCTCATCCGCTTGCCTCTTTTCGTTTTCATTGAGTGCAACCGGGATGCGTGAATCACCCTCATGCTCAAAACGATGCGCACCGCCTTCAGCTTCATGGTGAAGTGAGCCACATATCGGACACAGCCATTGAACCTTTTCGTCAGAATCGCGCTCCGTCTCATCGGAAAGAAGTCGGTAGTAGGTTCTTGGAAGGAACTCATCGTCGGAATCCGTTCCCTCATGCCTGGGGTTTAGCCAAGCGGTCTTGGCTTCAGAGTCCGATTTTTCAACGCCTAAGATATAAGCCTGACCACAGTGGCGACAGACCGACACCTCATATACAGGAGTATCGTTTTCATCGTCATAATGCTCCGCAATCGTTTTGTGAGGAGTCAGCTTACGTGTATGCAGATTTAAATAGATGCCCTCAGGAGCTCGTAAAAACGAATGGTACCGGCTCGTAAGAATGGGGACATCCCTGGAGCGCTGCGCAGAGGAAAGCACCTCGACCATAGCAGTAAGGATTTCCACACCCCTCTTATCTCCCGTGAGCCCTTCGATCTCAAGCTCCTCAATGGTGCCAAGATCAGTGAGGTCGAAAAGACGCTCGCAGCGTCTCACCAGTTTTGCCGCAGATGATTCACCTAAAAGAGCCTTTCCCAACCCCATTAGAGGGGACTCGCCGTCTAGTCTCGCTACAACCTCTTCAGGAGCTCCACCAGATGCGAGCGCGCTGCGAATGTCTTCTACGTTTGCGTTTTCGGGATCGGATAGTTCCCTGCGAAGTTCCGTCCAAGTATCTAGAGAAAGCGCGCCCCATGGCTTTTCATCAAGGGCGTCTTGGGGCTGATCTTTCTCGCTCGTGATGACGTCAAGATTTGCGGGATCACTTGAGAAAGGCTCACCAAAAAGATCCCGAGCAAATGTAGCCACCTTTGGCATATCTTCATCTGAGCCGATTGTTGCGGAAGTTGCATAACAATGAAGCTTGGGCAGCTCTCCCGTTTCTGATTCGATACGAGCCTTTACTCGACGCAACAAATACGCGATTTCGGTACCAAGCGCGCCTGAATAAACGTGCGCCTCATCGATGACAATATGTCGCCAGTTTGTGCCAAATGCCCCTCCGAACAACGGCGCGTCCTCCGGACGCAGGAGAAGATACTCAAGCATGGAGTAATTTGTAAGCAAGATGTTGGGCGGGTTCTCACGTATTTTCTCACGGGAAATGATTTCGTTTGAAAGCCTGGTTTCATCTGGGTTTTCATCTTTCCACTTACGAAGAGCCTCGAACTCTTCCTTCTCAGTATCGCCGGTATAGCGCCCGAAGGTGATATCGGTCCCCTTCAGCAATCGGCGCAATCGTTTAAGCTGATCGTTTGCGAGAGCGTTCATCGGGTAAAGAATCATGGCGCGGACGCCAGCGGAGTGCCCGCTCTTTTCGAATTCTGTGAGAATATCATTCAGAATCGGAAGCAAGAAGCACTCAGTCTTGCCCGAACCCGTACCCGTAACGACGGCATAGTTTCGCCCCGCCACGCTCTTTTCGATAGCCTTAACTTGATGCACGTATAAGGGACGATAGGGGTCAAAATTACGCGCCTCTCCGCCGCCTAAACTCATCATGCCCTTGCAGAGAAGCCCCTCATCCACCAAGTCGGCCACAGTTTTATCCTTGCGGTACGGAGGCGCCGCCTCAAGAAACGGTCCCTTTGCAAGATATCCCGGCTCGCGAAGAATCGTCTCAAGCTGCTTCTGCAAATCCGCGTCATCAAAGTGAATAGTAGTGGCAATGTACTCGCGATAAGAGTCCTCCACTTTGCGCGCAGTCTCAATGGGGTTGAATTCTTTTACATCCGTCATTATTTGCTCCTGCTATTTAAGAATGATACTGGTCGCGTATTCTCGTCGAGGGTCTCCAAAGACGTCGCTCGGTGACATTTCAACTGCGACCTCTCTCTTGTTGCCCAGCTGCCTTACCACGCTTGATGGAAGAGCGACCTCCACAGAGTCCTTTTCCGCAAAGGCCGTAGCAATCGGTTTTTCGTCTCTTTCCTTATACTTAGAACGCCTAAAGAACCTGAAATGAATGTCACACAAGGGCTTGCCTTCAAACCGAAGAACATATCCAAGGGATTCGCCCGGCGATAGCTTCCAGCCGTTAATACCAAGCCCCTCGGCACAATCAAGCATTTGAACATCGGTCCAAGCTGGAATAAGTTCTCCCGTTGACACGTCATCGCCGTAGCACAGGGACAGCCTCAGGGGAAGACGGCTGGATGCCCTATAGTCAGTCTGTTGAAAGAGGCTTGCATGTCTAAATAGATTGAATCCGTATTCGCCAGGCTGTTTAAGGTTCTTGAAGAAAAGGGGCTTTGAACCGAGCAACACCAGCGCGGCCCTGTTGTATCTCCAACCATAGGAGATAATCTTAAAGTTTGCCGCGCTGGGGCCAAGCTCCAACGCGTCTGCCAAACAGATTGAACGCTCCTTGGATAGATTCGCAAGTCTTTCTGGCATGTCAACGTCTATTGCAGCAAGAGCAAGTTTGGCATCGGTTTCTTTGCCGCTCTCCCTCGAACGAATACGGAGACGCAAGAACTCATCCTTCAGGAGGGCCTTCGCTTCATACCGCTCCCAGGCATTGAGGGCATTAAGCCTGTCGCATTCGCCTCCCGCATCGGCTTCTTCATAAATACGCACAACATCAATGGGAAGACACGTCTGGAAACCATATTCGGCTACAGCACGTCCGTGATCAATGCTGATGGACAGAGGCCTAAATTCTTGTATGGGCACCACTGCGAATCGGTAGCGGAAAACAACCTTGCCGCCGGAAGATTTCTGCCTCGCCTCTATGACGCATTCTTCAATATGCCAACTGAATAGACTCGTTTTTGAGGGATTGAATTCTATTCTTGCAATACCTGAATTTTCAGTATCGTCCTCATATATGGCGCAACGAGGCATCGACACTACCTCGCCATCGCAGCAGCACGTGATGTCCAAGTCTTTTAGGGCGCTCGCGCCATCAAGCGCTTCAATGCTCACAGAGGGCAGGCCGTCGCTGGTATTGAGTTCGGTCGGAACGCGCCCATACAAGTCAACGCCGTCACTCGTTTCTCCGATAATGCGATGCTTATCAACCTTTGCGACATAACGTTCTTGCCAAACGGCAACTTCCTCGCCCGTAAGCTCGTCAACAACCGAACCTGCCGAACCGGGCTCAACGTCGTAGATATAAATCTGGTTATCGTTCCAATCGCCAGAAGCCTCATACTCCGAAACGGCTTTCATGCCTTGCCCGGGAACGATCTTGTATCCGTCTTTAACAATGTATGCGATACGACGCTTTTTCGTTAACCGCTCGTTCTTGCCACGCAAGCGGTAGAAGCCCTTAGCGTCCTTTATAAATTCAAAACAACCGGGCTTGTTCCTACTGAACGACTGGCTCAAAGAACTAAGCTCAATGTAGTCACCCGCTCGCTCATCTTTCTGCATGAGCTTCAATTCCACGTCGTAACGAGCCCGAGGGTTAACGGCAATACCGACGGCATTCAAAATGCATTTTCCGACACTCATATCGAATTCAGAGCTTGCCTTTAGCTCGCCGTCAACATAATAGTCAATCTTGTCACCAGCAAAATGCAGCGGGAACTGTTGGCGCGGCCAGCGCATGGTCACAATACCCTCAGATAAATCCAGCTGCAAACTGGCAATCGGAAGATAGATCAATCGGTGGGTGCCGCTTCTCCGCTCTTGCGTCTCAGCAACAGCCCTTCCTCCGGTCGCCAAGGGCGGCACACGCTCCTGGTTGTCACGAAGGGCCTGCATTGCGGCTTCAGGCAGACCGAAACTAGATAGCATCGTGTAACGGCTTCCAGCCCTATTCGAGTCAACAATTTGCGCCGCCACGCGCATGGACGCCTCAAATAATGGAGCAATGGTTGAATCGGGCGCTTTCTCAAGAATGTTAAGGACTGCCTTTTCGGGAGCATACCGACTCTCAGGGTTCTTTAGCTCCCTAAGAACGGAGCGCCCGTCCATCTCTCCGCCAAAACCTAGGCTGCCTTTAGAAACTTCTTTCGCAAGCGGAAGTAATTTCTCCCACAGGTTTGACCAAGAATCTTCCGATAAGCCTCCATGGAGGAGTGCGGTGTAGTAGTAGTAATTAACTTCCTCATCACGGCCGTATAAAGGCATTCCACGCTCTTCAACATGTTTTATAAAAATATGCTTTACAAGCCCCTGTACGTTACTGTCGCAAATGCCAAGACTCGCGAAGAAATTGCCCCATAGGTTATGATCGTTGAAAACCCTGCGCGCCTTGTCAGCAACATAAACCATAAAAGCGTTCGGCAAACACCTATCAATCAGCATCAGAACAATGCGAGGTTTTGTCGGGTAACGTTTTATGAGTTCTTCTAAAGCAGTGCTGAGCTCATCAAGGTCTGCCGAGAATTCCTCAAACGCCTGATAAACCATGACGTTTTCAGACCTTGAGCTAAGGTCGTCAAAGGCACCCCGAGCTCTTTCTTCAAATTCCTCCAACTTTGCCGAAAACAAACCATGCGAGCGTGTGAGCGGAAAATGGCTCAAGTCGTATTCATATTGCTCTATCGAAGACGCTGTCTCGGTATTTGACTCGCGAGGAGGTCGGCTTTTCGGCAGGACTTTCACGTTCGTCGTATTCTCGACCATCTTGGGCTGAAGCATAGAGGCAGCAAAAACGTCAGGGGCGGCGCGGTATTTCTTTCGCATTTTAATGATTGAGTCGGCATATCTGCTATCAAAACGAGCGTCTATTTCTTTATCAGCAAGAGACAAAAGATCGGGCAAGTAGCAGAAACCAGCATTCTGAATTGAACGCTTTAGCCGCACATCGTCAAAGCTTAACTCCGAGATGGGCGCTTTCTTCAACCTCTCCAAGTAGTTCGATTCGCTCATCAGCATCCCCTATGCCGCGGTTGCATTTGATGCCGTCATATCTGACCTTTTATTAACAGCAGTCTGGCATGACGTGCTTTTAATCATACCGTGAGGGACTTGCGCAACTCGAAGAACAAAGATGTCCAACGGGACCGTTTCTGCAGACGGTCACTATCACCCGGTGAACAGCTCCCTAAAAGGTCGACCATGGTTCAAGCACGCTTTATTGCGCAACAAAACCACCGCCAAAATGATTCAATTGTGAACATAGATGCACGGATCAGCCGACCGGGGGTCCAAGTTTTTCCTACCGCCCATCGCTTTGCCCCAATCCTGTAAGGCGCCCGCGCGCTATCATCGATATAGATTGAATGGGCAAGCAATACAGGAGGCTCTGCATGCCAATTGAAAAAGTTCCATTCTTGCAAAACACTTCTGGCTCGGTAATTGACAACCGCCACGAAGCTTATATGGCTGCCCAGCAATCCATCGTCCGCGGCTACGATGACCTGGTGAACGACCGCTTGCGTCCTTGGAAGCAGGCAAAGGCAGAGGCAGATCGAATGCGAGCCATCAGGTAAGGTCACCTCTCCCCCATGTAACCATCCTGTAAATCATAGCGGCGCAGTCGAGTTTTACCGAGATGCGGTCGCGCCCGGCGCTCCACTGTGCTAAAGTATCCCGAACGTTCAAACGACTACGAGGGGAACTAGAAGATGGCACGTGTGCACAACTTCTCAGCTGGCCCGGCCGCACTGCCTACAAGCGTGCTCGCCGAGATCGCCGACGAGATGATGGACTACCGCGGTTGCGGCATGTCCGTGCTCGAGATGAGCCATCGATCTAGCATGTACCAGCAAATCATCGACGACGCCGAGGCAACCCTGCGCCGCCTGCTGAGCATCCCCGGCAACTACCGTGTCCTGTTTTTGCAGGGCGGCGCCACGCTGCAGTTTGCAGGCATCCCCATGAACCTCATGCGCCGCGGCCGCGCCGGCTACATCGTGACCGGCAACTTTGCCAACAAGGCGTACAAAGAGGCCGCCAAGTACGGTGAGGCCGTGCTGCTCGCGAGCTCCGAGGACACCAACTTCGACCGCATACCCACCATGGCCGACGTCAACGCGCGCATTGCCGCCGAGGCCGCGGGCGACGGGCTCGACTACGTCTACATCTGCCAGAACAACACCATCTTTGGCACCATGTTCCACGAGCTGCCCGATTGCGGCGACGTACCGCTGGTCGCCGATGTCTCGAGCTGCTTTTTATCGCAGCCGCTCGACGTTGAGCGCTACGGGCTCATCTACGCCGGCGCGCAGAAAAACGCCGGTGCCGCGGGCGTGACCGTGGTCATCGTGCGCGACGACCTCATCGCCAAAGGCCCCGCCTTTGCGCAGACGCCGCAGTACATGGACCTTAAAACCCAGGCCGCCAAGGGTTCCATGCTCAACACGCCCAACACCTTTGGCATCTACGTATGCGGCAAGGTGTTCCGTTGGGTTGAGCAAACCGGCGGACTTGCCGCCATGGCCGAGCGCAACTGGGCCAAGGCCAACCTGCTCTACGATCTGCTCGAGCACAGCGAGCTGTTCCATGGCACCGCGCAGGCCTGCAGCCGCTCCATCGCCAACGTCACCTTCCGCACCGACGACGCCAGGCTCGACGCGGCCTTTGTCGCAGGCGCGGCCGAGCACCAGATTCAAAACGTCAAGGGCCATCGCCTGGTGGGCGGCATGCGCGCCAGCGTCTACAACGCCGTCACCATGGAGGACGTGCAGGCGCTGGCCATGTACATGAAGGACTTCGAAGCGCAGCATAGTTTGAGCCCGCGATCTAACTAGCCCGCAACGCGCGGGCCAACCAGCCACTTCAAACCACCCTGTTTAGATCAAAACCTGCTAAGGAGTTTTCCATGCGCAAGATTAAGACCATCGACGACATCACCAAGGACGGCAAGGTCGAGTTTGGCGAGGGCTACGAGTTTGTGGGCACCGCCGAGGAGGCCGACGCGATCCTGATGCGCTCGACCGACCTGCACGACTACGAACTGCCCGAGGGCATTCGCGCCATCGCCCGCTGCGGTGCCGGCGTCAACAACATCCCCGTCGAGGAGTACGCCAAGAAGGGCGTCGTCGTCTTCAACTCCCCCGGCGCCAACAGCAACGCCGTCAAGGAGCTCGTCCTGGGCATGCTGGTGCTTTCAAGCCGCGGCGTGGTGCAATCGATGAACTGGGTACGTGACAACGCCGACGACCCCGAGATTCAGGTCGATGCCGAAAAGGCCAAGAAGGCCTTTGTGGGCCGCGAGCTCAAGGGCAAGCGCATCGGCGTCATCGGCCTGGGCAACGTAGGCTCCAAGGTCGCCAACGCCTGCGTCGATCTGGGCATGGACGTTTACGGCTACGATCCGTTCATTTCCGTCGAGCACGCGTGGGTGCTGAGCCGCGAGGTGCAGCGCGTGGGCACGCTCGAGGACCTCTGCCGCGGCTGCGACTACCTCACCGTGCACGTGCCCAGCAAGGCCGACACCATCGGTATGATCAGCACCGAGCAGATTAACCTGCTGGCGCCCGACGCCGTGCTCATCAACTACGCGCGCGAGACCATCATTGACGAGGACGCCGTCGACGCCGCCCTGCGCGAGGGCAAGCTCAGCTGGTTTAGCTGCGACTTTGCCACGCCCAAGACCGTCAAGATGCCCAATACGTTTATCACCACGCATTCGGGCGCCGGCACCGGCGAGGCCGAGGCCAACTGCGCCGACATGGCCATCAGCGAACTCAAGGATTACCTGGAAAACGGCAACATCGCGCACAGCGTCAACTACCCCGCCTGCAGCATGGGCAAGGCGCGCGCCGCAAGCCGCATTGCCTGCCTGCATGCCAACGTGCCCAACATGATCGGCCAGATCACGGCCATTCTCGCCAAGGACAACGCCAATGTGCAGCGCATGACCAACGAGTCCGCTGGCGAGAACGCCTACACCATGTTCGACACCGATGAGCACCTGGACGGCAGCACGATCGAGGCGCTCAAGCAGATTCCGTCGATGTATCGCGTGCGCGTGATTAAATAGCGCCGGCGCCAATCCTGCCAGACAGACCACGAAGCCCATTCGGCCCCCGTTTTCACGAAACGGGGGCCGATTTTGTTGCTCCGGACGACTTTAAAATGATACCCAGAACAAGTTTTTTCAGATAATCGATAGTGAGGCTCCAGTCGCTAAGCACACCCGCTTTGATAAACAGCTTTATCAGGGACTTTATTAGGTAAAAATCGGTCTCTATGTGCCGAATGTAAGTTGACTGTCCATTTTCCGAAACAACTTATTCTAGGTAGCATTTTTAAGGCCCTTCCAAGGCAAAATATAAGTATTTTGCGACCAAAACTCTAGTCCGCGCGACCATTTTCCGCCCGCGCGGCTACATTCCCGCCCAATCGATAAAAATCTCCTCACGAAGCCGCCGTTCGAGCTCCTGCTGTCGCGGCGTCTTGTCTTTCAGCGGCACATCGAGATAGGCCATGATGAGCTCCATCACCACGCGGAAGGCATCGGAGTCGGCCAGCTGACCATAGGTCATCAGAATGACGGGATATCCCATCGCTTGCAGCGCCGTCGTTCGATCGGAGTCCGAAATCTTGGATTCTATGGATCCGTGAATGGCTTTACCTTGGCATTCAACCAGACACTCTCTGCTGCCGTCCTTATTTGCCAGCAGGATATCGGCATAGCGCCTATCAAGCCCCGAAATCAGGCGGGCGCTGCGCGTCATACGAATCTCAACGTTATTGGTAAGGCTCAGCCCTTCGCCGCCGCGCAACCTCGTAAGGCCAAACAGCATCGAAGCCTGGACCTCGAGCGGCGATGCTGCCACCCCCGTAATGCATTTCGCGGCTCGTATGAACGATTTAGCGCCGCGGAGCCCCCGGACCTTATCGACGAACTCTGTAAGCTCAGAGAGCTCGATCAAGGGAGGTCGTTTCCACAAGTCCGTTGGATTCCCCGAGACATCCTTTACGTTTTCCCAGCCCGACCGTGCGTCACCCCACCGGCCCCCGTATGCCTGCTCAAGTGCCGACTTTACCTGAGGTGCAATCTTGCACACGGCAAAGGTGCCGCACATCTCATACATGCACATGATTAGACGCTCGTTTGAGACCGAGGAAGCCAGGGTCAGCAGGGTAAAGAGTGGGGACGCAACATCGAGGCCAAACTCCGTCTGCCGCACGGAATCAAACGGCCTCTCCCCGTTCCAAACATGCCTGACAATGCGATCGCCCTTACGTCCGCAGCTGCCCTGCGCCAACACGTGTAACGGGGTGCCCAGGAAATGCGTGACGAGCGGATGCTCACATAGGTGCTCCCTGCGCGGATCGTCCGCAGAATCGGGCAGGTCCGGCATTATTGCCAAGACCTGTGGAGGTATCCGGTGATACCGAAAGGCAGATATGTCGCACAGCATGTCGTCCATGAAGGGTACGTACCCGCTGCGTCGCTTGTGAACCCGCTCGGACGGCAAACGCGCTGGCTCGGCCTGCGAACGGTAAATACTGCCACGCCCACGTCGCGGATCTCTCAGGAGGCTTACAATCGGTTTGGAAAGCAGACTGATTGTGAGGTTGCATATGGTTGATGAGGACTTTGCCTGGCGGCTTGCTCAGGAGCTCGTGCGGATCGACAGCTCAGACCCGGGCGCGTATGAGGATGAAATTGAGCGCTTCATTAAGAGGCTCATTGAGCAGCAGCTGGCACAACTTGATAGTTCTGCGCTCGATGCCGTGCAGATTGAGGAGCTCGAAGTGCTGCCCGGGCGCCGCAACCTTAAAGTCACCGTGCCGGGCCAAAGCGACGAGCCGCGGCTGATCTATATCTGCCACATGGATACCGTCACCTTGGGCGATGGCTGGGACGCAGACATCGCACCGCTTGGGGCGGTTGTGCGCGACGATAAACTCTATGGCCGCGGTGCCTGCGATATGAAGGGTGGCCTGGCCTGCGCCATTGCCGCACTGGTCCATACGCTCGAGCGCGTGGCGGCGGATGGCGCGCTGCCACGCCGCGGCTTTTCGCTCATCTGCTCGGTCGACGAGGAAGACTTCATGCGCGGCTCAGAGGCCGCGATCGATGCTGGCTGGGTCGGCTCGCGCGAATGGGTGCTGGACACCGAACCCACCGACGGACAGATCCAGGTGGCGCACAAGGGTCGCACGTGGTTCGAGATTGAAATGGCTGGCGTGACGGCGCATGCGAGCCAGCCTTGGAAGGGCGCGGATGCCGTCGCCGCCATGGCCGAGGTCGTGTGTTCGCTTCGTCGCGCGTTTGCGGCGCTGCCCGCGCACGATGAGCTGGGGCCTTCGACCATCACGTTTGGCCAAATCGAGGGCGGATATCGCCCCTACGTCGTACCCGACCGCGCCAAAGTTTGGGTCGACATGCGCCTGACCCCGCCGACCGATACGGCCGCCGCAATCAATATGGTCGAGCATGCCATCGCCGTCGCCGAAGCCACCGTTCCCGGTTGCCATGGCAGCTACACCGTGACGGGCGACCGCCCCGCCATCGAGCGCGATCCGGTCTCTCCCCTTCTAGCTGCACTCAAGTGCGCAGCAGACGATGTAACGGGCACGGATACGACCGTCGGCTTCTTTACCGGCTACACCGACACTGCCGTCATTGCCGGCAAGACGGGTAACCGTAACTGCATGAGCTATGGCCCAGGCTCGCTCGCGCTCGCCCACAAGCCCAACGAATATGTGCCCCACGCCGACATCGTTCGTTGTCAGCAGGTGCTAATCGCGCTCGCCGATAACGTGCTCTGGGACGCGAGCGGCCAAGTTGGGGCATAATAAGCCGCGAACAAACCGACTCGTGCGTTAGGACCTCCCCATGAAAGCACTTCCGTTTCCCTGCATCCGCCCGGCTCAGGACCGCGTGCTCGAGGCACTACCTGCAATGGGCAGCATCCTGAGCGGCAACGATGCTCTGCGCGGAGCCATTGCCGATGGTCTGATGCTCAAGGACCCGGGTGCGGCGTATTACGTGTACGAATGCTCGGGCGAGCCGGGACGTGCGACGGGCGTCGTGGCGATTTGCCCGGTTAACGTGCTGACGGGCGGCGACGAGACTGCCGCCGAGAGCATCGACGCACTCGCCACCGCGCGCGCGATCGCCGAGCTCAAGGTGCAGCCGCGCCCCGTGTCGCTCGCCTACGAGGCGTCGCCCGTCATGGATATCATTTTGAGCGCTGCCAAAGAGGGCGCATCGCTCTACGCCGTCACCGATCCCGCGGGCGTCACACATCGCGTGTGGGAGGTCAAGCGCGAGGACGCCGTTGCCGCCATCCGTGCCATGCTCGATCAGGCGCCCGACCCGGTGTTCGCCGGTGACTCCGCCTATGTCGCCGCACTGGCTGGGGCATCGCAGATTCTGGCCGACGAGGCCCGCGCTGCCGGCGCCTACTCTGGCAAAGAGCCGTTCAACTTTGCTGTAGCCGTGCTGTTCCCCGCCGCGCAGGTCAGCGGCAGCGCGCCGCAGGTTCCGACGGGTCTGCTCACTCACCAGGTCTCACGGTTCTAGCGAACTCAAACGCTAAGCTGGAAAACCCAGCATCCAAACAAACAAGGGGCGGGGATGCAATGCCCGTGCATGCATCCCCGCCCCTTTCGCATCAAACAATTTCGCCGGCAAACCGCGCCGCAACGCCAGCGCTACCCGCGCTGCGGGCCTACTGCCGCTACAAGCGGTTCAAGCCCCAGCTCGCGCGCGTAATCCTCCTGCGTAAAGACTTCGACCAACTCAAACGTGTCGGATTCGTCGCCAAACGCAAAGTGCAGCACCGAGCAGTTGCCCGGCACGCGATCGCGCTCGTCGGCCGCCGCACCCTTCACGTGATCCATAAACTCCTTGATAGCCGAGCCATGGCTTACCGCGAGCACACACGTATGGTCCGGACGCTGCATGAGTTCGGTCAGCGTCGTCACCATGCGCTCGCGCACCTGGATCTGGCCCTCGCCGCCAAATTGACGATAGAAATCGCGCCACGGGCGCTCGGGCATAAGCATCACGCGCTCGGCCTCAAAGTCGCCAAAGAACCACTCACGCAGGCCGTCCAGGCGCTCGTACGCCAAGCCCGGCCACAAGTTGGCGATAGTCTGCTCGGTGCGATGAAGCGTGGAGGTGTAGGCATGATCGGGCTCAATGCCGCGCGCACGTAAAAACATGCCGGCGCGCGCCGCCTGGTCGCAACCCAACTGCGTAAGCGGCGAGTCACTCCACCCCTGAATGATACGCTTAAGGTTGAATATCGTCTGTCCATGACGGACCAGATACAGATCTTTATTCATAGGGGTCCTTTCGTTCGTTACCAACCCAAGAGCGAAAACGCCCCGTCGCAATAGCCAAAATGAAGCACGGCACCGTTGTCGGGTAGCTCTCCCCCGCCAGTCACATACTCAAGAAACTCCTGGCAGGCTGAGCCGTGGGAAACCGCCAGCACGCAGTTGTGCTGCGGCCGGGCCATAATACGGGACAGCGCCGCGACCATGCGCGACTGAAGCTGCACTTCCGACTCGCCGCCAAAGGCCACCGGATAATCGCCCCAGGGCTGCGGCGGCATCTCGCGATTTGATGTGCCCTCCAGCGAGCCAAAATGCCACTCACGCAGGTCATCGACCAGCTCAATGGAACGGCCCTCGCCAACGATAAGCTCGGCCGTATGCCGCGCCCGGCCCAACGGCGAGGAATACACATGATCAAAGGCCACGCCACGCGCCGCAAACGCCGTACGCGCCGTCAGCGCCTGCTCGCGCCCGCGCGCCGTAAGCGGCGAATCGTGCCAGCCCTGCAAAATGCTCTGCACATTGAGCTCAGTCTGCCCATGCCGCACCAAATACAGATCTGCCACACGCTCTCCCCTCGTACCACCACAAAGGGGACAGGCACCTTTGTGGTGGTTTACCGTCTGATCACGCCGCGGTGACGCTCAGCTACACCAGCACGTCGGCGAGCGGGCGCTTGGGTACGTGGTGCACCTGCGCATCGTCACGCCAGTAATTAATTGAGCCGTCGGGGTTGGAATCGATCGCATCGATCATCTGCGTCTCGGCCGGCACGCCAAAAGCCATGATCAGCTTGAGCTCATACTTGTCGTTATCGAGCCCCATAGCATCGATCGCGTGGGGCGTAAAGGCCTTGAACATGCAGGCTGCCACCTCGGGCGTGGCGCTGCGAGCGGCGAGCATCATCGTCTGCGCGGCAATGCCCGTGTCGACCTCGGTGATGGGCGCGGCGGGCTTACCCGGAACAGCGCGCTCGGCAAGAATCGCGATGTAGCCGGTCGGACGCTCGCCCTCGGCAGGACCCGACCAATCCTTAAGCGCGCCGGCCCATGCAAGCTCATCAAATACACGCGCGCAATCCTCGGCACCGCTCACCACATGAAAACGCAGGCGCTGAGCATTGGCGCCGCAGGGAGCCAGGTGCGCCAGTTCCGCCAGCTCGAGCAAAAACTCGCGCGGCACGCGCATGGACTCGTCAAAACGGCGGCACGTACGGGCGCGGCGGACCAGCGCGTCAAACGTGTCCAGGCCAAGCTTTTCGCAACCCTGCTTTGCCATCGACTCGGCGCTTACCGGCGCCGCGGGAACAGCTTCGTTCATAAGACCCCCAATAAAAGCCAATTGTTCTTAAGAAAATCTAACCTAAAACGTAGGCAATTACACACAGCGGCGCAATGTTCCACACCTGTTGAATATTCCGCATCCAAACGGGAACAAAGGTAACAATTCGGGAAGATGAGGCTCCCATTCGCCCTTCCCGCCCCACGCGACGGCGCCCTTGGGCGATACTGGTTGCAAGAGCTACGGCTTACGCCGCACGGAAAGGAGACATCATGGGCATCTTTAAGAACGATGACAAGCAATCGAGCGCGTTTGGATTTGACGAGAAAAGCATGGCAGGCAAGGCCGTCAAGGCCGTGCGCTGGATTTACGCCATCACGGGCGTCTTGGCGCTCGTCGCCGGCATCGCACTGCTGTTTGCGCCCGCCAAATCCCTCGTCTTCCTGACGACCGTCTTGGGCATCTACTTTGTGATCACGGCCGCGATCAGGCTGTTTACCGCTGTTTTCGAGCCGCTGCTGCCCACCGGCTGGCGCGTTACGAGCATCATCTCCAACCTGCTCATCATTCTGGGCGGCGTCATAATCCTGCGCAACCAGGCCTTCTCGACCGCGACACTCACCACGATGGTGGTTATCGTGGCCGGCTTTGGCTGGATTGTCGAAGGTGTCATGTCCATTCTGGAGTCCGAGCTTTCGTCCAACCGCGCCCTTGCCATCCTGAGCGGTGCACTCTCCATCATCGCCGGCATGTTCGTGTTTATCTATCCGCTGTGGTCGGCCAAGATGCTTGTCATCTTTAGTGGCGCCGCGCTGCTGGTGTTTGGCGTAACGCTCATTGTTCGCGCCATTCAATTTGGCAAACTGGTGCACTAGATGCCGCGAACGCTCTTTATTGATGCCGACGCCTGCCCGGTCACGCGCGAGTCGATTGACTGCGCGCGGCGGGCGGGCGTTGCCGTTGTTATCGCCGGCAATAGCACGCAAAACCTGGAACGACACATTCGCCGCGACGACCCGCGCGATGCCGAGCACGCGCGACGCGGCTTTTGGGTCACGACGCTCGACGTGAGCGTGGGCGCCGACAGCGCCGACTTTGCCATTGTCGAACGCCTGCAGGCGGGCGACGTGGTCGTGACGCAGGACATTGGCTTGGCGAGCATGGTGCTCGGGCGCGATGCCGCCGCCATCGGTGTGCGCGGGCGCGTGTACGACAAGGCGACTATCGACATGCAGCTGTTTATTCGCCACGAGGAAAAGAAGGTACGCCGCGCCGGCGGACGCACTCGCGGTCCGGCAGCATTTACCAGCGAAGATCGCGCCCGCTTTAAACGCAACCTCACCGAGTTGCTGCACTAACCAAGGTAGATTTTTGAGACATGCCTAAAATCTACCTTTTTGTTTTGAGCGGTGTGAGCGCTCGGAATCCATGGCTCAACAAAAAACGGGCTTCAAAATGCCATGCGTCGCCGCATTGCGCAGGCGCTGAGCATGGCTATTTGAAGCCCATTTTTTAGGCCCACTTAGAGGCCAACGGCGGAGAGGATGAGGCCCCAGCCAGCGCCGATGACGTACATCATGATCAGGAACACGGCATTTTCGCGGGCGCTGCGGTTGGTGCGGAACAGCACCAGATAACCCACGCCGGCGGAAATGAGCGTGCCGGCGAGCATCGGCGCCAGTTGCAGCGCGCCTTCCAGATACAGCTGTGTAATGACCACGCTCGCCGAGCAATTGGGAATCAGCCCGACAAGCGCCGAACCCAGGACAGCGAGTGTCTCGTTGCCGCGCAGGAACTGCTCGATCGCGGACTCGCCGAACGTCTCGAGCACGGCGACCAGAATCAGCGTCACCAGAAAAATGAATACCGAGACCTGCACGGTGTGCGAGATCGCACTGCGGATGATCGACAGGACAGGCGTCCCTTCGTGGGAGTGAGAGTGACCGTGACCATCATGGTGTTCATGTTCGCCCTCATGACCGTGATCGTGGCCATGTCCGTGTTCGTGCTCGTCCTCGTCTTCATCACAACCGCAATGGTCGCGCTCGCACAGCTCGTGGATGTGGTCGGCGCTCACGCCTGCCTCGGCCACCTCGTCGATGATGTCACCGCCGCTGTGGTCGTCGTGCGCGCAGTTCACGTGGGCCGGGTTGGCCGCGGTTCCCAGCACGGTACGGCGAATCGCCGCGTGCGCGCGGGCGTTACGGCGCAGGCCGCGAATGGCAGCGTCCACGATAAAACCCGTGACCAGTGCGATCAGCGCTTTCGAAGCCAAAAGCATCGCCATAGTCTGCACGGGAACCTGCTCGGCAAGCAACAGCGGCAGCATCTCATCGGAGGTCGAAAGGAACACCGCCACCAACGTGCCCAAGGTCACGACACGGCCGGCGTACAGCGTTGCTGCCATGGCCGAAAATCCGCACTGCGGCACCATGCCCAGCAGCGAGCCAACCACGGGACCCGCAGCGCCGGCGCGCTTGATAGCGCCGTTGACGCGGTCGCCCGCAACGTGCTCAAGTGTCTCGAGAGCAAGATACGTCACCAACAAAAACGGCACCAGCGACAGCGTGTCCTTGCCGGCGTCGAGCAGAATATCAATCAGTAAATCCATGACGGATGGAACCTTTCGTGTCTTTCGGCAGCATTGTAAAAGTCCTAGCGGTCAACTAGGGTATTGTAGTTGTCCCGGGCGCGGTGCCAATAGTTGCCTATGGTAAACTATCATCTCGCCATAACTCAGTAGCCTCGAGCCGCACAACGCGGCCCGTCCAAGGAGTAGCATATGAACGTATCGCAAGCACTCGAATACGAGCGCCAGCCGTTTATCCCCATGTTTATCTACGGCGACCACGGCGCCATGGAGTCCGAGCGCCAGAAGGGCGAGGAGGCCCTCAAGGTGCTCGAGACCGAGTACTTTACCGCCGAGGGCGACCCCGGCTTCGACTTTGCCACCGTGCGCGACCTGGCCGACCGCAACCGCGACCTGTGCGACCAGATTGGCGAGGCGCGTCTGCGCAACGTGACGCCCGCGACGCTCTCGCGCGGCCTGTCCGATGCCGACACCTGCGCCGCCATCGGCAAGATGCAAAAGCGCACCGCCGCGTCCGTTATGCGCGAAATCCGCGGCGACCGCGACGCGCTCGGCGTGGCCTACGCCCGCAAGCCCATCCAGGGCACCGTGCTCGGTATCGACATCGAGACCACCGGCCGTGCACCCGAGCGCGGCTATATCATCAACGTGGGCTGGGAGATCATGGAGCTCACCAGCGACGCCGTCCCGCATGACGCCGAGGCACACTACTGCGGCCTGCCCGACATCTACCGCGGCGAGGATGTGCCGTTGTCGAATATCCACCACATCACCTGGGACGACATCGACGGCAAAAAGCCGTTCCGCGAGAACAAAGAGCTGCAAAAGCAGCTGCTCAAGCTTATGAAGAAGTACCCGTACATGGCACACAACGCCGCCTTTGAGGACAGCTGGTTCAAGATCCACCTGGACGGCTACGCCGAGGCACGCCGCGCCGGCAAGATCATCGTCATCGACTCGCGCCAGATCTGCCGCAGCCTGGACGCCGACGTGCGCTCGCTCCCCCGCGAGTCCGCCCCAGCCGCGCTCGAGAACTGGGCGCGCCGCCGTGGAACCCTCGCCGCCGACGCCAACGAGCAGCACCTGGGCTTGGACGACACCGACCTCATGCTCCGCACCGTCCAAGCCGAGTTCAACCTCAAGAACCTATTCGCGAAATAACCGATCCATCTGCGGGAGCGCCTGCCAGGCACAGCGCAATCCGTCTGGGCACACCGGCACGCAGTAAACTAGGGCGCAGCCTTATGGCTGCACCCTAGTTTTCATCAAAACGAGCAAATACGCGTGCTTCACATAGTCGGCAGGTTGGCCCACCTACATTTTTCGAGTTGTTCGGCCAGCTGAACCACTAGTCAAGGCCCCTTGAACCGCAATCGAGCGCTATAGTCGCCCCAATTTCGCAACCAAGCCCTATAAATCTATCTGAATCAATTCGAATAGGACGTTGCGATCGCACCATTCGTATAGGATAAGGCCGAATAACTCAAATTATGTTGGTGAGGCATCTGAGCGGTCGGCAAAAACGCTTAGAAGCTACGAATCCGCAACTAAAGTTCACCAAAATGGGGCAGCCGACAGAAACCTCCCCAGCCGAAGCTGCCCCCCCTCAATACGACAGCTCAAAAACCCACCGTTCGCAGAAGATAAGCCGCGCCCCAATACCGTTGCCCGAAGTTTCGAGCGTATATGGCGTCCGCTATGCCATCATGCGCGTATGGGAATCGTTCTGTCACATACCACGGCACGCGCTGTATACCAAACAGTCAACTCGCTCGCAAGCCACGCGACCGATCCCATATCTATGGAAAAGATCAAGGTGTCTGCGCCGACCACGTCCAACCTGGAAGCGGCGCGAGCATGGCTCAACAGAAAGAATGTCGATTCTGAAAGCATCCATGTGCTGACGTTTTCCAATAATGCCAAAAGGCACCGCAAGGGCTGCATCTGCCACTGCACGCGCTATACGTTTGATGCAGAAAGCTACCTAGAACTCGAGCCGAACGTCTACATCGTCGATATCAAGCTGTGCGCGTTAGAAGCAGCAGCCGACCTCAACCTTTCGGAGCTCGTTGAGTATTACTTTGAAATCTGCGGCTCCTACGCGCTTGGAACGTCCGACGAAACTCAATATCGCGAGCGCCCAGCCCTAACCAGCGTTGAAGAGCTCAGAGCCTTCTTTTCAGAGGCATCGGGGTATCGTGGATCTAATAAAGCACTTAAGGCACTTTCTTATGTACGCGAAGGCTGTCGCTCCCCACTCGAAACGGCGTTTGTCATGATGCTGACAATGCCCAAGTCAATGGGTGGCTTAGCCATACGCGCTATCAAAACGGACTATCCGATCCCAGTCCCCAAAAGATACGCCGCCCTAACGCGACGGACGGTTTTCTACCTCGACGCGCTGCTCGAAAATTCGATGACCGATATCGAATACAACGGCTTTTACCACGACGAGCCCGAACAGCAATCAATTGACGAGGAACGCCGAAACACGCTGCGAAACATGGGATATGCCGTTATCACAGTTAGTCGTCATTCGTTTTTCAAGCAGTCCGCTTTTAGGCGGGTCATGGAAGCGATTCGCATTCGCGAGAAGATATGGCCCGGTCGACTCCCGGATAACTTCGCCATCCTGCAAGAAACTCTTCGTCAATTTGTCTTGCGGCGCTACTTCGAATACGGTCGCCGCGTCCTGGAGACACTCAAAGAAGAAGAGGCCGCCAAGCGCGAAATTGCAAGCCAATATCCGCAAGCTGATGGCCCGAGCATCAACGATGTGCCAGAACCCGACGACATGCAACACGTCGGGGCCCTTGCTGAGGAAATCAATGGGCCTTGGGAATGCGACATGTTCGCAAAAATCGATGAAAACCGCACGGAAGACGACACGATTATTGATCTAATTGAGAATTCGCTCTTCTAAAGGCGATCTCTGCGGATGTCCACCTACATTTTTCGACTTATTCGGCCACCGATGTGCCAGATTGGCTGCAGCAATGCTCAATATAACTTTAGATAAAACTGATTCTGCAGGAACTCCCGTAGAGGAAGAACTGATTCTCGCTGTATTTAACACGATAAAGTACAAATATGAACAGTCCTAATGCTTCTCAAGGTGGCTTTCTTAGCATGCTGGCCGAACATCTCGAAATATGTTGGCGAGCATTGCGTCGATGTCTCCCAACCCGCAGAAAATCGCAGAGGCGGCAAGCAGTCATCGAAGTTAACGTAAATTGTATTGACATATGAACATGCGCTCATATAATCGGAAGTAATTTATATGAGCGCATGTTCATATGAAAGGATGTTGCAATGAGCAGCCACGCTGATGAAACAAAGACTGGCATCGAGGCCACCGAGCCGATCGTCCCCACCACCTGCTCGCCCGAGGACCTTCCCGACGAGGAGCTGTTGTACGACCTGGCCGACCTGTTCAAGGTCTTCAGCGACACCACACGCATCAAGATCCTCTATGCCCTCATGGGCCGCGAGCTCTGCGTGGCCGACATCGCCGAAGCGACCGCAACCTCGCAGTCGGCAGTATCGCACCAGCTGCGCACGCTTAAGCAGTCGCACCTGGTCAAGTTCCGCCGCGACGGCCGCAACATTCTCTACTCGCTCGCCGACGATCACGTCTACACCATGCTTAACCAGGGCATGAGCCATATCTGCGAATAGCAATCAACCACGGTATCAGCGCGGCCGGCACCCAGACCGCTAACACAGGGAAAGGAACCCACCATGAAAAAGCAGTTCAAGCTCGACGAGATCGATTGCGCCAACTGCGCGCGCGAGCTTCAGGACGAACTTGCCAAGCTCGAGGGCGTCAAGTCCGTTTCGGTCAACTTTATGACCCAGAAGCTGACGCTCGAGGCCGACGACGCCAAGTTCGACGAGGTCCTGGACCGCGTCGTTGAGTTCACCGCCGACGCCGAGCCGGACTGCGAGATCATTCTCTAACCCGCGCATACGTTGACCTGCGAGGCCGCGCTTGCCGCGGCCTTTGCTCGCGAAATTATATGAGCGAGTGTTCATAAACTCAAATGAGAGGTTTGAATCATGACAGCCGCCGATCCCAAAAAGAAAAAGAAGAAGCGCAAGAAGAAAGAGTCCCTTGAGCATAAGCGCAACCGCATCCTGATAGCACTGGGCATTTTTGCCGTTGTTTATGCCCTCGACGAGCTCGGCGCCCTCACTATCGCATTTGGGGAGCCCGGCAACATCTACGCCAGCTTTGTGCTGTTCCTCGTGCCGTTTTTGATTGCCGGCTACGACGTACTGCAAAAGGCATTCAATAACATCCGCCGCGGCAAGGCCTTCGACGAGAGCTTCCTCATGGCCGTCGCGACCATCGGCGCGTTTGCCATGGTGCTCTTCCCCGACACCGACCCGCACATGGCCGAAGGCGCCGCTGTCATGCTGTTCTACCAGGTCGGCGAGTTGTTCCAGGCATACGCCGTGGGCAAGAGCCGCAAGTCGATCAGTGCCATGATGGACATCGCGCCCGACTACGCTAACGTCGAGCAAGCCGACGGCACACTCGAACAGGTCTTTCCCGATGACATCGCCGTCGGCACCGTGATCGTGGTCAAGCCCGGCGAGCGCGTGCCTATCGACGGCGTCATCGTCGAGGGCGAAACCCAGCTCGACACCGCCGCACTCACGGGCGAGTCGGTCCCCCGCCCGGCCAAGACCGGCGACGATATCATCAGCGGTTGCATCAACATGACGGGCCTCATCCACGTGCGCACCACCAAGCCCTTTGGCGAGTCAACCGTCGCGCGTGTTCTGGAGCTCGTGGAGAATGCCAGCGAAAAGAAGGCGCGCACCGAGAACTTCATCACGCGCTTTGCCCGCGTCTACACCCCCGCCGTCACTGGCACTGCCGCGGTGCTCGCGCTTGGCGGCGGCCTGGTGACTGGCGCTTGGTCCGATTGGATCCTGCGCGGCCTGACCTTCTTGGTCGTCAGCTGCCCGTGCGCCCTCGTGATCAGCGTACCGTTGAGTTTCTTTGGCGGCATCGGCGGCGCGTCCAAGCTGGGCGTTCTCATCAAGGGCTCCAACTACCTCGAGACGCTCGCCGACGTGGACACCATCGTCTTCGACAAAACGGGCACCCTCACCAACGGCACGTTCTCAGTCGTCGCGGTGCACCCCGAGGCTGGCTATACCGAGCAGTCGCTGCTCGAAGTCGCAGCCCTTGCTGAGTCGTTCTCCGATCACCCCATCGCGCAGTCCGTGCGCGACGCCTACCAGGGCGAGGTCGACCCCAAGCGCGTGAGCGACTCCGCCAACGACGCGGGCCACGGCGTGACGGCAACCATCGACGGCAAGCACGTCGTCGTTGGCAACGCCAAGATGCTCGCCGCGGCCGGCGTTGAAGCACCGGACTGTGAGGTTGTCGGCACGATCCTCCACGTGCTCGTTGACGGCGTGTACGCCGGCCACATCGTGATTGCAGACACCGTTAAGGCCGATGCGGAGCAAACGATTCGCGACCTGCATGCCGCCGGTATCAACCGCACCGTCATGCTCACGGGCGACCGCGAGGAGGTTGCAGCGTCTGTGGCCAAGCAACTCGGTCTCGACGAGTTCCACGCGCAGCTCCTGCCGGGCGACAAGGTCGAGCGCGTTGAGGCGCTACTCGCGGCCGAAAGTGGCAAGGGCAAGCTCGCCTTTGTCGGCGACGGTATCAACGACGCGCCTGTGCTTACGCGCGCCGATGTGGGCATTGCCATGGGCGCCATGGGCTCCGACGCCGCGATCGAGGCCGCCGACGTGGTGCTGATGGACGACAAGCCGTCCAACATTTCCCGCGCGATCCGCGTGGCGCGCAAGACCATGACGATCGTTTGGCAGAACATCATCTTTGCACTGGGCATTAAGCTGCTGATTCTGGTGCTCGCGGCGCTGGGCATCGCCAGTATGTGGCTTGCCGTCTTTGGCGACGTGGGCGTGGCGATCATCGCCATCCTGAACGCCATGCGCGCGATGGGTGTCAAGAACCTGTAGCGCCTGTGGTCCCTCCGGCCGGGACCGGGCTTGGTTTTGAAAACGTCCTCGACCAATGAAGCGCCCCCGTTCTGCTCCTTCGGAGCTACGAACGGGGGCGCTTCTGGTCTGCGGAGTGTTTTCAAAAACCAAGCCCGGTCCCGGCCTGCGGTAACGTTGCTGGCGGTTCTTGGGCATCGCTTGGTGGCGGGGTTCCTTGTCTGAGTTGGACTTGGTTGGCGGGGCTACTGGTCCCGGTCGCTGTCCCGTCCCAGCATCGCCCTCAGCTTCTCAAAGCTTTCCTCGCTCAGGCAGTGCTCCATGTGGCAGCCCTCTTGCGACGCGACCTCGGGCGTTACGCCTGCGTCCTCTAGCAGACCTACAAAAAAGCAGTGGCGCTCCCACATTTGACGGGCAACCTCAAGACCGCGTTCCGTCAGATGCACGTCGCGTTTGCCCATCTCCACGTAGCCGGTGCTCTCCAAGGCCGCCATGGCTTTAGAGACGCTTGCTTTGGTTACGCCCAAGTATTCGGCAACGTCGATCGAGCGCACGATGCCCTGACGTTCCGATAGAACGTAGATCGATTCGAGATAGTCTTCTCCGGATTCACGCAGGGCCATGGGCCGCCTTTCGCGATGGCTTCTAGTTAGCCTTTGGATACTTTTGCTTGATTTACTTTACCGCAAAAGTTGCCCATGTCTTACTACTTTGCCTAAAAGTTAGCCGCGTTTCACAAAACGTGCGAGATGAAAACAAAATGGGAACGCCCCGCAAGGAGTGTCCCCAGCTGCCGGCAGATAAGGAGCGTCCCCAAGTGCCGGGTCGCAGCTACACGAGGCCAAAGTGCTTCGCGGCGTTGTAGATGCCGTCGTCGTCTACGGCGGTCGTCACGTAGGTCGCTGCGGCCTTCACGGTATCCTGCGCGTTGCCCATGGCCACACTTGTGCCCACGGCCGAGAACATCGACAGGTCGTTCTCGCCGTCGCCAAAGGCGATCGCCTCGCTCGCGTCGACACCCAGGCGCTCCAGCGTCGCTGCCACGCCCAGGTCCTTGCCGCCGTTAGCGGGAATAATGTCGCAGAACAGGTCGCACCAGCGCGTAGTGAGCGAATGCGACACCGCATCGGTCACGATATGCTCGTCGGCAGGATCCACAAAGGCGCAAAACTGGTAGACCGGCGCTTCAAAGGCGTGCTCAAACGGCTCCTCGTGGTAGACGATCCCCGCGTTGTTGCCGGCCGTCACCACGCGCTCGGACAGGCGGTTCACAAACGAGTTCTCGCCCTGCATGCATAGCGAGTCGTAGCGCCCCTCGGCCACCTGGTCCACAATCACCGCAACGTCGTCCGGATCGATCGGGCAGCTACGGTAAACGCCCTCGGCATCAAAACAGTGCTGGCCCGAAAGCGTAATGTACGCATCCCAACCAAGATCGAACAGCCAATCGGGCATCTGGTAGGTCGGGCGACCCGTGGCAATGACGCACGCAATCCCCTGCTCGTGAAAGCTGTCGAGCACCTGCTGCGCCGACGCCGGAATCCGGTGCGTCTCAAAGCTCAGCAGCGTGCCGTCGATATCAAAAAACGCGGCCTTGATCATCCTCGCCTACTCCTCGCCCTCGAGCTTTTCACTCGCCTCGAGCCACGCCATCTCCAGCTCGTCCATGGCGGCGTGGGCCTCGTCGATCTTTGCCTGTTGCTCGCCCAGCGCCGTGTAGTTGGTGGGATCGACCTGGGCCATGGCGGCCTCGGCCTCCTCCACGCGAGCGCGCTGCGTTTCCATCTTGCGCTCGAGCGAGCTCACCTCACGACGGAGCTTTTGGCGCTCGGCATTGGAAAGGCCGTTGGGCTGACCGCTCGACTTGGGCTTTTCGGCCGCAGCCGCCGCGGCACCGGTGTCGAACGTACCGGTCTTGGCGCTCGGTGCACCCACGGGTTCGCCCTCGGCGGTGGCGTTGCACAGGCGCAGGTACTGGTCGACGCCGCCGGGCATATGCGTCAGGTGGCCGTCGAGCAGCGCCCACTGCTGGTCGGTCACGCGCTCCATCAAAAAGCGGTCGTGCGTCACCAGAATCAGCGTGCCGGGCCAGCCGTCCAGCAAGTCCTCGACAATCGCCAGCATGTCGGTATCCAGGTCGTTGCCGGGCTCGTCCAGGATGAGCACGTTGGGCTCGTCCAGGATTGTCAGTAGCAGCGACAGACGACGGCGCTGGCCGCCCGAAAGATCGCCGATGCGGCTCCAGAGCTGCTGCGTCGTAAAGCCCAGACGCTCGCAGAGCTTCTCGGGTGAAGTCTCCTTGCCGTCAATGACGTAGTACTTCTTATAGTGGCTGAGCACCTCGCGGATCGTGTCGCCCATGTAGGGTTCGAGCTCCTCGAGCTGCTGCGACAGCACGCCAAAGCGCACCGTCTGGCCGATCTTCACGCGGCCGCGCAGGGGCGCGATCTTGCCCTGGATCACGTCGAGCAGCGTCGACTTGCCGGCGCCGTTCTCGCCCAAAAGACCATAGCGGTCGCCCGCGCCGATGAGCCAGGTCACATCGGTGAGCACCTGTTTGGACGTGCCATCGGCATCCGCATAGCCGGCGTCCACGTCGACCACATCGATAACCTGCTTGCCCAGGCGGCTCACGGCCAGGCGCTTGAGCTCCAGCTCGTCACGCACGGGCGGCACGTCGGCGATCAGCTCGCGAGCGGCATCCACGCGAAACTTGGGCTTGGTGGAACGGGCCTGGGCGCCGCGGCTCAGCCACGCGAGCTCCTTGCGCGCCATGTTGCGGCGGCGCTCCTCGGTGACGGCGGCCATGCGGTCGCGCTCCACGCGCTGCAGGATGTATGCCGAGTAGCCGCCCTCGAAGGGATCGACCTGGCCGTCGTGGACCTCCCACATGCTGGTGCAGACCTCGTCCAAGAACCAGCGATCGTGCGTGACCACGAGCATGGCGCCCTGACCGCGCTGCCAGCGGGCCTTTAAGTGACGCGCAAGCCAGTTGATGGTACGCATGTCCAGGTGGTTGGTGGGCTCGTCGAGCATGAGCACGTCGTAGTCGCCGATCAGCAGGCGCGCGAGGTCCACGCGACGGCGCTGGCCGCCCGAAAGCTCGCCCACTGTGCCTTCCCAGGGCACATCGCTGATGAGGCCGGCCAGAATCTGGCGCGTACGCGGACTCGACGCCCACTCATACTCGGGCGCGTCGCCCACGACGGCATGATGCACGGTGTCGGTATCGACCAGGTTGTCCTTTTGGCCGAGCAGACCGATCGTCGTGCCGCGGCGGTGCGTCACGCGGCCGTCGTCGGGTTCCAACGTGCCGGCGAGTACACTCAGCAGCGTCGACTTGCCGTCGCCGTTTTTACCGACAATACCAATGCGGTCGCCCTCGCCCACGCCGAGCGTCACGCTATCGAAAATATGCTTGGTGGGAAACTCTAGGCTGATGGAATCGCATCCCAAAAGAATCGCCATATGCCCTGCTCCTTCGTAGAAATTCAACGTTGTCCATGATAGCAGCGAGCCCCACCCCAAACCACCACGAAGGTGCCTGTCCCCTTTGTGGTGGTCGTTTCGGTCGCAGAGCAAAAGGCGGGCCATCTCGCAAAAGAGATGACCCGCCTCTCCAATCAGTCCCGCGGCGACCGTGGCCGTCGCGGGCCTCAAGCATGTCCCGGACTAGGAGAACATGCCGGTGAGGTAATCATTCAGCCGCTTATCCTTGGGCCGTTGGAAAATCTCGTCGGTCTCTTCGTACTCGACCATATCGCCCATGTAGAAGAACGCCGTGCGATTGGACACGCGCGACGCCTGCTCCATGTTGTGCGTCACGATGACGATGGCGCGGTCGACAACGATCGATGACATCAGGTCCTCGATCGCCAGCGTCGAAATGGGGTCGAGCGCCGAACAGGGCTCATCAAACAGGATCACGTCGGGGTTGAGCGCCAGCGTGCGCGCGATGCACAGGCGCTGCTGCTGACCGCCCGAAAGCGCGTAGGCGCTCTTGTCGAGTTTGTCTTTGACCTCGTCCCACAGCGCCGCGCCGCGCAAGCTCTCCTCGACCATGCGATCGAGCTCGTCGCGGTCGGTGATGCCGTGACGCTTGGGCGCAAACGTGATGTTGTCGCGAATGGACTTGCGGAACGGGTTGGGCTGCTGGAACACCATGCCGATGGAACGGCGCAGCTCGTACGTGTTCTCGGTCTTGGTGTTCACGTTGCGGCCGCGGTAGTTGATCTCGCCCTCCACGCGACAGCCGCGAATCTCGCGATTCATTAGGTTGAGGCTGCGCAAGAAGGTCGACTTGCCGCAGCCCGAAGGCCCGATGAGCGCCGTGATCTCGCCCTTGTGAAAGTCGAGCGACGTATTGTGCAGCGCATGGTGATCGCCATAGTACACGTTGACGTCCTTGGTGGAGAGCACGACCTCGTCGTTCACGGCCTTGCCGCTCACACGCACGTGCTTTTCGCTTTGCCCCACGCTCGACAGAAAGTCCTGGGTCTCGGACGTGGCCGCTTCGGTTGCGGGCGTTGTATTCATCTCGCTCATTCGGCCGTCATCCTCCTTGCCAGTTGCTTGCCCACGATACGGGCGATTACGTTAAACAGCAGCACGCAGATCATCAGCAGCGCCGCGGTACCCCAAACGATCTGCTGGGCCTCGGGGCTGCCCTCGCCATAAATCTTGTAGATGTGCACGGCGAGCGACTCACCGGGACGGAACACGTTCCAGGCGCAGGTGGGGCTCGACAGGTTAAAGCTCAAGAAGTTCAGACGCACCGGCGAGCTCATGCCCGAGGTAAAGAGCAGCGCCGCGGCCTCGCCAAACACGCGGCCGGCCGAAAGCACGATACCGGTCACGATGGCGGGCATGGCCTCGGGGATCAGGATGTGCAGCGTGGCCTCCCAGCGGGTGAGGCCCATAGCCAGGCACGCATCGCGCTGGGCCTGCGGCACGTCCTCGAGCGCCTGCTGAATCACGCGCACCAGGATGGGGATGTTGAACATGGTGAGCGCAACGGCGCCGGAGATGATGGAGTACTTCCAGCCCAGCTGCACCGAGAACACCAGAAAGCCGAACATGCCCACGACGATGGAGGGCAGCGAGGACAGCGTCTCGATGGCGGTCGAGGCGATGTCGCGGATGGGTCCGTCGGGCGCGTACTCGACCAGGAAGACCGCGCCGCCCAAGCTGATGGGCACCGAGATGACCAGGGTGATCAGCAGCAGATAGAACGAGTCGAACAGCTGGTAGAGCACGCCGCCCTGGGTTCCGTTGGCACGCGCGGGCTGCGTGAGGAAGCCCGGCTTAAGCAGCGTCGAGATGCCCTCGAACAGGATGTAGGCCACCATGGAAACGACGATGAGCATGACGATGGCGGCGATCGCCGTCAGCACGCCCGTGGCGATGCGGTCCTGTTTTTGGACACGCCCGAGTCTCGCCTCGTCGATATGGATGCGCGTGCTAGCCACGAGCCTTCGCCCCCTTGCGGCCGATAAGGTGGATGATCAGGATAAAGATAAGGCTCATGCCCATCAGCAGCAGACCGAGTGCCCACAGAACGTCGTCCTGGGCCGAACCCTCGGCATAGACCGCCATGGACGTGGTGAGCGTGGTGGTGATGGTCGACGCTGGCGACAGCAGCGACATCGGCATGGCCTCGATACCGCCGATAACCATGCGCACGGCAAGCGTCTCGCCAAAGGCGCGGGTCATACCCAGGATGACCGCGGTCATGAGCGACGGCATGGCGGACTTGAGCACCACGTGCCAGATGGTCTGCCAGCGGGTGTAGCCCAGCGCGAGCGAGCCCTGACGGTAACTGTCGGGCACGGCGCGCAGGCCATCGACCGAAAGCGTGGTCATCGTCGGCAGAATCATGACGGCCAGCACGATGGCGCCGGGCAGGATGCCCAGGCCCGTGCTCACGTGGAAAACGCTCTTCATAAGGCCGACGACCACGTGAAAACCGATCAGGCCAAAGACGACCGAGGGAATGCCGGTCAAAAGCTCAATGAGCGGCTGAAAGACCTTGGAGCCAAACTTGGGTTGGATCTCGACCGCAAAGATGGCAGAACCGATGGCGATGGGCAGCGCGATGAGCGTGGAGAGCACCATGACCGCAAACGAGGTGACGATCAGGGGCAGGGCGCCGGTATAAGGCAGGCCGTTTTCGGCTGTGTTGGCCAGGTCCCACTTGGTACCGGTGAAGAACTCGACGATCGAGACGCCGTCCTTAACAAATGCCGAGAGGCCCTTTTGGGCGACCATAAAGATGAGCGCGGCAACGACAAGCGTCACGAGCGCTACGCACGCGCCCGTGACGACTAGGCCCACGTTCTCAAGGTCGCGCTTTGGCAGCTGTTTTGCCATTGCAAACCTTTCCGGGGGCGATTACTTATTTAGAGGAGACCTTGCCGCTGGCGTCCTTGACGACCTTCATGGCAGAGACGGGGATAAAGCCCTGCTCCTCGACGAGCTTGCCCTGGACGTCGTCGGAAAGCATGAACTCCAGGAAGGCCTTGGTAGCCTCGTCGGCGTCCTTAGCGCAGTACATGTGCTCGGTCGCCCAGATCTTGAAGGAGTCGTCGGTGACGTTTGTGCTCTTGGGCTCCACGCCCTCGACCTTGATGGCGTTGAACTTGGAGTCATCGAAGTGCGAGAAGTCCAGGTAGGAGATGGCGTTGTCGGTGCTGCCCATCTGAGTCTGGACGTCGCCGGACTTGTCGAGCTCGGCGTCGCCCTTAAAGTCGACGGCCTCGTCGCCAAAGACGGCGGCCTCGAAGGTGGCGCGGGTGCCGGAGCCGGCCTTGCGGTTGAGAACGACGATGGTAGCGTCGTCGCCGCCGACCTCCTTCCAGTTGGCGATCTGGCCGGAGAAGATGCCCTTGAGCTGCTCGAGGGACAGGTCGTCGACCTTCACGTTCTTGGAGACGACGGGGCCCATGCCCACGACGGCAACCTCGTGGTCGACGAGGTTCTTGACCTGATCGGCCTCGAGCTTGGTCTCGGCGAAGACGTCGGAGTTACCGATGGTAACGGTGCCGGCGGCGACAGCGGTCAGGCCCTTGCCCGAACCGTTGCCCGAACCGGAGACGGAGACGTCGGGGTTGGCATCCATGAACTTCTCGGCAGCGGCCTCGACGAGAGCCTGGAACGAGGAGGCGCCGTCGTAGGTCACCTCGCCCGAGACGGACTCGGCAGCAGCGGCGCTACCCTTGCCGGCGGCGTCGGATTCGCCGGAGCCGCCGCAACCAACGAGACCGAGACCGACGATGCTGGCAAGACCACCAGCGAGGCCGAGGAACTGACGACGAGAATAAGCCTGATCGAGCATGATCTTCCTTTCATACAAGCGACTCGCGGGCACCCTGCCCGCTTTGCTGTTTGGAAAGATACGGTCTCGATCGGGCAGCGCCCGCGTCAGCTGCGCTTTCTTACGGGCATCTGATAGACCCTTACCGCAAGCGCGGCTCGGCTTTACAAACGAATAACAAACCCCGTCGCAAGCATGCCTCACCTTTTACAAGCTAGTCATTGGGGACGTTCTTATAGTCATTGGGGACGTTCTTAAACGACTAGTCGTTGGGGACAGTCTTTGTAGATTGCCAAAAAGGAGTGTCCCAATCTGCCGGCACTTGGGGACGTTCCTTATCTGCTGGCACAAAAGGAACGTCCCCAAGTGACGCAAAAAAGCCCGGGCAAAAGCACCGGGCTCGTAATGAAAGTTTGTATCCAAACAGGATATAGGGGTTTCCCAGGTCCCTGGGGAAGCCCTACAGCTCGAGTTCGTTGAGGCGCAGGATTGCGACGATATAAATCTTGAGCGCTTGCTTGAGCTGTTCCTCGTTGGCACACTCGTTGGGACCGTGCATCTGGCCGCCCCACGCGGGCAGCTCCAGACCGGTCTCCTCGGGGCCAAACGATACGGCGCGGGCAAAGTTGCGCGCGTACGTGCCGCCGCCCATGGCAAAGGGCTCGGCATGCTTGCCCGTAAACTCGTTATAGGTATCAATAAGCGCCTTCACGGCCGGATCGTCGGCAGATACCGAGAACGGCACCTTCGCGCGACCCAGCTGGCACGTCACGCCAAAACGGCCCACGAGCGGCTCGAGCTGCTCGCGGATGGTATCGGCACTCGTGCTGTCGGGGAAGCGCACGTCGATGACCTGCTCGATATGGCCATCCGCCACGCGGATGACGCCAGCGTTGCAGGTAAGCGGGCCAAACGCCGGACTCGTTGCATCGATACCCAGGCCGCGGCCATAGGCATCCGCATGCACAAAGGCCAGGAACTTGACGAATTCGTGCTCGGCAGGCGTCAGCAGGCGCTCATCGCGTGCACCAAACGCGTCTTCGGCCTCGCGCAGATACGCCACGATGAGGCCGACGGCGTTGATGGTGCCCTCAGGCATCGAAGCGTGGCCGCCAATACCGTGGGCGAAAATCTGCGCATGCCCGTTATCAAGCGCCGTGATCTCCAGGCGGTCGGCGTTCTCAACGGGCGCCGGCAGCTCATCGGCGGCAATCGCGAGCTCGCAGATGGACTGCGACGGAATAGCGTTGCTCGCCTCGGCACCGCTCCAGGACACAATGCGCCCGCCGTCGATCTTGGAGCTCACAAACGTCGCCCCAAACTGGCCCTTCTCGGCATTGCAGACCGGGAACTCGGCATCGGGCGTAAACAAAAAGTCGGGGTCTGCGTGGTTCTCCAGATAATGGTGAACGTCGGACATGCCCACTTCCTCATCGCAGCCCAGCAGCGCGCGGAAAGTGTAGCGCGGGGTAATGCCGTGCTTGAGCAGATAGGCGCCGGCGTAGAGCGACAGCACGGCAGGACCCTTGTCGTCGATAACGCCGCGGCCGAGCAGCCAGCCCTCGCGACGCTCCATCGCAAACGGGTCGGTGTTCCAGCCGGGGCCGGCGGGCACCACGTCCACATGGCAAATGGTCGCGAGTTGCTTGTCGCCGCAGCCCGGGATATCGGCAATGCCCACATAGCCCTCGTCGTCGCTCGTCTGGTAGCCGAGCTTTTGCGCAATGCCGAGCGCGCAATCGAGCGCATCACGGACCGGGCGGCCAAACGGCGCGCCGGGCTCCGCATCGGCAGAAACTGCCACGGACGGATAACTCACCAGCTGCTCGATATCGGCGACGACATCCTCCCAGACCTCGTCGACATACTCGGCGACGCTCTGCTCCACCTGATTCATGGACGACCTCCTTACCAATGAGCGGCAAGCGTACCCGCCCCTCACATTTAGTTCCTAGATAGAGAAAAGTTTAGCAAGCTCAGCCACCGAGTGCACCACCGCATCGGCACCCGTCGCTTCATGCTCACCCGGCGCCGCCGCGCCCGAATAGATGCCGATGCACGGCACGCCCATCGCGTGCGCGCCCTCGACGTCGTTAAAGCGATCGCCGATCATCACGGCCTCGTCCGCGGCCGCACCCAAGGCCGTCAACGCGTCGCGAACCGAATCGGCCTTGGTCTCGCGTCCCTGCGGCGGATTCATGCCAACCACTGCCTTAAACTGAGAAAGCCCCAGCTCGCCCACCATGTCGATGCACTTTGCCTCCATGCGCGACGTCGCCACGGCCAAGCGATGCCCCTGGGCGGCCAACCCATCCAGCAGCTCGGAAATTCCATCGAACACAGGGTACTCTTCCGGTCCCAGCTCATCAAAAAAGGCACGGTACTCGTCGGCCACCACAAGCGACTCCTCGCGCGAGAAGCCATAAAAGTCGTGAAAGCTCTTCCACAGGGGCGGCCCAATCATGCGGCGCAGATCACCCATCTGCGCCTCCGAAAACCCGCGCACAGCCAGCGTCTTGCGCGTCGAGGTCATCACCGCCCGGCCTGTATCGGCCACCGTGCCATCGAAATCAAACAGCACAACCGACCGCTTGCATATCTCCAGCTGCTCCACTGGCACCCTCTCTTCCCCAGTTGACGATTTCCACACCGACACTTCAAACTGTTGACTATTCAACAATTGAACCTAGTAATGTGGAACGACTCTACTATACTTGTCGCACTTTGCTCTCAGAAGGCGGCGCGCAAGCGCCCCAACGAAAGGTGCAATTATGTCTTTTGCCATCATAACCGACTCCACGTCGGACATCTCCCCCGCTCGTGCTCAAGAGCTCGGCATTTACGTGATTCCGCTGCATGTGATTATCGAGGGCGAGGACCTGCTCGACCAGGTGCAGATTACCGCCGAGGAATACATCGCCCGCATGGCTGGTTCCGAGCAGTTGCCGCACACATCGCAGCCGAGCGCCGGCGAGTTCAAGGCGCTCTTTGACCGCGTGCGCGCCGACGGCCATGATAGCGCCATCTTTATCTCGCTATGCAGCGAGTGGTCTGCCTGCTATGCCAACGCCAGCCTGACGGCCGAGACCCACGAGCTCGACGTGCGCTGCATCGATTCGCGCACCGGTTCGGGCGCCGAGGGTCTGCTGGTGGAGTACGCGCTCGCCATGCGCGAGGACGGCCGCAGCCTGGACGAGACCGAGGCGCAGATCCGCGCGACGCTGCCCGATGCACACCTGCTACTGATTCCCCGCACACTCGAGAACCTCGTTAAGAACGGCCGCGCGCCCAAACTCGCCGGCCAGCTCACGCAGATGTTCAACATTCGCCTGGCCGTTTCGCCGGAGTGGAAGTCAGGCGAAATCAAGGCCATCAAGAAGGGCCGCGGTGCCAAGCGCATCGTTGCGAACACCATGGCTGACTGCCTCGAATTTTTGACCGAGCACCCGGGCTCCAGCGTGCGCGTGCTCACGACCGGTGCTGCCGAGGAGCAGGAGCTCGTTAACCAAGCGCTCGCAGGCCAGAACTACGTAGACGCCGGCACCGGCCCCATCGGCTGCACCATCGCCACCCACGTAGGCGTCGACGCCATCGCCATCAGCTACTGTCCCCGCTACCAACCTGCCAATTAGGGACAGGTTTATTTTGGCAGGTTTTATCTGGGCAAACGTTAAACGGTAACAAGGCTTGCCTGGCAAGATCGGACATGCCAAAGCCGTCGAACAACCGAAGTACACCCAGCCACAACAAAGCCATCACGCCGACGCGCCGCAACTCAAGGCGCGCCGGCGTCTTTTTAGGAGTCGCGGCGGAAAAGGGGCCGTTTTAGCCAAAAGGCCGCGAAACGCTTCCCATTACGCCGCAACTTCATTGCCGCCCAACCAGCCAATCGAGAAATTGGCGGCGATCGATGCTTTGTTCAACCCCCTTGCGATACCCTCTGGGCAAAAAATGGCAAATATGAGTACTGTTACCAGTTTAGTAACAGCGAAATCTGGCTGAAATTGCCATCTTCCGCCAATTCCGAGCGTCATAAAGTCCCGAATCGCCATGTTTAGAGGGTTGATTATGGTGGCGCGCGCAGACGTGGTGTAAGAGCGTCCCGAGGTCCGTCGCTGCAAGTC
>CAJMMN010000006.1 GCA_905214525.1 uncultured bacterium
GACTTGCAGCGACGGACCTCGGGACGCTCTTACACCACGTCTGCGCGCGCCACCTGGAGTCGGCTCGAAAAGAGTGATTTTGGGTTGTTTGCTGCGGGTGTGGGCTTGGAAACAACGTTCGGGGTGGCGAGGCGCCCAGAATTTGGTCGCAAGGAGGGCGTTCCTCGGCTGTGTCAGGAGTGTCCCTGGGTGCCGGCATATAAGGAACGTCCCTAACTGTCGGAGGGGTGCCTGCCGTGGCGGGCACCCCTCCGGATGTGGGAAGTTTGCGCTGCAGGTTACTTGTCGGTGCCCAGCTTGTGCGGCTTGAGAGCGAGCGCATTGACGAGCGCGTCGGTGGCAGACTTGACGGCCGCCGGCTGCGGATCGTTGACGTGATCCTCGGGATGCACGGGCAGGTCCTTCTTGACTGCATCGTGGATCAAGTTGAGGTACTCAGTCACGCCAGTGGTCGACAGGTGCGTGCCATCGCCATCGAACAGGTCGTTGCGATTGGCACTGTATCCGTACCAGTCGATAACGCGCACGTTCTTGTAGCGCGTAGCAGCGTTGGCGATGGCCTGGTTGGTAGAGCCAACCCACGGCTGCGGGCTGCGCGTGTTCACAAACACCACAATACGCTTATCTCCCGCATCGGCCATGATGGCGTCGATCTGGTCGTCGGTTATCAAGCCGTTGGTGCCCAGTGCAAAGACCACGATCTTGCCGGCAAGGTTCTGTTGGAGATAGCCCTCAAATGTCGCGCGGCCCGCATCAAACTGGCGGCCCTTTTCGGCATCGATATGGCTGTGCGGGAACACGCCGTCAAAGGAATCAACGGCGCGCAGCGACACGGAGTCACCGATCATCAACAGGTCGTAGGAGCCATCGGGGAAGCCGTCGTTGTCCTTGTCGGTGTCGTCGGCCGCCTGTTGGTCTGTGGGCGCGGTGTTTTTGGCTTCCTTGTTGAGGACTTCGGCGCCCTCACCGCTCAGTGCGGAGGTCTCCGGCACAAAGATCAGGCCGCCCAGTGCAACGACCAACACGACAGCGCAGGCTGCGCAGACAGGGACGTGCGCGCGCACCCAGTTGGCGGGCGCGGTGGTGCCGTCGCGGAACTCGGATACGGTGCGCCCAAAGGCGCCCTTTCTAAACGGCGTCTCGATAAAGCGATATGAACATTCGGCTACGGCGACCACCAACAACACCTGCAAAATGTACTGCCACCACGGCGTATCGTTGATGTTGGCGACCGGGTTCATGAGCAACAGTAGCGGATAGTGCCACAGGTAGATGCTGTACGAGCGCTTGCCAACCCACACGAGCGGCTCGGCGGACAGTGCGCGGGCAACCATTCCCTGGGGCTGCACGCAGGCCGCGATGACCATGAGCGTGAGGATGGAGCATAGCAGCGTGCCGCCGCGATACTGGAACGCGGTGTAGCCGTTGGTGAGCGCGACCATGGCGGCAAGGCCAACCAGACCCACGACGCCCAACACATCGATGGATGCGGGCGAGGACCAAAAGCGCACGAGGGCGCTCGGCTGTGCCGGGACGGTCTCGGCTGCGTTGTCGGCCTTCTCGCCAGGCTTGCCCTCGGCGTTCTTGCCGTGCTTGGCGGCGCCAGCCAGGCGATTGAGCCCCAAACGATGAGCGAGACGCACCGGCGCCAGGTCGCGATCGGGGATAAAGGCCATCCAGGCGCCCAGCAGCAGCGAGAAGACGCGGGTGTCGGTGCCGTAGTACACGCGGCTGGGGTCGGCGGCGGGGTTATAGAGCACCATCATGGCGATGGCGGAGACAGCAGCCAGGCCCAGAACCATGCGGCGCGTGTTGGGCTTGCTCATGTGCATGGATACCATAGCGAGCAGCAACGGGGGCCAAACCAGGTAGAACTGTTCCTCGATGGCGAGCGACCAAAAGTGCGTAAGCGGCGAGGGGTCGCCCAGGGCGTTGAAGTACGAGACGTCCTGCATAATCTGCCACCAGTTGTTAAAGAACAGCAGCGACGGCAGAATGTCGGGACGCATCTTGGTGAGCATCACGTGGTTAAAGATGGTGCACAGCGCGCAGGTCACGAACACTACCGTTACCACGGCGGGGACCAGGCGACGGATGCGGCGAATCCAGAAGCTCTTAAGGTCGATGCGACCGGTCTTAGCGACTTCGTTGAGCAGCAAGCGCGTGATCAGATAGCCCGAAAGCACAAAGAAGATCGTGACGCCAAGCAGGCCGCCCTGAGCCCACGTGAGGTTGAGGTGATAGAGCACCACCGCGACGACGGCAAGCGTGCGCAGGCCGTCAAGGGCAGGGATGTAGCGGGACTTGGGGCGAGCAGGCGTCTGCTCCGCGGCGGGAGTGTTGGCGCGGCCCGCGTTGTTGGCAGAAGCGCGATGGGGGCTCGCGGTGCGTCGCGGCTCGTTGGCACGGCGTTCGCCCTTCACGCGTTCGTGCGGCGCCGGCTCGTTGCCCGTGCGGCGTCGACCGCGCGAGCCCGATTGCGAGAATTGTTCCATAAAACATCATCCAATGACGAGAATAATCAGCACGTATTCATTGTAGCTGCCTGCCCCTGTGAATGCTTGCTGCTGGCGTAAGCTCAAGCGCGCGTCCACATCAAAGTGGACTAAAGTTATAGGGGGTGCGAGAGTGCACGATCGACGGCCGACGGTGGGTATAAGGCCCGCAGATGAGGAGGTTTCCATGGCAGATCGCGGCATCGTTGCGGTGTTCGGCAGTATGAACATGGACCTTTCGGTGGCGTGCGAGCGCATACCGCGTGCGGGCGAGACCGTCGGCGGCAGCGGGTTTATCACCAACGCCGGTGGCAAGGGCGCTAACCAGGCCGTCGCCGCCGCGCGCATGGGTGCGCACACGTGCATGATCGGCGCGGTCGGTCGCGACGCGTTCGGCGCGTCGCTCGTGACGGGGCTCCAAGACGCCGGCGTGGGCGTTGAGTTTGTGGCGCGTCGCGATGACGTGGAGACCGGTACCGCGACTATCATTCGCTGCGAGGGCGACAACCGCATCATACTGTCACCGGGCGCCAACCATGCGCTTGCGGGCGCGGACGTTGCCTGCGCGCTGAGGCGTCTGGTGGCCCATGAGCTCGACGGCGACGCCAGCGAGATTGCCCCGGCTGCCGGAAGCGTCTTTATCGCCCAGGGCGAATGTGACCTTGCGGCGACGGCCGAGGCGCTTGTTTGCGCTCACGAGCTGGGGTTCTATACGATCTTTAACCCGGCGCCCGCCTGCGACCTGCCGGCAGGAGCGTGGCCTGCGGTCGACCTGGTCTGTCCCAACGAGACCGAGTGCCAGGTGCTGACGGGAATCTTGCCCGCGGACGATGCAAGCTGCGTCGCGGCGCTCAATGTCCTGCTCGCTAGGGGTGCCGGAGCTGCGGTCATCACGTTGGGCGGTGCCGGCTCGGTTACGCTCGGCGATGACGGTGAGCTGCTGCGCATGCCGGCGCTTTCGAGCACGGTAGTCGATACCACGGCCGCCGGCGATACGTTTATCGGCGCGTTGGCGGCGGCTCGCCTAGAGGGCTTGCCGCTCTTTGAGTGCATGGCCGCGGGTGCTCGCGCCTCGGCAGTGACGGTGTCGCGCCTGGGCGCACAGCAGTCGATTCCCACGCGTGCCGAAGTTGAGCGCGTGTTTGATTTAGACGGTTTGGATGTAGACGGAGAAGCGGAGTAGAACAATGGCAACCAAGAAGCTGATCCTTGATCTGGATATGGGTGTGGATGATGCGATGGCGCTTGCCTATGCCATCGCGAGCCCCGAGGTGGAGCTCGTCGGCATCACCACGTGCTTTGGCAACGTGCGCGTCGAGCAGTCGGCGCACAACTGCTTGGCGGTGCTCGACCTGTTGGGTCGTCCCGAGGTGCCGGTGTACCTGGGCGCCGATCGTCCCATGAAGGCGACCGAACCCTACACGCCGCCGGCGTCCACCACGCTTATCCACGGCAAGAACGGCATCGGCGGCGCAAGCGTGCCCGCCTCGCCGTACGAGCCGGTGGGCGCGACGTCGGCCGACGGCAATGCGGCGGTCGATTACCTGATTGATGCCGCGCGTACCTATGGTCCCGATCTGGTCTACGTTGCGACCGGCCCGCTCACCAATCTGGCGCTTGCCCTGGAGCGCGATGCGGCGGCGATGATGTCTATCGGCCGCGTGGTCGTGATGGGCGGCGCCCTTACCGTGCCCGGCAACGTGAGCGCGGGCGCCGAGGCCAACATGGCGGGCGACCCCGAGGCTGCCGACGCTGTGTTGCGCTCGGGCTGCAAGCTCACCATGGTGGGCCTGGATGTGACGCACCGCGTGGTGCTCACACGTCGCGACGTTGCCGGCTGGACGGGCTCGGGCACTATGGCTGGCTGCGCGTTTGCGAGCATGGTCGAGCACTATATCGGTTCGTACGAAATGAACGCGCCCTACCTGGGCGGCTGCGCGCTGCACGATCCGCTGGCGGTTGCCGTGGCGATTGATCCCACGCTCGTGGGTGCGCTCGGCTGTAACCTGCGTGTCGACCTGCTGGGCGAGTATCGCGGCCGCACCATCTGCGACGAGCACCGTCTGTCCGATCCAGATAAGAGCGCGCTCGTGGCGCTGACCGTCGACGCCCCGCGCTTCCTGTCCGAGTTCAAGGCCCGTATGGCTCGTGTCCTGGGCTAAATGATTTTCACGCCCCGTCCCATGTAGTCAATTTGGGACGGGCTTTTTTAGCTACCGAGTAAATACGCCCGTTGGGGGAATAGTCGCGTCGCTTCGCTTGACAACAGGCTAAACTAGCTATTAAACATTTACTATTCTGTTTAGATTGAATTTGCGGTCGTTTAGTTGTCGAGTCACGGGGCGGTCAGGCCACGATGCTCCGCCACGACCGTTGCTAGGGGGAACAATGGCCAAAGCAAGTGTTCGCGAAATCAGCCGCATCACCGGTTTTTCGCCTGCGACCGTGTCCAACGCGCTCAACCGCAAGCGCAGCGTGAGCGAGGAGACCGCCAAAGTCATCCTGGAGTGCGCGCAGTCGCTCGGCTATCAGCAGTCGACGCAGCTCGAGAGCATCCAGTTTGTGCTCGCGCGCAAGACGGGCGCCATCCTGGACGAGAGCACCTTCCATCCCGCGGTTATTGAGGGCGTGGAGCGCCAGGCGCGTCGCCACGGCATGAGCACGAGCTTTGTCTCGCTCGACTTTAGCGACCTGGACGCCGTGCGTCCGCAGGTCGAGGGCCTGATCGCCGACCCGTCTGCCGCCATCGTGCTGATGGGTACCGAGCTGGGTGAGGAAGATTACGCCCTGTTCGCCAACGCTGCCGCCCACCTGATCGTGCTCGACGGCTGGAGCGACCGCCAGTACTTTGATGCCGTAGTCATTGCCAATACCGATTCGGTGCTGCGCGCCGTGGACTACCTTATCGAGAAGGGTCACAGGCAAATCGGCTATCTGGCAGGCGATCTTCGTATCCGCAACTTTAAGGATCGCGAGCGCGGCTATCGCCAAGCGCTTGAGGATGCGGACCTCGAGGCCAATCCGGCATGGCACGTCACGCTGGGCACCACGCTCGAAGGTGCCTATCGCGATATGGGTGCATGGCTCGACAGCGTCTCACGCGACGACCTGCCGACGGCTTTCTTTGCCGAGAACGACGTGCTCGCCGTGGGTGCCATGCGCGCGTTCAACGAGCACGGCATTCGCGTGCCCGAGGATGTCTCGATCATCGGCTTTGACGACCTATCTCTGGGCGCCTTCTCCAACCCGCCGCTCACCACGGTGCATGTTCCCAAACACGAGGTGGGCGAGATCGCGGTGCGCCGTCTGGTGGGCAACATCCGCAATCCCAAGAGCTATACCTGCAAGACGGCCGTATCGACCTATTTTGTCGAGCGCCAAAGCGTGCGCGAAATCTAGGCGGAGACGGCATCGTCTGCGGCGTGTCAAAGCACGCCAGGGCGGTAAACATAACGCTACCAAGAGAGGATCCTTCGGGGTCCTCTTTTTGTTTTCCTTGTATGTTCAGATTGTTTACATACCGTTTAGGCTGATTTCTCTACCGTTTGCGAGACTTTCGCGCTAAACTTCTAAACAAAAGAGTAAAACATTTAGTAAACAGAACAAAACGAAACATCCGTCTGTTTACTGAACATGTGACTAGGGGAGGACGTACATGGACAAGATCAAGCTCGGCTTTGTGCCCACGCGCCGCAGCATCTTTAGCGCGCCGGACGCGATCAAGTATCGCGGCCTGACGGCTGATCGCCTGCGCGAGATCGGCGTCGACATCGTGGATATCGACGACATCAATGACGAGGGCCTGCTGTTCGACGACAGCCATATCGCGCCTATCGTCGAGAAGTTCCGCGCCGAGGGCGTCGACGGCATCATGCTCTGCCACGCCAACTTTGGTACCGAGTATGTCTGCGCCCGCCTTGCCCGCGAGCTCGGCTTGCCCGTGCTGCTGTGGGGGCCGCGCGACGAGCGCCCCGAGCCCGACGGCACCCGTCTGCGTGATAGCCAGTGCGGTCTGTTCGCCACCGGCAAGGTCCTGCGCCGCTTCCAGGTTCCCTTCACCTACATGACCAACTGCCGTCTGACCGATCCCGAGTTCGAGCGCGGCGTCTGGGGCTTTTTGGCCGTGTGCAACGTGGTCAAGACCTTCAAGCACACCCGCATCCTGCAGATGGCTACCCGTCCGTTCGATTTCTGGTCGACCATGTGCAACGAGGGCGAGCTGCTCGAGAAGTTCAACATCCAGCTTTCGCCCATCCCCATGACCGAGCTTGTCCAGGCCGTGCGCGACGCCCAGGCTGACGAGCAGGCCATGGCAACCATGCTCGCCCACATTGGTGACAGCTTTGAGATCTGCATCCCCGAGGACAAGGTTCCTGCGGTCGCAGGACTCGCCATTGCCATGAAGCGCCTGGTCGAGAAGTACGGCTGCAACGCCGGCGCCATCCAGTGCTGGAACGCCCTGCAGGACGAGTTGGGCATTATGCCCTGCGCCGCCAACGCAATCCTCAACGAGATGGGCATCCCCATCGTCTGCGAGACCGACATCCATGGCGCTATCACCGCGCTGATGGTCGAGGCCGCCGACCTGGGCCGTCACCGCGGCATGTTCGCCGACTGGACCGTGCGTCATCCCGATAACGAGAACGGCGAGCTGCTGCAGCACTGCGGCCCCTGGCCCTGCAGCTGCGCGGCCGTCAAGCCCAAGCTCACCTATCCGCTGGCCTTCGATCACCCCGGCGCGCTGACGGCCGAGGCCAAGCACGGCGACCTCACCCTTGCCCGCTTTGACGGCGACAACGGCGAGTACTCGCTGCTGCTGGGCAACGCCCGCGGCATCGACGGCCCGGCCGGCATGGGCACCTACCTGTGGGTCGAGGTCGACAACCTCAAGCGCCTCGAGGCCAAGATCGTCGAGGGTCCCTACATCCACCATTGCGTCGCCATTCACGCCAACGTGGTGCCGGTGCTCTACGAGGCGTGCAAGTACATCGGCATTGTCCCCGACCTGTACGACCCCATCGAAGAAGACGTCAAAGCTTACCTGCGAGGAGAGTAGAAATGGCAACTATCGAAGAGCTTGAGTCCCTGCGTTGGGACCTTCGACGCGATTGCGTCGATATCATCATGGCTGGCGCCGGCGGGCACATCGGCGGCGACATGTCGGTCATCGATGCGCTGATGACCCTCTACGCCAACCACCTCAACATTTCGCCCGAGACCGTCGACAATCCCAACCGCGATCGCTTCGTGCTCTCCAAGGGCCACGCCATGGAGGCCTACTACGCGGTGCTCTGCCACGAGGGCTATCTTGACCTTGATGACGTCAAGGCCCGCTTCTCCAAGTTCGGCAGCCCCTACATCGGCCACCCCAACAACAAGCTCAAGGGCATCGAGATGAACTCGGGCTCGTTGGGTCACGGTCTGCCCGTGGCTGTGGGCATGGCACTTGCCGGCAAGATGGATGGCCGCGGCTACCGCGTCTACACCATCATGGGCGACGGCGAGCTTGCCGAGGGCTCGGTCTGGGAGGGCGCCATGAGCGGCGGCAATTACCAGCTCGATAACCTGTGCGCGCTCGTGGACCGCAACCGCCTGCAGATCAGCGGCAGCACCGAGGACGTCATGAAGCAGGATTCGCAGGAGGAGCGCTGGGCCGCCTTCGGTTGGAACGTGCTGTCCATTCCGGGCAACGACGTCCAGGCCATCGACGCCGCGCTGACGCTTGCGGCCGAGACTAAGGGAAAGCCCACGGTCATTATCCTCAACACGGTGAAGGGCTATGGCTCGCCCGTTATGGAGGACAAGGCTGGCTGGCATCATCACCTGCCCAACGACGAGGAATATGCCCAGATCATCGCCGATTTCGCTGCCCATAAGGAGGCCATCAATGGCTAACAAGATCGCCAACCGCAAGGTTATCTGCGACACGCTGCTCGAGGCCGCCGCAGCCGATAAGGACATCGTCGTCCTGTGCTCCGACTCCCGCGGCTCTGCATCGCTCACGCCGTTCTTTGACCAGTATCCCCAGCAGTCCGTCGAGGTCGGCATTGCCGAGCAGGACCTGGTGAGCATCGCCGCCGGCATGGCCTCGTGCGGCAAGAAGGCCTGGGCCGCCTCGCCGGCGTCCTTTGTGACCACGCGCTCGTATGAGCAGTGCAAGGTCGATGTCTCGTACTCCAACACCAACGTCAAGCTCATCGGTATCTCGGGCGGCGTTTCCTATGGCGCCCTCGGTATGAGCCATCACTCCGCGCAGGATATCGCCGCCATGAGCGCGATTCCCAACATGCGCGTGTATCTGCCGAGCGATCGCTTCCAGACCGCCGAGCTCGTGCGTGCCCTGGTCGCCGACAACAAGCCGGCCTACATCCGCGTGGGCCGCAACCCGGTGGAGGACGTGTACACTGAGGACGAGTGCCCGTTCCAGATGGATCGCGCCACCTGGGTGCGCCGCGGCACCGATGTGACGATTGTCGCCACCGGTGAGATGGTCCGCCATGCCGTGGACGCCGCCGATCTGCTGGCCGAGCAGGGCATCTCGGCAACGGTGCTCGATATGTACTGCGTCAAGCCGCTCGATGCCGAGGCCGTGATCGAGGCCGCCGGTGCCACGCGCGCCGTCGTGACCGTCGAGGAGCACAGCCCCTTCGGTGGCCTGGGTTCCATGGTCGCGCAGGTCGTGGGCGAGCATTGCCCGCGTCCGGTCAAGTGCCTGAGCCTGCCCGATGCGCCGGTCATCACCGGCACGAGCCCCGAGGTCTTTGCGCACTACGGCCTGACGGGCGAGGGAATCGCAAAGACGGTCGCCGAGTTCCTTCCCGCAGAGTAATTGGTGCATCGGGGACAGGTTTGCACCAATCCTTTTAGGTTGAATTCTGAGCAGGCCGGCTGCGCTCTCATGAGCCGGTCGGCCACTCGCTCCTTGTCCGTCGGGTTTTAGTTTTGAATCGACGGGGGAGACAGGAGAGTACATGAGCAAATACATCATCGGAATCGATCAGTCCACACAGGGTACTAAGGCGCTGCTGGTGGACGAGGGCGGCCATCTGATCCATCGCGCCGATCGCTCGCATCGCCAGATTGTCAACGAGGCCGGCTGGGTGAGCCATGACCCGGCCGAGATCGCCGCCAACGTGCTGGCTGTGGCACGCACCGTGGTGGAGGAGACCGGGGTCGATCCGGCCGACGTCGCCGGCGTTGGCATTTCCAACCAGCGCGAGACCACCGTTGCCTGGAGCCGCACGACGGGCGAGCCGCTGTGCGATGCCGTGGTGTGGCAGTGCGCCCGCGCCCGCGAGCTGTGCGACGAGCTGGCTGCGCGCGAAGGCGTGGCCGAGCTGGTGCGTGACACGACGGGTCTGGTGCTCTCGCCCTACTACCCGGCGGGCAAGATGACTTGGATCCTCGCGAACGTTCCCGCGGCTGCCGAGGCCGCGGCGGCAGGCGAACTGTGCCTGGGCACCATCGATGCCTGGGTGGTCTGGACGCTCACGGGCGGCGTGGAGTTCCGCTGCGACTGGTCCAATGCCAGCCGCACGCAGCTTTTTGACCTGCGCCGTGGCTGCTGGAGCGAGCCTGTGTGCGAGGCCTTTGGTGTCAATCCGGCGTGCCTGCCGCAGGTGACCGATTCCGATGGCCTGTTCGGTACAACGGACCTGGGCGGCTTTTTGCCGGCGCCCGTGCCCATTCACGGCGTGCTCGGCGACAGCCATGCCGCCTTGTTTGCCCAGGGCTGCCATAGCCGCGGCATGGCCAAGGCGACCTATGGCACCGGAAGCTCGGTCATGATGAACGTCGGCGACGAGTTCGTCGCCAGCTCGCATGGGCTTTCGAGCTCGCTCGCATGGCGTATGGACGGTGTGACCGAGTATGTTCTCGAGGGCAACGTGAGCTACGCCGGCGCCGTCAAGACGTGGCTGCGCGACGATCTTGAGCTCATCAATAACCCCGAGGAAGTTACCGACCTGTGCTACGCCGCCAATCCGGCGAGTCGCGTCTACTTTGTGCCGGCGTTTACCGGTTTGGGCGCGCCGCACTGGGCGAGTGACGCCGAGGCCTGCGTCTTTGGCATGACGCGCACCACGGGCCGTGCGGAGTTCGTAAAGGCCGCCGACGAGTCGATCGCCTATCAAATCTTTGACGTGATTGATGCGATGGTCGAGGATTCGGGCGCGGCACTGGCCGAGCTTCGTGTTGACGGCGGCCCCACGCGCGACGCGTACCTGATGCAGTTTGAGAGCGACTTGGTTGGCTCGCCCATCCGCATCGCGAGCAACGACGAGATGAGCGGTCTGGGTGCGGCCTGGGCCTGCGGCATTGCGCTGGGCATGTACACGCGCGACGTCGTTGACGTCTACGGCGCTCGCGGCATCGTGGAGCCTGCCATGTCCGCCGACGAACGAGCCAAAAAGATCGTCGGCTGGCGTCACGCCGTCGACGCGACCATTGCCTACACTGCCTAGGCGGCTGCGCGGCGCCCGCAGGCTATTCCCGGGCAGCTCATTTGGGATGGGGCTTTTTTGACTGGTATGATTGGTGCGATCATTCGAACCAGCTAAAAGAGCCCCGTCCCAAATTGACTACCGAGAGGATCTGCCATGGAGCGCATCGCGAGTTTTTCCGTTGACCATCTGCTGCTCGAGCCCGGCGTGTATGTGAGCCGCATCGACCACGATCCGGCGACCGGCGCCGCCGTCACCACCTTTGACCTGCGCCTGACCACGCCCAACAAGGAGCCAGTTATGAACACGGCGGAGTGCCACACCATCGAGCATCTGGGTGCCACGTTCCTCCGCAATCATGCCGAGTGGTCGAGCCGCATTGTCTACTTTGGCCCCATGGGCTGCCGCACGGGCTTTTACCTGGTTGTCTTTGGTGAGCTGACGAGCGAGGAGATCTTGCCGCTCGTGCGCGAGCTGTTCGAGTTTGTCGCGGGCTTTGAGGGCGATATCCCCGGCGCCGCTCCCGAGGAGTGCGGTAACTATCTGGACCAGAACCTCCCCATGGCAAACTGGCTCGCGCGCCGTTATCTCGACCGCGACCTGGCCAATATCGACGAGAAGCACCTGCACTATCAGCAGGCATAGGGCCGCCCTCTGCCTCCAAACCGTTCACACGGAGATATCGACCGTTTAACTGTTTAGAAGTGTTTATTCGAGGTCATTAGCACTAGCTCGCTTAAACTAGTTCTTAGAGTGATATTCAGGCAAGGCTCCTGAAGCAGCATCTGTTGACATTGATTGTCGGATTCTGCTTCGGGAGCCTTGTTCTGTTTAGGGGGGCACATGGAAATTGTTAAACGAATTAATACCAGCGCTGTCCTCTGCGTCGATGGAAATGGCAGACAGTTGGTTGCATTCGGCCGTGGTCTGGGGTTTAAGAATGTCGGAGACGAGGTCCCTCTTTCGGAGATTCAACGAACGTTTTATAACGTTAGCTCTCGCTACATCGCTCTCGTTGACGAGGTCCCCGACGAGCTTCTTGAGCTTACCTCGGATGTTATTGATATGTCGACAGGTTTGCTGCCTTATGAGGTGAGCCCTAATTTGCCGTTTATCCTTGCGGACCATATCGCGTATGCGGTTAAGCGCAAAGAGCAAAATATCGTTGTCCGCATGCCTTTATCGTTTGATGTCCGCCAACAATATCCCGTCGAATTTAAAATCGGCGAGTATGCACTTAGGATAATCAGGAAACGTCTTAACGTTAGGCTTCCAGCTCATGAGGCAGTTGGAATTGCCATGGCGTTTATCAATAACATGGCCGATTCGGACTCATGCGAAGTAGTTAAAGAGTTTAGCGCGGATATCTACGATCGTGTTCTGGAGGAGTCAACCGTTGCTGTTGAAAATCGGCTTGGCATTCAAGTTGATCGGGAAGGTTTCGATTACGCAAGGTTCGCAACCCATCTTCAGTACTTATTCAATAGGTTGAACTCTGGCGAAAGCATCGTGAGCGACAACCGCAAGATGTACCTCTCGCTCAAAAAAGAATATCCGGTGGCATCAATGTGCGCCGATGATATTGCTTCTGTTCTCAGCCGACTGACGGGGCGGGAACTTATAGACGAAGAAAGACTCTACCTCATGATGCACATCAATCGAATTGCATCGAAAACAAGGTAATTAGTTGGCAAAGGCGCGCGCTTTGCTGATGGTTACATATAAAACTCAACATGGGAGAAATGGTATTTATGGCAGATACAACCAAGCTCGCTGCCGAGATTCTCGAGATGGTGGGCGGCGCAGACAACGTTACATTTGTAGCTCACTGCATGACTCGTTTAAGGTTCAACCTTAAGGACGAAAGCATCGTAGACGATGCAAAAGTCAAGGCGATTGATGGCGTGATCGACATTCGCCATTCCGCGGGGCAATATCAGGTGATTGTGGGACCTAAGGTCGATAAGGTCTATGAAATCGTTGCCAAGGAAACCGGGATTGACGCCGGAGATTCCGAGGCAAGCGAAGGAGAGACTAAGGGCTTTCTGGGAAAGCTAATGAAGTTCATCAGCGGCATCATGATGCCCGTTCTTCCTGCCTTGATCGCATGCGGAATGATAAACGCCATCCTTAGCATTCTGACGACGGCGGGTGCTGTTTCCGCCGAGAGCGGAATATACACTCTGCTGTACGGCATGGGAAATGCCTGCATGTATTTCCTGCCCGTTCTTGTCGGATCATCTGCTGCTCAGTTCTTTGGAACCGATCGATATATCGGTGCGGTACTCGGCGCAATCCTGGTTTATCCGACTTTCGTTGCTGCGGCCGGAGCGGGCGATGCGCTGGATTTGCTCGGCATGAAGTTCACAATGGTGAGCTATTCCTCCACGGTGTTTCCTGCTATCGTGGCGGCTTGGTTCGCATCCGTTCTTAATAAGTGGCTGCGGGCGGTTCTTCCCGATGTTGTGGCATTTGCGCTCGTCCCGTTCCTGACGGTTGCTGTTGCCGCCCCCGTCTCGCTCCTTGTGATCGGCCCCGTTATTCAGCAGGCGAGCTCTTTGCTTGCGGCTGCAGTGCTGGCGGTCTATCAGTTCAGCCCCGTCCTTTGCGGCGTTATTCTCGGGCCGATATTCGGTCTCGTTATGATCCCCCTTGGACTCCATTGGGCCCTGATCGTGCTTTCCATCAACAATATTATGACCGTCGGCTCCGATCCTATCCTTGGACTTCTCTGCTGCAGCATGGGTGTTGTCGGCGCTTGTTTGGCGTTTGCCCTCCGCTCGAAGGACCCGAGTGAAAAGAGTCTTGGGTTCAGCTGTGCCATTACGGGCTTTTTCGGGATTACGGAACCGGCGCTGTACGGCATCATCTTGGAGCACAAGAAGATCATTATCGCTTCCATGGTCGCCGGAGCAATCAGTGCTGTTATCCCGGCGATTTTCAACACCTGTACGTTCGTTATGACGTCGAGCGGCATTTTTAGCTTCCCCGGTTATATGGATCCTTCTGGTGATATGAGCAGCCTCATCGGCGCAATTCTTTGCAATGTCGTCGGTTTAATTCTTAACTTCGTTCTCGTTTACATCCTGTATCGCCCTGATGAAGAGGCGGTAGTGGAGTAGACAATTATTCGGGATGTAAGCTGCCGAAAACCCCGCGGCAGATTGCATGTGGTGGGCTTGCCGTTGATTCACGCGAGCCCACCCTCATTTTTGGAGTGACTAGCTATGACAATTACTGCCGATATGACGTTTGGCGAAATCGCGCTCCTTCCTGAGTTCGCTGGCTTTGGCGAGCACCTTATGCTTTGCCGGCCTTCAACTTGGGAGCGCATGTGGAATAAACCCATTGTGTCTCATATGAATTCTGATGCTAATCCATATGAAACTGCTCGCGTTTTGCGTGGATTGAATCGAATTGTCGAGCTCGTGGATGACGGGAGGCAGGTTGCCTACGATATTTGGGATGAAGCCGACTGCATCCGTGATCCGACTCGGCGCAATACGAAACTGTTCTTCTTTCCCGGGAGACCTAGGGCTCCCTTTATCATTGCGGTTTCGGGCGGAGGTTATCAGAGCGTTTGTCATCAAGTGGAAGGCTTTCCCGTTGCCCCCGAGCTCAACGATGCGGGCTATAACGTGTTCGTGCTGTCATACAGGGTGAGGGTCGAGCCTTTGATGCCGCGCCCAATCGACGATTTAAATCGAGCCGTCCGTTTTGTCCTGGAGAATTCAGCGAAATTTAATGTCGCAAAAAGTTATGCAGTTATCGGCTTTTCTGCTGGTGCGCATTTAACTGCCGAGTGGGGGACGGACAACAAGGGATTTGCGTCCTACGGATGCGAGGCGCCAAAAGCCTTGGCCCTGTGTTATGCACCGATTGATCTTCATGGCTTTGAGAACGCATCAGACAATAGATTTCTTGATTCGGTGTGCGGCGGGGCTGGTCGCGACTCGCTCGATGATTTCTGTATTAATCAGCATGTGTGGGAGCAGTATCCTCCGACATATCTTTGGCAATGCGCTGACGATGATATTGTATCGCCCGACAATTATGAAAAGATGGTCGATGCTCTGGATGCAGCTGGAGTACACCATGAGGGAGTCATGTATTCAGAAGGGGGGCACGCATTGATGAAGCCCCATGCGCCGGAGACCGACTACTGGTGTATGAGCGTTATTGAGTTTCTTAAAGATTATCTCGACTAGGAAGCTGCATGTCGCTTTTTGAGCGGGTGATTTCGTCATGCAATATTTTCGGTATTGATCGTGGTCGTGGATGAATGATGTTCTAGAATGTTCATACTGTCACATAAACGAACAGGAGCGAACATGCATATCTACTCTGTATCAGATCCCGAGTTCAAATCCTATGGTCGCGTGTGGGACGACGTGCCGTCCAACCTGACCGCCCCGCTTGTCGAGGCGCTTGCGGCTACTCCCATTCCCGAGGGCACCAAGTACGTGGCCTCCGCACCCGAGCTCGAGCAGGTTGAGGGTGTCGACACGCTCGGCCTGCTCATGTACGGCGGCCGTCCGTTCCAGCCGGGCTGGTGCAACGGCCACAACACGCGCCTCAACTGTCTGGAGTATCACCGTGCCAGTGAGTTTAATTTGGGTGCGCGCGACTTTATTCTGCTGCTGGCCAAGCGCGAGCAAATTGTCGACGGCAAGCTCGACACCGCTCAGGTCAAGGCCTTTCGCGCGCCCGCCGGCACGCTCGTCGAGGTTTACGCCACCACGCTTCACTACACGCCCTGCATGGTCGACGACGGCGGCTTTCAGGTGATGGTGGCGCTGCCGGCGGGCACCAACGGCCCGCGCCCCGAGGCTGCAGCCGACATGCCTGCCGCCGGTGACAGCTACTGCTACTGGAAGGCCGACAAGTGGGTCCTCTGCCACGCAGATAGTCCCAAGGCTGCCGAGGGCGGCTACGTGGGCCTCGTCGGCAAGAACCTCGACATCGCCTGTGACTAGCATCTTCCGTCTCGATCTGTAACATCTAGCGGGCTAAATCGTCTCTACCTGTTACAGATTTAGACAAACCGTAGAGGGCTGCCCGAAAGATCTCGATCTGTAACACCAGGCCCGGTTTTGGCGGCCTACCTGTTACAGATCGAGACAAACCGGGCCCAAACCACCACAAAGGTGCCTGTCCCCTTTGTGGTGGTTTGGGGCGGCGGTATCAAAAAGTGTCAGACGGGGGCGGCTGCGGGGCGCCTGTGCGCGAAAAGAAGTGTCGGCCTGCGCCGCTGTCGTTGAGCAGCGCGCTGCTTACGGGGATACTGAAACCACGACAAACAGCGTGTGAAAGGATTGATGCATGGCTTTCCGTAAAGACTTCCTGTGGGGCGGCGCGACGGCTGCCAACCAGTGCGAGGGCGCTTACGACGTGGATGGCCGCGGCCTGGCCAACGTGGACGTGGCGCCGCACGGCCCCGAGCGCTATGCGGTGGTCTCCGGCCAGCGCAAGATGCTCGACTTCGAGGACGGCTATTACTACCCCGCGCAGACCGGCATCGATTTCTACCACCACTACAAGGAGGACATTGCGCTTTTTGCCGAGATGGGCTTTAAGACCTTCCGCATGAGCCTGGCGTGGACCCGCATCTTCCCCAACGGCGACGAGACCGAGCCCAACGAGGCCGGCCTGGCCTTCTACGAGGACGTGTTCCGCGAGTGTCAGGCGCACGGCATTGAGCCGCTCGTGACCATCACGCACTTCGACTGCCCGATTCACCTTATCAAGGAGTACGGCGGCTGGCGCAACCGCAAGCTCATCGACTTCTACAAGAACCTCGCGACCACGATCTTCACCCGCTACAAGGGTCTGGTGAAGTACTGGCTCACCTTCAACGAGATCAATATGATCTTGCACCTGCCGTTTATGGGTGCTGGCTTGGTCTTTGAAGAGGGCGAGAACAAGGAGGCCGTCGAGTACCTGGCCGCCCACAACGAGCTCGTCGCCAGCGCTTGGGCAACCAAGATTGCTCACGAGATCGACCCCGAGGTCAAGATCGGCTGCATGCTCGCCGCGGGTAGCTACTACCCCTACAGCTGTCGTCCAGGCGATGTGCGCCAGGCGCAGCTCGACAATCAGGACAATTACTTCTTCGTCGACGTTCAGAGCCGCGGCTACTACCCGGCCTATGCCGTCAAGAAGCTCGAGCGTTTGGGCATCGATGTGGGCATGACGGATAAGGACCGCGAGATCCTGGCCGCCAACACCGTCGACTTCATCAGCTTTAGCTATTACAGCACCCGTTGCTCCGCCGGTGCCGATAACCCCGATGTCGAGCGCACCCAGGGCAACGCCTTCGCCGGCGCCAAGAACCCCTACCTGCAGGAGAGCCAGTGGGGCTGGGCCATCGATCCGCTGGGCTTCCGCATCACCCTCAACGACCTGTACGACCGTTATCAGAAGCCGCTGTTTGTGGTCGAGAACGGCCTGGGCGCCAAGGATGTTGTCGAGGAGGATGGCTCCATCAACGACGACTACCGTATCGACTACCTGCGCCAGCATATCGCCGCGATGCGCGATGCGGTGACCGAGGACGGCGTTGACCTGCTGGGCTACACCACCTGGGGCCCGATCGACCTGGTGTCTGCCGGCACGGGCGAGATGTCCAAGCGCTACGGCTTTATCTATGTCGACCGCGATGATGCGGGCAACGGCACCCTCAAGCGTTCCAAAAAGAAGAGCTTTCACTGGTACAAGCATGTCATTGAAACGAATGGTGAGGATCTGTCCTAAGGAAGCCGAGACACTCAACTTCAGAGTTTCCTAACCAAAACGCCCGGCGAGCAGTTAATGCCCGCCGGGCGTTTTGTTAAAAGAAGTGAAAGCACTCATTGGGGACGTACTTAAATGAGTGCCCGCAGAATGAGAGTGGATAATCTCCCGTTTTTAGCCTGTTTGTGGGCTCAAAGTGGGAGATTATCCACTCTCGCCATTTGGGCGTCCAAAAATCCTCGCTCGTTTTGTCTTAGTCATTGGGGACGTTCTTAAACGACTAGTCGCTGGTCCACTCATTGGGGACGTACTTAAATGAGTGGCCCCTGGGGACACCCTTTGCCGTCGGCGGATTTTGGGACATGTGGCCCGCTTTTTGGGCCCGCCTGTCGGTACACTAAAAGCACTATGGGTACCTACGAGCGACATATCGGCCACGCGGCCGCCCGATCCGCACCCGTGGCGGATCCCAGGGGCGGCAGGCTCTTCGCCATGCCGCGATTCCTTGTTGGCATAACACATCGGGTGTACCGTCACCGCGTCTTTGCTATCGCCGGCGCCATCACCGCGCTGTTCCTCATGGTTTTGGCAGTCTTGCCGGCGCTGTTCGCCTTCGACCCCAAACTTTCTAACGCCGTGCCCGCCTATAGCGAGGTGTCCAAAGAGGTCGTGGATGCGCTCGTCCACTCGAGCTCTCTCCCGCTGCTTGTCGCCGCAATTATATTTTCGATCTGGGGCGTATCGGTCTATCTGCGCTGTTTGGACTATGTGTTGCGCCGCCGTCTTGTTGCCGTCGCTACCATCTGCGCCCTGTGGATGATCGAAGTCATTCTCAAGTACAAGTCGTTCACGCCGTTCTATGCCACCGTGCTGTGGTACCTGTACTACGTGCCCATGACGCTCATTCCGCTGCTCTACCAGTTGTGTGGTCTGCGCCTTGCGGGTCTGGAGCAACACCGCCTGGGTCGCCGCTACTGCGCTGCGCTTTGGATTGTGGCTATCCTGCTTATCGGATTTGTGCTCACCAACGATTTTCACCAGCAGGTCTTCCACTTTGACCGTACAAGCGACACCTGGAGCAACGATTACACGTACGGCTGGGGTTATTTCGCTGTCTTAGTGTGGACGGCCTTTAACTTTGTGGCCTTTTTTATCCTGGTGGGCCGGTCCTCGTCCTTTCGCATCCAGCGTTTCTCGGGCACGGCGGCGCTCGTACTGCTGGGTGGCGCATTCTTTGCCGTCTCGTATGCGTTGCGCGTGCCCTGGGCATGGAGGCTCAACTTTTCGCTCGTCTATTGCGTCCTGTGCGTGGTGGCGATGGAAATCTGTCTCGATTGCGGTGTCATTCCGTCGTATCACGACATCGCCGGCATCTTCGACACCTTGCCGCTCGACCTCAAAGTTCTAACGCGCGACCTGCAGGAAGTCTATGCCACGCCGGCGTCAAAGCCAATGCCGGTAGGCGTGCGCGAGGAGTTGCGGACCCAGGAGCACGGCCACGCCCATGCCTTTGCTGTGGCGTCCGATCCCGATGTGGTGTACCGTGCCTTTCCACTGCTGGGCGGATCGGCCCTGCTTGCCCAAGACGTGTCGGATCTCAACGAGCTTAACCGTGAACTGGCACATCGTCGCATGGAACTGCAGCGTCAAAACGAGCTGCTCGCCGCCGACTACGACCTTAAGACGCACCTGGCAGATCAAGAGGCCGAGACCTTACTGGTCCAAGACGTGGACCAAGCGCTTGCCCGTGCGCTCGAAGGGATGTACGACCTGCTGAGCTCGCTGCCGCCGTTGACCGATGAGGCGTCTTCGCACGAGCGTTACCGCATGCTGCAGCGCGCCAAGATGCTCGTCGCCTATTGCAAACGCAAGGGGTCGCTCACGTTGGCACAGCACGGGGAGAGCGGTTTTGACCGCGACCGCATTCAGCTCATCGCCAACGAGCTTGCAAGTGACCTGCGCACCATCGATGTCGATTGCGCCTCGATTATCGCCATACGGCGCCCGATGCACGCCAGTACGGTAAGCGCCCTGTACGACTGCGTGTATGACTTTGCGTTTTTTGCCTACACCACCGACCATCCGGCGCTTATGTATCACTTGGGCGACCATGACCGGTGCAGTGTCGAGCTGCGCGCCACGCTTTTTTCCAACGATGATGAAGATCTTTCGCAGACGCCCGCTGCGCAAGAGCTCGAAAGCGCTCTGCAAGGGCGCAACGTGGCATACCGCCTTGAGGGCGAGCCCGGCCAGCTGCGCATGATCGTCTTGATGCCGAGGGCGGGTGAGTGACGATGCAGATTTCGTTCATCCTTCCCCAAATCGTTGCGCTCGATGTTGTCTTTGCCCTGGCTGCGTGTCTGCAGATGATCCACGTCCCGCTCATCGCATCGCGCCGCTCGTCCTATAACCGTAAGGTGATTTGCGCCTACGAGACGAGCCTTGTGCTTCACCTGATGATTTCGGCGCTCATCTTATTCGCGTCGTCTGGCTCGTATCTGGTGGCGCCGCTTGACGTTTGCGCCAGGGCAATGGGCGGAGTGCTGTGGCTCAATGCCGCGATCTTTGTCTATGGCGTGGTCCTTATGGTGCGCTATCGTCGCCCTGTCATGCTGGCCGAGCTGCTGCTTGTTGGCGCCGTGACACCGCCGGTGGTTTTTGCCATGGGCCCGGCGTGGGCCGTTGTCCTTATCGCAGAGGGAGCGTTCTTCCTGTTCCGCTCCATCGCGGCGCTCTTGATGGACGTCCGTAACCGCCAAGAGGATATCACCGCGTTCTCGACGATTGAAACCATCAACGTGATTCCCGTGGGCATCCTGTATCTGGACTCGAGGGGCCGTCCACTGCTCATGAACCGCTGCATGCGCAAAAACCTGGTGGAGCTTCATATGCCCACCGACCTAGGCGATATGAGCGGTACATGGAACGACCTGCGCAAGCTCAGCATGCAAATGCCCGAAGGCGGTAAGAACCGCGTGCGGATCAACCTGGACCGCTTTGGTGAGGCGCGTGCGGTGGTCGAGGTTTCTCCCGCCGAGATTCGCCTGTTTGTGTGCGATGACGTTATGGTCTCGGGCCGTTCGTTCGAGCGCATAATCGGTCTGGACGTGACAGAGTATGCGCATGCGCATGACCGCCTGGCACAGGCCAACCACCTGCTTGAGCTTGCGGGCCAAGAGCTCCAGGCCCAGATCGAAGAAGTCAAAAAAGTTGCCGACAATGCGGCCTATCTGCGCATGCGCGCCCGCGTTCACGATGTGATCGGCCAGCGCCTATCAATCCTTCATCGCTATTTGGAGGAGGGGCGCTTGGACGACGAGTCGCTCGAGCAGATCGACCCGCTGCTGCGCTCAATCGCTGCCGATCTGCGCAGCGGGGGCGACACCGAACCGGCAGAGCAACTGGGCGATATCGTCCATGCTTTTGGCCTGGTGAGCGTGCAGATCGATGTTGAGGGTGCGCTGCCTGAGGACGCGCGTGTCGCCGCCGCCTTTTTGCAGATTATCCGCGAGGCCTCGACCAACGCCACCAAGCATGCGCAGGCGCATCGGGTCCGTGTGCGCTTGTGGCAGGAGAGGACGGATGCTGACGCCGTCGCGCACATGACGATTTCTAACGACGGGTCCCCGGCCCCCGTATCGTATCGCGAGGGAACGGGTATCCCAGGTATGAGGCATGTCGCGCAAGATCTGGGTGGCAGCCTAGAGGTCCACGCCACCCCGCCCTTTACGCTTACGGTATCCATTCCGCTTAACGCCAACGACACGTCCCAAAGGAGAAACTCATGATCCGCGTGTTAATTGTCGAAGATCAGGCCATCCTGCGCGAGAGCCTGGCGCGCTCCGTTGGCGACCTGCCCGATATGACCGTCGTTGCCGCGATCGCCGATGCCTCCGAGGCCTTGGGTGTCGCGCTCAAGGAGCGCCCGGACATGATACTGATGGACGTGTGCACCGAACACGATTCAAACGGCATCGTGGCGGCGGCACGCATCAAGGAGCAGCTGCCCGAGTGTCGCATCATTATCATGACAGGCATGCCCGAGATCACCTTTGTCGATCAGGCCCGCGAGGCGGGCGTCGACAGCTTTGTGTACAAGAACGTCGGTATCGACGAGCTATTCGCCGTGATGCGCTCCACGCTGGCGGGTTACTGCACGTTTCCCAAGCCGCCCGAGAGCATCTTCTCGGGCACGGCGGCCCTCGACGATGTCGAGCTGTCGATCTTGCGCCTTGCCTGCGAGGGTAAAAGCCGCCGCGAGATTGCGGCCGAGCTGTTTATGAGCGAGGGCACCATCAAGCGCCGCATCTCGGAGATCCTGAGCAAGACCGGCTACGACAACATCATGCGCCTGGCCGTGCATGCGGTGACCGAGGGCAGCATCGTTCCCAACATGGAGCGCTAGCGCTCGTTACGCACCGGCATAAAAGCGGCGGGGCCGCAGGATCATCTCCTGCGGCCCCGTCTGGTGTGCGCGGATGTGTCCGCCAATCCGCGGCTGTCGTGGTCTACCGCTACGCGATGGTTGCGCTGTAGGAGGCGACGTCCTCGTAGGAATCGGTCAGGTAGGCGTCGATGCCGATGGTCGTGTTGACCAGGTCGTCAAGGCTGTCAAGCTCGCCGCTCGAGAACGTGAATTCCTCGGTGGCGTTGGTGCCGGGCATCAGGTGAGCCGAGAACCAGGGTTCCTTCATGGTGCCGTTGACGTTGGTCTTGCCGGAAGGAGCGTAGAAGGTCAGGTCCTTGTCGCTCTTGTTGGTGATGTTGACGACAAAACCGATGTCGCCCCACTCGTCCTTGAACTTCTCGGTGATGGTGATGGTGCACAGGTCGTCATCGGCAACGGTGACGGCGGGGGAGATTTCAATCTTCTGGACGTCGTCGTCTTCGACGGCCTCGTCGATCTCTTCTTCCTTCTCGGCCGCCTCGCGATCCTTCTTCACCGTGCCGGACAGGTCCTTGTCGGACTTGGTAAAGACAAGATTGCCGTCATCCTCTTCGAGGATGAGCTTGCCGTCCTTGAGCTTCATGTCATGCGACTCGTCTTCGGCGGTGATGGTTACGGTGGTGGCGTCCTTTGCCTCCCATTTAAGGTCGACGACTTCAAGGAACAGGTCGAGGGCACCTGTACCGTCCTCATCGAGAATCAGGACGCAGTGCACACCCCAATCCTCGAGCATCTTCATGTACTCATCGGTCAGCTCTTCGCCCTCCATGGTTCCACCCGAGAGTTCCCAGCTGCCGACGAAGTTGGCCTTGGGGTCTTTGCCGCCGCCGCTGCAGCCCGTCAGGGCAAAGGCGAGCGCAAGGACGCATGTCAGAAATGCGAGTACGGACTTTTTGAACGTTGTCTTCATGGTGTCCTCCTTTATCGAACGAAACCCATAGAAGCAAATGCGGGGGTGGCGGATCCCCCGCTAATTACCAGATAGAGGGGCTAGGGCCTGGGCGTTCCGCAGTTGCTGCAGAACTTGCCGCCGTTTTCGCTGCCGCAGTTGGGGCAGAACCACTTGGCCGGTGCCGGGGCGGGTGCGGGACTGCCGCACTCGGAGCAGAACTTGCCGGTGTTGGTGGCGCCGCAGCTGCAGGTCCATGTGCCGGCCGCGGGGGCAGCGGCAGGAGCCGGTGCGGGAGCGGGTGCCGGAGCCGGCTGCGGGGCGGCCTGCTGCTGTGCCTGGCCGGCGGCGAACAGCTGGCTGGCGTTCATGCCGCCCATGCCACCTGCCATGCCCATGCCCATAAAGCCTGCCATCGCGCCGTTGGGATTGGCGGCTGCCGCGCGCATTGCGTCGCTCTGGGCGCTGGCAATGTTGGCTGCCGCCATAGTGGGATCGCGCATGACGGCGACTTTCTGCAGGTCCTTGATCATCTGCTCGTCTTCTTGCGAGGCTGCGATGGAGTTGACGCCAAAGCTCACGATCTCGACACCACGCAGGTCGCGCCAGTCGGCAGAGAGGACCTCGTTGAGCGCGCGGGCGAGCTCGGTGGTGTGACCGGGGATGGCGCTGTAGCGAATGCCCATCTCCGAGATCTTGGCAAAGGCGGGCTGCAGGGCGGTGAGCAGCTCGGACTTAAGCTGGCTGTCGATCTTGTCGCGCGTGTAGCTATCGGTCACGTTGCCGCACACGTTGGTGTAGAACAGCAGCGGGTTGGTGATGCGGTACGAATACTCGCCGTTGCAACGCACGGAGATGTCGACGTCCAGGCCAATGTTGTTATCGACCACGCGGAAGGGCACAGGCGAGGCGGTACCGTACTTGTTGCCGATGATCTCCTTGGTGTTGATGAAGTAGACACGCTGGTCTTTGCCCGCGTCGCCGCCAAAAGTAAAGCGGCTGCCGATATTGGCGAAGGTCTCCTTGATGGAATCGCCCAGGTTGCCGCTAAAGACGCTCGGCTCGCTGCCGGTATCGAAGACGAACTCACCAGGCTCCAGCGCGACTTCGATGATCTTGCCGTTTTGCACCACGAGCATGCCCTGGCCGTCGTTGACGGCGATGACGGAGCCGTTGGAGATGACGTTGTCCTCGCCGCGCGTGTTGGAGCTGCGGCCACCGGTGCGCTTGCTGCCCTTGCAGGCCAAGACGTCAGCAGGCATCGATTCGCAATAGATAAATTCCTTCCACTGGTCGGCCATGACGCCGCCGGCAGCACCCAATCCAGCTTTCAAGAGTCCCATGGTGATCTTCCTTTCTCGTCAAAGGCCGGGTGGTATTGGTCAGGATGGTTAGTCGTCCTTGTCGTCTTTCATGACAACGGTGGTCTCGGTGTGGCTGAAGGTGTCGTGCTTCTCGGTCAGGTCGAGCTCGCCGCAGTACTCGTCGGCGTGGGCGGCCTCGTTGGCCGTCTTGAGCTGGCCTACCAGTAGCACGTCTCCGATAATCACGATGATCAGCGGCGCGATGATGTTGATGAGAATGCCCTCGACATCGAAGGTGAGGTAATCTGGATCGAAGGCGTATTCTCCCATAAAGAGAACCTGGGAGAGGATAAATCCGATCACAAAGAACAGCACCGAGGCAATAGCGAGCTTGGGCTTGGAGCAGGGGAGCTCGCCGACCAAGCGGCCGGTCTGGCCGTTCATGGCAAACAGGTAGCTCTTGCCGTTCCACGAGGTGGAGAGCATCCAGACGGGGAACAGGGCGTAGTCGCTGTCTTCCCAGGTGTAGTCGAGCTGCTTGCTTTCGACCGTGGCATCGTCATATTCGTCGACGACGGTCTCGCGCAGGGCCGAGATCGTGCTCTCCTCCATGCGGCGCTCGGCGCGCGCCTTGCACGTCTCGCAATCCTCATCGTAACGGTTGGCGATGTAGCCGGGCATATAGGCGACCGAGAACGGGCGCAACGCGTCGTAGTCAAACGGCTCGATGGCGTCCATGTGGCCGTCGGGCATCTTGGACGATCCGTCGACGGGCACGCGCTTAAACGAGATATTGCCCTTGCGATAGGCATCGTAGTGGTCGGTGGTCGTGACGGTGCGATCGGATTCCTCGGTCACGGTCTCGTTGGTCGCGTCAAAATACACTTCGCCGTCAACGCGGGCGCCGTAGAGCCAAAACGGCACGTAGACACCTTGGACCTCGTCGATGTGGTTGCCGGTGACAAAGCTCTTGGGCAGCAAGATCTTGCCCTTATAGTGTTCCTTGAGTGCGGCCGTGACATCGTCGCGCCCGAGCTTAAACGGAATCACCAGGTCGGGCGAGAAGTCGCCAGAGAGCTGGCCGGGCGCCACGGCGGAGTTACCGCAGTACGGGCAGGTGGTGACGGCGACGGTGCCGTCGGACACGAGCTCGGCGCCGCACGACGAGCAGATGTAGCCGGCGTTTTGGGCGAGCTCCTGCACCGCGTCGTCGGCGACGGGCTTGGGCGTTGCGGCTGCCGCATCGGCTTTGGCATCTGCCTTGTCCTGGCGCTCGCGATAGAGGGCCTCGACTTCTTCGACTTCAAAGCGCGAGTCACAGTAGTCGCAGACGAGCTTTTGCTCGGCACTGGCAAAATGCAGGGGACCACCGCAGGCAGGGCACTGATAGTTAACGCTCTCGAAGGCCACGATCGGTCCTTTCCGTGCCGGAGGCTATGCGCCGATGGCGCCGCCGCAGTATTCGCAGCGCCCACTGGCATCGGGAATGGTGGTGGCTCCGCAGAAGGGGCAGGTCACCGCGGTCTTGGGGGCCTTGGCGGCCACGACGCTGTCGCGCGTCTCCTGGCGCAGCTGCACCAGCGCGTCGCGGACCTCGGTTGCCTGGCGCTTGGCCTCGCGGTATTCGATGGAGCCGCGCTGATCGATGGTGGAGTCGTTTACGCGCAGGTTGATCTCGGTAAAGTACGGCGTGTTGACGTGGATGGTCAGATTAAAGTCGTAATCCAGGTCGTAGCGCGGCGGGTTGTAGCTCTCGCGCTCGCCGTCCTCGGTCTCGCGATAGATCTCGGTGCGATGCTCGTCGATATCCATATCGCAGCCGAGTACCTGCGAGAACTCGATGATGTCGGGATTGGCGTCGCGCCAGCGGCTCTGCGAGGTAATGATCAGCAGGCCCGCGTCCTCGTCGAGCATGATGTTGGTGCGCCCGGCAGAAAGCGTGCGCGTGGGGTTGAACGACGCCAGGCGCTCGGCATTGGCCTCGCGGTAGGCGAGCTGCTCGCGGATATCGTCCGCGGTGCTGGAGCGATAGCCGTGAAAGTAGGGGGAGAGCTTGCCGGCGCACTCTTTGCACAGGTAGCCTTCATTGATTTTTGTCTTACCTAGAAGTCCCAGCTCGGTACCGCAAATCGCGCACTCTTTCTTCTCGAACATCTTGTCAAAGAAGCCCATGGCTGCCTCCCATCAACTGGTAGCGTGGTCACTTTTGATGATGGGGGAGTGCGCAGCCTTTCACGATACCCAGACGGCTCAAGGAGTCTCCACAACTGGGACACATGGCCCATTTTTCCTACTCATTGGGGACGTACTTAAATGAGTGAAACTACTCATTTAAGTACGTCCCCAATGAGTACCCGTAGAATGAGAGTGGATAATTTCCCATTTTTGGCCTGCTTGTGGGCTCAAAGTGAGAGATTATCCACTCTCGTCATTTGGACGTCCAAAAATCCTTGCTCGTTTGGCGCCTGGGGACACTCTTTGTCGAATGCGGCGGCTGCCGAATGTGGGCGCCGTCCTTGCTATGCCACGGTTACGGCGACCTGGGCGTAGCGGCTGCAGGGGCGCTCGGCGCGCGTCTGCACGGTAAGGGTGAGCACAAGGCGGTCGCCGGGCCGCGCGTCGGCGGGCACGATGAAAGCGGTGTCTACCGTGCATTCTTGCCACAGCGACAGATCCTGGGCGCCTGCATAGCTCGACGGGTCCACGGCGACATCCCAATGTACATCGAAGCCCTTGCCGTCGGGGTCGACGATGGTCGCTGTAAGGTCGACGCGCTCGCCGGCTGTGGCGCTGCGGTCGGCCGTGGTCTCGACAACATGCGCCGGATGCGAGCAGGCTGCCGGATCATGGGCACACCATTGCGCGCGGGCGGCAAAGTCTTCCTGATAGGCACGCAGATAGGGATTGAGATTGTCGTCTGCGGGCGTGCCGATGGAGGCAAAACCGGCGGGCGCGTTCGCATCGGGATGCCCATCAAAAAACATGCGTCCCAGCAGCGTATCGAAGCCGCGGTCGTCGATACCGCGCAGGCCAAACGGCAGCAGCGGAATATAGGTCATGCTGTCGCCTTCGGCCATAAAATCGCCGCGCTCAAACTGCATCGCGGGCATGCCTTCCAGGCCCCAATCCAGACGGGCATGCTTGCCAAACTGAAAGCGCTCAGGCTCGTTTTCGTAGACCTTACCATCGCCATAGAGCATATAGCGTGCCATGAGGGGGCCGTTGCCCTGCGTGAGATTCTGCTCGGGCCAGGGAGCCTTAAACAGCGGCAGCGTATCGGGCTGAGCTGTTTTGGCGTCGAAATAGTTGCCATACATATAGGGCGTACGCCAAAAGATGAGCTCGGGAAAGAGCTCGCGCCCATGGTCGAGCCACGAGTTGTCCTGTCCCACGCCATCGGCAACGCCCATCACGCGCACCTTCTGATAGACCTGCTGCTGCACGGCGGGCCACTCGGGCGTGGCGCGATAGCGCTCGGCAATACTCATGAGGGCGCGAACGATCGTATTCATACCACCCCAGCTGAGCAACCATAACGTACGCGGATCATCATCTAAAATCGCCTGCGCAATTACGCGAGACCCCTCAGTTTCCTCAGTCACATCACCCTCAAAGGCAACATTTCCCACAAAGGTGCGCTCGATCATCTGGGCGGGCGTGGGAAACGGCGGCTCACCGGCAGCGGCCGCATTTGCTTGCAACTGCGGCCAAGCCTGGGCATATTCATTACTCCAGAGACTCTCAATCCAATGCTCGGGAAACGGCCGATACTCACGAAGCTCGCCGGCTAGCGGATCGGGCTCATGAGGCACAACAGCCCACTCATAAGAGCGCCGCCCTTTGGTCCGCCAATGCGAATTCACCTCGCCGAGCGTATGAACCCCATCCCCAAGAAAGTGATACTGCGAAGCCGTATACACCACAGCCTGAACATCAAGCAAGTTGAGATACAGAGCCAAATGAACAAGCGAGTTCATATCATCGACTTCCATATCAGTGGTAACAATCACTCGAGTCAACTTCTGGGACATAGGAACAGCTCCAATCAAAATCAATTCAGCCAGTTACGCGCAAGGCAAGACGGGACCCACGCCCCCATCGCCCGCGACCCGGCGGCCCGCCGGAAGCGGCCGACCAGCGTTTCGAACAACGTTAACTTAGGGGGCTCTGACCTTTAGTTTTGTAAACATTCCGCAGCGCGAGCCCCGCTTATCCGATGCTCCGAAGGAGCAGGATAAGCGGGGCTCATGCGCGAGGACGTTTACAAAACTAAAGGTCAGAGCCCCCGATGGGATGGTTACCTCGAAACCCTGGCCGACCACTCCCAGCAGCCCACCGGCTCGCCGTCGATGAGTACGTTGCCCCCGTCGAAGTCTTGATAACACAGGTCGTTGAATTGGTGGATCCACACGCCGTGGTTGAACGTCTTTTTGGCCGAGCCGTCGGCCTCGCGATACACGCCGGTCAGGTCCTCGACATGGCTAAAGTAGGTGAGATGCACGTTGGCGCCGGCACCGCGCAGGCGCGCGAACAGCGGCAGCACGGTCTGTTGCGGGTGCACGAGCTCGTCGCCCTTGGAGTGCGTAAACCACAGCGGCGTCTTGGCGAGCGCGGCCACGTCCTTGTCCGTGGCGTTGTACCACGGGGCGCAGCAGGGAAGGCCCGCGGCGAAGAAATCGGGGTAGTCGGCGCACAGGCGCAGGGTCATAAAGCCGCCGTTGGAAAGACCGGCGACCACGATGCGGTCGGTGTCGATGCGGTCGGCATGCTCGGCGACAAACTCGTCGATAAGCGCCTTGAGCACGGAGGAGTAGATGCTCTGGTTGGAGCGACCGAGTTGCTCGACGCCGTTGTCCATCCAAAACGTGGGCGACTGCGGCACGAGCACCCAGGCAAAGCCGCCAAAGTAGCGCTGGATCTGCGCCTGACTAATGGCCGTCACGCGGTTGCCGATATAGGCGCGCGTAGCGCCTTCGCCTTGCGTGGCGCCCTTGCCCTCGCCGGCGCCGTGCAGATACACCACGAGCGGTGCCTTTTGGGGTACGACCGTCGCCTCGGGCGCGAAGGGATTGAAGCAGGCCGAGTCCTCTGCCTTAAAGCTGGGCTCAAAGAAGCCGTATTCGAGCGCGATGCCGTCGACGGCGGTCTTTTGCGTGGCGTTGCTCCAGCCTTTCAGCGCGGGGCAGATATCGCCACGGCAGGTGTCGAAGACCAGGCCGCAGGTGGGATCGTCGCCGTCGTTGCCGGGAAGAGCTGTGAGCTGCGTGATGCGCAGCTGGTCATCGAGCATGCGCGAGCCCATGACGCCGCCTTCGATGGTCTTGGTCAGGCGCTGCTCGGCGACCTCGAGCGCCACATGGGTGCCCACGGCGAGCTTACGTCCGTTCTCGTCGCACGGATATGCGGCGAGAATGTCGATGTAACCCACGGAGGGCGCGGCATGGTCGGCGCCGCGCTCCTTGCGCATCAGAACCTCGCCCGAGCGCTCGTGACGCTCTACATATATATGGAAGGTGTTCGCGTCGATGTCGTTGGCGCGCACGGTGCAGGGCAGGTCGAGTACGACCTTGCTGATCCAGGGGCCAAAGTCGCCCAAGGTGGTGACGGTTGCGTAGGTACACAATTTGAGCTCCATGAGCTGCCTCCCTTGCGCCGCTAGTGGGAAACAAAAGCGGCAATACAATCTAAACATGTTTAGTTTAATGCAGAATTGCAGAACGAGCAGATGAACTCGGTAAACGGCAAAATTGAACACGCCATGAACTACTAAACATTTGTTTACTAGCTTCTAGCAGGGCTTCTGTTGATGAGCTAACAGATCAGTGAGGTGTTCATCAAAATAAAATCCCACGTAAATGGCTATATATCAATAGATGGTCAAAGAGACCATCTCCCGCCACTCAAATACGTTCACCCCCGATTTCCTACCGTTCACCGGACTGTAGACGGCAAAATTGCCATAAATTCGGCGCTCCGTGTAAACTAAAGCCCGTAAACGTTCAGTAAACACCTTGTTTACGACAGCGTATCCAAGGGTCCGGCAACCGTAAGGGGTTATAGTCGCCGGGCCAAAGGCGTGCCTAAGCCCAAGGGGGCTGGCACACGAAGATATGGGGAGGGGTCCCATGGCAGTAGATAACAAGCAGATTGCCACCGATGTCCTCGAGCTCGTGGGCGGTGCGGAGAATGTTTCCGTTGCCACCAACTGCATGACGCGCCTGCGTCTGACGCTCAAGGATAACAGCAAGGCCGACGTGGAGAAGATCAAGAAGGTCAAGGGTGTTCTGGGTTGCCAGTTTGCCGGCAGCCAGCTCCAGGTCATCATTGGCCAGAACGTGCCCAAGGTGCTCGCCGAGTTCGTCGCAATGTCCGGCGTCAAGCAGGGTGAGGCCGTCAACGAGAACCTCGACGCTCCCAAGGAGAAGTTCGAGCTCAAGAACCTGCCCAACATCATCCTCGACTATCTGTCGGGCTCCATGACCCAGCTCATCCCGCTGCTCATGGCCGGCGGTCTGTTCCGCACCATCGCGGCCGTCCTCGGCCCCACCATGCTCGGTGTGCTCTCGGCCGACGACCCGACCTACACGTTCCTCTACACCACCCTGTACGAGGCAACGTTTACCTTTATCCCCATCTACCTGGGCTATGCCGCCGCTAAGAAGCTCGGCGCCAGCCCCGTGCTCGGCATGCTGCTCGGTGGCGCCCTCATGGCTCCTTCCGTGGTGAGCGTCGCAACCCAGGAGGGCGGCGGAATCATCTCCGTCTACGGCATCCAGATCGCCGCTGCCAACTACCAGCAGTCCGTCCTGCCGATCATCCTTTCGGTGCCCGTCCTGTACTTCATCGAGAAGTTCTTTAAGAAGGTTATGCCCGACGTGCTGTCCACGGTCTTCACGCCGTTCTGCACCATGATCGTCACGATCCCCATTGCCTTCATCGTCCTCGCTCCGATCGGCAACGAGATCGGTACGCTGATCGCCAACGCCCTCTTCGGCCTTGCTGACCTTGGCGGCATCGGCATCCTGATCGTCATGGCCATCCTCGGCGCCTTCTGGCAGCTCTTCGTGGTCTGCGGCATGCACATGCCCGTCATCCTGCTCGCCCAGGTTCAGATCATCGCTGCCGGTTACGATCCCTTCGTCTTCGTTTCCACCAACTGCGCTATGGCCGCTGTCTGGGGCTGCGCCTTCGGTGCCTTCCTCAAGATGAAGAACCCCGACGAGAAGTCTCTCGCCATCGGTTACGTCATCTCCGCCATCGCCGGCGGCGTCACCGAGCCCGCGCTCTTCGGCATCCTCATGCGCTTCCGTCGCACCATGTTTGGCATGTTCATCGGCGGTGCTATCGGCGCTGTGTTCTCCGGCCTCATGGGGGTTACCTACTACCTCGCAGGCGGTGCGTCCAACTTCCTGGTCTTCACCAACTACCTGCAGGGTGGCCAGATGAACACCGTCTGGGCTATCGTTGGTATGGCAATCTCCTTTGTCATCGCCGCTGCCGTCGTCTTTGCCTGCGGCTTCTCCAAGGAGGAACTCGCCGAGATGGAGGCCTAAGGCCAAACCGTTCGGTCACATATGACCTCACCTACACGACAGGGCCCCGTCAGGCGTAAGCCCGGCGGGGCCCTTCTTGCAAGGTAGACTGATGGGGCGGACGGGATTCGCCCGCGAGGGTTTGCCAAGCGGCAGGGGCTTTCGCACGGGGTTACCGCGAAAGCCCCCGGCGGTTCGCAAATCCTTTATCAAACGAAAGGACATGCAGATGAGTTTGGGAAAGCTGACCGTCAACGGTCGCCAGGACGGCTTTTTGTGCGAGGGCAAACCGTTCTTCTGGTTTGCCGATACGTGCTGGAGCGCATTTACGAGCATTGCCGAGGATGACTGGGACTACTACCTGACCCGCCGTGCCGAGCAGGGCATGAATGTGCTGCAGATCAACACGCTGCCGCAGTGGGACCGCTGCTGCCCCGACCTGGGCATTTGGCCCTATGCCAGCGAGGACGGCGTGCACTTTGATTGGTCCCGTCCCAACCAGGCATATTGGGACCGCGCCGCCGCCATGTGCCGTGCTGCCGTCGAGCACGGCATCCGTCCGGCGCTCGTGCTTATGTGGTGCAACTACGTGCCCGGTACCTGGGGTGCCAAGATCGCCGAGCGTTGCGGCGCCGAGGTTATGCCGCGTGAGGAGGTCCGTGCCCACGTTGCCCGCGTCGTCGAGAACCTGGGCGAGTTCAACCCCGTCTACGTGGTGACGGGCGATACCGACTTTGCCGGCGACGAGGCGATCGCCTATTACGAGGACGCGCTCGACGAGGTCGTCAAGCGCGCGCCCGAGGCGCTGCGCACCATGCATATCAACCGCGCCAATCGCACCATTCCGGCGCAGTATCTGGACCGTCTGGACTTTTATATGTTCCAGCCCGGCCACAACTACGAGGGCCAGCCCGAGGCATGGCGTCTGCCGCAGGACTTTATCGCCAACTACCCTAAAAAGCCGATGGTCAACTCTGAGCCTTGTTACGAGCAGATGGGTGCGTCGCGCAATGTGTACTGGCGCTTCACCGCGCAGGATTGCCGCGCGAGCGTATGGTCGTCGATTCTTGCCGGCGCCGGTGCCGGCGTAACTTACGGCGCACACGGCGTTTGGAACTGGCAGACATCGCGCAGCCAAGGCTCGGTGCTGGGCGAGGGCTTCGACATGCCGTTCCGCTGGCAAGAGTGCCTGCAGTTTGCGGGCGTGTGGGACTTTGGCGCGATTGAGCATGTGCTTGCCGGCCTGGGTGCCACGGCTGCCGACGACGCGCTTGCCGTGGTTCCGGCGCAGGAGCTGCTCGATGACGCGCGCGAGGCCATTCGTGTGGCGCGCGTTGGCGATCGCGTCGTCACGTACCTGCCGCGCACCACGGCGCTCAAGTTTAAGCTCGACGGCGCGCGCGGCTGGACGGCGACGGTCCTCGACATGGAGGACAAGCGCATCGCCAAGCTGCCCGTCCGCGATAACGGTGACGGCACCGTGCGCGTGGCTCAGCATCCCTTTGAGCACGACGCTCTGGTGATCCTGGCCCCCGGGCGCTAACGGCTCTTCTCCAACATTTACAACCCAGTCCCTTTCATTAGGCTGCGACGGAATGGTTCCTGCATGACGGCTTTAAGCTGCCAAGGGGAGCCATTCCGTCGCACTCATTGGGGACGTGCTTAAATGAGTGGTTTAACTTGAGACGGGACTTTTTGACCGCCTGATGGGTCGCGCGCCACAATTCGGGCGCTACAGTAGCTCGCCGTGGCGGGCAATGTAGCGGCGCTTTGCCAGCTGGGTGAGCGCGATGTAGGCGGCGACGATGCCGATGAGCAGCGCGAAAAAGCTCGGCGGCAGCGGCATGAGGCCCAGCGCATCGGCGATGGGGCTTGCCGGCAGCCAGGTGACGAGTGCCAGACCCAGCACGGTGAGGGCGCACAGCGCGGGCGCGGCGTGGTCGCGCGGGCTCGGCAGGCGCGGGGAGCGCAGCATATGGATCACGAGCGTCTGTGACCACATGGACTCGACAAACCATCCGCTCTGGAAGAGCGCCGCAAAGGCCGCCATGCCTGCGACGTTGCCCGCGGCGGCAAGCTCTGCCCAGCTCGCGCCCACGGTTGCGGGGCACACCACAAAGAAGAGGACGACGAAGGTCGCGATGTCAAACAGCGAGCTCACGGGGCCCAGCTCGAGCATAAAGCCCCTAATGGACGTGGCATCCCAGGCGCGCGGGCGGGCAGTCCAGGCGTCGTCGACGGTGTCCCACGGCAGCGCGATGCACACGATCTCGTAGACCAGCGACAGCAGCACCAACTGCAGAGCGCTCATGGGCAAGAATGGCAAGAACAGGCTCGCGACGGTCACGGATAGCACGTTGCCAAAGTTGGAGCTCACCGTGGTCTTGAGGTACTTGAGCAGGTTGCCGTAGGTGCGGCGGCCTTCGATGATGCCGCGCTCGAGCACGCCCAGGTCTTTCTGGAGCAAGATGATATCGGCGGATTCCTTGGCGATGTCGACGGCCGAATCGACCGAGATGCCGCAGTCGCTCGCACGCATGGCGGCGGCGTCGTTGATGCCGTCGCCCATAAAGCCCACGGTGTGGTCGAGCAGCTCACGCATGACGCGCACCAGACGCGCCTTCTGCAGCGGCGAGAGCTTGGCGAAGAGGTGGGTGTTCTCGGCGCGTTCGGCAAGCTCGGCGTCGTCGAGCGCATCGATCTCGGAGCCGAGCAAGACGTTGCTCGCGTCGATGCCGATCTGCTCGCAAACGGTGGCGGCGACACGGTCGTTGTCGCCGGTCAGAACCTTGACCGCCACGCCCTTGGCTTCGAGGGTAGCGACGGCGCCCGCGGCACTTGCTTTGGGCGGATCGAGGAAGGCCAAAAAGCCCATCAGCACCATGTCGCACTCGTCAGCGATGCCAAACTCGCCCACGCAGCGCGGATTGGTCTTCTGCGCCACGGCAATCACGCGCAGGCCCTCGGCGTTGAGCCCGGCGACCTGCTTGCGAATCTGGGCGAGCTTGTCTTCGGTGAGCGGCTGGGCGGCGCCATCGACCTCGATAAAGGAGCAGATCTCGAGCATTTCCTCGGCAGCTCCCTTGGTAACCATCTGGGTTTTGCCCTGGGCGTCGGCGACAACGACGCTCAGGCGACGGCGCGAGAAATCGAAGGGCACCTCGTCGATCTTGGTATAGCGGTCGCGCAGGCTCTGGCCCAGCATGGAGCCGGGTGCTGTGGCCGAGGGCGTCACGTCGGCGCGGTCGATGACGGCCAGGTCGATAAGGTTCTTGAGGCCGGTCTGGAAGAAGCTGTTCAAAAACGCATGGCGCAGTACGCGCACGTCCTCGTTGCCGTCGGTGTTGAGGTAGCGCTCGAGCACGATGCGGTCTTCGGTGAGGGTGCCGGTCTTGTCGCAGCACAGGACGTCCATCGCGCCGAGGTTTTGGATCGCCGGCAGTTCCTTGACGATAACCTGGCGACGGGCGAGGTCCTTGGCGCCCTGCGACAGGCTCGTGGTCACGATGACGGGAAGCATCTGCGGCGTGATGCCCACGGCCACGCTCGTGGCGAATAGCAGCGCGTCGATGACGTTGCCCTTGGTGGCGGCGTTGATGGCAAAGACGGCCGGCGCCATAACGAGCATGAGGCGTACGAGCAGCATGGAGACGCTCGAGACGCCGCGGTCAAACGCGCTCTTCTCGCCGTGCCCGTTGAGCATCTTGGCGATGCCGCCCAGGTAGGTGTCCGAGCCGGTGGCAACGACAAGCGCCATTGCAGTGCCGTTTTGCACGGAGGTGCCGGTAAAGACGATGTTCTTGCAGGCGGAGAGTGGCAGCGCGGAGCCGTTGGCACCCTCGACGACCGCGGCGGAAGCGGTCTTCTCGACGGCGTTGCTCTCGCCGGTGAGTGCGGACTCGATCGCAAACAGATCGCGCGCGGTGATGATACGGGCGTCGGCCGGCACCATATCGCCGGCAGAGAGGCGGATCACATCGCCGGGGACGAGCTCGTCGAAGGGGATCTCGAGGCGCTCGCCGTCGCGCAGAGCGCAGCAGGTGTTGGAGACCAGGTCCTTGAGGGCCTCGGCCGCATTGCCGCTGCGGGCTTCCTGGATAAACTTCATGCCGCCCGATACCAGCAGCATGATGCCGATGACGATGACCGTGGAGGGGTCGCGCTGCGGCTCGGGCACGGCGAGCACGTCGATATAGAGCGAGACCAGTGCGAGCGCGGCGAGGATGCCGGCGAAGGGATCGATGAATGCGTCGGCGATGCGGCGGGCGAGCGTCTTGGTCGGCGCCTCGATGGTGTTGGGGCCGACCGCGCTCAGGCGCTCGGCGGCGTGCTCGGCGGTGAGTCCGCCAGCCGTGGCGTCGAGCAGCACGAGGGCGTCCTCGGCGCTATGGGTGGCGGCGAATATGGTGTTCTTGGACAGGCCGGCGTGAGCGGCAGGGCGCGCCGTGCGGCGGCGCTTGGAGATAGCTTCGAGTACCGTGGCGGTTTTGAGCATCAGCATAGGGTCCTCCTTGTTGAAGGGAGTTAGCGTACGTGTCGTATGTGCTTCAAAAAACCTAGATGTCGCTCACGTCATGCTCGCGAGCTACCACAAAGGGGACGGGCACCTTTGTGGTGGTTTTGACGGTCGGCTGTTGGCGCTTATGCGTGTGCGGAATCCTCGCGGCGTGCCGAGGGCGACATGCAGGTTTTTCGACTATGACTGCCTTCCATGGCACACCTCCTTAAGGCCGGGCGCGGCGCGCTTTGGGTATCTCGTACCCGTTACAATCCGCCCGTATTCTTGATGAGGGGGTTTGTCGTGTCAACCCCTTTGTTTGGAAAACCATTGCCCCTGACAAAGCCTTTACAGAATGCCGAGGCCCCAAAGCGCGCCCGCAACGCGCCCTGCCTGCGCTAAACTGGAAGGCACGTACGCGATTACGAGAGGAGCCCGCATGGAGGCTTACAAGCAAGAGTTCATCAAGTTCATGGTTGAGTCCGACGTTCTTAAATTCGGCAGCTTTACGCTCAAGAGCGGCCGTCAGTCCCCGTTCTTTATGAACGCCGGCGCCTATGTGACGGGCTATCAGCTCAAGAAGCTGGGCGAGTATTACGCCCAGGCCATCCACGATAACTTTGGCGACGACTTTGACGTGCTGTTTGGACCGGCCTACAAGGGTATTCCGCTGGCCGTCGTGACCGCAATTGCCTACCACGAGCTGTACGGCAAGGAGGTCAAGTACTGCTGCGATCGCAAGGAGGCCAAGGACCACGGCGCCGACAAGGGCAACCTGCTGGGCTACGAGCCCCAGGACGGCGACCGCGTGGTCATGGTCGAGGACGTCACCACCAGCGGTAAGTCCATCGACGAGACCTATCCCAAGGTCAAGGCTGCTGCCGATGTCGAGATCAAGGGCCTCATCGTGTCCCTCAACCGCATGGAGGTCGGCAAGGGTGGCGTGACCACCGCGCAGAAGGAGATCGAGGCCAAGTACGGTTTCCCCGTCGCGAGCATCGTCTCCATGGCCGAGGTCGTCGAGACCCTCTACAACCACGAGATCGACGGCAAAGTCGTCATCGACGACGAGCTCAAGGCCGCTATCGACGCCTATTACGAGCAGTACGGAGCTCGGGAGTAGGTAGTTACGCGGGTTTACCAACCCGCGTAACCAGTTGACGCTGCGCGCCGCCCAGGGCGACAATTTGTCATTCAAAAGGCGAGGCATGACCAGAAGGTCAATGTCTCGTCTTTTTCACGCCAACTTGTTCGCCCTGGACGTCGCTCGCTGTCCGTCCTCTACTTGCGGCGTTGTCTTGCTCCGGATGCGGTGGTCATTGGGGACGTTCTTAAATGACTGCTCGAGATGAGCGTCCAAAAATCCGCGCTCGTTCGATTGGCGCATGTCTACGCAGCGTAGGTTGTCGAGCCTGGCCTTCAAATGGATACTGACTGTCGAACCGGTTCACTCCATTTCTTCAATTTGATTGGACAGCCCATGAACCAGACACGGCAAACCAATGCCTCCCATACTTTTTTGGCAGCGCATGCCATCAAGCAGCTGCGCGAAGAGCGCGGCCTCACCCAGCGCGCCCTGGCGGAAAGCCTTGGCGTGACCGATAAAGCCGTCAGCAAGTGGGAATCCGGCCGCGGCCTTCCCGACATTTCCCTCGTTGAGCCTTTGGCCCAGAGACTCGGCATAAGCGTGGCCGAGCTTTTGGCTGGTGACATTCGGGCCAACGCCAACCGTGCAGGCAATATGCTCAAAGGCGTCTTTTACGTTTGCCCTATCTGCGGAAACGTTGTGCACGCGCTCGGAGAAGGCAGCTTTAGCTGCTGTGGCTCCACGATGTTTCCCCAGGAGGCCGAAGAGCCGGACGCGGACCACGCCTTTTCCATCGAGCGCATCGAGGACGATTGGTACGTCACGCTCGATCATCCCATGACCAAGGATCACTACATTAGCTTTGTGGCATATGCGACTATGGACGGCATCTGCTTTAAGAAGCTCTATCCAGAGCAATCGGTGCAGCCGCGCTTCCATATTACCGGGCGCGGCAGGATATATCTTTACTGCAACCAACACGGACTCTTTACGTCGCTGACGCCTCGCAAATAACGGCTGTCTATCCGCCCTCCTCATGCGTTCCCGGGGGACCCAAAATGAGCGTGGATAATCTCCCGTTTTTGGGCCGCATGCAGGCTCAAAGTGGGAGATTATCCACGCTCGTTATCTGAGTGTCCAAAAATCCACGCTCGTCGCTACTTGAGTCCGGGCAGGCGGGTGTAGGGGAACGAGCGCTCTAAGAACTCGGAGCAGCGGGCGTAATCTTTGGCAAAGTAGCTGCTATAGAGCGAATCGAGTACGTATTGCACGGCGATATGGCTGGCGAACTGCGTGATGCGGTGCGTCATGCTCTCGTGGTCGCTTACCGTGAGATAGGCGGCAAAGCCGGGGTGAATGCGGGCACAGTACGGCGTGCCGATGACGATGACCGGGACATGTCGACTGCTAAGGATCGGCAAGATCTCCTTGAGGTTGGGGGCAAGGCCGCTGTAGGAGATGATGATTGCCACATGGTCGGGACCCGAGGCGAGCGCCGTGCGCACCTGAGCCTCGACGCTGTCGTGGCACGTCGCGCTTTTGCCGGCGGAAAGCAGGCGATCGCGGAACATTCCCGCTGGATACAGGTTATGCGAGCCCGTGTAGATGTCCACGGTGCCGGCGCGCATGATGAGCTTGGCGGCGTGGTTGAGCTGTGCAGGGTCGAGCAGCTCCTGCGTTTCGGCCAAGGTGGTCTGGTAGAGCCCCTCCATGCGTTCCATCACCTGCGCAGGGGTGGAGGTGGCATCGAAGGGAAAGTTGATGTCCACGTCGCGCCGGTTGCCCGCCTCGGTCGCCTGGCGGATGAGCTCGACCTTGAGATCTTTGAAGCCCTCGAGGCCGAGCTTTTTGCAAAAGCGGTGAACGCTCGCGACCGAAACGTTGGCGCGCGCGGCAAATTCCTTAATGGAAAGCCCGCGCACATCCTCGCCCATGGCGAGCGCCGTTTGCCCAAGTTGTTGCTCGGTGGGGGTGAGGCTTTTGCCCTGCGTGATCTTTCGCCTGATATCCATATGGCTCCTATGCGTTTGCGTCGCGATAAACCAATCATAGCGATAAATAAAACGTTCGGCTTGGCTGGGAGTTTTGGTCCGCCGGTCTATGAACGACGGACCGCTCGACGCTGCGCGGGCTCAACATAGGGCGTGCCCTGCCCGAGTTGTTTGCGCTCGGGCTGCTATCCGAGCACGCGTACGGGCCCCAAGAGACCGCTGGGCTCGGAGGGCTCGGTCATGCCGAACACGTCGGGGACGGCATGGTCGAGGGTGTTGATGATATCGATCGCAAGCGCGTGCTCGCCGGCCAAAAGCGCGCCGGCCTCAAAGCAGTAAGGCGGACAGATGCGCGTGCCGAGGGATTTGCCGTCGAGGGTGACGGTTGCGGTCTCAAAGACCTCGCCAAGGTCGATGACGGTGCGGGTGGCCGCTTCGCCCAGGACAAAGGAAGCCTGGTAGCGGAATGTGCCGGCCTTGCCGGGGAACTCGGCCGAGGAAAGGTCGTGCAGGTCTGCAAGCTCAACAGACTCGCCAAAGGCATCGGTGCCAGGGGCAGAGAAGGCAACCGCCCAGGGCCCGTCGACGCATGTGGCTTCGTCTTCGGCGGTTGCCACAGCAACGGAACCTGTAGCCCCAAGGACCACGATGCAGCTCTCGTAGGGAGCCAGCTCGAGCGTGCCGTCAAAGGCGGCGGGCTCGGTGCCGTTGAGCAGATCGAGGCGCGCGCCTGCAACGGGTGTGCGGTCGGCAAGCGCAATCTGAGTGGAGATACCCTGCTTGGGATGCTCGTTGACGAGCATCAGATAGGTCTCGCCCGCCCGCTCGTAGCGCAGTGCGCGCAGCCAGGGCTGGGGCTCGGCGCAAACCACGGTCTGCATGCCGGTGTTGGCAAGTGTGTCTGCGAGCTCGGTGGTCGCCAGGAGCTTGATGCCGGCGACCGCGGCTGCATCCAGGGAGGCAAAGCCCTCGCGACCTGCAGTGTCACCGTCGTAGCGCTTGTTCGGCAACTCATCCAGCGCGTACACGGCAACACCTGCGGCTGCGGCACGCGCGGCAAAGTCGAGCACGGCTTCGCCGACAAACTCGGCTCCGGGCATCACCAGGCAGCGGTATGCCTGGCCGTTCACGCTAAAGCCGCTACCGTCTGCGGCAATTTCAACGGCATAGCGCCCTGCGTCCTCAAATGCCTCTGCCGGCACGATGTCAAAGTCGACCTGCGCGCGCATAAGCTCGGAGGCGGCATGCTGCATAAAGTTCGCCTCGCCTGCCCACTCGGCGTCCGCATGGTAGAGAAGCGCCACCGGGGTCGTTGCGCGCCCGCCGCTCAGCAGGCTCGCCGTACGGTTCATGTAGCTCATAAGCTGCCCAAAGTGTGCAAACTGGGGGTTTTGGCCATGCGCATAGAAATGCGGCGGGCAGTCCCAGTCGGGGAAGGCGGCCATGCTAAAGGCATGCGGCACAAACCAATTGACGCCGCGCACCAAAAAATGATCGGCGATCCACTTCATCTCGCGTAGGCCTTCGTGCCATCCAAATGCGCCAAAGACCTCGGCCATGCAGCGCCCCTGCTTTTTGGGGTCGAGGTGTGCTGCCGAGGAGCCCAGCTTGGGCAGCACGTAGTTATAGAACTCGAGGTCCCACACGCCGCGTCCGTAGCTGTGAAGGCCGCGGTCCATGCCGGGTACCAGCTGGTTGATCACGATGTCGACGCCCGCCATGTCCTGACCGCCCACGGCGCGGAAGTAGTGCCCGGCGCCCACGCCCAGGCGCGCGTGGCAGTCCTTGTCCTCGATAACGTGGCCGATGTACTGCACGCCGCGCGCGCGGCACCAGTCTCCGAGCTGGTCGCAGAAGCACTCCTTATAGAGGGTGCTCGCGATGTCCATATAGACGTGGCGTACGTGCGCGCCGGCCGGCTCGCGGTCCCACAGGTGCGGGAGCTCGGCCAGGTAGCGCTCGCCCAGTGCCGCGCGCAGGCGATGCTCAAGCTCGGCCGACCAGGGTAGGGGCGCGGTGGCCTTGCCGATGAGCGTGTCCGAGATGCCATCGGGGCCCGTGGTGCCCTTCTCGTTGGCAAATCCGGGCTCATCGGAGAAAAAGCCCAAGATGGTCTTGCCAAACTCATCGCCCAGATGCTCAAAATGCGGCTCGTAGACAGCATCGATGAGCTGCGCCACCGAGGCGCGGTCGACCATATTGATGTAGTCCTCGTTGTAGGAGGTCTTGCCGCTCGTGAACATCACGCATGCCTGCGTGAGGCCCGCAGGTGCATCGAAGACCAGGCGGCTGGGGTTGCCGTCTGCATCGTCGATTACTCGGTAAGCGACGTCGACGGGTCTGCCGTCCTGCATAAATGTCACGCCGTAGAAGCGCTCCGTTTTGTCGAGCATGTTGGCGAGCGCGATGCTCGCGGCGGACGTGGGGCCCACGATGTCGAACGTGCGGTGCGTGAGCACGATCTTACGGAGCTCGGGCACGGCCTCCTTGACGGCGCCGTTGGCAAAGCCCGTGGGGAAGTGCGCGTCGTCCAAGATCCAGAGCTTAAGGCCCAGCTGCTTGCACTCGTCAATGACAAAGCGCAAGTCGCGCCACCAGCCCTCGCCGCAAAAATCGGGGTGTGGGCGGCTTTCGAGACAGACCTCGTGGATGTCGGCGCCGGCGATCTTTTCCAGATACTCGGCAATGGTCTTATGGCTCTCGCCCTTCATCCACAAAAACGGAAGCACGTGGTTGTCGTATGTGCCCTCGAGCACCTGCTGATAGTACGCGGTCATGGATCCTCCTTGGCTCGATCGATCTGCTGCATAGCACAGATTATGGACGCGTCGGCGCGTTCTGCTAATATCTGAATCACGACGAACTATGACCAAATCAACGATTGGCAAGCCATGGAGATCGACGAGCTCGAGCGTAGGCTCAGCGAACTGAGCACCAGTGAGATCGCTTATAAAGACGGCATGGCATTTGATTGGTCGATTATGACCGAGCATGTCGAAATCGACGGACGTCCAGTGCGCAAGATTGGGCAGCCAGGGTTTGCCTATGCCCAGCCCGGCATGCCGCGTGGCCTGACGATAAGGAAAAACTCGCGCTTTAATGCAGTTCCCGAGCACGTGCATGATTACGTGGAGCTGAGCTATGTGTATCGCGGACGCTGCCCGCAGACGGTGGCGGGGGAGAGGCTCGAGTTGCGCCGCAACGAGGTGCTTTTGCTCGACGCCCTTTGCCCTCATGCCGTGGCGGCGCTCGGCGAGGACGACATCATGCTGAGCATGACCGTTTCACGCTCTTTTTTGCGCCGGAGTCTCGAGTCGAGCCTCTCGCGCGAGAGCGCGGTCTCGCGGTTTTTGTTCAACGCGCTCAACAGCGAGACGGACCATCGGGGCCATGTCCGTTTTTACTGCGGCGAGAGCCGTCGGATTCGGCGCTACATGCAGGAGATGCTCTGCGAGCTGTACGACCCGAGCCCCAACGGTCCCGAAATCGTCTTGCGTCTGTTTCAGCTGTTTTTGGCCGAGCTCATGGATTGCTACGAGCGCGAGCTGGTGCGCGGCGCGGCGGACGGCGCGGCGGGGCCCACTGCCCTGGTGACGGGAATGCTCGGCTATATCGATCGCGAATTCGCCGCGTGCTCCCTCGAGGGGATGGCGGCGGAGTTTGGCTTGAGCCCTAATTATGCGACGGCGCTCCTCAAGCGGCATGTGGGCAAGACCTTTAGGCAGCTTGTGCAGGAGCGACGCCTGGTGCGTGCGGCCGAACTTCTGCGCGGTGGCGCCACGGCCGGGGCGGCCGCGCATGCGGTGGGCTATGAAAACATGAGCTTCTTCTACAGTAAGTTTCACGACAAGTATGGCTGCACCCCCGCGGCATACCGCCGGTAAGCGCGGGGCGGATCGTCTTCGCTCCTTCGGTGTCAAAAAGTTTCAGCTGCAGCGCTGTTGCAGCGCGCGTCTGCGAAAAGAAGTGTCCAAATCGGCGCCTTCGCCCTGGCCTGGAGCGACTCGGCGGCATACTCGTTTCATCAGCAACACGCATGAGCGAGGAGGCACTTATGGGATTCCCCGAGGGTTTCTATTGGGGTGGCGCTACCGCCGCCAATCAGTTTGAGGGCGCTTGGAACGTGGACGGCCGCGGTCCTTCCGTCGACGACCATTTTTTGGGCGGCAGCTACAAGGAGCCGCGTCAGATTACGATCGACATCGACTCCGACCGCTTCTACCCCAACCATGACGGCATCGATTTCTACCATCACTACGAGGAGGACATCGCGCTGTTCGCCGAGATGGGCTTCAACATGTTCCGCATGTCCATCTCTTGGAGCCGCATCTTCCCCAACGGTGACGACGCCGAGCCCAATGAGGCAGGTCTCGCCTTCTACGACCGCGTCTTCGACTGCCTGCGCGCTCACAATATCGAGCCGCTCGTGACCCTGTCGCACTACGAGATGCCCTATCACCTGGTCGAGAAATACAATGGCTGGGCGAGCCGCGAGCTCATCGGCTTCTTTGAGAAGTACTGCCAGACCGTCTTCGACCGCTATCAGGACAAGGTCAAGTTCTGGCTCACCTTCAACGAGATCAACTGCGGCACCCAGGACATGGGCAACCTCTTTGGGACCAGCATGATCCAGGGCTTTGAGGGCCCGGCTTCGGCGGTCCACACCACGCCGCAGGCCCGTATGCAGGCCCTGCATCACCAGTTTGTCGCCAGCGGCCGCGTCGTGCGCTATGCCCACGAGCACTATCCGCAGTTTAAGATGGGCAACATGGACTGCTTCATCCTCTCCTATGCCGCCACGTGCGATCCGGCCGACGTGTTCGCCACGCAGCAGGAGATGAATACCATGAACTGGTACTGCTCCGACGTGCAGGTGCGCGGCAAGTATCCGTTCTATGCCAAGCGCTTCTGGGCCGAGAACGATGTCGAGCTTGTGATGGAGGACGGTGACCTGCAGGATATCGCCGACGGCAAGGTCGATTTCTACACCTTTAGCTACTACATGTCCGGCACCGTGGGCACCCACAAGGATCACGAGATGACCGAGGGCAACATGACCTTTGGCGGCAAGAATCCCTATCTGGAGTCCACCGACTGGGGCTGGCAGATCGATCCGCTGGGTCTGCGCATCGCCCTCAACGAGATTTACGCCCGCTACGAGATTCCGCTGATGGTGGTCGAGAATGGCATGGGCGCCTACGATGAGGTCGAGGAGGACGGCTCCATCCACGACCCGTATCGTATCGCCTACTTGCAGAGCCACGTCAAGGCCATGGGCGAGGCCATTGCCGACGGCGTCGACCTGATCGCCTACACCTGGTGGGGCCCCATCGACCTGGTTTCCGCCGGCACCGGCGAGATGCGCAAGCGCTACGGCTTTATCCACGTCGATAAGTACGACGACGGCACCGGTACCTACGAGCGACGCCGCAAGGACAGCTTCTACGCCTACCAGAAGATCATCAAGTCCAACGGTGCCGAGGGCCTGGATTAATCGACAATATGAGTGCCACCGGGGAAAAGCGTTGGGATGGGCTCGCGATTCGAGTCCCCACCTTAGCATTTGAACCATTTGGCACTATAATCACCATAGGCATGCGCATAACGTTGCGCTTAATCAAGAGGAGAAAACGTATGGGTCTGTTTGACATGTTCAAGAAGAAGGCTGAGCCCGCGGCTGCCGCTGCTCCGGCCTCCATCTCTGCTTCTGCCGGCGCCGACGTGCTGTGCTCGCCCGTCAAGGGCAAGGTCATCAAGATGGCCGACGTGCCCGATCCCGTCTTTGGTGGCGAGGTTCTGGGCAAGGGCTGCGCCGTGTGGCCCGAGGACGACCTAGTCTACGCTCCCTGCGACGGCAAGGTGACCGTCACCATGGGTCACGCCGTGGGTCTGCAGTCCGATAGCGGCATCGAGGTTCTGGTGCACGTTGGCGTCGATACCGTCAACATGAACGGTGATGGCTTCGAGGGCTTCGTCAAGGCCGACGACGTTGTGAAGGCCGGCCAGCCCATACTCAAGATCGACCGCGCCAAGATCGCCGCTGCCGGTTACAAGGACTGCGTCGTGGTGGCCGTGTCCAACACCGCCGAGTTTGCCGATGTCGAACTCGCCGTCGAGGCCGACTCCGCTGTCGCCGCCGGTGACGCCATCGTTAAGGTCGTCCGCAAGTAAACTGCGGCAACATAAGGATGTGCAAGGGTGGTCGGGTTTTCCGGCCACCTTTTTTATTGCATCGCGGGGAAGCGTTTTATTGCACGTTGGGCGGGCTTGCAAACCGTTCGGACGCTAAAACGAACCGACCGCGCCTTCGCGTTGCCGAGGGTGTTCATAAGTGGATAATATGGGCTTACTTATTACAACGTGCGCCGCGTCCGGGAAGCGCGGTGCCGCTCATTGGGAGGAACAACATGAAAAAGAAGCTGCTGCTTGCGCCCCTCATGGCCGTCTTGGTTGCATGCGTGGTCGTGCTTTCCGGCTGTGGAGGTCCTTCGGTTGAGGAGCTCATCACCGAGGATCTTACGACGCAGTTTGACGAGGTCAAAAACGGTGGCGACGACTTCCTCTCTGGTCTGGAGGAGGCTTCGGGCGACGAGTTCGAGCAGCTGGGTATCGATCCCAAGGAGTATGCCAAGACCTATCTCGAGGGCTTTGACTACAAGATCGGCGACGTGACGGTCGACGAGGACAAGGGTGTCGCGACCGCCGAGGTCTCTATCACATGCAAGTCTATGAACAAGATCGTCGAGGACTTCTCCACCCAGTATCAGGAGAAGGTCGCTGCGCTTGACACGGTTCCTTCCGATGACGAGCTGTACAAGATGGCCGGTCAGGTTATGGTCGATGTGACCAAGGCCACCGAGCCCAGGAAGACCACGGTTATCTTCAAGTACACCTGCAACGACGATGGCGAGTGGTCTGCCGACGACTCCGTCAACTCCGAGATGATGGATGCAATGCTGAGCTAGGGGAGTTACGCGGTTCTACGAACCGCGTAACCAGTTGACGCTGCGCGCCGCCCAGGACGACAATTTGTCATTCAAAAGGCGAGACATGACCAGAAGGTCTATGCCTCGCCTTTTTCATGCCAACTTGTTCGTCCTGGACGTCGCTCGCTGTCCATCCTCTACCTGCGTCGTTGCCATGGTGGTCATTGGAGCGGCACTTGGGGACGTTCCTTTTCTGCCGGCAGTTGGGGACACTCCTTGTGCCAGCGTTGCATCGAGTGTTTGGGAAACCGCGACCCGGTTTTTGGCCGAATAGTGGGTCGCATTTTCCGAATGGGGTGGGTTGCGGAAAGTGCGACCCGGAATATTGCTCTGAAACGGGATGCGGTTTCCCTGATGCGTCTCAAACGGAAAGCGCATCCCATTCCGGAGCTCCAAAACGGGATGTGCTTTCCGCGTGGAAGAATTGTCGCAGCTACGTTAAGCGGTGCTGCTCGTTACTCGCCCAGGATCAGCGCTGCGAGCTCGTCCTGGGTGTCCACCACGTAGTCGGCGCCGGCGGACTCCAGCTCTGCGCGGCCGCGGAAGCCCCAGCTGACGCCCGCACTCTTAAGGCCGGCGTTGTGGCCGGTCAGGATATCGACATTGGAATCGCCCACATAGAGCGTGGTCGACGGATCGGCGCCTAACTCTTTCATCACATGCAGCGTAACAGGCGCCTCGGGCTTGGGGGGAAACGCATCGACACGGCCCTGTACCAGCGCAAAGCGCTCGGAACCAAAATACTTCTCGATAAGCGGAGCGGCCGAGACGTGGTCCTTGTTGGTGAGCACGGCAAGCTGCACGCCCGCCGCGTGCAGGCGGTCGAGCATCTCGGTCGTGCCGGCATAGGGAGCGGTGTGGTCCTCCTTGTGCTCGCCGTAATAAGCCCTAAACTCGGCAAGCGTCTGCTCAAACATACGGCTGTCGCCCGCATACTCGGCAGGCATAAAACGCTCAACCAGCTTGAGCATGCCGTTTCCCACCTTATAGCGGTATTCGTCAACGGCAAACGTGGGCCAGCCGTGCATCTCACAGGTATGGTTACCGGCGGCTGCCAGGTCCTCAAGTGTGTTGAGGATAGTGCCGTCGAGGTCAAAAATCACATGGGAAAACGCTGCCGCCATGGGTGCTCCTGCCGCTTGAGTTGTAAAACGCACCCCATGATACTGGGCATGCGTGCCGGGCATGTTTGGAATCTGAATATCTTTAATAGCCCTGAGCCTTTGTCGTCAGCAAATTCTCGGCAGCTGCTCTCCTACGAGCATGTCGAGGATGCGGGTCGAGCCCCAGCCGGTGCGCACGCGCACGGCGGGACGGGCGCCCTCGGCAAGTGGCAGCACGCGACCGATGACGGCGGCGTTCTCGCCGTAGCGGGCGGCGCGCATGGCGGCCAGCGCGGCATCGGCCTGCTCGGCCGGCACCACGGCGACCATCTTGCCCTCGTTTGCCACCTGCAGTACATCGTAGCCGAGCATCTCGCAGGCTGCCTGCACGTCGGGGCGCACGGGCACGGCATCCTCGTCGACCTCCATGGCAACATCGCTGGCCTGGGCAAACTCGTTGAGTGTGGACGCCAAGCCACCGCGCGTGGGGTCGCGAAAGCAACGCGTGTCGGGCGCTGCGGCAAGCACATCGGCAATCAGGTGGTTGAGCGGCGCGGCGTCGCTTTCGATGGTGCTCGAAAACGCCAAGCCCTCGCGTTGGCTCATGATGGCGATGCCGTGGTCGCCCAGTGTGCCCGACACCAGAATGACGTCGCCGGGGCGGCAGTTGGCGCCGCTGAGCGCCACACCCGCGGGTACCTCGCCCACGCCGGCGGTATTGATGTAGACGCCGTCGGCCCCGCCGCGCTCAACCACCTTGGTGTCGCCCGTGATGATCGCCACGCCCGCCTCGCGCGCCGTCTCGGCCATGGTCTGCACGATCTGACGCAGCTTGTCCATGGGATAACCCTCTTCGAGGATAAAGCCGCACGACAGGTAGCGCACATTGGCGCCCGAGGTCGCGACATCGTTGACGGTTCCGCACACGGCGAGTCGGCCGATATTGCCACCGGGGAAGAACTGCGGCGAGACTACAAAGCTGTCGGTCGACATGGCGATGCGCCCGCTCGCGGGCAGCGCGGCGACGCCGGCGTCGTTGCCTTCGAGCAGCTCGGGCGACCCAAAGGCATCCAAAAAGACCTCATCGATAATGCGCTTCATCATCTGGCCGCCAGAGCCGTGGCCCAACAGGACGGTGCTATCGGTGGCAGTACGGGACATATCGAAAACTCCAATCGTGGGTGGTGCCGGTGTGCGGGTGTGTCCGGGCTAGTCGCGGTAGCGGTAGTACGCCGCGCAGCTGCCCTCGGAACTCACCATGCACGGGCCGACGGGGTGCTCGGGCGTGCAGGTGCGGCCAAAGAGCGGGCAGCTGCTCGGCGCAATGGCCCCGCGCAGCACGTCGCCGCAGCGGCACCCGCGCGGCTCGACCGTCGCCTCAACGGGCACGTCAAAGCGAGCACGGCCATCAAAGCGCGAGAACTCGGGGCGGATGGAAAGGCCCGAGTTGGCAATCAGCCCCAGCCCGCGCCATGTGGTATCGCACGGCTCAAATACCTGCTCGACCAGCTGGCGCGCCACGGGATTGCCGTCGGCATTGACGCCGCGACGGTAGGCGTTGTCGATCGCGAGCCTGTCCTCGACAACCATCTGGACCAGCATACAGATGCCCTGCAGGATATCGACCGGTTCAAATCCTGTGACCACGCCCGGGGTATTGAACTCGTCGACCAAAAAGCCAAAGGGGGCTAAGCCCGTGATGGTGGCGACGTGGCCCGGCAGGATAAAGCCGTCGATAGTGGTCTCGGGATCGTTGGCGATGGCGCGCAGCGCCGGCGGCGTGGTCTTGTGGGCGCAATAGACCGAGAAGTTTTGGAGTCCGCGTGCATCGGCCTCCAAAATGGCGGCGGCGATGGTGGGCGTCGTGGTCTCAAAGCCGACGCCCATAAAGATGACCGGGCGGTCGGGGTTTTGCTCGGCAATATCGAGCGCGTCGAGCGGGGAGTAGACGATGCGAATGTCGCACCCTGCCGCCTTTTGCGCGGCGAGCGAGGTGGACGATCCGGGCACACGCATCATGTCGCCAAAGGTGGTGGTGATGGCGCCGTCTATGCTGGCGAGCGCGATTGCATGGTCGATATCGCGGTTGGCGGTAACGCAGACGGGGCAACCCGGGCCGCTCAGCAGCTTGAGTCCCGCCGGCATAATGGAGCGAAAGCCATAGCGGCCAATGCTCACGGTATGCGTACCGCAGACTTCCATAAGGTTGATGCTGCGGTTGCCGACAAGCTCATGAATACGATCGATGAGCTCGCGAGCCAGCTTGGGATCGCGGAATGCCGAGAAGTCGATACCGGAGCGCGCCGGCTGCTCGGCCGCCACTAGTATGCCTCGGCCGGGTTGGTGGCAAGCTGGTCTTCTTCGACCAGCTCGGACATGGCATTAACAAGCTCGAGCGTTTCCTGTGCTTCCTGCTCGTCGACGATCTGGATGCCAAATCCAGCGTGCACCAGAATATAGTCGCCTACCTGTGCCGTCGGCACGAGTCTCAGCGAAACAGGGCGCTCGATGCCCATCATGTCGACGGTGGCCTTGAGGTCATCGTTGCGTTTGACTACTTTACCGGGAACGGCAAGGCACATAATGTTCCCCTTTTAGACGCTTTGCGCTGGATAGGCGCTCAATAATCCATCAGTTGATGGTAGCGCTCGCGGGGTTCGCGGGCAAACGCGTTACGCCTGTGAGACGGCGGCGCGCACGCTGGCAAAACGCCTATCGCGATGCTGTCTGCGCGAGGCGAGTGCGAGCGATGGCGGCCTGACCGTAGGCGATGCAGCCGTCGTTGACGGGCACGGCGTGGGGGACCAAGACGGCAAGACCGGCGTCTTTGAGTTCGTGGGTAAAGAGCTGAAGCAAAAGCCGGTTCATGAACACGCCACCCGAGAGCGCGACGGTATCGATGCCTTCGCGCGCACAGATTTCGCGTGCGATTCGTGCCGAAGAGCGCGCGATGGTGATATGGAAGTCGAGCGCGAGCCGGTCGGCGGATTCTCCGGTCTCGATTCTGCTCAAAAGTGCCTCAAAAAGTGGCTTGGGGTCCAGAACGAAAGGGCTGTCCGAGGCAGCCTGGACAGTTAGTTCAGATACGTATTTTTTAGAGCGGCTCTGGGTGGCAAAAGTCGTCTGTGGGGACTCCAAATGGGTCGATTTGGGGCCTGTGCCGGGCACGCTTGCTGTAAATAGGGTGTCCGGAGAGCCTATTTTGGCCAAATCTGAGGCAAAAATGCCAGATAGGGGGTTAGTAGTTAATACGTATCTGAACAAACTGTCCAGTGACGTTGAGACGGATGCCGATACGCCCGCCTGATTGCCAGCGAAACGGCTGATTTCGCCGTCAAGCGCGCGCCAGGCGGCGGATTCGAGTTCTAAGGCGGGTTCGCCCTCGTAGGTTGCCTTGTCGCAGATGCCCAGAATTGCTGCCGCGGCATCAAAGAGACGCCCCATGCTGCTGGTACGCGGGGCGTTGATACCGCGCTCGATCATGGTGGCTGTCACGCTGTGCGTTTGCTCGTCGAGGTTGTCCAAAAGCCGAGCGGTGCCTGGGTGCTCGAGTAGGCCAAGTTCGCTGAGCAAGGCGAAGGCGTTGCGGCGGGCGTCACGCACGGAGGCCGCTCCGCCGGGGAGCGCCCAGGTGCGCAAATGCGCGGCGCGCTCAAAGCTGCCAAGGCTGGCGACAAGAAACTCGCCGCCCCAAATGGTCCCATCGGTGCCGGCGCCGGTGCCGTCAAAGGCGATGCCAAGGACACGCGCGTCGGTTGTAAGCTGGCCCGCGGCGATGGCCTCGGCCATCACGCTCGCGATGTGCGCATGATGATGTTGAACTTCAACAAGCGGCATACCCTGTTTCTGCGCCTGTTCGCGCGCCCACTGGCTCGACAGATAGCTGGGATGCATGTCGCATGCTAAGGCGGCGGGCGCCAAGTCAAAGAGGTTTTCCAAGCGCGTGCGCGCTGCGTTCCAGGCATCGAAGGTCCCGCCGTTTTCAACATCGCCGATATGCTGCGAGACAAAACAGGTTGCCTCGCCGTTCGTCCCTTCACGCGTGAGCGCAATCGTGGCCTTTTGTTGTGGCCCGCAAGCGAGCACGCAGGACGGAGCGCCGTCGAGCGCCGGCAACGGCAGCGGCTGGGGTGCATATCCGCGAGCGCGGCGAACGGGCATAACGATGCCGTCGACCACGCGTACCACGGAGTCGTCGTAGCGCGAGAGGATCGCGCGGTCGTTACCGAGCAACGCGTCGGCAATGCCGGCGGCAACGAGGTGTTCCCAGGCAAGATCGTCGTCGGTTTCTATGGGTTCTTCGCTCAGGTTTCCGCTGGTCATGACGAGCGCGTGCATACCGCAGGCTTCTGCCGCGGCAAGCAACAGATGTTGAAGCGGCGTATAGGGGAGCATGATGCCGAGCTCGGGCAAGTCATGCACGACAGATGGCGCGAGGGCGAGGAAGTCGGGGGAACCGCCGTTGCCCTCGCCAACAGTGCGCCGGCGCAGCAGCACGATGGGGCGGATACTGCCGGCGAGCAGATCGCGTTCAGCATCGTCGATATGACACAGGCGCTCGGTATCAGCAAGGCTGCGCACCATAACGGCAAGTGGTTTGTTGCTGCGGCGTTTGCGACGGCGCAGCTCGGCCACCGCCTGCTCGTTGGCAGCGTCACAGGATAGATGGAATCCGCCCAGGCCCTTGATGGCGACGATGCCACCGTTGGCCAGCAGCTCAACGCAGCGCTCGATGATAGCGTCGCTGGCCTCGCGTGTGGTACCGACGGCCGGTGTCGCGGACGAATTCCCGTACGCATCGCCGTTCACAGCCTCGCGCCACGTAATATGCGGCCCGCAATCAAAGCAGGCATCGGGTTGCGCGTGAAAGCGACGGTCGAGTGGATTGGCATACTCTGCGGCACACTCGGGGCACATGGGAAAACGATCCATCGACGTGGCCGCTCGGTCATAAGGCAGCGAGCGGATGATGGTAAAGCGCGGCCCGCAGTTGGTGCAGTTGATAAAAGGGTAGTGATAGCGCCGATCGGCGGGGTCGAACAGCTCGCGCAGGCAATCGTCACAGGTGGCGATATCGGGCGAGACAAGTGTGGTGTGCGCGGTTTGATCCTGCGACGCCACAATGCGAAAGTCCTGCTCATCGGCAGCGCTCCAGCCGCCAGGCTCCAAATCCGCAACATCGACTCGCTCAACGCGAGCCGCCGCAGGCGCATGCTCAGAAAGCGCGGCAACAAAAGCATCGAGCGCATCGGCCGGAGCATGCGCTTCGATATGCACGCCGTCGCCCGCATTGAGCACCCAGCCGTAAATGTCATGCGCCATAGCCTCGCGATACACAAATGGCCGCATGCCAACGCCCTGCACAATGCCCGTCACATGAATATGCACATGCCGCATGCGACACTCCTCATCAAAACCGACCAAAATAGACAGGTTTATTTTGGTAGGTAAAACGCTAAACCTGCCAAAACAAACCTGTCCCTTTTTGGCAGGTGCGCTGCGGGAAATCCCGCTACAGCCCCAGGCTCTGCCTGGTGGCGGCACACGTGAGCTCGCCGTGCTTAACGCCGCGCAGGCCCAGCAGGCGATCGGCTAGTTCGTAGACGCGCTCGCCGCGACCCTTGAGTGCCAGGATCTCCAGACAGTTGTGGTGATCCAGATGCACGTGCATGGTCGATACGATCTCGTCGGTGTAGTCGTGCTGCACTTCGTCCAGACGGCGCGTCAGGTCGCCGGTATGGTGGTCGTAGATCATGGTGAGCGACCCGATAACATGCTCGTCGGGCGTGCGCATCTGCTCCTTGGCGATCGAGGCGCGAATCAGGTCGCGCACGGCCTCGGAGCGGTTGGCCACGTCGCCGCGGCGCGCGATCTGTTCGTCAAAACGGCGCAGCAGGTCATCCGGTGCGGTAACCGAAAAACGGACCAGCTCGGAGCCGGAGCCACTACAGTGGCAGCCCGCGTCACCGTCCGCCCCGTGCGGATGCTCGTGCTCGTACCCGCAGCCGTGCTCGTGTTCGGCCACCTTACACCAGCTTCACGGAGCCGACGGAGTTGTGGTCGGCCTCGATGGCTTCCTCGTAGCCCTCGAGCGCGTCATGCGCCTCGTGCAACGCGGCCATGGCGGCCTCGAGCTTGGCGCCGATGCGCTCCATGTCAAAATTCTCGGTCGCATGCAGCAACTGATGGCTCCATTCGTGAGCGAGCTCGATGGTGTCGTCGACCTGTTTGACGCTCATGGCAAGCTGGCTCATGTTCATTCCAACATCATGCATGGGAAATCTCCTTTTGTATGGGGTAGTTCAGTGGTTCAGATTTTACTACGCCCGCTTTGCGCGCAGCTGCATAAGAAAACGGGTGCGAGTCTGTGCGACCCGCACCCGTTCACTGGGGGCTGTTTGTGACTACCATACTATCCGTGGTTGCACTCGGTGCATTCAGAAGTCCGGCGAGCGGCGTAAAAGCGCTCATGGACGGCAGGCAGACGGCAACATGTAACAAGCGTATTACAGATGTTTCTCCAGCAGCGCCTGCAGCCTCGCCTTGGGCAGAGCGCCAACCGAGCGGTCAATCTCTTCGCCGTTCTTAAACACAATCAGCGTGGGGATGCTCATGACGCCATACTTCATGGCCAGGTCCTGGTTGTCGTCGACGTTGCATTTGGCAACGGCAAGCTTGCCCGCCAGCTCATCGGCAACCTCGTCAACGATGGGCGAGAGGGATCGACAGGGCCCGCACCACGGTGCCCAAAAATCGACCAGCACGGGCAGGCTGTCGTTAACGACGGAATCGAAATTCTCGGGGGTAATCTGCTTAATGTCAGCCATGGTGACCTCCATAATGCGACGCGGCTTGGCCGCGTAAAACTCAGTACGACCGTGCTTATACCCAGCCGCCCGCAAAGCAACCACTCGCGGGCAGCTCTTTTATATAATGGTGGGCACGCAAACGATTGGAGAGCGCATGTCCACGTCACAAAGCCAGAAAAAAGAAGCCATCGCCCAGGCGGCCGAGCAGGAGCTCACATCGCTTGCGGTCCGTGGCGTGCGTATCGCGGGCAACGCGTGCTCGCCGATCGTGCTGGTCAAAGGCGATTTGGACGAGGCCGAGCGTTCGGGTGGCGAGCTTGCCGCCGGCCCGGATGGCGCGGCGTTGCGCAAGGCGCTTGGGGCCATCGGCTACGCGCCCGAGGATTTTTGCGTGCTGGCAAGCGTCGCCGGCGCAGGCGACGGAGCGGTCGCGGTGGGCGAGACTCTGCCGTGCGAGCTGTTCCGTGAGGCGCTTGAGGCTTTGGACCCCGAGGCGGTGCTACTGCTCGACAACAACGCGGCTGACGCCATGCGCGAGACCTACGCCGATATGCTCGTGGCGATCGATGACTTCGACACCGCCATGCTCAAGCCCGGCTTGGTCGCCCATGTGCAGGGTCGCCGCGTGCTCGCGCTCGACGGTTTTGAGGCGGCACTCACCGACAAGGCCGCTAAGCAGCGCATGTGGGCCTACATCAAGCAGCTGACTCCGGCGGCCGCTCCGCTGTAGCGAGCCCGCGTCGACAAACGACCCCGAGCGGGCGAGCCGTACCCGCGGAACGCAAATCCGTCGCGCCCGCGCCCTTACATCACAGCGCGCAGCTCAAACCGATCGCCGTTAATGCGGAACTGGCAGTTGCCGTTCATGCGTTCGACGGCAAGCTTAATGCTCTTGGTGCCAAAGCCGTGACCGGCGTGCTGAGCCACGGGCATGCCGTCGACCATGTGCGGCGCCCGTCCAAATGTGTTGGAAACCGAAAGCAGCAGCTGCCCGTCCTCAAACCGCAGATCAAGATCGACAAAGCGCTTGCCCTCGGGGGCGGTGCTCGCCGCGGCAATGGCGTTTTCCAGGGCATTCGAAAGCACGCTGAACAGGTCGACATCGGCCACATGCACGCTCTGGGGCACGGCGGCGCGCAAGTCGGCGGAAATGCCGCGCTTGCTGATGTCCGAGCCAAACGACGAAAGCGCGATGTTGACGGTCTCGTTGGCGCTGTAGCGGCGCACGGCGGTGCGGTCGTTGGCCTCGCATAGCGTATCGATGCGATCGAGTGCCTCGTCGGTGCGGCCTTCTTCGATCAAGACGGCCAGACCGCGCAAGAAGTGCCGCATGTCGTGGCGCAGAATCGACAGCTCGCGTCCGGACTGGCGCCATGCATCGAGTTCCTTCATGGCCGAGCTATCGCGTGTCTCGAGCATCCAGCGTTCGCGCTCGGCAGCCTCTTTTTCTTCGTATTCACGCAGGTAAACGGCAAGAAACATAAGATAGAAGGCGCAGAGCGCAAAGGCCAAAAACTCAACCGTTACCACCGAGCCCGAGTGGAACAGCGTGGTGTAGACGTTGGTGGCATAGTCAAAGACGTAATAGACGAGCGGCAGGATGAGCAGAATCTCGAGCTCGGTAGGGCTTTTGACCGCCAGACGGGGTCCAATGTCACGGGCCCAATGCAGCAGGATCGCAAAGACGGCGACCGTGGTGATAATGCGCGCCACGTAGTACGCGATTTGCGAGTCAGTGGCGGCGAGCGCGGCGATGCCCATCCAGTTGCTGAATTGGCAGCTCAGGTAGGCACTGGTGATTCCCAACATAACGAGCAGCGGGCTCAGACGATAGCGCGCACACAGGTAGACGATAAGCGGCAGGTGCACGACAAGCGGATAAGCCTGACGGGCAAAAAGCTCTCCGCCTACGACATTGGCGATCGAAAAGGCAGCGCCGGTTGCGGCTCCGACCCCCACCAACTCGAGTGCATGGCGTCGATTAATTTCGATACCGCACAGCGCCGCCGAGGCAAAGACGCCAAAGAGTAGCGTTGTGGCGTGGTGGATTGCCCAAAGGACCATTTCGACCGAGGAGATCATCAACGCCTCCCGCCCTCAAAGCGCACCGCAAAGTAGGCGTCTTGGAATCCCTGCTTGCAGCTGCGCGAAAGCGGGATGCACGCGCCCGAGCGCATGACGATGTCCGTGCGATCGAAGTGATCGATATTGCGCAGGTTGACCTGGTAGCTGCGGTGGCATTTAAAGAAGACCGCGTTTTGCGCCAAACGGTCCTCGACGCTGCGGAACGACTCGAGTGCCTCGATATCGCGCCCATCGCGCAGATGGAAGACCACGTGCTTGTTGCGCGCCTCGGCATATTCGATGTCGGACAGGCGCAGGGCGTGGTAGCCAAAGGACGTTTTGATCACGAGCTCGTCGGTTGCCGCCGGGCGCATGCTCGAAAGCTCGTCGAGTAACTGCGCCAGGCGTTCGTAAGTCACGGGCTTGAGCAGATAGTCGAAGGCGCGGACCTCGTAGGACTCCAGAGCGAACTCGGGCGACGAGGTAAGGAACACCAGACGCACGGCGGTATCGGCCTGGCGCAATTCGCGCGCGGTGTCCATGCCGTTGACGAGCGGCATGATCATGTCGAGCAGGATGATGTCGGCGCGCGACGCGGCATGGCGCGCCAGCAGGTCCTCGCCGCGCGTAACGAGCGCAACATCGACCGCCGTGCCCGTCTCGGTCGACCAACGGTCGACCATCCGGTGCAGTCTATCTAGAAAAGCGACGTCATCGTCGCAGGCAATAATCTTGAGCATTCGGCCCCCTTAGTAATTCGATTTTGCCACATTGGGCGCGTACCGCTCGCGGGGGTGCGCACCGTTTGCGCCCCACGGCGTGCAACTCGCGCCAAGCGGCAGGGCGTTAGAAAGTGCAGCAGCAAAATAATCCGTGGATAAACATGTCAATACATGCTGGTGGCTGGCCGGGGAACACGCCAGCCGCCAGCGCCAAACGATGCCAGACATCGCGAAGCATAGGGATAAAGGGAGCTGCACGATGAGGGAGAAGAAGATGGGGATGCGCACTGTGTTGACGCGCCTGCTGGGTATCGCCACCGTGGCCTGCGCGCTCGTGGCAACGCCGACGGTTGCTGAGGCGGCGACTACGGCGGATATTCCAAGCGACGCGATTCTGGCCCAGAGAAGTCCTAATGGCCTCCTATATCCCTACTCGGTGAAGCTCGAGGCGGGAAAAGACTACGTCATCGGCGGTGAAATTACCCTTGGTCACTATGAGGTCGAGGGCGGCACCAAGGACGATCCGACGCGTGTTTACTTTTCCAACAAACCTAAATACGGTGGCCAGATAGTCGACAAGAGAGACTCTACTAGCGGCGAGCTCTTCGTCCTCAAGGGCGGCTACATCGAATTTATCGGCACTGGCGGTTCCTTTCAAACTCAGTTTGACTGCAATGGTCATAGTTTCTTGTCTGACGATGCAAATCCGGATAAAACGTATGGCGCAGATTCTGTTATCGACAAGAGGCGTGCCGGCGGGAGCTTAAACTTCAAGATGAGCGGCATCGACCTGCGAACCATTAAAGGAAAAAGTTCCAAACGCGCTATCGCGCTATATGGCACGATGGACGGGGGCGAATCGGCCGTATTCGAGGACGTCTCTGTAATTGGTTGGGATTGCAGAACGGGAACGGCGAGTTATGGTCATGACCATGACTACGGGAACAGTACTTACCTATATACCGCCTCTCCTGCTCCGGTTACCATCCGCGGTTCGCAGAACAGCGGGAAGAGTCTAGACGTAACCTTTAACAACTGTACCTTCGAGCGCAACCGTGACCACTGCGCTGGCGCATTGAGCGTTGTGGGCCGTGGGTTCCGTCCCAAGGTCGTGCTTAATAGCTGCACGTTTAACAACAACAGGCAGGAATCGATTTGGTGCAAGAGCCTTGGGGTCGAGGATACAAACGAGCATACTCATGCGGGCAATATTGTCGTCAACAATTCGGATGTCACGCTCAACAACTGTCTCGTTCAGTCAGCGGACTCGCGGGTTCCGGCGGCGAACTATACGCAAGATATGGTTATGACGAGCGCAATTGCGGTGGCTAAAAATTCGACATGCACACTCAACAATACGCAGGTGAGCGACACTTATGCAGAGGGCACGTACTACCATTCCGATGCGAACACGCGTCGAAACACTGTGTATGCCCGCGGAACGGTGACACTTGCTGGCAATACGACCATTACAGCTAACAGCGAGAAGGGCGCCCGAGGCCTTGCGCTCGACACGCCGGGGATTATTTACTACGGCAAACTGAATATTGCCGAATCCTTTGCAGGCAAGGTCCAGCTGTCGCTCAAGGACGATCAGCTGGGCGCCTATAAGGGTACTCAGTGGAAACTTGGCACTTGCGATATCGATGAGGCTGACCTGCGCGCTCGCGTTACTACGGACGATCCAAGTGTCGGCATCGGAAAGACGAACGACGGGTATGTATATGCCTCGCGCCTGCCGCATGAACATGTGTGGTCGGTGGAAAAGGCTGCCAACAGTTCATATCAGCTGAAGGTCGCCTGCGCCGGCAAGATGCGCCCGAGCGATTGCAACTACAAAAATGGTTATGCCGTCGAGCTGGGCATCGATGGAGCGACGCAGAATAAGGGAAAGCTGGGCGTTACATACAGCGGCGGTGAAGTCATTCCAACACTGACGATGTCGAATAAGGATGGCTATGCTCGAGACGATATCGTCTCGACGGGAGGCGTACACATCTCCGGGTCTCAGTATTACAAGCTTTCGAAGTGGGGCGACAGTGCGGGCGAGGCGCTGGAAGAAGTTCCTACCAATGCTGGCATCTACCGTATCGAGTCCAAAGTTAAGGTCGATGGCCAGGAAGACTACCTGACGCTCACTCGTGAGTTCGAGATTAGGCCGTTGGAGCTGAGCAAGGTCAGTGGGCTCACGTTTGAATTCAATGACGACGGAACAGACGCCACGATCGATGGTGAGAAAGTCCGTGCGTACCCGTGGACGGGCAAGACGATCGCGCCCAGTTTCTCTGTCAAGGTTTACAACTACGATTCTCAAAGCTGGTCGAACTTCGTCAAGGGCGGCGACTACAAGATTGATAATGATCCGTCATATAGCACGGTGAGCGCGATCGATCCTCCCGGTTCCAATTCCTATTACCCGTACTACCAGCTCTATATCAAGGGCATGGGCAACTACACGGGCTCGGCATTCGCACGCTGGACCATCACGGGAACGCAGTTCGAGGACGTGACGGCCGAGGGATTCGAAGGTCCCTATGACGGGCAGGCGCATGGCGTCAACATCTCGGTATCGAACGCCCCTGCCGACATGAAGATTGAGTACAGCGTGGATGAGAGCGACGAATGGACGGCGGAGGCTCCGAGCTACACGGACGTTCAGCGCACTCGCAAGGGCGAGGTTCGCTCCGTGACGGTCGATTATCGCATCATCGCGACGGATTATGTGACAAAGAGTGGATGCGTCGAGATCAGGATTACGCCTGCCAGCCAGCCTGTTCCGTGGCGTTATATCGCTAGCGAAGGCACAGGTGTCAAGGTCAAGGACGAAAGTGCGCATTTACTCGAGGATGGGTCGCTTTCCAATCTGAATAAGACCTATGAGTGGAGAAAATACGGGGACACATACTGGGAGTCCATCGGTGCCGGTAAAACTTCGGTCGATGGACTGCCTGCCGGGAAGTATGAGGTGCGCTTCAAAGCGGACAACAACCACTACGCTTCGGGGGCCAACGTCTTCGAAATTGCGGAGGGGCCTTGCGCGTCCGCTGACGGTACTTGGCATAAAACCAAGGGTTCGAAAGGCGCTCACTGGCAGGTGTGTCGATGCGGCAAGAAGCTCAACGAAGACACGCATGTCTTCTCTTGGGAGGAAGTTAAGGCTCCCACCACCGAGGAGCCCGGTCTAAAGCGGTATCAATGCTCCACGTGCGGCTATGTCCTGCGCGAGGAGGAGATTCCTCCGGCGTGCATCGGCGGTTATGTCGGCGTGTATGACGGCAACGAGCATGCCGTGAGCGTGGACCTTAAGGATGGCGCGACGGCTCAGTTCAGCATCGACGGTGGCGTCACGTGGAAAACGGATGTTCCCACAATCAAAAACGTCGGCAAGACCACTGTCGACTATAAGGTGACCACCCCTGGTGCTTCCGACATCAAGGGGCGGGTGACGCTCGAGGTGACGCCGCTTGCGATCACGGTGGCGCCTGCTGCCGCATCTAAAACGTATGGCGACCCGGATCCCGACTTTACCTATAAAGTGACGGCTGGTTCCCTTATGGAGGGCGATACGCTTTCCGGTATCACGTACAAGCGTGATGAGGGCGAGAATGTCCTGACCGGTTATAAGACGTACAAGGTGACGGCTTCTCAGGAAAAGGGCGCCAACGCTAATTACGACATTACGTTTGAGGCGGGCGAGTTTACCATCACACGTCGCACTATCGATGTGAAGTGGAATGGTGGTCAATACGTTTACAACGGCCAAGAGCAGGGCCCCACGGCAGAGATAACCAATCTGGTTAACGGCGACGACGTGTCTCTCAAGGTCACTGATGCCGCAAAGGTAGATGCCGGCACGTATACGGCGAGGGTGACTGGGCTCGTCGGTGAGGATAAGGTTCTCTCTAATTACCGCAAGCCCTCGGGTATTGAATGCACGTACGCTATCGCCAAGGCCAAACGGGACAGTGCTCCCAATGTAAAGGCGACAGTGGAGACCGTGAGTGGTAAACACGACGGTAAGATTGAGGGCGTTGATACATCGATGATGCTGGGGAAGCCTAGCAAGCAGATGATGTTCATCAAGGCAAGTGATCTGGTTGATGGCGACAAGCTTGAGAATCTGGCGCCTGGTTCATATCGCCTGTGCTACGGGGCGACGACGAATTATGAGGCCTCCGAGATCGTTACCGTTACGATCGCCGCTGGGCCTAAGCTCAAGGTGACGCTGCCGGCCGAGCAGGCAGGCTACACGCTCACGGCCGACGCGACCGAGCTCGATTGGCACGGTTCTGCGACGCTTAAGCTTACGGTTGCGGATGGCTATTACGCGACCAAGGGTCTTTCCGTTAAGGCGAACGGCGAGACCATCAAGCCCAGCGATCAGGGCGTTTACCAACTGTCTAAGGTTGAGAAAGACACCGCGATCACCGTTGAGGGTATCGCCAAGCACGAGCCCGATGGCACCGGCTGGAAGAGCGACGGTTCTTCTCACTGGCATGTTTGCACGTGCGGTGAGCGGATTGACGTTGCCGAGCATTTCTTCGAGTGGGTAATCGACGAGAAGCCTACGGTCGAGAAGCCTGGATCCAAACATTTGCACTGCACTGTCTGTGACTACAACTCCTCCGATAAGGTTGTAATCCCGGCAGCCTCTGTTGCCGGCTATTCCGGCGAGTATGACGGCAAGGTCCACGCTGCCGATGTCTCGGCCCTGCCCGAGGGCACGGCGGTCACGTACAGCATCGACGGTGGCGTCACTTGGTCTGCCACGGCCCCCGAGATCAAGGACGTCGGCACCCTGCCGTTCAAGTACAGCGCGATCGTCGACGGAGCCGCTATCGAGGGCGAGGCGAAGCTTGTGGTGACGCCGCGCAAGGTCACTGTGACGGCGTCCGATGCCTCCAAGACGTACGGTAACGATGACCCTGAGTTTACGTGGGCGGTCACATCCGGCAAGCTCGTCGAGGGCGAGAGCCTCCAGGACATCACCGTCTCCCGCGAGGCCGGCGAATCTGTGCGAAGGGGCGGTTACGTCGTGACGGCGTCGCAGTCCGAGGGCGCCAACTCCAACTACGAGATCACGTTTAAAGACGGCAAGTTCACCATCGACAGGCGCGAGCTCACCGTGGAGTGGGACGCTACCACCGAGTTCACCTACGACGGCGAAAAGCACTGCCCCGGGGCGGAACTCGGCAACGTCATGGGCGATGACGACGTCTCTGCGTATGTCGACGGTGCTGCGGTCAAGGCCGGCTCCTACACGGCGGAGATCACCGAGCTGACGGGCGCCGACAAGGTCAACTACAAACTGCCGGCAACGGGCCTGACGTGCAAGTTCTCCATCAAGAAGGCTCCCAAGGGCGCACCGGTGGTCCAGGGTGTGGCCGAGACCGTCAGCGTCAAGGCTGACGGCAGGATCACGGGTGTCGACGCCACCATGGAGTGGCGCGCCAAGGACTCGGGCGAGTATCGGGCTGTGCCCGAAGGCGCGACCGAACTCAGCGGTCTTGCCGCGGGCACGTACGAAGTGCGCTACCGCGCTGATGACGACCACGAAGCCTCCGCCGCGACTAAGGTTACGGTTGCCACGGGCCGCAAGCTTGCTGTGGCGCTACCCGCCGAACAGGTTGGCTACAAGCTCACGGCTGACGCGACCGAGCTCGACTGGCATGGTTCCGCCACCCTCACTATCAGCATCGAGGACGGCTACTTTGCCGATCCCTCCGCCTACGTCGTTAAGGTCAACGATTCAGTCGTGACGCTCAACGAACGCGGCGAGTTCACCGTCCAGGACGTCGAGGGCGTCGTGAGGGTGACGGTCGAGGGCGTGCGCAAGCACGAGGCTGTGAGCGATACGTGGATCTCCGACGACAATACACACTGGCACGAGTGCACTTGCGGCGGCAAGATTGACGAGGCCGCACACACCTTTACGTGGGTTGTCGACACGCCTCCCACGGCGACCGAGAAGGGCTTCGGTCACCGTCAGTGCGTCGTCTGCGGGTACGCCCTTGCCTCCGAGGAGATTCCGGCTGCTGCCATTTCCGGCTACTCCGGCGAATACGACGGCGCGTATCACACGGTCAACGCTTCGGCGCTGCCCGAGGGCGCGACGGCCGAGTACAGCACCGACGACGGCAAGACCTGGTCTACCACCGCCCCCGAGATCAAGGACGCCGGCGTGCTGGATGTTGCCTATAAGGTGATGATTGGCGGTGCGACGGTCGAGGGCAAAGTGACGCTCAAGGTTACGCCGCGTGCGATCACGGTCACCGCTCAGAACGCCTCCAAGATTTACGGCGAGAAAGACCCCGTCTTTGAGTGGTCGGTCACCTCTGGCGAGCTCGTCGGGGACGATACGCTTGAACTTGAGATCGAGCACGAGGACTGTGACGACGTGCGCGAGGGCGGTTATGCTCTGCGCCTGACGCAGCCCGAGGGTGCGAACCCCAACTACGCGATTACGTTCATCGACGGCACGTTCATCATTAACCAGCGTCTGCTCACCGTGACGTGGGGTACCACCGAATTCGTCTACGACGGCAAGGAGCACTGCCCCGTGGCAGAGCTTGGCAACGTCATCGGCAAGGATGACCTTGGTGCATTCGTTGACGGTTCCCAGACCGAGGTCGGCACCTATACGGCGACCCTCGCCGAGCTGACGGGCAAGGCCGCGGGCAACTACACGCTGCCCGCCGATGGCTTGACCTGCGAGTTCTCCATCAAGAACGCTGCGCAGGACGCGCCGGTGGTCCAGGCCGAGGCTGAGACCGTGAGCGGCAAGAAGGACGGCAAGATCATGGGCGTCGACGCCACCATGGAGTGGCGCGCTCAGGGCGCCGCCGAGTACCAGGCCGTGGGCAAGGACGTGACCGAGCTCAAGGACCTCGCTGCCGGCGTGTACGAGGTGCGCTACCAGGCTAAGGCCAACTACGACGCCTCTGCCGTTACCGAGGTTACCGTGAAGGCGGGCCGCAAGCTCGTCGTGACGCTGCCGGGTAATCAGGTGGGCTACACGCTCACCTCGACGGCAACCGAGCTCGACTGGCACGGCTCCGCAAAGCTCGCCATCAGCATCGACGGCGCGTACTTTACGGGCAAGAACTATGCCGTCAACGTCAATGGCAAGGCCGTTAAGCTTGCTGACGACGGTACCTATGAGCTCAAGGACGTCGAGGGCGATGTGAACGTGACGGTCGAGGGTGTGCTCAAGCACGAGCCCGACGGCTCCGGCTGGGCGCACGACGCCAAGAACCACTGGCATATCTGCCGTTGCGGCGAGGTCCTCGACAAGGCCGAGCATACCTTTGAGTGGGTTGTCGACAAGCCGGCGACCGCCGAGGCCAAGGGCGAGAGGCACCAGGAGTGCACGGTTTGCGGCGAGAAGGGCGCAACCGAGGAAATCGCGATCCTGGCACCCACGATTATCGAGGGCGCAGGCCAGGCGATCACAGTCGACACCGCCAAAGACCTGAGCTTCCGCTCGAACGCGCCGATCAAGTACTTCCAGAAGGTGCTGGTCGACGACAAGGAAGTCGGCGCCGAGAACTACGTGCTCACCGAGGGCTCCACGATCGTGACGCTCAAGACGAGCTTCGTGAAGACGCTTGGTGTGGGTGAGCATAAGCTGAGCGTGGTTTCGACCACGGGCACGGCAGAGACGACCTTTACCATCGCCGATGCCGCCAAGCCGACGCCCGATTCGAGCCAGACCACCACGACCACGACTTCTAAGTCCAAGAAGAAGACCGGCAAGGGAGCCTTGCCTTCGGTCGGCGACGGTACGTACACCATGGCTGGTGGCGTACTTGCAGCCGGCATGGCGGCTCTGCTGCTGGCCTTCGCCATGAAGCGCCGCGCCTAGTTGCTGCCCTGTTCCTAAGGGGTCCGGATCTGACAAGCCGGACCCCTTTTTTGTGCCGCCGCGAGGTCGTCCCTGTGGACAAAAACTCCGCCCGAAATTGAATCTTTATTTCAACTTTACACCTGGCTTTACAGCTGTCTTGTCAGCTGTAAAGCCAGGTGTCATACTAAAGCCCCAAGATTCGCCAAAAGAGAGGGGCCTTGATGGCACAGAGCGCGAACATGGATGCGTCGGAGCTTGCACGCGATATCGCGGCCGGCCTAGCATCGGCAACGACGGCAACGGAGCGCGCGGCACTGGTGCCCGCAGAGCTCGTCGAGGCCATTCAGCAATTAAAAACCCAGCGTGATGCGGTGATTCTGGCGCACTACTATGTGGCGCCCGAGGTCCAAGCCGTTGCCGATTACGTCGGCGACAGCTTCTACTTGGCAAAGCTTGCCAAGAGCTTACCGCAGCAGACTATCGTGCTGTGCGGCGTGGAGTTTATGGGCGAGAGCGCCAAGCTGCTCAACCCCACCAAGACCGTGCTGCTGCCCGAGCCGGGCGCGGACTGCCCCATGGCTCACATGGTCAAGCGCGAGACGGTCGACGCGGCGCGCACCGAGTACGGCGACGACCTGGCCGTGGTCTGCTACGTCAACTCCACGGTCGAGATCAAGAGCTGGAGCGACGTGTGCGTCACCAGCTCCAACGCCGTTAAGATCGTGTCCGAGCTGCCGCAGCAGCATATCCTGTTCATTCCCGACCAAAACCTGGGCCGTTTCGTAGCCGAGCAGGTGCCGCAAAAGCACGTCATCCTCAACAACGGCTACTGCCCGCGCCATCACATCATCACCGTCGAGCAGATCGTCGACGCGACGGAGGCCCACCCCGACGCGCTCGTGCTGGCGCATCCCGAGTGCAAGGCCGACGTCCTGGCCGAGGCCGACTACATCGGCTCCACCGCCGGCATTATCAAGTACGCCGAGGAGTCGGACGCGAGCGAGTTCATTATCGTGACGGTCCGCGGTGTGCTCTACGAGCTCGAGCGCCGCTGCCAGGGCACCGGCAAGAAGTTCTACTTCCCCGCGGTGCAGCCCACCTGCGTCAACATGGATCTCATCACGCTCGAAAAGCTCGTGCGCTGCCTGGAGACGGGTGAGGGCGAGGTGCAGATCGGCGTGTCGGACGAGGCTGCCGACCAGGCCAAACTTACGCTCGACCGCATGCTCGAGTACGCAGCACGCTAGAACAATGTGGCATGAGGGACGGTTTCTTATGTCACATTCAAGGGAGAGGATTCCTGTGGAAACCAAGCAATACCCCGATATGGAGTGCGACGTCGTCATTGCCGGCTGCGGCGTAGCGGGCCTGTACGCGGCGCTCAACCTGCCGACGAGCACGCGCGTGATCATGCTCTCCAAGGGCGCGGTCGACGAGTGCGATTCGATGCTCGCGCAGGGCGGCATCTGCGTACTGCCCGAGGGCTCGGACTACGATGCCTTCTTTGAGGACACCATGCACGCCGGCCACTACGAGAATCGCCGCGAGAGCGTCGACATCATGATCCGCTCGAGCCGCTCGGTCATCAATGACCTGCTGGCCATGGGCGTGGACTTTGAGCGCAAGGCCGATGGCGGCCTCGACTTTACCCGCGAGGGCGCGCACAGCCGCCCGCGCATTGCCTTCCATGCCGATATTACGGGCAAGGAGATCACAACCAAGCTGCTCCAGGCCGTTCGCAAGCTGGACAACGTGCAGATTTTGGAGTACGTGGCCATGACCGACATCCTGACGGGCGAGGGTGGCGGCGCCACGGTGTGCACCGGCGTTATCGCCGTTCCCGTGGACGAGGACAACTCGGTTCGTCCCGCCGACGAGCTGGCAAATGCCGCCGAGGGCGTGCATGCCGGCGAGCCGTTTAAGATCCATGCCCGCCACACGCTGTGGGCGACGGGCGGTATCGGCGGCGTATACGACCATTCGACCAACTACCCGCAGCTCACAGGCGATGCCTGCTACATCGCTCAGGAGCATGGCATTAAGATGGAGCACCTGGACTACGTGCAGATTCACCCCACGGGACTGTTCTCGCCGCAGCCGGGTCGCACCTTCCTGATCAGCGAGAGCTGCCGCGGCGAGGGCGCGATTTTGCTCAACGCCGCCGGCGAGCGCTTTACCGATGAGCTTCAGCCGCGCGATGTGGTCGCCGCCGCTATTCGCGAGCAGATGAAGCAGGACGGCACCGAGCACGAGTGGCTGAGCTTTGCCCCCGTCGAGCGCGATGTGGTGACCGGGCACTTTGCCAACATTCGCGCACGCTGCCTGGAGGACGGCCGCGATATCTTGGACGAGCCCATCCCCGTTACGCCCACACAGCACTACTTTATGGGCGGCGTGTGGGTCGACAAGGACGGCCGCACCTCGATGCCCGAGCTCTACGCCGCGGGCGAGACGGCTTGCAACGGCGTTCACGGCAAGAACCGCCTTGCATCAAACAGCCTGCTCGAGGCGCTGGTCTGGGGTCGTCGCGCCGCGTGGTACATGCGTACCGGCGAGTCGCTGGCCGTGGAGCAGGCGGGCGATCCCGTGCTCGATGGCCGTCATCGCGCCCTGAGCGCCGACACCCTGGCAATCGATGATTTGGCCCGTGCCGCCGGCACGCAGGCCGTGGAGGAGTAGACCATGAATCCCATTACCATGAAACTCGTCGTCGATGATCTGATTCTGCAGGCTCTGCGCGAGGACATTACCTTTGAGGACGTGAGCACGGCGAGCGTGTGCCCCACGGCGCGTCCCGCCACGGTGGAGCTTATCGCCAAGGCCGATGGCATCATCGCCGGCCTGGATGTGTTCGCTCGCACCTTTGAGCTGCTGGATTCGCAGAGCTCGGTGCTGTTTGATGTTGCCGACGGTGACGAGGTGCACGCCGGCGACCACGTGGGCCAGGTGCGCGGCGATGCGCGCGTGCTGCTTTCGGGCGAGCGCGTGGCGCTCAACTACCTGCAGCGCATGAGCGGTATCGCTACCTATACACACAGAATGGCTGCGGTGCTCGAGGGCACCAAGACCGTGCTCGTCGACACGCGCAAGACCACGCCGGGCATGCGCGTCTTCGAGAAGGCCGCGGTCGAGATCGGCGGCGGCAGCAACCACCGTTACAACCTGTCGACGGCCGTCATGCTCAAGGACAACCACATCGACGCCGCCGGCGGCGTGATGCGTGCGATCGAGATGGCGCGCGCCCATGCATCGTTTACCACGACGGTCGAGATCGAGTGCGAGAACCTGGACATGGTGCGCGAGGCCGTGGAAGCCGGCGCCGACATCATCATGTTCGACAACATGACCCACGACGACATGGCTGCCGCGATTGAGCTTATCGATGGCCGCGCCAAGACCGAGTGCTCGGGCAACGTGGACGCCAGCAACATTCGCGCCCTGGCCGATCTGGGTGTCGACTATATTAGCTCGGGCGCCCTGACGCACTCTGCGCCGATCCTCGACCTCTCGCTTAAGCACCTGCGTCTGCTGGACGGTAAATAATGAACGCCCGCGAGCGTCGCCGTGCCATCATGGGCGTGCTCGAAGGAGCCAAGGAGCCCGTTTCGGGCAGCGCACTTGCCCGCGAGGTTGGCGTGAGCCGTCAGGTCGTGGTTCAGGATATTGCCCTGTTGCGTGCCGATGGGCACGATATCGTGGCGACCAACCGCGGCTACGTGCTGCAGGAGGCCCCCAGCAGCCCCGCCGTGCCCACGCGCTTGGTCAAGGTTCGCCACAGCGTGGAGCAGGCAGGCGATGAGCTCACGAGTATCGTCGACGCCGGTGGCGCCGTGCTCAACGTGATCGTCAATCACCGCGTGTACGGCAAGATCACGGCCGACCTGGACATCCGCAACCGCCGCGATGTCGAGCGCTACCTAGAGGGCATCGCCAGCGGCAAGAGCTTCCCGCTGCTGACGGTGACGAGCGGCTACCACTTCCATCGCATCGCGGCGGAAGACGAGCAGACCCTCGACGAGATCGAGGCCATGCTCAAGGAGAAAGGCTACCTTGCCGATTTAATGCCCTACGAGGATGATTTGTCCTAACCCGATACTGTCTTTATAAGTTGCGGTGAAATAGTTCCTACAATCGGCACCTAAGCAATGAGCCAGGAACTATTCCACCGCAACTGCCAAGGTAGCCCCGTCCCCAATTAGCTGCCTGTACAAACAAAAGGAGGCCTCCGCGGCGATGCGGAAGCCTCCTTTTTTGTGCACGGTGTACTTTTGAGTGTGCAAGTGGGGGAGTTGTTACTCCTCGACGATCTCGGTGATCGCGCCAGCGGGGCAAGCGTCCTGGCAAGCGCCACAGGCGACGCAGGAGTCCTCGTCGGCGACGGTAGCGACGTCCTGGAGCTCCAGAACGCCAGCGGGGCAGGAGTCGACGCAAACGCCACAAGCGATGCACTCGTCGGCATCAATTACGGGATGAGCCATGGTAGTTTCCTCTCTGTTGACCGACGCTACAGGCGATGCGCGTCGGTTTGATTCGGGCAAAAACATACCACGGGAGCGACCGTTTGCAATACCCTCTGGCCGGCATCTTCATACCGTTCGCCGAGTATGCCAAGGTTTACTAAAAAACGCGCAGGTGGGGCCGTTGAGCTGCGCAAATGTTAGCTATAGGTGACTTGTAATATTGACCTATTGAGCGCGCCTGCGGAAAGGGCATCCCGTTATTTGGCCGAAAACCGGGTCGCAGTTTCCGGTTGGGCCCGCTAGCGGAAACTGCGTCCCGGAATCGGTGCTCAAACTGGGATGTAGCTTCCGGTTGAGCCTTCAAGAGGAAACCGCATCCCAGAATCCACGCTCAAACCGGGACGAGCTTTCCGCAAGGCAGCCCCAGGCGCCCCCGGACGCAAACCTCAGTCAACTCTACATAGATCTCAATAGATCTGCCGAGAACTAAAACAGTGCATCTACCTGCGCATTTGAGAACCTAAACTCTCGGCAATAAGAAATCTTATATGAATTGACTTAGATTTTGTATATTCCGGCCCATAAGGGGATACACTACATCCTGAAAGACAAGCCGAAGCGCCGCGCGACAGACCGTCGAGGCGACGCGAACGCACAAGAGAGAGGGAATTTCTAATGGGCAAGATTCTTGGTATCGACCTTGGTACTACTAACTCCGCAATGGCCGTTCTCGAGGGCGGTTCTCCGACCATTATCGTGAACGCCGAGGGCGACCGCACCACCCCGTCCGTCGTGGGCTTCCGTGCCGACGGCGACCGCGTCGTGGGTAAGGCCGCTAAGAACCAGGCTGTCACCAACCCCAAGAACACCGTGTTCTCCATCAAGCGCTTCATGGGCCGCAAGTACTCCGAGTGCACCTCCGAGATCAAGACCGTGCCGTATGAGGTCAAGGAGGGCCAGGGTGGCCGTGCCGTCGTCGACATCGAGGGCAAGGATTACACCGCCGAGCAGGTGAGCGCCATGACGCTCGCAAAGATGAAGGCCGACGCCGAGAAGTATCTGGGCGAGACCGTCACCGACGCCGTCATCACCGTCCCGGCCTACTTCAACGACGCCCAGCGTCAGGCCACCAAGGACGCCGGTAAGATCGCCGGCCTCAACGTCAAGCGTATCGTCAACGAGCCGACCGCTGCTGCTCTTGCCTATGGCCTGGACAAGCAGGGCACCGACCAGCGCATTCTGGTCTTCGACCTGGGCGGCGGCACCTTCGACGTCTCCATCCTCGACCTCGCCGACGGCGTGTTTGAGGTTCTGTCCACCTCGGGCGACAACCACCTGGGCGGCGACGACTGGGATCAGCGCGTCATCGACTGGATGGCCGATAAGTTTCAGCAGGAGAACGGTGTCGACCTGCGTCAGGACCCCATGGCCCTGCAGCGTCTGAAGGAGGCCGCCGAGAACGCCAAGAAGGAGCTCTCCGCAGCCCAGCAGTCCACCATCAACCTGCCGTTCATCACCATGAACCAGTCCGGCCCGCTGCACCTCAACTACACGCTGACCCGCGCCGAGTTCGAGAAGATCACCCGCGACCTGCTCGAGCGCTGCAAGCAGCCTGTCACCAACGCCCTGCGCGACGCCAAGCTTAAGCTCTCCGATCTGACCGAGGTCATCCTCGTCGGCGGCTCCACCCGTATGCCCGCCGTCCAGGATCTGGTCAAGACCATGACCGGCAAGCAGCCCAACATGTCCGTGAACCCCGACGAGGTCGTTGCCGACGGCGCTGCCGTCCAGGGCGGCGTGCTCACCGGCGACGTCGAGGGCATCCTGCTGCTCGACGTTACCCCGCTGTCGCTGGGCGTCGAGACCATGGGCGGCATCATGACCAAGATGATCGACCGCAACACCACGATCCCGACCTCCAAGACCGAGGTCTACTCCACCGCTGCCGACAACCAGACCAGCGTCGAGATCAACGTGCTCCAGGGCGAGCGCGAGCTTGCCCGCGACAACAAGTCGCTCGGTAAGTTCCAGCTGACCGGTATCCCGGCTGCCCGCCGCGGCGTGCCGCAGATCGAGGTCACCTTCGACATCGACGCCAACGGCATCGTCAAGGTCTCCGCTAAGGACAAGGGCACCGGCAAGGAGCAGCAGATCACCATTTCCGGCTCCACCGCTCTGTCCGACGACGAAGTCGATCGTATGGTCAAGGACGCCGAGGCTCATGCCGAGGAGGACAAGAAGCAGAAGGAAGAGGTCGAGGTCCGCAACCAGACCGATAGCCTGTGCTACTCCACCGAGCAGACCCTCAACGAGCTGGGCGATAAGGTTTCCGCCGACGTGAAGTCCAAGGCCGAGGCTGCTATCGCCGACGCCAAGAAGGCGCTCGAGGGCTCTGACGTCGAGGCTATCAAGGCCGCTGGCGAGTCCCTGCAGTCTGTGGCCTACGAGCTGGCTCAGGTTGTCTACGCCGACGCTCAGCAGCAGACCGACGGTGCCGCTGGCGCCCAGCCTGCCGACGATGACGTTGTCGACGCCGACTACGAGGTTGTGGACGACGAGGACAAATAATCATGTCCGCCCGTAAAGCTCGCACGGAGGCGGCCGCCGCTGGCGCCGCCCCCGTTGACTCTGAGGAGAAGGACGTGAAGATTCCCGTAGAGGCCGTTGACGATACCGAGGCCAACGAGGCCCCGGCCGCCGAGGCTGCCGAGAACCAGGTAGAGGATTCCAACAAGGAGGCGACGATGACCGAGGACGAGATGGTGGAAGCCGCTATCCGCGCCGGTGAAGAAGCCGCCGACAACGACTTTAAGCTCAAGTTCGAGCAGGCTCAGAAAGAGCTTGCCGACGTGCGCAATGAGCTCGATGCTGCGGCAGAGGCTCAGAAGGCCGCCGAGGACAAGGCGAAGGACGCCACCGAGCGCACCGCCCGTCTGCAGGCCGACTGGGAGAACTTCCGTCGCCGCACCGCCAACGAGCGCATCGCCGAGCGCGAGCGCGCGACCGAGAAGCTCGTTACTGCGTTGCTGCCGGTGGTTGACGATATCGAGCGTGCGATCGACCATGCCCGTAGCCAGGAACTTGCCGACGACTTTAAGCAGTTCGTCGACGGCGTCGACGCGGTGCATGCCAAGCTGCTCGATGTGTTTGCTCACGAGGGCGTTGAGCCCATCGACCCCAAGGGCGAGGCGTTCGATCCGCTCGAGCACCAGGCCGTGGGGCGTGTCGAGGACGCATCGCAGTACGACGAGACCGTCAACGACGTGTACCAGAAGGGCTACCGCATGGCGGACCGCATCCTGCGTTCCGCGATGGTGACGGTGACCTACGGTGGCGAGAAGCGCCCCGCACCGGAGCCCGAAGCGGCGCCCGAGGATGCCGCGGCCGATACGGCCGAGAGCACCGAGGAGTAATTGAGAAGGGCCCCGGGGCAACACCCGGGGCCCTTTCTGGCCTAGTGCCATATGAAAGCATGAGCCGCCGTCCGCTGGACGGCGGATGAAACAGGAGAGGAGCTACGATGGCTGCAGGCAAAACCTTCTATGACATCCTGGGCGTATCCAAGAGCGCCTCCGACAAAGAGATCAAGAGCGCGTTTCGCAAGCTCGCGCAAAAATATCACCCCGATGCCGGCGGTGACGAGGCCAAGTTTAAGGAGATCAGCGAGGCCTACGAGACGCTTTCGGACGAGAAGAAGCGCAAAGAGTACGACCAGATGCTCATGTTCGGCGGCATGCCGGGCGCAGGCGGCGCGTATGGCGGCGGCTACGGTGCCGGCGCGGGCGCCAGCGGCTGGGGTGACATCTTCGACAGCATCTTTAGCGGCAACGGCGCTTGGGGCAGCGATTGGGGCTCGGGCTTTGCCGGGGCTGCGGGTGCTGCCGGTGCCGGCGCGGGTCGCAGCCGCGCGCGCAAGGGCGGCGACCTGTCGCTGACCGTCGACGTAACGGCCGAGGACGCGTTTCGCGGCGTGACGCACAAGGTCACCTACCGCATCCCCTCGACGGGCGAGCAGCAGACCATCACGGTCTCGGTGCCTGCGGGCGCGGTCGACGGCGGCAAGCTGCGCTACAAGCGCCGTGGCGAGTACGGCGTTGCCGGCGGCGAGCGCGGCGACCTGGTCGTGACCACGCACGTGGAGGAGCATCCGCTGTTTAAGCGCAAGGGCGCCGATGTGACCATGGAGGTGCCGATCTCGGTCTACGAGGCGGCGCTCGGCTGCACGGTGGATGTGCCCACGCCCGGCGGCGCGACGGTTCGTCTGAAGGTGCCCGCTGGCACCCAGACGGGCAAGAAGTTCCGCTTTAAGGAGATGGGTGCGCCCGACGTTAAGCATCGCGGCCGCACGGGTGCGCTGCTCGTCGAGATCAAGGTGCAGGTCCCCACGAACCTGTCCGACGACGAGCGCGATGCCATGACTAAGTTGCGCGAGGCCGACACGCGCGACTATCGCGAGAAGGTCAACCGTTACAAGGCGACGTACTAGGAAGGTCGCGGCGCGCGCCCGCGCCCGCGGGCTTATGATGGACGATAACGAGACGGAAAGGGGTCAGGTAGCATGGCCGAGGACAATAGGAACAAACCGCTGTACATGATCAGCGTGGCGGCCGAGTTGACCGGCATGCATCCGCAGACTCTGCGCGTCTACGAGTCTAAGGGCCTGGTGAACCCCCAGCGCTCGGGCGGTAACACGCGCCTGTATTCGCGTGCCGATATCGAGCGTCTGGAGCTCATCAACCAGCTGACTGACGAGGGTATCAACCTTGCCGGCGTGGTGCGCATTCTCGATATGAAGGAGCGTGCCGAGGAGCGCGAGCGCGAGAACGAGAAGCTCCGCGCTCGCGTGCGCCAGCTCGAGGATGAGCTGCACGAGTACAAGATGCAGAAGAAGATCACCGCCCTGGCCCCGCGCGATGGCTCGGTTAACCCCGAGCAAGTCATGCGCAAGCTACTGGGCGCCGGCGGAGATCTCTAGGTTCCGCCGTTCTGACGAACGGCGGACCAGTTGACGCTGCGCGCCGTCCAGAGCGACAATTTGTCATTCAAAGGGCAAGGCATGACCAGAAGGTCTATGCCTTGCCTTTTTCATGCCAACTTGTTCGCTCTGGACGGCGCTCGCTGTCCGTCCTCTGCCTGCGGCGTTGCCTTGCTCCGGATGCGGTAGGGTAGTCATTGGGGACGTTCTTAAATGACTAGTCGAAAGGGACGCTCTTGCACAAAATCTTCCGGCCCTCGACCGGCACGTCCTTTACTTTACCTAGATAAAGTGAACGTGCAGATTCGTAACCCACTCGCAACCGTTCTATGGCACGATATTGAACGAATGTATGCTATGCGCCCAAATCTTTTGGGCAGAGTGGGAGACAGTATGGTCAAGCTGTACGAGGACGGCATCTACCTGCGCGGCGGCAGCGAGGTTGTGCCTGCGGCCGAGGCTGCCGAGCGCGGTATTACGCAGACACCCGAGGATGCCAAGCGCGGCACCATCGCGTATTCGATCCTCCAGGCACACAATACGTCGGGCGACCCCGAGGCACTCAAGATTCGCTTCGATGCCATGGCGAGCCACGACATCACCTTTGTCGGCATCATCCAGACGGCGCGCGCTTCGGGCATGGAGCAGTTCCCGCTGCCTTACGTGCTCACCAACTGCCATAACTCGCTGTGCGCCGTGGGCGGCACCATCAATGAGGACGACCACGTCTTTGGCCTTTCCGCAGCCAAGAAGTACGGCGGCATCTTCGTTCCGCCGCACATCGCCGTCATCCACTCCTTTATGCGCGAGAACTTCGCCGGTTGCGGCAAGATGATCCTGGGTTCCGACTCGCACACCCGCTATGGTGCCCTGGGTACCATAGCCGTGGGCGAGGGCGGCGGCGAGTTGGCAAAGCAGCTGCTGCGCGACACCTACGATGTCGCCTATCCCGGCGTCGTGGCCATCTACCTCACGGGCGCCCCGCGCCCCGGCGTCGGCCCGCACGACGTGGCGCTCGCCATCATTCGCGCCGTCTTTGCCAAGGGCTACGTCAAGAACAATGTCATGGAGTTTGTGGGCCCGGGCATCGCGAGCATGACGACCGACTACCGCAACGGCGTTGACGTCATGACCACCGAGACCACCTGCCTGTCGAGCATCTGGGCCACCGACGAGGACACGCACGCGTTTTTGACCATGCACGGCCGCGGCGACGACTATCGCGAGCTCAAGCCCGCCGATGTCGCCTACTACGACGGTTGCGTCGAGGTCGACCTGTCGAGCATCAAGCCCATGATCGCACTGCCGTTCCATCCTTCCAACGGCTTTGAGATCGACGAGCTCAACGAGAACCTCGAGGACATCCTGCACGAGGTGGAGCTCGAGGCCGCCAAGATCGGCGAGGGCAAGACGCACTTTAGCCTGCTCGACAAGATCGTCGACGGCAAGCTGCACGTGCAGCAGGGCGTTATCGCCGGCTGCTCGGGCGGCAACTATGACTCCGTGGTCCAGGCTGCCCGCGTGCTCAAGGGCGCCAATACCGGCTGCGGCGAGTTCTCGCTGTCGGTCTATCCCACGAGCCAGCCCGTGGCGCTCGAACTTACACGCCGCGGCTACATCTACGACCTCATGGAGGCCGGCGCAATCGTGCGCACGGCATTCTGCGGCCCGTGCTTCGGCGCCGGCGACACGCCCGCCAACAACGGCCTTTCGATCCGTCACACCACGCGCAACTTCCCCAACCGCGAGGGTTCCAAGCCGGGTAATGGCCAGCTGAGCGCCGTGGCCCTGATGGACGCCCGCTCCATTGCGGCAACGGCTGCCAACGGCGGCGTCCTGACGCCGGCGACCGACCTGCCCGAGGACACTTGGGACGAGGCCTGCGAGTACACCTTTGACGACGCGCCGTACAAGAAGCGCGTGTACTGGGGCTTTGGCAAGGCGGAGCCTGCCGACGAGCTGGTCGAAGGCCCCAACATCAAGCCGTGGCCCGCGATGGAGCCGCTCGGCGACGACATCCTGCTCAAGGTTTGCTCCAAGATCATGGACCCGGTCACCACGACCGACGAGCTCATTCCCTCGGGCGAGACGAGCTCCTTCCGCTCCAACCCGCTGGGCCTGGCTGAGTTTACGCTGAGCCGCCGCGACCCGGCCTACGTGGGTCGCTCCAAGGAGGTCGACGCTGTGGAGAAGCGTCGCGTTGCCGGCGAGTCCGCGGGCGACCTGGCGGCGTTCGATGCCGAGCTTGCCGGTGTGTTTGAGGCGCTGGCCGGCGCGGGTGTCGCGGCCGATGCCAAGGCGACCGAGTTCGGTTCCATGATTTACGCCAAGAAGCCTGGCGACGGCAGCGCCCGCGAGCAGGCCGCGAGCTGCCAGCGCGTAATTGGCGGCCTGGCCAACATCGTCCACGAGTACGCCACCAAGCGCTATCGCTCCAACGTGATGAACTGGGGCATGGTGCCCTTCCAGATGGAGGCCGAGCCCAACTTTGAGGTGGGCGATTACGTCTTTGTGCCGGGTATCCGTGCCGCGCTCGATGGCGACCTGAAGGACATCGCCGCCTACGTGGTGCGCGCCGATGGTGCGGTCGATCAGATTGAGCTCTACATTGCCGATATGACGGCAGAGGAGCGTGCCATCGTCAAGGCCGGCTGCCTGATCAACTACAACAAGTTCAAGGCCGCTGCCGAGTAGCGCACTTAATTGTCCGCCCGGGGCTTACCCTTTCCCGCCCGCTCACGCGCTTCGCGAGGGCCGCGTTCGGGAAAGGGTAAGCCCCGGGCTACATTTCTGCGTTCTCGTTGGGTCTTGAGGGACGCTAATAAATAGACTTGCTTGATGCCGCCTCTGTTATCGGGGCGGCTTCTTTTTGTTGAAAACCACCACAAAGGGGGCAGGCACCTTTGTGGTGGTGGGGACGAGCTCGATGCTGTTGTGATCGTTGAGCGGCATGTTAATGGGCGGCTCTACAGAATTTCATCTGGGCTGGCGGGTTTGGTTGTTTTGGGGATGCCGAGTTTGGATGACGCGAAATCGTCAACATTGTCCTTAATTCCGTCTTTGGTGTAGACAGTGACCATATAGGTGCTGTGTCCGAATTCGCCCTTGTCGCGTGTTGCCCAGGCATCCCAGTAGGCGGCCCCGTTTCGCCCTTTGATTTTTCCGACACGGCGGAGTTCTGTTCGCTTTAATTTCTGGTTGCTATAGATGGTTCGACCGGCCTCCTCGGTGAGCCCGCACTGTCCAAGCATCTTGTCGAGGACTTGGTTCATGTGGCGCTCATCGGTGTTTGGTGCGTAGTCGTAGGCGAGGGTGATGAAGTCGAGTGGCTGGTCGTCGATTAGATAGTTTAGCGTCTGAGGTCCAAGGCAGAAATAGGGGGAGCATCCGTCGATCTGACCGAGCAGTGGCAACTTTGACTGCCAACTTCCGGTGGGAATTCCATCTTCGTAAAACACGCCGCGACAGATAAAGGAGAGCGAGGTGGCACGCGAGCCGGCGTCGACCATTCCGCATAAATCGAAGGGCGAGGTGATACCAAGGGAAAAGGGCGTGATGACGATAAGGAAGAGCATCACGATGGGTATGGCGAGAATGGCGATGACGTTGCGACCGGTGGAATGAGGCGGCTTCATATGCGCTCCTCGAGACAAAGATCTGTTGAGGATAGGCAGAAATGGATATGTTCAGAGAGCAATTCAAGTTTAATCTCATTGCGCGAGATGGTCGACCGTTAGCGTCGAAAACCACCACAAAGGTGCCTGTCCCCTTTGTGGTGGTGAGGAGCGCGCGGCTTCTTTTGGTAATAGTGTTAGCTGGCGGTATCATTAGTGCAGGTGGCGAAGGTTTGCATTGTGGGGTGTTTTGCCGTGAGCCGTTCTGCCCGTATTGGATTGATTGTCTTGGCGCTTGCGATCGCTGTGGTTGGCGCGGGCGCTGTCGGTATGGCATTTCTACCTGCTGCGGTGACGGAGCCGGTGGTCAAGCCTGTGACTCAATCTGTCGAACTTCTGACCGGCGACGACAAGCCCGAGACCATTACCGTTGATTTTGATGAGCAGCCGGCTGTGCTGGGTATTAGCAATTATCCGCGTATTCAGCTTGGGGCCATGCGCTATACCACGGATACAAGCCTGATCGATAGGGCGTCCGAGCTACTCAAGGGCAAAACATTTAAGCGTTGGTACGGATATGCGTCCTATCGGGCAAAAGCGAACGACATGGTTGGCGGATGCCACTCGTCCATCGAGCTGGACACTGCAAACGGCGCAAAGTTATGTGATGTCTCGTACGATCCGGGCTACGAGGGCAATGAGGGTCCGGGCATCTACATCATGGACGGCGATGTCGCCTATGTCATGGAGGGCGACCAGACCGAGCTCAACGATTTTATGGGTCAGTGTATCCAAGATGCCTATAAACAGACCTGCTTGCCTGACCCGCAGACTGCACGCGATAGTGGGTCTGCCCGTACATGGCTGTTCGAGGATGAGATGCCCTGGACCGTCGAATCGGGAAGTACGGGTTCGGCGAAGGAGTAGAGACCGCGACCACCACAAAGGTGCCTGTCCTCTTTGTGGTGGTTTTCGGTCTGTCTCGATCTGTAACATCTAGGATCAAAAATGGCTGCTAGATGTTACAGATCGAGACGGTAGCGCGCCTGGGCAGCGGCGGGCTGACATCTCAGTACCCTATCCGTAATTCACTCAGAAAATCTTATATATAGAGACTTAGATTTGTGTATAAGATCGCGTAAAGCTGGCAACAATACTTCTCGAACAACGTGAAGCCGCCCCGTAGGGCGGCCGCCCCAAGAGAGGTGATTCCATGAGAATCGATAAGCTAGCAATGACGTCGCGCGAGGCGCTGCAGACCGCCATGAGCACGGCTGCCGATGCACAGGCCGGCGCGGTGGAGCCGATCCACCTGCTGTCTGCCCTGCTCGGTGCCGGCGAGCGCAATATCTCCGTGATCATCGAGCGCATCGGTGCCGACCCGGCTCAGCTCGCACGCTCCACACAAGATGCCATCGACCATGCGCCCAAGGTGTCGGGCGAGGGTCAGCAGATGGGCCTGTCCAACGAGCTCGTTCGCGTGATCGAGAAGGCCGAGAAAAAGGCCACCAAGATGGGCGACAGCTTTGTGGTGACCGAGCATTTGCTGATGGCGCTTGCCGAGGACAAGGGCGAGGCGGGCCGCGTACTGCGCGACGCCGGCGTCACCAAGGAGCGCATCGAGCAGGTCTACGAGGAGCTGCGTGGCGATGACCGCGTGACGTCTGCCGAGGACAAGACCCAGTTTGAGGCGCTGGAGCAGTACGGACGCAACATCTGCGACCTCGCCCGCGCCGGCAAGCTCGACCCGGTCATCGGCCGTACCGATGAGATTCGCCGCACCATCCAGGTTCTGTCCCGTCGCACCAAGAACAACCCCGTGCTCATCGGCGAGCCGGGCGTCGGCAAGACGGCCATCGTCGAGGGCATCGCCCAGCGTATCGTGGCCGGCGACGTGCCGAGCACCCTGCGCGACCGCGACCTCATCGAGCTCGACATGAGCGCGCTGGTCGCCGGCGCCAAGTATCGCGGCGAGTTCGAGGACCGCTTGAAGGCCGTGCTCAAGGAAGTGCAAAAGTCCGAGGGCAAGGTCATCCTGTTCATCGATGAGCTCCACACCATCGTGGGCGCGGGTGCCACCGAGGGCTCCATGGATGCCGGCAACATCCTGAAGCCGGCGCTCGCCCGTGGCGACTTGCACGCAATCGGCGCGACTACGCTCGACGAGTATCGCAAGTACATCGAGAAGGACGCGGCACTCGCCCGTCGTTTCCAGACCGTTATGGTGAGCGAGCCTACCGTCGAGGACACCATCTCGATCCTGCGTGGCCTCAAGGAGAAGTACGAGATCTTCCACGGCGTGCATATCACCGATAGCGCGCTCGTGGCAGCTGCCGACCTCTCCGATCGCTACATTGCCGACCGCTTCCTGCCCGACAAGGCCATCGACTTGGTCGATGAGGCCGCAAGCCGCCTGCGCATGGAGCTCGACAGCATGCCGGTCGAGATTGACGCCACCACGCGTCAGCTCACCCAGCTGCAGATCGAGGAGCAGGCGCTCATGAAGGAGACCGACGACGCCTCCAAGGAGCGTCTGGAGGCCCTGCGCCAGGAGATTGCCGAGGTCCAAGAAAAGCTCAACGTGCAAAAGGCCGGCTGGCTCAACCAGAAGAACGCCATCGACCACGTGCAGGAGCTTAAAGGCCAGCTCGACGAGGCCAAGAGTGAAGAGGAGCGCGCGACGCGCAACGGAAACTTGGGCCGTGCGTCCGAGCTGCGCTATTCCGTGATCCCGGGTCTGCAGCAGCAGATTCAGGATTCCGAGGCTGCGCTCGAGGCACAAAAGCAGCAGGACGGCGAGGGCCTCAACGAGCAGGTGACCTCCGATGAGATCGCCGAGGTCACGAGCGCCTGGACCGGCGTGCCCGTGTCCAAGATGATGCAGGGCGAGCTCGACAAGTTGAAGGGCCTGGAGGGCGAGCTGCATAAGCGCGTCATCGGTCAGGACGAGGCCGTGTCCGCTGTGGCCGCGGCCGTGCGCCGCAGCCGTGCGGGACTCTCCGATCCGGACAAGCCCATCGGCAGCTTCTTCTTCCTGGGCCCCACCGGCGTGGGCAAGACCGAGCTCGCCAAGGCGCTGGCCGAGTGCCTGTTCGATGACGAGCGCGCGCTCGTGCGTATCGACATGTCCGAGTACATGGAGAAGTTCAGCGTCCAGCGTCTGATCGGGGCGCCTCCGGGATACGTGGGCTACGACGAGGGCGGCCAGCTCACCGAGGCCGTGCGCCGTCGTCCGTACTCCGTAATCTTGCTCGACGAGATGGAGAAGGCTCATCCGGATGTCTTCAACGTGCTGTTGCAGGTGCTTGATGACGGCCGTCTGACCGATGGCCAGGGTCGCCAGGTGTCCTTCAAGAACACGATTATTATCATGACGTCCAACGTGGGCTCCAAGGCCATCGCCGATCTGTCCGGTAAGGACGAGGAGGAGATGCGCCATCAGGTCGACGCGGCCATGGCTCAGACCTTCCGCCCCGAGTTCCTCAACCGTATCGACGATATCGTGGTGTTCCATCCGCTCGGCATGGCGCAGATCGAGAAGATCGTCGACATCCAGCTTGCCGACGTCCGCGCGCGTCTGGCCAAGGAGCGCATGACGCTTGCCATTACCCCGGCGGCCAAGCAGATGCTCGCCGTGGGTGGCCTGGACCCCGTGTTCGGTGCCCGTCCGCTCAAGCGCCTGGTCCAGCGCGAGGTCGTGGACGCCATCGCCGCCGCCATCATCGACGGTTCGGTGCGCGAGGGCGATCAGGTGACGGTCGATGCCGACAAGGACGGCGGCTTTACCGTCGTGTGCGACAACACGCCGGCGGCCACCTACGAGGTTCCCGACGCCGAGTAGATTTTGGGCCGGCTTTAAAACCGCCTCTCATCGCAAAACGCCAAGGACGGCGGATCCAATCGGGTCCGCCGCCCTTTTTCGTGCGACAATCGATGGTGTTGAACGTGAGTACATGGCAAGGAGATATGCAGATGACAGACAAGAACAAGACGAACACGCCGGCGACCGATGCCGCACCCAAGCCGGCGCCCAAGCCGCGCGACCCCTATATCCGCGCCGAGAACGAGGACGACGACGGCTACGATCCCTACAGCGATCGCCGCCCCGAGCGCGAGCCCCTCTTCGAAGCCGACCCCTGGCGCTAAGTAGCTCATTTGGGACGGGGCTCTTTTAGCTACTTGGGCTGCTATGTGAGCCAGCATCTAATAGGAGCCGCTAGCCCTGGCCTTTGATGTTCGGCAACAGAAAAACTTGCTTAGCTACTAATCAAGTTACACGTAATCTTGCTCTCCTGCTAATCAAGAATCGATATAATCTTGATTAGCATATAAGCAAGATTGGAGAATCATGGCATTCAACGACTTGGTGGCCCAGAAAATAAAGGACTTTGAGCAACAAGGAGTTCCACAGGTCTTTGAGCGCGACCTTGATCTGGGAAACCCGCAGGAACCCAAGCGCGACAACATCGTAAATCTGATTGTGGGAGCCCGTCGTTGTGGAAAGACGTATCGCCTGTATCAGGAGATGCAGCGGCTTCAGGGTCAAGGTATCGAGCTTGACCGGATGCTTTATTTCAATTTTGAGGATGAGCGCTTGCGTCCGTATGAGCCGTCGCTGCTAGCGGACGTGCTCGATACATTCTATGCGCTATATCCTGCTGCTCGAACCGAGGGCGCCTACATTTTCTTCGATGAAATCCAGGAAATTCCCGAATGGGGTGCGTTTCTGCGGCGTGTGGTCGATACGAAGAAAGCGACCGTCTACGTGACGGGATCTTCTTCTAAGATGCTGTCCTCGGAACTTAAGAGCGAGTTCAGGGGCCGCTCTCTTGTGCGAGAGCTGTTTCCGTTGAGTTTTTCGGAATACGTCCGATATAAGACGGGGAGCGTTCCTGAGCCGGATGCACCCTTTTCATCGAGCGATGCAGCACTGCTTCGACATCATCTGATCGGATATCTTGAGCGAGGGGGATTCATCGCGACGCTAGAGCAGACGCCCGCGGACGCGATTCAGCTGCTACAGGAATATGCGTCGCGAACGGTCGCCATGGACGTCGTTGAGCGCTACGACATCAAGAACCCTCGTTTGGCTTCACTGTTCCTGACGCGGTGTATGGCATCTTCGGCACGAGAGCTGTCAGTGAACAAGGTGTACAACGAGTTCAAAAGTAGGCAGATACCCGTCAGTCGTAATTCGCTCGGCGACTTACTTGAGTATTACGAGGACGCCTACCTGTTGTTTTCGGTGCCGGAGTTCACGCGCTCACTTGCAAATAATGCGCGGTCCGCATCTAAAGTCTACGCTGTCGATCCTGCGATGTTCGGAGCATTCTCTCCCGCATCGGCATTTGATCAGGGCCAGAGGCTCGAGACTGCGGTGTTCAATGCGCTCAGAAGAAGGGCTCCAGCCGTGCGGTCCGGTTCGGTCTGCCGCCTGCTGATCAAAGAGAAGAATAAAAGCCATGAGGTGGACTTTGTGGCCGGGGATGCGCTTCTTATGCAGGCTTATGGCCTGATTCAGGTGAGTACGGATATGGCAAGCGAGAAAACGCGCGAGCGCGAAATTGCCGCGCTTGATGCCTCGATGGCCCAATTCGATCTTGGTGAGTCGACAATCGTTACCATGGATGAGCAGGCCGATATTCCATGCAAACACGGCGTGGTACATGCTGCGCCCGCATGGAAGTGGCTTCTTGCCTAATCATTTATTGATCTGTGGTAGCTAATTTGGGACGGGGGCTTTTTAGCTACCCTCTGCTCTGCCCAACAGCAAAGTCGAAACAACATCAAGGGTAGCTAAAAAGCCCCGCCCCAAATTAGCTACCCTGGGTGCTGTGGTCCGCTAGTCCTGGGCTTTGATGCTCGGCAGGAGAATCTGGGCGAGGTAGTCGGTCTCTAGTTTGGTCGCAGCGTCGGCCTTGCCGTCTTTGCCGACCAGTACGTTCTTGATCTGGCTATAGGTGTAGCGGTTGCCGGTCGTGAGCTCGACAAGCTCAATCGCCGTATCCATGGGGTAGGTTGACACGGGATTCTGCGTCCGTCCGTTGATGGTCTGGGGCACCACGTACGGATAGACGGGGCCGCTGGCGTAGACGGTATAACCGTTGCCTAGGTTGGCCGCACCCAAAACCGTATCGCCCTCATCGGGCGTAAAGCTCTCGCCCTCGCGCACCGCGACGAGCGTCACAATCGGCGTATCGCTGTCGCCGGCAAGATAGATGCATAGCGTGCTGCCATTTTGCCAAGTCTCGACCTTGCCGTACCACTCGACGGGGATATCGAGCTGGTAGAGGTCGGTTGCCTTGTGACGGGCGTCGGCATCACGGGCCGCCTGTGCCTTTTGCGCGCTCACGGCATTGACGGCGGCGTCGCGCCGCGCGGTTGCCGCCTGCTGGAGCACCTTGGCGGTGGCGGAGGAGCTCGCGCCTCCCTCCTCGGCATATTTGGCGGCGGCATCGATCTGGTCGTCGGTTACCGTGTCGGCCGAAGGCACCTTGAGCTTAAAGGTGACCTGGCTGCCTAGGTCCTGTCCGTCGCTCTTGATCGTGACCTGCGCTTTGGTGGTCGGTACGGTATAGACGGTGCCGTCGGGCGCGATGGGGGAGGCAGCGATGGAGAGCGTGTAGTCACCGGGTAGCAGTTTGATGCCACGGCCGTGCTCGTCAACATAGAGCGTTTCGCTCACGGAGGATCCGTCAGAATCCTGGCCACTCACTTGTACGGGAATCTTGGAGCCGGCGGAACAGTCGAGCCCCGCGGCATGTACGCCAATCTGCACCGACATCATCGTGTGGGCATTGGCGGCGACAGCGGCAGCCTGCTCTTGCTGATATCCGTTCCAGACAGCATAGCCTGCACCGCCGGCGACAAGCGCAACGGCCACAGCGCCGGCAACCATCAGATTGCGGCGCTTGGGCGACATCTTGCGATGGCGAACCTCGGCCTCGCGTGCCGAGGGGACGGACGGAAGGGGAATATCGCCCATGGCGATGGTCTCGTCCACGGCTGGTGCGGAACCCAGGCCAGGAAGCTCGCGGGTCAGCGAATCCTCGGCCGGCAAGCTGTCGAGCAAGACGGTTTCCTCGCCCGTGTCGGATTCGAGCTGATTGCCGGCCTCGCTTTCGGTGTCTTCGTGACCTGCCTCATCTTTGGCAGGCTCAACGTCGTCTGCATCCTGATCATCGGACTGCGCCTCGGCTTCCGGCTCATCCTGCACACCAACGCCCGAATCGTCAAACGCAATCTCATCGAGTGAAATCCGGTCTAAGCTCTCCAAGGCCTCAGCGCAAGCTTCTGCATCTTGGGTCGCATCCTCTTGGCCCATCGTCTCATCTTTCATATATCCCCCAAGCTCAATATCGGGACAACAATGTACCCAAAAACAAGGTCATATAGAGCTGTCAGGCGATCGGAAATCTGATTTTATCTGTGCGAGAGGTTTTGAATGTGTGTGCGAATGGAATATGTGCGTGAATGCGCGCAACAACAAAAAGCCTCGGAAAGCGGGCGAATCGCTTTCCGGGGCTGCGCATGACGCGCGATTGCGGTATCGGCTAAGTTTGCCTACATTCAAATGTGGACGGAATAAACATGTTACTCGGCGTGCGCGTAATCAACCTTGGCGCGGCGAGCGGTAGCCTTCTCCCAATCGCTGGTGCCCTCAAAGACATCCTGCTTGTAGGGATTGCGGCCGAGCTTCTTGGCACGGTAGGCGATGTAGATGATTGCGGCGACGTTGGCGATTAGTGCAGCGATCGAGACCGCGGTGGCGGCGCCGGGGTCGAGCGTGGAGTGGGTCACAAAGATGGACTCCTCCTGGAAGTACGGGAACACCTGGGCAAACATGCACCAAATGGCCAGCGTAAAGGCGCGGTTCTGGATCCAGCCGCCCTTGTTCCAGATAAAGGCGGCGACGGTGGGCGCCAGCAGCAGCGCAAAGCCGCAGAACCAGGAGTGGGTGGGCAGGCAGTTGTAGGTGTAGCAGAAGTTCCAGATATCGTAGGCGATAATGTAGACCCAGGTCATATCGGGCCACAGCATGTCGGTCTGATCCTCGGAGGCGTAGACGCTCCACCAACCGGTCATGCAGAAGATGTTGATGATACCGGCGATGCCGTTGAACACGTTGTTCCAACCGGCGAGCTGCGTGGCGCCCTCGGAGGTGACCCAGGTGGACTCGCCCAGGACAAAGAAGTGATAGGCGCTCTCAAAGTCGGACACGACGGCAATCATGATGTTGATGGCGACGATCACAAACGGCCACGCGCGGAACCAGTGCGCCTTGCCGATCTTGCCCCACTGGTACTTAATGGCAATGAAGCCCCAGCAACCGGCCAGCGCCGCGTATACCTTGGCGTAGTGGAACCAGCTGTTCTGGTACACATGGGTGGGGTTGGTGAGCGCCCACTCGGCGCCCTGTGAGACGCCGATGGCAATGGCGACGCAGTAGATGGTCATGGCCAGCGGAGCCACGCCAAAGATGATGGCCGCGCCGAGCTTGGTGCGGCGGCCGACCTCGTTGAGCACGATCAGGCCGATAAAGACCATGGCCCAGCCGACCCAGTGGATAAGGGTATTGCTACCCCAAACATCGAACAGCATGCTGCTCTCCTTTCACACGCCCGCGGCCCCTCTTCCGATCGCGGGCAGTTTGGCCAAATGTCGTCAGTTCTGGGGCTTGCGCTCCGGATACTTGGCGGTATAGCCCTCGATGTGGAGTGTCGAGGCGATGATTTCCTTGACTGTCTCGTCGGGCACATCGGGGTGCGTGCGGATATACATCAATAACCCCATGATGAGGGTGTAGAACGTCTCGTAGACATGGTCGATGCGCAGCTCGTGATGGGCGACAAAGTCCACCACGGTGGTATCGCAGATATACTGCGCCACACGCTGGACCACGTTGTGCAAAAAGCCGCCGTAGAGCGCGCCGCTGCTCGAGGTGAGCGTGCTCGGCAACTCGTGGCCGCTCACGACCAGGCGCTTAAAGAGCGGAGCAACGGTGTCGAGTGCGCCTTCGATGTCGCCAACCGTGCGGCTGGCGTTCCACTGCTCGAGCTCGGCGATAAAGCCGTCGATTGCCTCGTCCATAACGGCGGTGACGGCGGCATCCATATCGGCAAAGTAGTGGTAGAACAGCGAACGCGTGCAGCCAGCCCGCTTGGTCACGGCCGATACCGAAAGATGGGACACACCAAGCTCGGCGCTCACGGCGCGCACAGCGGCGAGGATCTCGCGACGGCGCTCGTCGCCCGTCAGGCGTTTTGCCGCGCTATCGGATGCGGGGACGGCATCGACCACAGAGATATCTGCTGCGTTGTTGCCCATGTTTTGCCGCCTTTCATCCTCTTTTGCCTGACCGTTCGCCTAACAGTCTTGAATATTGTTGACGGTTCGTCAATACTATTTTTGACACAATGTCAACAATGGCGGGTGAAAGGCATGGGGGCATGCCCGGCCTGCAAAAAAAGAGGGGCGCTGCGGTCTCGCCGGGCTGTGGCAAGAGAAGGGACGACTATGATTCTCAACGGACCGGGGATTAGCTATACCGAGCCCGATATCGGCGCGGAGTTCGTGCCGCCGATACCGGAGCATCCGCGCGAGGCCATCGTCAAACTGTGTGAGCACTGCACCAACCGCCTGCTGCACCGCGACGAGCTGCTGGGCTACGAGTACTGGTCGTTTGCCGAGGCCGCAACCGACGAGCAGGCCGAAGTGCTCTGCAAGATGAAGATGCGCCGTCCCTATACGCTGCCCGAGATGGTCAAGCTCACCGGCATGCCCGAGGCCGATATCGAAAAAATGCTCGACGACATGAGCTACACGGGTCTGCTCGAGTACAACTGGGAAAACCCCGAGCGCGCCAAGCAGTGGGTGCTGCCCATGCTGGTGCCGGGTTCCGCCGAGTTCCTCAACATGCGCGTGAGCCAGCTCGAGGAGCATCCGGTCTATGCCAAGTTCTTTGAGCAGGCGTCCAAGGGACCGCTGTCCAAGGCCACGCCGATGGTGCCGCCCGGCGGTGCCGGCATCGGCATGCATGTCATTCCGGTCGAGAAGGCCATCGATGCCGCGAGCACCTCGGTGCCGATCGAGCATATCGAGCATTGGCTCGACAAATACGAAGGTAAGTATGCCGCTAGCACCTGCAGCTGCCGCGCGAGCCGTCGCGTGATGGGAGAGGGCTGCGCCGACGACCCGGCCGATTGGTGCATCGCCGTGGGCGATATGGCCGACTACGTGGTCGAGACCGACCGCGGCCATTATGTGACGCGCGAGGAGGTCTACGACATCCCGCGCCAGGCCGAGGACAACGGCTTTGTGCACCAGATCACCAACATCGACGGTGAGAACAAAATCTTCGCCATCTGCAACTGCAACGTCAACGTGTGCTACGCCCTGCGCACTTCGCAGCTGTTCAACACGCCCAACCTGTCGCGCTCGGCCTACGTCGCCAAGGTCGAGAAGGACAAGTGCGTGGCCTGCGGTCGCTGCGTTGAGGTGTGTCCGGCCGGCGCCGCCAAACTGGGCCAGAAGCTCTGTAGCAAAAAGGCTGGCGGACAGGTGCCCGAGTATCCGCGCCAGGAGCTGCCCGATGCCACCAAGTGGGACCACACCAAGTGGTCACCCAACTACCGCAACGACAACCGTATCGAGACGCATGAGTCCGGCACCGCTCCCTGCAAGACGGCCTGCCCCGCGCACGTTGCCGTTCAGGGCTATTTGAAGCTCGCGGCGCAGGGCCGCTATGACGAGGCGTTGGCGCTCATCAAGCGCGAGAACCCGTTGCCCGCTATCTGCGGCCGTGTGTGCAACCGCCGCTGTGAGGATGCCTGCACCCGCGGTCGCGTGGACGAGGCCGTGGCCATCGACGAGGTCAAGAAGTTTATCGCCCAGCGCGATCTGGATGCCGCGACTCGCTATGTCCCACCTGTGGTGACCCCGACGCGTGCCGGCGGCTTCGACCAGAAGATCGCCATCATCGGCGCCGGTCCGGCCGGTCTGTCCTGCGCCTTCTATCTGGCCGAGAAGGGCTACAAGCCCGTCGTGTTCGAGAAAAACGAGCGCCCGGGCGGCATGCTCACCTACGGCATTCCCAGCTTTAAGCTGCAGAAGGACGTTATCGAGGCCGAGGTCGAGGTCATTCGCCTGATGGGCGCCGAGTTCCGCTATGGCGTGGAGGTCGGTCGCGATGTGACGCTCGACGAGCTTCGCGCGCAGGGCTTTAAAGCCTTTTACGTGGCCATTGGCTGCCAGGGTGGCCGCCTTGCCGGTATTCCGGGCGAGGATGCCGAGGACGTGACCGTGGCCGTCGACTTTTTGCGCGAGGTCAACAGCGGCAAGATCGACGCGCTGCCCGGGCGCACCATCGTGGTGGGCGGCGGCAACGTGGCCATCGATGTCGCGCGCAACGCCTGCCGTCTGGGTTCCGAGCACGTTGAGATGTTCTGCCTGGAGAGCGAGGTCAAGATGCCTGCCAGCGAGGAGGAGCGTCGCGAGGCCATTGAGGACGGCGCGCACATTAGCTGCGGCTGGGGCCCCAAGGAGATTCACCTGGACGAGGCCGGTCGTGTGTGCGGTATCACCTTTAAGCGCTGCACGCGTGTCTTTGACGACGAGGGCCGTTTTGCGCCCGAGTATGACGAGAACGACTTGCGCCGTGTCGATGCCGACCGTGTCGTCATGTCGATTGGCCAGTCCATTGTGTGGGGCGACCTGCTGGCTGGCTCCAAGGTGGAGCTCGGCCGCAGCCAGGGTGCCCTTGCCGATCCGCAGACGTACCAGACCGCCGAGCCCGACATCTTTGTGGGCGGCGACGTCTACACCGGTCCCAGCTTTGCTATCGACGCCATCGCCGCCGGTCACGAGGCCGCCGTGTCCATCCATCGCTTTGTGCAGCCGGGCTCCACGCTCACCATCGGCCGCAACCAGCGCCGCTACACCGCGCTTGACCGCGACGATGTTGTGATTGAGAGCTATGACAACGCAAGCCGCGAGGTGGCACGTGTCGACCGCGAGCGCGAGAAGGCTGCGCCCTTTAGCGAGTACGTCGAGACCTTTACCGAGGAGCAGGTGCGCGCCGAGACCGCTCGCTGCTTGGGCTGCGGTGCCTCGATCGTCGACCCCAACAAGTGCATCGGCTGCGGCCTGTGCACCACCAAGTGCGCGTTTGACGCCATCCATCTGGATCGCGACCGCCCCGAGTGCTCCACGATGGTCAAATACGAGCAAAAGCTCCCCAGCCTCGGCAAGTACGCTTTGAAGCGTGCGATCAAAATCAAATTTGGGAAGAAATAAAAAACGCAACAAACAAGAGAACGGCGTAGAGAACGGTTGGACAGCGAGCGAGTCCCAGGCGTGGCGAGGTGCCTTGAAAGAGGAGGGCATAGGGCTTTTGCCCATGCCCGACGATTGAAAGGCAGATCGTCCGTCTGGGGCTCGCGCAGCGTCAAGTCGACCGCCGTTCGTTAGAACGGCGGAAGAAAAAGTGCATGAATTAGGAATCGTCTATCACATCATTCGCGATGTCGAGAATGTGGCGCGCGCCAATGGCGTGAGTCGCGTTTCGAGCGTGACACTGCTCCTGGGCGAGGTCTCGGGCGTCGTTCCCGATCTGCTGCTTGACGCTTGGCGCTGGGCGGCAGATAAAAAGCCTATCACGCAGGGCGCGGAGCTTATTGTGGAGCCTGTCGAGGCCGTGACGCATTGCGAGGCGTGCGGCTGCGACTACGCGACGGTCGAGCACGGCAAGACCTGCCCCCATTGCGGTAGCGGCGAGACCTATCTGCTGCAGGGCCAGGAGGTCATGATCAAGCAGATCGAGACCCCCGACGAGGACCCGACAGACGCTGCCCCCGACGGCCTCTCCGATGCCCCCGACGCCGTCGACGCCGCCAACCCCCTCCACATCGCCTAACTTAGTCTTTGGGGACGTTCTTAAACGACTAGTCGAAAAAGAACGTCCCCAACGACTACTTTGCTAGAGCATATTTCTTACCATTAGTCAAGCACCATCTGTTTAAACGAAATAGCCTCAACCCGAGCACATTTGTGTCTGTTTAAAACCGGCAATAATGAACAGCGTGCTCAATTCGGTCATGTAAATAGATCAGCTATCAATCCTCAGCAGCAAATCAGCCAAAAAACTGGAATGTAATCAACTTGTAACAAATTAAGACGTTTAAACAAATAATGCTACCTTTTGCAGTTTTTCAAACAATTCTGCTGTATTTGCAGCTATACTCCATAACTGTCGTGTAGGAATTACGTAGACAAAAAGGAGGTTATGTGATGGTAAGTATTGTTCTTGCTAGCCATGGTGACTTGGCGGCTGGAATCAAGCAGACGGGCTCGATGGTCTTTGGCGATCAGCCGTCTGTAGCCGTGGTCTCGCTCGAGCCGAGCATGGGCCCCGACGACTTCCGAGCCAAGGTCGAGGAGGCAATTGCTTCCTTCGAGGACCAGGAGCAGGTGCTCTTCCTCGTTGATCTGTGGGGCGGCACGCCCTTCAACCAGATCAGCGGTCTCATCGAGGGCCATGATTCCTGGGCTATCGTCACCGGTGTCAACCTGCCTATGCTCATCGAGGCATATTCGCAGCGCTTTGACGCAAAGAACACTGCACATGCGATCGCAAAACATCTCGTGACTGAGGCTAAGGCCGGCGTGCGCGTCAAGCCCGAGTCTCTGGAGCCCGAGGAGAAGAAGCCGGCTGCGGCCGCCGCTGCTCCTGCGGGTGCCATTCCTCCGGGAACGGTGATCGGCGACGGGCACATCAAGATCGCCCACGTCCGTATCGACACGCGTCTGCTGCATGGTCAGGTGGCCACCACGTGGACCAAGCAGATCAACCCCAACCGCATCATCGTGGTCTCCGACGGCGTTGCTCACGACGAGCTCCGCAAGACCATGATCGAGCAGGCTGCCCCTCCGGGAGTCCACGCCAACGTCGTGCCCATCAAGAAGATGGCCGAGGTCGTCAAGGACACGCGCTTTGGCGACACCAAGGCGATGCTGCTGTTCGAGAACCCGCAGGATCTGCTCAGGGCCATCGAGGCCGGCGTCGACATCAAGGAAGCTAACATCGGTTCCATGGCCCACTCCAAGGGCAAGGTCGTCGTCACTAACGCTGTCGCTATGGGCGATGACGACGTCAAGACCATCGAGGCTCTCAAGGCCAAGGGCGTCAAGTTCGAGGTCCGCAAGGTTCCTTCGGATTCCTCCGAGGATCTCGACGCCATGTTGAAGAAAGCTAAGGCCGAACTGGCCGCTCAAGCATAGTAAAGGAGGGTCCGATACATGTCTGCAATCACTATTCTGCTTGTTGCGATTGTCGCGTTGCTTGCCGGTATGGAAGGCATTCTGGATGAGTTCCAGTTCCATCAGCCGCTCGTGGCATGCACGCTTATCGGTCTCGTAACCGGTCACCTTCAGGAGGGCATCCTCCTGGGCGGTTCGCTCCAGATGATGGCCCTTGGCTGGGCTAACGTCGGCGCCGCCGTCGCGCCTGACGCCGCTCTGGCCTCGGTCGCTTCTTCGATCATCATGGTGCTCGCCCTCAACGGTGGCGCCACCGATTCGGCCAAGGCCGTTACCGCCGCCATCGCCGTCGCCGTCCCGCTGTCGGTCGCTGGTCTGTTCCTGACCATGATCTGCCGTACCCTGGCTACCGCTATGGTTCACGGCATGGACGCCTGCGCCGAGAAGGGCGACTTCGCCGGCATCGAGCGTTGGCAGTACGCCGGCATCCTCATGCAGGGTGTTCGTATCGCCATCCCGGCAGTACTTCTGTGCATCATCCCGGCCGAGGCTGTTACCAACGCGCTTAACGCTATGCCCGATTGGCTGTCCGGCGGCATGGCTGTCGGCGGCGGCATGGTCGCTTCCGTCGGTTACGCCATGGTCATCAACATGATGGCCACCAAGGAGACCTGGCCGTTCTTCATCCTCGGCTTTGTCCTTGCTGCCATCCCTCAGCTCACGCTGATCGCCCTTGGCCTCATCGGCATCTCCCTTGCCCTCATCTACCTTGGCCTTAAGGATCTGGCCAAGCAGGGTGGCGGCATGGGCGGTGGCTCCGGTGACCCGCTCGGCGACATTCTGAACGATTACGAGTAGGAGGGGAGTGATACATATGGCAGAGAACAAGATTCAGCTCACCAAGGCTGACCGTAAGAAGGTTTGCTTCCGTCATCAGTTCCTTCAGGGCTCGTGGAACTACGAGCGTATGCAGAACGGCGGCTGGTGCTTCGCAATGATCCCTGCGATCAAGAAGCTCTACACCAGCAAGGATGACCAGATTGCCGCTCTTAAGCGCCACCTGGAGTTCTATAACACCCACCCCTATGTTTCCGCCCCCGTCATTGGCGTTACCCTCGCCCTCGAGGAGGAGCGCGCCAACGGTGCTCCGATTGACGACGTCGCCATTCAGGGCGTCAAGGTCGGTATGATGGGCCCGCTCGCCGGCGTCGGCGACCCCGCCTTCTGGTTCACCCTTCGCCCGATTCTGGGCGCACTGGGCGCTTCCCTGGCCCTGTCCGGCAGCATCGCCGGTCCGCTGCTGTTCTTCTTCGCGTGGAACATCATCCGTTACGCCTTCCTGTGGTACACGCAGGAGTTTGGCTACAAGGTCGGCTCCTCCATCGCCAAGGACCTCTCCGGCGGTCTGATGGGCAAGGTCACCGAGGGTGCTTCCATCCTTGGTATGTTCATCATCGGCGCCCTTGTCGAGCGTTGGGTTTCCATCTCCTTTACCCCGGTCGTCTCCAAGGTCACGCAGTCTGCTGGCGCCTATATTGACTGGGCCAACCTGCCCGCCGGTTCTGAGGGCATCAAGCAGGCATTGACGATGTACAGCTCTGTCGGTGCCAACGCACTCGACCCGGTGAAGGTCACCACGCTTCAGGCCAACCTCGATCAGCTCATCCCCGGCCTTGCCGCCGTGTGCCTGACCCTTCTGGTCTGCAAGCTCCTCAAGAAGAAGGTCAGCCCGATCGTCATCATCCTGGCTCTCTTCGCCGTCGGCATCATCGGTCGCGTCTGCGGCTTCATGTAAGCACGCTTCGGCTTAAGACCGAGAGTTGCTAGGCAAGGGCTTTTGAGCCATTGAAACGGACCGCACCCGGTGGGTACACTGGATGCGGTCCGATTGTTTTTATTGGAGGGCGAGGCGCGTATGGCGCAATCTCAGAACAGCACGGTCGATCTGGCAACGCCGGCAACCTGCCTGATGGGGCTTACCAGTCACGGTAACGTGATGGTGGGCAATAAGGCGTTTGAGTACTATAACGAGCGTAATCCCGAGGATTATATCCAAATCCCGTGGGACGAGGTCGACTATATTGCCGCCGAGGTTTTGCGCGGCACCAAGAAGATTACGCGTTTTGCCATCTTCACCAAGGACAATGGTCACTTTACGTTTTCGACGCGCGATGACAAAGAGACGCTTCGCGCGGTCCGCCAGTACGTTGACGAGGACAAGCTCGTGCGCTCGCCTGACTTTATCGATGTAACAACCAAGGGTGCGAAGAGCATCCCCTCCCTCATCAAAGGCCTCTTCCACAAAGGCGACTAGCTCCTCATAAGTTGCGGTGAAATAGTTCCTAAATTCGACTTTAGATGCTTCTGACAGGAACTATTCCACCGCAACTTCGTTTTGATCCGTCGCTTAGAAGCTGCGTTTTGGCCTTTTCCCTCAGACTGGGATGATGCTTCCCGTTGGGCTCGATTGGGAAAATCCATCCCAGTCTAAGTACCGATTCCGGGACGCAGTTTCCGGAACGCGCACGTCTGGGAAACCATATCCCGTTTCGAGCGGAAATTCCGGGCCTCAGCTTCCCAGAGAGGCTCCATTGGGAAAGCCTGGACCAGAATTCACCTGGAGTGTGGAACGTGCTTTCCGGAAGGCTATTCCGCCGCAACTTCGAAGAGCTGCTATGCACTGTATGGCTGCGACATAAATCTGCTACACTAATACAACATGCCTCCGTAGCTCAGGGGATAGAGCACCGCTCTCCTAAAGCGGGTGTCGACGGTTCGAATCCGCCCGGGGGCACCAGAAAAATCGCAGGTCAGGAGTTAATTTTGCTTCTGACCTGTTCTGGTTTTAGGGTTAAGAACTGCTTTTGTTTGTAAATCTGGTAAGTAAATAGTTTAACTTACCGAGTTTTCCACTGAAAACAGGAAATCACCATTTTGGGGATAAAAAGTTTTCAACAGCCGTTAGTCGGTTCCATTTTGGTGAAGCGCTTCCTCAATTTGGGTAAAAAATTTCACCATTTTGATGATTCGGCTGCTTTGAGTTTTTGATAAAAACGCCTGTTCAGAAGCTTGCGCTATACCCATTTTGGTGAAACCAATTAATAGAGAAATATACTATAAAAATATAGGGACGGCGATGCCGTCCTCTTCGCTCGCGAAGCTCGCTGCGCGGCCACGTACCGTGTCCTTGCCGCCGGCTAAGCCGTCGATAAAGAATAGGGACAGCGATGCTGTCCCCCTTCGCTCGCGAAGCTCGCTGCGCGGTCACGTGCCGTGACCTTGCCGCCGGCTGTGCCGTCGATTGATTCGCTCACTGCGTTCGCTGATTGATTGATGGACTAATCCGTTTTCTCAGTCACACCAGTCATGAGTGCAGCGATTGTCATGTCGAATCCGTTAGCAATTTTACAGAGGTTAGAAAGACTGACATTTCTTCGTCCGACCTCTATCGAGGCGTAGTAAGACCTGTCCATGCCGATGCGATTCGCAAATTGTACTTGAGAGTAACCAGACTTTGATCTTAATTCTTTGCAGCGTAGACCAAAGGATCGTTGTAGCGGCGAGATATCCATGACAAAAAGAGTCATGGATTGTTGTATAAAAGCCAACGGACTATATACAACAATCCCTGTTAAGGCGCATAATTATCTCTATTGGAAAGCACTCTGATGCCCAGTCGGATAGGGCACGGAAAAGGAATGGAATAGCAATGACTCAGGGAAAGCATTTCGCTGCCGGCGGCGATCACTTCGCCACACTGCCAAACAAAAAGATTCACGCCCCGAAGGGGATCGCGCGTCTGACCGTCACCGCGGCGACCATGGCCGCCATGACCGGATCGAGCCTCATCTCACCGTTCACGGCATTCGCCCAGACCGGTGACGGGGGCACGCAGCACCCCGCCGTGATGTCGCCGATCGCCGCCCACGCCGGCGCGGCATCCGGTGTCGGCGCGAAATCCGCCGCACAGACCATCGCGGACCTGCAGAAGGCAGTCGACGAGGCGAAGGCGAAGGAGGACGCCGCCAAGGCATCCTACGATGAGGCCGCCGGTCCCTACAACGAGGCGGCTTCCGCCCGCGACCAGGCCAAGGCATCCTACGATTCGGCAGTCAGCGCCGGCACGGCAGCCGACCGAGCGGCAATGGACGAGTACGCCCGTCAGGTCGCAGAGGGCAAGGACGCCGCCGATACTGCCGGCAAGGACCTCGAGCAGGCGAAGGCGGGTCTCGCAGACGCCAAGGCGGATGCGTCCGAGAAGGACGAGGCGTACAAGTCCGCCCTCAAGGCGGCCCAGGATGCCAAGGATGCCCTCGATAAAGCCAAGGCAGATGCCGTAAGCGCCACCCCGGAGGCAATCAGTGCCGCCGAACAGGCCGTGCGCGACGCCCAGGCTGCCGTGGACAGGGCACAGGTTGAACTCGCCAACGCCAACGCTACGCTTGCCGATGCCCAGTCCAAGCTGGTTGCGGCCCAGTCTGCAAAGGATTCCGCCGATTCCGTCCTTGTCGCAGCCAAGCAGAACAAGGACGCGGCGGATGCGAAGGTCGCAGCAGCCAGCGCCGCCTATGAGCAGGCGAAAGCCGACCTCGCCGCAGCGGAGGCAGGCGCCAGCGGTCCGGAGTACGATGCGGCAAAACAGAAGGTCGCGGACGCGGAGGCAGCCCTCGCTGCCGCACAAGCGGCACAGTCCCAGTGCGAGTCCGAGCTCGAGCAGGCGCAGTCCGCTGCAGCAACGGCGCAGACCGAGCTGAATGATGCCCAGGCGTCCCTCTCCATAAAGCAGCAGGCCGCGGCCGATGCCGAATCCGGCATGAACGCCGCCCAGTCCGCACTCGATGCCGCGAACGCCGACCTCGATGCCGCCAAGCAGGCGAACGTCGACGCCATCTCCAAGCTGGATGCAGCGAAGCAGGCTGTCAAGGACGCTGAGTCCGCCAAGGCAGCCGCCGATGTAGAGCTTGCGAACGCCAAGGCCGCAAAGGATACCGCAGACGCCGCCGTGACCGCCGCGCAGCAGAAGGTCGACGAGGCACAGGCAAAACTCGATTCCGCCGACGCGCAGCTCAAGCAGGGAGCCATCGGCTTCTTCCGTGCCATGGGTGCCGATGACGCAGTCAACATCATCCTGAACGCCAAATATGCCGGAAAGACCGAAGTCGGCAACTCCAAGGACGCCACGTCCCTTGATAACATGCTCAATGCGATCAGGTGGATGAAGTCCGTCAACGACTACCGCAAGTCGGTCGGCCTGTCCGAGCTCCAGGTCACCTACAAGCTCATCGCCGGTGCCATTGCGGATGCCAACTACAGTGACACTGTGCTCGATCATGCCCGTCAATATAATTTTGCCGAAAACCTGGCATGGAATTACGGAATCGATCCGAGTGGGCAGTGGATCGAGCAGGAGAAGGGCTTTTTCGACAAGGCAACGGAGGCCCTTTATGGAGTCACCGGTCTTGTCGGCAAGGATGCCTATGATTTCTATGCAAAGAACGGCGTCGCAATCAACCATTGGATTGCAAACAACTGCCGCTGGGAGAACGGCAGCAGCGGCACCGTCGGCCATTACATGAACATCATCAATCCCGAACTCGCCGTTATGGGAATGGCAACCTGCACCAAGGGCACCATGTCCGGGCTTCAGACGCAGTGCTATACCGCAGAGATCTCCGGCTGGTCCGGCTCCGGTTGGAACACGAACCCCATCTCCGTCGACGAGTACGAGCAAAAGCTGACCTCCTATATCAACGGTCTCAAGAACGCCAAGAGCGCACTCGACGCAGCCAAGGCCGATCTCGCATCCAAGAAGCAGGCAGCCGCCGGCGCCACCGCAACCGTTCAGCAGAAGCAGGTCGCAGCGGATTCCGCACAGGCAGGTGTCGATGCCGCGAAGCAGGGCGTCGCGGATGCCCAGCGTGCCGTCGATGCCGCCAATGCTGATGTCGCCGCCAAGCAACAGGGCGTCACGGATGCCCAGACCGAGCTTGATGCGGCGAAATCGGACCTCGATGCCGCCAACGCGGCAGTCGATACGGCAAAGTCGACCGTCCAGCAGAAGCAGGTCGCCTTTGATGCTGCCAACGCAGCCGTAACGACCGCACAGTCTAAGTTGGATTCCGCCAAGGCGGACACCGCTGCTAAGCAGCAGGGCGTGGACGATGCGAACGCCGACCTCGCGAAGTTCTTCCAGGACATCGCCGACGCCAAGAAGGCGGTCGATACAGCAAAGAGCGTCCAAGACGCGGCGGCAGCCGACCAAGCCGAGAAGGCGGCAGTCCTCGCAGCCGCCAAGCAAAAGGCGGACGGCACCGCACGCGCCCTCGCGGATGCCCAGCGTGCCGTCGATGCCGCAAAGGCCGACACCGGCGTTGCCGCCGACAGGCTCACCGGCTCCCAGACCGATCTCGAGGACGCACAGTCGAACCTCGACATCCTCACCGGTCTTGCCGCGAAGCTCGCAGAGGCACAGCAGCGCCAGCAGGATGCAGTAAAGGCCGTCAATGACACCAAGGCCGCGCTCGATGCCGCGAAGGCGGATACCATCGCCGCCGAGTCCCTGGTCTCCGCCGCCGAACAGGCAAAGGCGCAGGCAGACGCCAAGCTGGCGAGGCTGAACTCCATCAATGCCGACGCGGCGATCGCTTCCGGCCATGACGCGAACGCGGATGACGCCCTCAACGCGCTTTTCGCCGCAGCAGTCGAGGCACGTGCCAAGGTCGCGCCCGCCAAAGTCATCCTGGACGAGAAGCAGGCTGCGCTGGACGGGCTCAAGCCCGGCTATGATGCGGCGCTCGCCGCCTACGAGCAGGCGAAGTCCGACCGCATCGCGGCGGAGCAGGAGCTTTCCGATGAGATCGCACGACAGGAGGCAGAGGAGGCCGCAAAGCAACAGGTGGCATACAGCCCGAAGCATCTCGCCGGCACGGAGACCGCCCGGCCCGGCAACCTCGCCCAGACCGGCGACCGCACGGGCCTCATCGGCGAGACGTTCGCCATCGGCGGTACCGTCCTTGTGGCAGCCGGCGTCTTCCTCGACCGGAAGAAGCGCCGCGAGCAGATGTAAAAGCGAGTCGGGCGTTGGATATCGGCTAGTGTCCAACGCCCGGTTTCATGGACGGGGAGATCGGTGTGAGAAAAAAGGCTATTATCGTTGCGCTTCTGGTGTGCCTTTCGGCACCTCAACTTGGATGTGCCGGCGTTGCAAAGCAAGGAAGCGGCTCTACGGAAAGGGCCGCCACAGCGGTAAAGAACAAAGACAAAAAGAAGCCAAGCGAAGAAAAGGCGGCGCAAACCTCTGGAACCAAGACCGAGGAGAAGAAAGAATCCGACGACAAGGACCAGAAGTCCGATGACTCCAAGAAGGAGGATAACAAGTCTTCCGATTCCTCGAAGTCGGACAACAAGGGCGATTCCTCCCAGTCCAAGCAGAATTCCGGCAATTCGCAGAGTTCCGGCAGCAACAATTCCTCTTCCAACGGCGGCAGCCAGAAGAAGTGGGTTGCCGAGCAGGGCCACTGGGAGACAGATTACAGCCAGGTCTGGGTGCCGAATGTGGTTTATACGCGCCATGAACGTTGGATCTGCAGTGCATGCCACGCAGCATTTGGATCTGCAGCCGAAATGGACGCTCACGCTCACGCTACTTTTGGCGATGCGCAGCATCCTAACGGCGGTTCTGCAATCAATGATTCGTATACCACCTCTGAGGACCAAGGACATTATGAACAGCAGGCTACGGGACAACATTGGGTCGTCGATGTTGCCGGTCACTGGGAATGATGGACATATGTTCCTCTCCTCTTACATTCGGTAAATGTTTATTTATTTGTGGGCGGCCGGTTCGGCCGCCTTTTTTAGACGCCCAGTCTAGGAGCAAACGATAGGAAAGCAATCAAACGAGAGGGCGTTCCAAAAGAATCCGGCGGTGCCGGATGCTTTGGGCAAAACCTTCCGCAAATCGGTAAGGTCTTCCATCAACTTGCTTCAGCCCTCGCCCGGAGTCCGCTGCGCGGTAATGCAAACACTCGGCATCCCTCGCATTCGCATCACCGCTCCGCTCTCGCTACAGCGAATTTCTAACACTCAGCATCCTTCGCGTTAAAAATTCGCTTCCGCTCACGGTCTCCGCTGACACTACGACACCGCGAAGCCTTTCGCTCGAAACGAGGCCTCTCATTTCGTGTCTACGCTACGCTCCGCCCAATCGCCGTTCCGGTGATTGCAAGATGACTGTGGGTGGCATTTTTGTGGGCCCATTCGGACCCCAAAAACACCACGCCACAGACCTTGCCTATCGCCTGCTGCGGCGATAAGGTTATCGTGAAGTTGAAACTTCGCGATGAAGAATCGCGGCGACGATTCTTCATTTTTGGAACGACGCCAGCCGTTCCTCATCAAGGAAAGCGAATCGCATAGCAGGTTTTGATCGGAGTCCTCTCCGATCGCTGATTCGTTTTCCGAGGAGGAATCATGAGCAGGCTCCGCCCACACACCGTCAAGGCGTCTCTTTCAAATGACGAGAAGAAAACCATCGCTGCAATCGCAAAGCGACATGAGATGAGCGAGGCGGAACTCATCCGCTTCGTTTTGTGCAATGCCGACGATCTCGATATCGATTTTGGTTTTTCGGAAATCGCTGGGCAGAAATTCCGAACCGATGACATTCACGTCCGGGTCTCGCCGGAAGAAAAAAAGAAAATCGAAAGCAATGCTGATTCCCTTGGCGTGACCGTGAGCTCGTATGCGCGGCGCGTACTGCTCAAAGGGAATGTCGAGAAAATCGATGTCGATCGGGCGTCGATCGACAAGATTTATCACGAACTTCTGAAGGAAGGAACGAATCTCAATCAGCTGATGTACTTCGTGAACGCCCAGGGGCTTCCCGCGTACAACGAGAAAGCTGTTTTCCGCACACTCGAAAAGGTTTACCAAGTTGGGCGTAAGCTGGACTGTTTTATCGATGAGCTCGAGAAGCGCTATTTCGTTGGTGGTGATGTGAAGTGACGGTTATCAAACAGAAAAGCGTTTCGAGCGATCGCTACGCAAAGAACGTCCGTAAATACATCAACGGAAAAGATGCGCTTGCGCGTGGTGGCTGGAACATCGAATACAGCGATCGCTGGTTTTCGAAAATGGATAGAACCAGAAAGGTTTTCCATCACGACAAGCCGTCGAGAGCCGGAGCCAAAAACGTAATCTTGCTTCATCAGATCCTCGCGTTCCTTCCGGAAGAATGCTCATGCAACGGGGGCAAGATGACCCCCGATGCATGTTTGGCCTACGCGGAGCAATGGCTTGCGAAGCACTATATGCATCAACAGGTGATTCTCGCGCTGCACGAAGAAAGCGATAAGGCGGGAAAACGCTACGCAGTGCACATGGCGATCAACCGTACCGATTTGTTAACTGGCAAGCGTTGCGAGACGGGCGGGCGGCATGGAAAGTACGAACGCGCCTCATGGGTCCGCGAACTCGATAAGGACTGGAATCTCGCCCAGCTCGAAAAGGGAAAGAAGAATTCGAAGATTCGAGATCGACAGCCGCGCGATATTGAAAAGGAGATTGTCGATCGCGGAGAGTACAGTTATAAAAACAATCTGCGCGAGCTGATCCATATTGCAATCAACGACTACCACCCGAAGAATATGGAGCAGTTCAAAAAATTACTTGCCTCATGGGGCGTAGACATTTTCATCAAGAACAATCGTGTCTATGCGACAGATCTTGATATCAAAGAGGCCGGCAACCCGAAGTGCACTTTCAACCTGACCCGTCTTGACGGTCGGTTTGCGGTCAAGCAACTTGAGGCGGCCTTCAAAAATAACGTGCTTGAAGCCGAGCGAGCCCTTCCATACGAGAAGCGCTGTGAGATCTACATCCAACGGCTTAAAAAAGCGTATTCGGCGTGGGTCGAGCAGGCAAAGGCGAGCAAGGGCGTCGCCTACAATCTCTTCCCTAAGTTCATCGCACCGAAGTGCGATGAAGATCTGCTCGAAGATCCGGCGGTTCGCGATGAGCTTCTTGCGCGTCGCGGCTACGCAAGGGAGATTCGCAACCGCTATTCCGGCGGCGTTGTCGATGCCGGCGACGACCGTGTTCGCGCCGCCGGCCAGGCGCACAGCGGTAGCGCCGTGTCGCGACAGATGGACGATCGCGTTGTCGATCGCGGTGATTTCTCACGCGGAGGCACGCCTCGCTAGTTTTGGAAAGCCTATCGTCGGTGCCCTAGCGCGCTGCCATCCAGTGCCGATTCTTTCATGCTCGCAATTCGGCGAGGGTGAGGAGTATGAATTGATCGGCGGGAGTCAGCCGCTCTGATAGAATCGTCCTTGCTGTCGGCAGCCCTCGTGCCGGGCAGAGCCCTCCATTCGATGGGAGGTGATGCCCATGACCGATTTCACCGAGCTCGTGAAACTCCTGACCGCTACGGTCTCGCTCCTCACGGCCCTTGTCGGCCTTTCCAAGGCACTCAAGCAGGGCTCGAAGCCCAAAAAGAAAGGCCACCGTCGCTAAGACGATGACCTAACTCTATTAAGCAACGGCTCTGCCCAGCTCACTACAACTTGGGCTGCCGTCGGCACCATTCTACCCTTCTGACGAGGAATTCGTCCATATTTCAAAAATCGAATCCTGTTCGCGCGTGGGCGCGTGGGCGTAAACTTTTAGTTGGGCAAACCCGACAGATTGGAGCTTGAAACATGAGGGATATGCACCTCATGTCGCTCATAAAACGTCTCCTGACCTCGAAGGAGAACGTTTTTTAGCGACAGAAGGAGACATAAATATGATCTGGTTTACCAGCGACACCCACTTCGGGCATGAGAACGTGCTGAAGTTCACCGACCGCCCGTGGGAGACGATTTGGCAGATGAACGACGCCATCGTCGACAGCATCAACGGCAGGGTTGCCGTGGACGACGAGCTCTACATCCTGGGTGATTTCTCATTCAAGATGACCGCCCAGGACGCCTACGGGCTGCGCAAGCGGATCGCCTGCAGGCGCATCCACCTCGTCCCGGGAAACCACGACAAGGACTGGACCCAGCCGGCGGTCGCGGGCGCCTTCACCGTGGAGCCGCCGATCTGCGTGCTCAAGATCGACGGGCAGAAGATCGTCCTGAGCCATTACCCCATGGCCGACTGGCAGGGCATGAGCCATGGATCGTGGCACCTCCACGGGCACATCCACAGCAGCGGCGGCGCGTACAACGAGTTCAACCGCAAGCAGGGCCTTCTGCGCTACGACGTCGGTTGCGATGCCAACGGGCACTCCCCGGTGAGCCTCGACGAGCTGAGGGAGTGGTTCGCCGGAGTCGGCGAGCCGTGCGGCCGGGTGAAATGGCCCTGGTGGGTCAACGAGACCGGCGACAGGCAGGTCGAGCGCGAGCTGGCGGCGTACAAGAGGGAAGAGGTGATTCGATGACGGTCTATGTGACGGGCGACATCCACGGTGGGCTCGACATGCAAAAGCTCCGCGACTGGGAGCTTGGGGATAGCCTTACCGGCGATGACTACCTCATTGTCGCCGGCGACTTTGGCTTTCCGTGGGATTTCTCTGCCGAGGAATGCGCCGATATCGCCTGGCTGGAGTCGCGCCCCTACACGGTGCTGTTCGTCGACGGCAACCACGAGCGCTTCGATCACTGGGCGGAGCGACCCATGGAACTGTGGCACGGTGGGCTGACGCAACGCCTGTCGGATACTTCGTCTATCCGCCGCCTCATGCGCGGGGAGGTCTTCGAGCTCGACGGCTCGACGGTCTTCACCATGGGCGGTGCCACGAGCGTGGACAGGGAATACCGCGTGCCGTATTCCAGCTGGTGGCCTCAGGAGCTTCCGGACGAGCGCGAATTCGATGCCGCGCGGGCCAAGCTCGACGAGGTCGGCTGGAAGGTCGACTGCGTCATCACCCATACCTGCGCCACGCGCATGCTCTCGCCGACGCTCTACCCGGACCCGGGCTGGGAACGCCCTGATGTGGACCGGCTGACCGGATTCCTCGACGAGATCGAGGATCGCCTGGACTATAAGCACTGGTATTACGGTCATTTTCACCGAGACGGCAACCCGGACGAACGGCACACGGTGCTGTATGACCGGATCGTGAGGCTCGGGGACAAACTCCTGCCGTGGGGTGCGTACTGATGACGGTCTATGTGACAGGCGACGTGCACGGCAGGGCCGAGTACGGGTCCAGCCGGTTTGCATTCAAAAATTGGCCGCTGGGCCGGACCCTGACGCGCGATGACGCGGTGATCGTGGCCGGCGACTTCGGCTTTGTCTGGGATGGCTCGAATGCTGAGAGGTATTGGCTCGACTGGTTCGAGTCGAAGCCCTGGACCACGTGTTTCGTAGACGGCAACCATGAGAACCACCACGCCCTGGCCGGGCTGCCGGTGCGGGAGTGGAACGGCGGGCTCGTCCATGAGGCACGACCGCACGTGCTGCACCTGATGCGCGGAGAGGTGTTCGATATCGACGGGCTCACAGTCCTTGCCATGGGCGGCGCCGCGAGCAACGACAGGCAGTATCGCAAGGAGGGGAGGAGCTGGTGGCCCGAGGAGATGCCGAGCGAGAAAGAGACGGAACACTGCCGCTCCTCGCTCGACCGCGTGGGCTGGAAGGTCGACTACGTTGTGACTCACGAGGCTCCTGCTGCCCTGGCTAGAGAGCTGTGTCGCGAACGCGGACGTGAGTACCGCGGGGATCCGCTGCAAACCTTCCTGGGTGAGCTCGACGGACGGCTCGGCTACCGCGTCTGGTTCTTCGGTCACTACCATCGCGATAAATGGTGCGACACCAGGCATCGCCTTATCTATCGAGACATCGTGCCGATCGAAGATGCTGCGCCCGGTTCTAGAAACCTTCTAAAAGCGCTCTAGAAGGTTTCTAGAAATCAGTTACCTGACAGGAAGGGCGCGGGACTACTCGCCCCTCATCTTGGTCATGACCTCGACCTTGGCCTCGGCCACGGTCGCCCGCCGCTCGGAGGCGGCGAGGCGGTCCTTGAGGGCGGCGACTTCGGCCATCAGGTCGCGCTGGGCCAGGAGCGCATCGCTCAGCTCGGCTTGGGCTTTCAACGCGGCGTCACGCTCGACGCGCAGACGCTCGATCTCATCGGACATGGCCTCAGCCTCGGCGTGGAGCTGGACGACCTGCCTGCTGAGCTCCCTGGCATCGGCGAGGTATCTGACGCTCGCGGCATGGAGCTCATTGTTTTCGAGCTCGATGCTCGCGGTGTCGAGCTCGAACTTCTCCTCGATAAAGGCGACCCGCTCATTGCAGTCGGCCTCAAGTCTTTCGTTCCGGTCTCTCGCCTCGACGAGCTTGCGGTTGAATTCGTCGAGCTGGGCCCTGAGTAACGCGTTCTCGGTCTTGAGATCGGCGGTCTCGCGCAGCAGCTTCTCTCGCCAAGCCTTTTCAATCTGCTCGGCGGCCTCATCGAGGACGTCCTTCGCGCCGGGCGTCTCGCTGATTTTTCTGTCGTTCGGGTTGTCTGTCATCGTGCGGCACTCCAATCAACAATGGGCATGGCTCCGCCATGCCGTACGGCTGGGAACAAATACGCGGCCGCTGTTGAGTTGTGTTTGTCCTGCGCTTGGTGAGTTCTAAAAGCGTCTCAAGTCATACGTTCACGCAGGTTTTCGATTGGAGAAATACCGCACGTTTTCATGGTATCACGTGCCTTAAAGAACATGAATGGGCGGTCATATCGATTCGTTGAAAATAGCACCTACGACGTGCTGGTGGCGGGAGAGTGATGGCGTTAAAGATGTCGAGAATGATTATGGGAGTATTTTAGATGCAGGTATGAGAAAGGGTCGAATCGAAGTGTCTGGCCGGACGCCAATTGTCCGGGAACTGTTTCGGTTCGACCCTGCTTCATTTTACATCCGCGGCATGTTTTTGTAGACGCCTGGCGATTACCGACCTTCACGACCTCGATGACGGTTTCCCCGTCCTCGATTCTTGCCAGATTGCGGTAGACATGCTGCGTGAATGGTCGGATATCATTTGAGCCAGAATCATCTTCTATTGAAGCGGATTCTGGCTCAGTGGTTTTTAACTCGGTTGTTTGACAGAAGCCCACGTCGATAGTCGGGCTGTGGACTTAAGATTTCGGGGGCTCCCAAGCGTTTTCGATCGCGGCGCGGTAGATTGCAGCGTAATTAAGCATCCAGCTGCCATCACCAGTTTTTTGAATATACCCCTTATCCTTTAGAGAAGTATAGGCTCGGGATATCGTGTTCTTGCTCAAGTGGTAGTGATCCTCAATCCATTTGCTTCTAGCGCAAAAGCCCATGGGCCGTTTGTTTTTGGAAGGTTTTCCAAACTTCCATACGAGGCCGAGGATGAGACGCTCGGCGGCAACGGTGGTGACGCAGCACGCCCACTCGGGCACTGAAATAAAAATAGCTTTATCCATTTTCTCTATAATCTTTCGTTGCTCGGTAACATCATCGTTGAATATGTCGGAAATTGACGGTAGCTCGCTCATGTTTACCGCCTAGTCAAGGTGGGCGGTACGACCTTCAAGCTGCTTGAAAAGCTCATAGAATGAGCTTTCAAACATGTAATTCGAGCGATGGATTTGGATGAGCTTGCCGGACTCGCGCATAAACTTGCGCGCGGTGTTTTCGCTCCAGCCAGTGAGTTCGCGGATACCGTTAACGCGGAGTAACCGATCGCACTGAGCGGCACCAGTGGGGAAAGTCGGTGTGGACGCCTGAGTGCTAATCTGTGGAGTAGCCATGATGAGCTATCCTTTCAATGAGGGCCCTCCCTGTGCTTGTAAGACTTACCAGGTTCATAAGCACTTGGGGGGCCGGTTTTTATGACTACATGCGTAGCCATCTGACAGCTTTAGAATTTATTAAAACTCATTAGATGTCAATCAAATAAAGCGTCTACCTGCGGAAATAGTAGTATAGTACCGTAATATTATTGATGAAACGATGAATGAATGACATGCTATTTCTCGCTTTTCTGTATATAGGCGTTGATGAAGTCTTCGTAGCCTTTAACTGCTTTTATTTCTGATTGTTGAACGAGGCTTGTATACGTTTTGAGCGTGATATTGGGGTCCGCGTGGCCAAGAATACCTTGCACGCTTCTAACGTCCGATCCGTTCGCCAGCATAAAAGTGCTTACACAATGCCTGAGCTGATGCGGGCAGATGCCCTTATATAGTTTTCCGCCAGTCGAATTGTTCGGCTCATAGATTCCAAGATTACAGCTAACTGCGAAATCGCGAAACCAATGGTTGAAGATGTAGTTTTTCATGTGACAGACAGTAGGGACCCCCTGCTTGACAGCAATATCGCTAATGATGGGAGTGCTGCCAGTCTGGGACAGCCCCAGAGAGGCCAGGAGCTCTTTTTGTATGGCTGACCATGATTGAAGGCGTTCGGCCAAGGTTTCTCCAACGGGGATTTTGCGTTGGCTTTCTTGTGACTTGGGTGCCCTCAGTTCATGGTCGTTGGTGTACTGCCTGTCAATTTTCAAGGTTTTATTGGCAGGGTCCCAATCGCGCCATTCGAGGCCCAGCATCTCGCCTTTCCGCATACCCGTATACACTAGTACTAGCGTACCAACAGCTTCGGCGGTGAGCTCAATGTGTTGAAGATGTGTGCATAGGGTAGCTACTTGGTCGATTGTCAGTGATTCTCTTTTGTTGCGTGGTCTGCGAACATGAACGGTAGCGCAGGGGTTTCGGTCAATTATTCTCTTTGCGACTGCATTCGACAGAATCTGACGCAGTTTTGAATTGATTCGTACAAGCTCTGATGGTTTGTATTTTCCCGTACGACGAGCTTCGGCATATGCTTCTTCGATTAGATCGGGAGTTAGCCCCTCAATTGTCTGAAACGCACCGAATAGGTCTTCGATATGCCTGCAATCGTACGCTTCTCTTTCATAGCTCGTTGGCACAAGCTCGGTGTCCCTATTTTCATGAAAGGCCCAGCAGTAGGACGCAAGCAAAGTGGGCTTTTTAGTTTTAGTGATCGTGCCAGAGGAGTTGATTTCAGCCAGCTTGGCCTGCATTGCAGCCTTAGCTTCTGTTTTAGTCTTGCAACGAACCGTATAAGTTGGGGATCGTTTGTAGCGCCCTGTCTTCGGGTCCTTGACTCCAAGGGAAAAATAATAGCGATAGGTGTTAGGTGATCTCTTGTCTTTCCAACACGTGCCTCTTCCGCTAATGAGTGGCTGTTCTGACATCTTTGCACTCCGTTTCTTTGAATAGTTTTCAACAATTCATTGAGTGCAGTTTAGCTAAAGCCGTTAGTAATATGTTTGTAAAAGCATAGGCGCAGCTACCGGAGGCAAAAGACGCAAACTGCTATGTTTATCTGCGGTTATATGATGTTCAATGATGCTTGATGAATGGTAGGGGGTAGCATTAAATCATATCTCCTAAAGCGGGTGTCGACGGTTCGAATCCGCCCGGGGGCACCAGGGAATATGACGGCGTCGCGTGAGCGGCGCCGTTTCTGGTTTGTGGGGGCCGCCGGCCAATTCGGACCGTCGACACCCGCGTCACCAATTTCCCCGCGGGGGGGCTTTCGAATCCGCCCGGGGCACCAGAGATATGCCGAGCCCGGTACCGCAACGGCGACACGTCTTGATAGTTTTGGAAAGCTCGTCGTCGGTGCCCTTGCGCACTGCCGTTTAATGCCGATTCTGCCATGCCCGCACTCTTCGCGAGGGTGAGGAGCGTGAATTGATCGGAGAGGGCCAACCACTCTGATAAAATCGTTTTCGCTGGCGGCAGTCCTCGTGCCGGGCAGAGCCCTCCATCCGATGGGAGGTGATGCCCATGACCGATTTTACCGCGCTCGTGAAGCTCCTGACCGCTATGGTCTCGCTCCTCACGGCCCTTGTCGGCCTTTCCAAGGCACTCAAGCAGGGTTCGAAGCCCAAAAAGAAAGGCCACCGTCGCTAAGACGATGACCCAACTTCATTAAGCAACGGCTCTGCCCAGCTCTCTACAACTTGGGCTGCCGTCGGCACCATTTTACCCTCCTGACGAGGAATTCGTCCATATTTCAAAAAACAAATCTTACCTGCTATCGAACCCTTGATTCTCATCTTCATTGCAACAGACTCAGGACTCAGCGCAACGCGTT
>CAJMMN010000007.1 GCA_905214525.1 uncultured bacterium
GCCGCGCGGCAAGGAGATATATTGCCAGACCGGAGGGGCGCCGGGGGCGGGAATCGCGCACTCCATATTTTGTTCACAAATGAATAGGTCCCTCAGTCACGTCACTGAGGTTATAACTGAAGCATCAGCTTCTGATATTGGCGGTGACCAGCTGGTTTATAGATGTTGAGGCATCGGTCATCTCTGGAGCGACACTTTACTCCAAAAGCATCGGTTATTTGTTTCCCGTCGGTAAAAGGCAGGTTTTGTTCGCCAAGCGTTCCTATATATAGAAGTTCGGGTTCGAACCGTGCATCGGTAACAAAAAAGCGACCAGCCGGAGCCGATCGCTTTCTATTCTATGCTGGAGCATCCAGAGGGGTTCTTCCGAACTCATTTTCTCGCTGCCATTCATGCTTTCGAAGCATCTTTCTACAGCCCTCGTTGTCTATCCTCGCATCTCTCAGGTCTTCCTGAAATTCACAAGCAGTCTTAGGGTCAATTTGTTTCTGCTTTCAGAGACTTGTTTGAGAGTTTTTAAAGACAGTTCAAAACAATAAGTGAGACACCATAAAGCAGAGCAAGATGTGCCGGATAGAAAATGTAGAAGAAATATTTCAGCCTCAGCCCTCGCTTGCCATTATAAAAATTGATAAGCAGCAACGAAACAACCGCGGCAGCAACATCAGGATTAAGTACATTAGCTGCAGCAAGCTCAAATCCGCCGCCAACTATATGGCATGACGAAAGGAGCACTGCGCATACTGCAGCAAAGAACATCTTGCCCTTGCTGTCGTGGAATAAATAGAATGCAGCCACAAGCAGAATGCCATACACACCGCCATCTAGTTTAGTGTATTCAGCTGCCAGTGCTGTCAAAACAATCAGAGCAATTTCTGCGATGCATCTCTTCCATTTTGAAAGGCTTCGTATCTTTTCCAGAATAATCAAAAAGACCAAGGAAAGCAGGAGCTCACACATAACATTTTGTTGCCGAAGGTCGAATAGTTGCCCGGTTTGAACGAAATCGTATATGGGCTCCGCAATGATTGCGAAGACAAGCATATTTCGCAGGTACTTCTTTATGTCATGAGTATGCAAAAATCCCTCAACTATCAAAAAGCAAAATAAGGGAAATGCAATTCTGCCAAGAACATGAAGCACATCCGAAGCCTCGCTTAGAATCGCCCACTGTTCGTCTGATATCTGACTGTACGATGCGTGAATCATGATTCCATTGGTCAGGACGATCCTGCTTACATGATCGAGAACCATCGAAATGGCTGCTATTATCTTTAATGTGCTGCCGCTAATTCCGTATCTATTTGTTTTCATTTCGTATTCCTTACTTTGGGTGGGCCGTCAGGGGTTCAGCCTGCTCCGCAGGCGGCCGCTGCGGCGCTTTCGCGCCTTGCGCGCTGCGCTGGCAAACGCTCACGCGTTTACTCAGCTCCGCGCCCCGACGGGTTCGAACCCGTGGCGCGGCAACAAAAAAGCGGCCGGCGTCCACCAGTCGCTTTTCTATTCTATGGTGGGCCGTCAGGGGTTCGAACCCTGGACCTTGGGATTAAAAGTCCCCTGCTCTGCCAGCTGAGCTAACGGCCCGCGGGTGGCATTGTACCACGGTCTGGGACTATTCCCAACTCCATTGGCCGTTCTGGAAAATCACAACTTCACGTCCATCAGGCGTAATGCCCGTAATATCGATGTCGTCCGTACCGATCATAAAATCGACGTGCGTGCTCGAGACGTTAACTCCATGCTCCAGGAGCTCCTCCTTGGACATGTCATACCCACCCTCGATACATTCGGGGAAACCGACACCTAGCGCGAGATGGCAACTAGCGTTCTCGTCATAGAGCGTATCGTAGAACAGAACGCCACTTTCGCGAATCGGCGTGTTCTTGGAGATGAGCGCGACCTCGCCCAGACGAGCGGCGCCTTCGTCGGTGTCAATGATGCTCGCAAGCGTCGCCTTGCCCACGCGGGCATCGTAGTCCACTACGCGGCCGGCCTCGAACTTAATCCAAAAATCATCAACCTTGTTACCGTGGTGAATGAGCGGCATGGCCGAGTACACGATACCGTCGGCGCGCATACGATCAGGCGAGGTGAAGACTTCCTCGGTGGGAATGTTGGGGAAGAATGGGTGCCCATCGGGCGTCTCGCCCTTGCCGCCGGCCCACTCGTGACCCTTCGTCATGCCAATCGTCAGATCGGTTCCATTTGCCGCGGTGTAATGCAGGCGGTCAAAACGATTGTCGTTCAGGAAACGCAGGTTCTTTTCGAACGCCGCGTCATGAAGCTCCCAGTCGCTCTCCGGGTCCTGGCCATCGGCACGAGCGGTGTGTAGAATCGCATTCCATAGCTTATAGATCGCAACCTCATCCGCATCGCCCGAGAACACCTCGCGAGCCCAGGCAACGACCGGCGCGCCGGCGATGCACCACGGGTTGATGTTGTAGTCCAGCCCACGGCGGAAGACCTTGCACTGCGTATTCCTTGCCTTGGAAGCCGCGGCGGGCTTGGCGGGGTCAATGCCCTTCAGAGCCGCTGGGTCAGCTCCCTCGATAAAGATAAAGCAGGCGCCGTCCTGGGCCAACGAATCCAGCTGTATGCGCTTCCACTCGGGCGTCTGCTCAAAATAGCTTTTATCGACATGCTCGTACGTGAGCCTTGTCACGGCATCGTCAGCCCAAATAACCGTCACGTGACCGGCACCGGCGGCATAAGCCTCCGCGACCACCACGCGCGCAAACGGCGCGCACTCAACCGGAGACTGAACGACAACCTCCTGGCCGGGCTTGACGTTTACGCCCTTGCGAACAATCAGGCGCGCGTAGTTTTTAATCTTGGGCTCCAGGGCCTTCATGCCCTCCAGAGCTTCTTCGACCGTCAGGGCAGCTCGAATCATGTGCCACTCCATCTATCTATAGAACAGTAAAAAGGCGCGCCGCAAAAACGACGCGCCTTATATCTTAGCGATAAGTATGCATGCAAACGCTACTTCTTCTTGGAGTCCTTTTTGTCCTCCTCGGCAGCTGCGCGCTCGATAAGAGCGTTGAGCTTATTCTCGGACATGCCTTCGGCCTGCGCGCGGTACATGTTGCGCAAGGGACGAATACGAGCGAAGTCATAGATAAAGTCACCCAGGATGATGACATAGGACACAACGATGCCAACCATCTGAACAGGACTGGACACCGTGCCGCCGGGAACGAAGTAGAACGAAACCCAAATTGCCACGATGAACACCATGCCGATAGCGAGCACGGCCCACCAAATACGGCGGCGCTTGGTGTAGTCCTCATCCTGCTTGAGAAGGATATTCGACACCGTGTAGATGCGATCCTCGCGGGCGCGCTGCTTGGCCTTGCGGGCGCGCTTTTCCTCCTTGGAAAGGCCTTCCAGGTTTTCGCCCTTCTCGAGCTCTTTACGGCGTGCCTTGGATGATGCCGGCACGACGTGAACAGAGCTCGCTGCCTGACGGGCGGGCTTAGCGGATGCGGCGGACTTGCGCGCAACCCCGGTAACCTCGCGGGATTGCGTGCGCTTGTTCGTGGCGCTGCGGGTACTCACTTACGCGTTCTCCTTCATGCTTGTGAACTGGGAGCCCGTGATGATTTGGAAGGCCTCGCGATAGCGCTCGGACGTGCCATCGATGACCTCGGCGGGCAGGTGCGGGGTCTCCCCCGTCATATCCCAGTTGGCCTTGAGCCAATTGCGGACGAATTGTTTGTCGTAGCTGGGCTGAATCTTGCCCTCCTCGTAGCTGGCGGCAGGCCAGAAACGGCTGGAGTCGGGCGTGAGGCACTCGTCGATCAGCGTAACCTTACCATCGATGACACCAAACTCGAACTTGGTGTCGGCGATGATGATGCCTCGAGTCGCGGCATACTCGGCAGCGGCCTTGTAAATCTTGAGGGACAGGTCGCGAATCTGCGCGGCGATGTCCTCGCCCACGATCTCGCAGCAACGCTCGAACGAAATGTTCTCGTCGTGGTCGCCGATCTCGGCCTTCGTGGACGGCGTGAACAGCGGCTCGGGAAGCTTGGAGGCCTCGGTCAGACCCTCGGGCAGCTGAATGCCGCAGACGGTACCGTTCTCGTCATAGGTCTTCTTGCCCGAACCGGTCAGATAGCCGCGGACGATGCACTCGATAGGAATCGTCTGGGCCTTCTTGACCAGCATGGCGCGGCCTGCGAGGTAGTCACGATACTCGGCAAACTCCTCAGGGAAATCCGCCGGGTCGATGGAAACGAGGTGGTTGGGAACGATGTCGGCAAACTTATCGAACCAGAATGCCGAGATGCGGTTGAGCACCTCTCCCTTAAACGGAATCTCGTCGGGAAGAATGAAGTCGAACGCAGAAATGCGGTCGGTGGCGACCATCAGCAGGTTTTCACCGGCATCGTAGATATCACGAACCTTGCCACGGGAATCCGGACGACGCTCCATCGTTGTCACGTGAGTCACTCCTTACCAAAATACGACAGTAATGCGGGTTCTTTCCCGCACGTTTTCGCAAACTCGGAGCGGCAGGGACGAAACCCCTCCTTCACCGAATAGCGAAAAGCTAGTGCTCCATTGTAGTAGATGCCGCGTCCGCCGTGTGCTCGCGAGGCAGATGAATCGTAAAAGTCGTACCCTTTCCAAGCTCCGACTCCACGGAAATGTAGCCATGATGGCGCTCGACGATCTGTTTAGTCACGGCGAGACCCACGCCCAGGCCACCCGCTTCGCGGGCGCGGCTGGCGTCGGCACGCCAAAAACGACCGAAGATGCGCGACAAATCATCCTTGGCGATACCGATGCCCGTATCCGAAACCGCGATATCGACGTGCTTGCGGTCACTGAGCACCGACACCACGACCCAACCCCCCTCGGGGGTATAGCGCATGGCGTTACTCATGAGATTGATGACGCATTGTGTGATCATGTCGGGATCGGCTTCGACGACATCGTCGTGACCTTGGGTCTCGTCAGCAAAGCGCAAGCGCAGATCGCGGTCGACAAACAGGCGCTCCTGGGCATTGACGATGGAACGCACGAAAGGAACCATGTCCACCGGCTCAAGGTTGAGCGGAGCCGTGCTGTTTTCCATGCGCGACAGGTCGAGCATCTGCTGCACCAGACGAGCCAGGCGACGCGTCTCGGAAGCAACAGTCTCCAAGTGCTCATCGTCGGTAGGATATACGCCATCCTGCATGGCCTCGACCGTTGCGAGCATGGCCATAAGCGGAGTACGAAGTTCGTGAGCCACGTCCGAGGTCAAACGTTTCTCGTGTTTCATATCCTTCTCGAGCGAAGTGGCCATCTCATCGAACGTCTCGCCCAGTTGATCGATCTCGTCATCGCCGCGCAAGCCCGTACGAGCAGACAGATCGCCATCGCGAATTTGCTTGGCCGTGCTGGTAATACGGTGAATCGGCTTGGTGAGCATGCGCGACACGAGTGATCCGATAACGACCGAAATGCAAACTGCAACAACCGCAGCAAGGGCCATGGCGTTAAAGGTCTTCTCCCTAAACGCAGAATCTGCCTTGGTGAGCAAGGCATCGGAGCCGATGGCCCACAGCTTTACTTGTCCGACATGCTCGCCGGAAGACGTTATGATTTCGACGTTTGCAACGCTATCGGAGCCGGTGGGAGCCGACGAGACCGGACTATGCGATGCTTTTTTCCCGCTCGAGCTGCTCGACGGCGATTCGTTCTCGCGCACATCGGCGGTCGCGCTTGCCGAAGGCCATGAGTCGTCATAAACGACAACGCCTTTCTTGTTGACGACCTGCATACCCAAATCGTCGGACACCAAACTCGATGTCGCGACCGTACGTAGCTCGCCCGCAGTCCAATTGCCGTTTTCCTCATACGACGTCGCAAGCTTTTCGGCAGCGGAATTTGCGATTTCGACGATATTGGAGCGCGTGTAATCCGAAAAGACCGTGCCCCACACAACAGAGACCACGCCCACCAGCACCAATACCGTCATGAGCGATGTCAGAGCAAAAGCAAGTGCCATGCGCGAGGGATAGCTCATCGTTGGCCGTGAATCGGAGCGAGGCGTGTTCCAACTAGCCTTGGAACCCGCCTCGCTCTCCTGCTTGTGCTTTTGTCCGATTTCAAAGCGCGCAGGTGTCATATGTGATTTCCCTATTTCTCGTCCGACTTATCGGTCTTGGCCGGAGCCTCGAAGCGATAGCCGACACCGTGGACGGTGTAGAGCCACTTGGGCTTCTTGGGATCATCGCCCAGCTTGGCGCGAAGGTTCTTCACGTGGCTATCGATGGTGCGCTCATAGCCCTCAAAGTCGTACCCAAGCACCTTCTCGACCAGCTCCATACGGTTGTAGACACGGCCGGGATGACGAGCAAGCGTGGTGAGCAGCTTGAACTCGGAAGCCGTCAGATCGACTTCCTTGCCTTCGACCAAGATCTTGTGGCCCGAGATATCGATGACCAGATCGCCGAAGTCGAGTACCTCGACGGCGGGCTCGTCGGCCTGGTGGGCACGACGGAACAGGGCGCGTACGCGGGCGACAAGCTCGCGCGGCGAGAACGGCTTAATCAGATAGTCGTCGGCGCCGAGCTCAAGACCGATAATACGGTCCTCGATCTCGCCCTTGGCAGTCAGCATGATGATAGGGACATCCGAAGTATCGCGAATGGTGCGGCAAACGCGCTCGCCGGGGATCTTGGGGAGCATAAGGTCGAGCACGACCAGGTCAAACTGATGCTTCTCGAACTCCTCGATCGCGGACTGGCCGTCGCCGACACCCACAACCCAGTAGCCTTCGCGCTCGAGATAGGCAGCGACGGCGTCACGGATTGCCTTCTCATCCTCGACCAGCAGAATCTTTTTTGCATCTGAAGCCATAACACGGCCCCCCTGTCTCAATCAGCTAAGAACAAGCCCATTTTAACGCACCTGAGCCCGCCGGATGCCACTATGACGCGGCAGCTCGGCGGGCGGTACTCACAATTACAACGCGTTTATTCCCCTGTTGGCGCCTTTTTAACCCCTCTAAGCTTAAAGAGAGAATAGGCGTGCGGTGACCGTCTCGGGTATACCCTGGCTGTTGCGCACCGTGGCGTACGTAAGAAATGAGTCCGATTTTCCCGCCGTAGCTGGATAATCGCCATATTCCAAAGCGCGGTCGGGCGACAGTAGCGAGCCATAGGTCTTGGCAGAGGTGTCGATGAGAAAATGCGATGCCTGTACCTTAACGAGATATTTATTCTTCTTGCCGGCAGCACATGCGAGCGGCTCGCGGGACAGGAAGAGGTATGGCCCTCCCTCATTACCGATATACGTGCCCATGTTGCCCAGGCTGCCCACGCCACTATAGGTCGCCTCGATAGAAAACACGAAGGTATCGCCCATATATACGGCCTCGAAAGGCGAGACTGACGAGGGAAGGACTAGCTGGGCACGTTTGGTGTTGTTGTCATCGGTCAGATCGATTGCCGTTATGCCGTAGTAGACGCCCTCGTCGTTGCGGACACGCGGCGAGATGGTCAAAATGCCGTCGCTCACGCGCGGGGCCGACGCAAAGCGGCCCGTCGATTTCCAAATTGTCTCGGCCTTGGATTCATCAAGCGAGCGACGATAGCAAAACGAATCACTACTCGTTTTATTGCCGCCTGCCGAAGGCATTTTATACCAGATGGCTGATGACCCGAACGCCGTAAACAGCGGCGGATCGTAGTCCTTGCCACCTCGATCGAGCTCAACCACGTCGCCAGAGAGCGAAGCGCCCGACAGATTTTGAGCGTAGAGCTTCCACGATGAACTGGCAAAGTTCATCTCAACCCACGCAAACACGCCGTCGCCGGCACGGACATCGTAAAAAGCATATCCCGTGCCCTCGATAGGATTCTCAATTAATGTGGTAAGCGAGCCATCGCCCAGGTTGAGCACACCGAGTGTGTTGGCGTGCAGTGCCGATGCGGGCGCCATCATTGCCGCAGCATAGTCACCATCGCAGTAGTACAGCAACGTGCCCAGCGGCAGCGTCCACGATGCCGCCGGCTCAAGATCGATGTCAACTGCCTCGTACTCATCAGTGATCGAGACAATCTTCGAATCGTCCTTGATAACCTGCGGCTCGCCAGCGGCATCATCACTGGTGCCTGTTTTTTTCGAACATCCGGCAAGCACCGTGGCAGCGCCCGCGGCAGCTCCACCGAGCACAAAGCCGCGGCGCGATATTCCGTTCTTGATGTGGTCGGCGATACCCATTAGGCGATCTCGGCGCGAGCGGCCTCGATAGCGCGCGTAAGCTGATCGGCGCAAGAGGTCTTCTTCATGCCGCAGGTATTGCCGGCAAGAACCTCGATCACACGGTCGGCAGGAGCGCCCTCGACCAGTTTGGAGATGGCCTTGAGGTTGCCATCGCAGCCGCCGGTAAACTCAACGCCCAGCACCTTGCTGCCGTCATCGGAAAGGTCAAGGTGAATATTGCGAGCACACACGCCCTGAGGCTTGTAATCAAAACTAATCATTGCGTTCCCCTCTCGTAAAGCAATTTCAGACGTCTATTATCCCCGTCCGAACCGATAAAGTATCGTGGGCACCGATTCAACATTCCCCAATGCGCAAACCGGCGGTAGCAATACTAGCAATCTGCTTCCCGAGCGTGGACTTTTCGTTTCTCTTGATACATGTTGTGGTCAGCGATGTGGTAAATCTCGGTCAGTGTATAACCGGGTGCCTCTGCCGTCGCGACGCCAAACGACGCACTGACCGTCAGCACCTCATCGCTCGCAGCAGCAAGGCTGAGGCGAAGATCTTGCACTACTTCACATGCGGATTCGCGATCGGTGTGAGGGCAAATCAGCAAGAACTCGTCGCCACCAATGCGCATAGGCACAAATTTCTCGCCTGCCGCCCGCCTCAATACAGACGCCGTACGCCGTAGCAGCTCATCGCCCATTTCGTGACCGTAGAGATCGTTGGTACGCTTGAGGAAATTGCAGTCCATCATGATCACACTCACGGGCAGGGACTCGTTCACCAGGTCGTCGCCAAGGGACTCAAGGTAATTTCTATTGCGAAGTCCCGTCAGCTTGTCCTGGAAAGAAAGCTCCTCGGCGCGTTTTGTCATCGAGATGTTATGCGTTGCCACGACGACCGATTCCAGTCGACCCCGCTCATCGCGGCGCTGTGGAACAACCTGCAGCGAATACCACGTACCTCGGCAGTCTCGTACCTCGGCATCCAAGTACGGCACGCCTTCCATACGATCCCGAAGCGTCTTTATATCTAAGAGCTCCATGACCGCCTCGCGACTTTCGGGACTCACAATGTCTCGGCAAACCGTTGCAAAAAAGTCATATGCCTCGGAGTGCTCGGCAAATATCTTCGCCACCGATGGCGACATGTTAATCCCCTCGATCTCAAGCGTGTCGAGATGCAACAGGAGGGTCGACTCATACGTGGTACTGATGGCATTGATGATGCCGAGCTGCTTGTCCTTTTCGGCCAAATTGCGACGATCGGCGACGATACGCACCAACAGCACTACAACCAAAAACACCAGGAACGCCAGTACGCCGGCAGTGATAAATGAAATCCTGCCCGACATGACCTCAGATTTGGGATAGAGCGCAAACAGGCGATAGTCCTTATATGCCGCACGCACGGCATACCAGGTACTCCCCCGATATTCGACACGTGATAAGCCTTCGTCTTTCCAATCAATTCCGCTATCGGCAAGAAGCCGGGCGAGAGCTATATCGACGGTCGAATCGTTTGAAGAAACGATTTGTGCATCGCGCATCACGAACACCGTTGGGCTCTGATGGAATGTGTTGTTCACGAGCACGTCGGCGATCGTATACGAATAATCATCGGCGGGCTCGGGCGCAAGCGATCGATACCCCAGCGCTACGCCATCACCGTACGGAACAACACTCACGGCAAAGTCGACATCTCGACGCTCAACGACCGTCGAGTAGGACACCTTGGAGCCTCGGTACATCGATGCGACCGACGAACAGGCAAGCTCCTCTCGCCATAGCATCAGCGGATCGCGACCGTCGATATCGTAATGAGCGGCCATATGACCGTCGGCGTCCATGACCAACATTCCCGAAAGGTGCTCGGTATGGACGTACTCCTCGACGAGGTCATCGTTGACTTCTACGCAATCAGGCGGCAAGAACGTCGAAAACGACTCGAGCGCGGCATCCAAATTGTGCGTCGCCTCGGTTTTTCTTCCCTGTTCATATCGGTCATATTTTTCGCAGGCGTTTTTTAAAAACACCATGGTTTCCTGGCCAAACCCAAGCGTTTTATTGAGACAGCGATGCGTACCGACCACATACAGCAGACCCAACAAAACAGCGCTGGCCACAACGCAGATAGCCGCGGTGACTAATGCCTTTCGGCGCAAGCGGCGCTCATCATTTGTCATGATTCCGCTCCTTGCCCGTCCGTCGTCGCCCTTGCCTTGTACTTGCCCACAATGCGCTCAATCGTGCCATCTCGATCCATCTCGAACAGCACGGTATCGAGGTTTTTGACGTACTCCCCCTCATAGCCGTCCTTAAACGCGACGCCAAGGTCAACCGTCATAACGTTGTCGGCAAACACACGATAAACACCGGGATACTGCGCGACGAGCCGGTCGAGCGATTGGACGTCCGCCATCCAACAGTCAACATACCCCTTGACGAGGGCGGCTGTGCAAAGTTCGGCAGAGCCATATGATTTGATGTTCACGTCCGGCGAGATTTCCAGATCGCCTGCAAGCAATCGGCGTTCACTCACCGAACCGGCAATCACCGCAACAGTCTTGCTGCCATCGAGATACGCCAAGGACTTGATACCACTCGTTTTCTTGGCGGCAACCGAAACCGTCACGGTTAGATACGGCTCGCTCCAGTAATAATCGTCTTCGCGATAACAGGGCGAATAGTCGCACCACAGACAATCGATATCGCCGTTTTTGAGCAGGCGATCGCGATCATTCCAAGATATGTCAACAAATTGCGGTTTGATTCCAGCACGCTTGCAGGCCTCGCGTGCGATATCGATATCGATACCAGCGTAGTCGCCCGTGGTATCGATATACACATAGGGATCGTTATCCGTAACGCCAATTTTGAGTTCCGGGAGATCTTTATCGGATTCACTCGATGGGGTAGAACTGCTTCGAACGGCATACGTCAGGGCGACCGCACAAACGGCAACAAGGAGTATGAGCACGGACGAGACGATAGCGCCTCGTTTGATACGTCTGGGCACACGACTCTTTTCATCGAAACAGCAGATAAGGTTCATTTTATTACCAGGGGCCAGTGCGGCAGTGAAAAAAGCGCCTTGCCCAAAACTGGCAAGGCGCCAATGGCTGAAATGCATCCGCAGGCGGTCGAATTAGGTCAACCCTACTCGAAGCTCAGCTGCTCCAGGCGATCGAAGACTGTGTCGATGCGGGTGACGAGCGGGGTACCCTAACGCTCGAAACGTTTACGCATAAGAGCGAAAGCGATCAGCGCAACGCCTGCGACAGTAGCAATAAAGGCAACCGCAAGGGCCTGGTCGCCCGTATTGGCGAGCGCGCCCTTAGTAGCCTTAACAGACTTTTTGGTCACCTTAGTCGTCGTCTGCTGACTAGGCTGGGACGGCGTCACGGGCTGCGTAGGCTGAACCGGCTCACCATTGGCCTCCTCGCCTGTCACCACGTACGTCGAGAAGTGGCTCGTGCGGAAGCAAAGGTAGTCGCCCTCGGTCCACGTATCCATAGCCTGAGTGGAACCATCCTCGGCAACGTAGAGCACCTTGAGATTGGTGAGCGCCTTCATGGCTGCGGTCATCTTGACACGAACGATGAAGGACATGCCATCGAAGTCCTCGATAACCTCGCCATTCTTGAGAAGCTTGATATCGAGCTTCTCGGCAACCTTGGTAGCCCCCTGCTCAAGGCCGGAAATCGTAGCATTGGCGGCGTCGGTAAGATTTGTCGGCTCCTCGACCACAAGAGAGATGCTGTTGTTCTGGGCAATGCCGGCAGCGGCATTGTTCTCGGCGCTTACGCTAACGTCCGTTCCGTCGCTACCTGCAACGCCCGCAATGGTCCTCGCCGCTACAGTAACGGTACAGGTCATTGTTTTGTCACCACAGGTGACGGTGATCGTGGCGGTACCGGCCTTAAGCGGCGTCACGACGCCGTCTTTGACCGTAGCGATCGACGAGTCGCTGGAGGTCCAGCTCACCGTCGTATCGTCTGCATCGGCAGGACTCACCGTTGCGGAGAGCTTTGCGGAGGCGTCGCCTACGGTAAAGGAAAGGTTCGTCTTGTTGAGCTCAACCTTCTGGGCGGGATTGGTCACGCTCACCGAAACGGTCTGGGAGAGCGACCCCGCGGTGATGGCGAATGAACCGGAACCAGTCTTGAGGGCAGTGACGGTGTAGGAGCCATCACCGGTGTCGACAACCTTAAATGCCTTCGAGGCACCCGTGTCATCCAGAGCGAGCTTGGTCTCGTCGACCTCACCTGCCAGGGCTCCGGCAAGAGAGGCTTTTACGGTACCTTCTTCACCCTTCGCAAGGTTGAGGGAGGACTGATCGACTGTAAGACTCGTTGCGGGATTAGAGACGGTCACCGCGCAATCCTGAGAATAGGTGCCATCTTCGGTCGAAGCAGTGATGGTTGCGGTGCCCTTAGAAACAGACGTCACTTTGCCGGTTTGATCGACCGTAGCGACGCTCTCGTTACTGGACTTCCAGACAACCGTCTGGTCAGCCTCCGCGGGAACGACCGTTGCCTTAAGCTGCTCGGTTGCAGCGCCCACAAGCGTGACCTTCTGCTTATCGAGTGTGATACCCGTTGCAGGTTGAATAACCGTCACCTTGCACGTGGCGCTATACTCGCCGTCCTCAGTGGTAACGGTGATCGTGGCAGCACCGGCCTTGACCGGGGTCACGACGCCGTCCGCAACCGTGGCGACCTCCGGGTCGCTCGAAGACCAGGACACATTCTTATTCGTTGCATTGTTGGGCTCAACCGTTGCGGTCAACGTCGAGGGCTCACCGCCCACAGCAAGCTTAAGATTCGACGCGCTGAGGCTGACGCCCGAGACCTTTACGACCGGAGTGGTTACCGTAATTGTATCCGTGGTTGCAGAAACGCCATCGACCGTCGCCGTGATCGTGGCATCACCGTCACCGACAGCGGTAACAAGACCGTTAGCGTCGACGGTAAGGACGCTCTCGTTGGAAGAGGACCAAACAACCTGGCTGGCCTTGTCATCAGGGGAGACCTTTGCCTTCAGCTGCTGAGTCGTGCCTTTATCCATGGAGGTTGAGTAGCTGTCCGCAATGGAAACCGCAGTCTTTGCAGGCTCCTCGCCAGGCTTGACAACATGAACGGTCATCGTGTCGCAGAGAAGGCCTCCATTATCTGGGTCACCGAGATAGACGTCTATCTTTGCGGTGCCGTAGCCATTCGGATGCGCGAAATATCCTGCTGTACTTGAGCTCACAGCATACATCTCGATGCTAACGATGCTAAGGTCTGATGACACGAATCGATATTCAGAATATGGATACTCATCGAGAAGGTCTACGGCCTCCTCCGTCATCACAGTTCCAAAGTAATCGCGATTTCTGGTCGGATCAAGCAGATAATCGTCCATACCGGCACGGTCTGGAGCCAACTCACTTTCGATTGAGATTTCGCTCTCCTTCAAGAATGCAATCGAAGGCTTTACGGATGGGTAGGGAATCACATCTATGGTGCCGACATGTTTACCGCCGAACGAATCCGTCACCTCAATAGTTGCAGTCCCCACCTTGATTGCGGTGACCCAATCTCCCTCTATCGAAACAACGTCTTGTCCTTTTATAACTGAATAGGATAATTGCCACGTTTGCGATTGGTAGTCACGCGATGAATCTCTGCAAGCTTGCCCGGTTGAATTCAGTTCAACATCAAGTAAATCATCCGAACGGATCCATGCATTAGAGCCGATAGCCATTTTCCCGTTCATGTTTTTGTCAACAAAAGCGGGGCCCTGCTCCTTCATCACCACGTCGCAGAGTCGTTTCTTCTGAAGAATATCTTGCGCGTAGTCACTCACGCCTATCCGGAGCTCACTAGCGCTGCTGCTGTGCGGATTAATATAAACAGGAGCCTGCAGCTGATAATCGGCAGAATTGCTACACTCCGTTATCTGATCACTGCTTAGCTGCGTATAAAGCCCCGATCCATCGTCATAAGAGCTATTTCCATAGATATCAAACGCCGTCGGCTCCTCATCGGGCCGCTCAAACGCGAGCAGCACTTTCCCTTTCTCGGAGCCATAGTGTTGTTTTCCGCAAACAGGACACTTCTCGATATATAACAACGTCAGAGAAGACACAGGCTTTGCCTTGTCCGAATTGTTCGCATACTTTATTTCTTTTATTTTGTTTTGAGACTTAGCAAGGCTTATTTCAAGATAACCCTCCGCTTTGTAACCCTCATAATTGAACTCAGCAGTTATCCGAAGTTTGCCGTCTCCAACAGACACTGGGGACAACGTATATTCCCATTGTCCATAGATCTTTGAAAGCGAGATATTCTCTGCATCATCACTCGAAATCGTTAGCGTGTAATTCTCGGGGTTTTGCGCCGCTTGAGCTATCTCCTGGGACGGAGCTCCCGGAAGCGAAAAGCGGACACTTCCATTCAGTCTTTGCCCGACCGCAACAGAACAATATTTCAAAACACTGTCCTGTGAAACAGAAACGAGAACCTCTCCTCCCTTAGTTTCCGATGCGACCGCTATTGATGGCGTAGCGATTGAAACTGCTGTAACGGCAGCCAAAACGCCACAAAATGCAGCGGCTATCCTCCAAAACCCTTTTCTCATTCCCCTAAGTCCAATCTCTCGTGAAAAAACGCAGCATTCTCCCACACCTTAAAATTGGCTTAAGGATACCCCCCCCCCAACGAGCACTTGCAAGCTAATGTTTGCCAAAAGGGGCAAATTAACGGCAAGCGACATTTCTGCAATATACCATCATCCGCTGAAGTGCGACTTTCCCGACGCTCCCACGCAAAAGCCCCGTTGATAAACGCGTTACCAACGGGGCTTGGGCTAGAAGGTCATACATCAACTGGGACCAAAAGAAAACTAATTGGTTTGATTGCGTCCCAAATCGGTCAATTAGAACTCGAGCTGCTCCAGGCGATCGAAGACCGTGTCGATGCGGGTGAGGAAGTCCCACGGATCAAAGATCTCGTCGAGCTTCTCCTGGCTGACGGTGCAGCGCGGGTCGGCCTCGAGACGCTCCTTAAAGGTGGGGCCGGAGACGCAATCCTGCACCTCGTGCCAGGTAGCCATGGCGTTTTCCTGCACGATGGCATAGGCATCCTCGCGGGTGATGCCCGTATCGACGAGGGCCAGCAGGACCTTGGAGGAGAAGATGAGGCCGCGAGTCTTGTTGAGGTTGGCCATCATGCGAGCCGGATACAGCTGCAGGCCGTCGATAACGCGGATAAGGCACTGGAACATGTGGTCGAGTGCGATAAAGCTATCGGCCTGGGCGACGCGCTCGGCAGAGGAGTGCGAAATGTCGCGCTCATGCCACAGGGCGACATTGTCGAAGGCAACCTGGGCATTGGACTTCACGATGCGTGACAGGCCACATACCTTCTCCATGGTGATCGGGTTGCGCTTGTGCGGCATGGCGGAGCTGCCCTTTTGACCCTTGCGGAACGGCTCCTCGGCCTCGAGCGTATCGGTCTTCTGCAGATTGCGGACCTCGGTAGCGATGCGCTCGCAGGTGGCCGCCGTGGTGGCGAGGACGCCGGCGAGGTAAGCGTGATGGTCGCGGGAGATGACCTGCGTGGACAGCGGATCGTGAACCAGACCCAGGTGCTCGCAGACATATTCCTCAACAAACGGCTCGATGGAGCTATAGGTACCGACAGCGCCCGAGATGGCGCCGAAGGCAACATTCTTGCGGGCGTCCTCAAGACGATCCAGATCGCGCTTGAGCTCCCAGGCCCAAGAGCCAAACTTCATGCCGAAGGTCATCGGCTCGGCGTGGATACCATGAGTGCGGCCGGCACAGAGCGTATTGCGCTCCTCAAAGGCGCGACGCTTGCAAATCTCGCCGAGCTTCTTGACGTCCTCGATGATCAAGTCGCAGGCCTGGGTGAGCTGGTAGCACAGAGCCGTGTCGCCCAGATCGGAGCTGGTCATGCCATAGTGAACCCAGCGGCTGGGCTTGGGGTCGCCCTCGGGAACATCGGCATCGATGTATTCCTTCATGTTGGTCAGGAAGGCAATGACGTCGTGGCGCGTGACTTCCTCGATCTCATCGACCTTCGCCTTCTCAAAGTTGGCATGATCGCGGATCCACTGGGCCTCGTCTTTGGAAATACCGATCTTACCGAGCTCCGCCTGGGCCTCGCAGGCCAGAACCTCGATCTCCTGCCAAATGGCGTACTTGTTCTCGAGGGAGAAGATGTGTCCCATCTCCGGGCGGGTATAGCGATCGATCATAGCGGCTCCTTTTTGGTTATTGGCACGTTGGTCGTAACCCAACCATTGTACCGTGCGCAGGTGCAAGTATGGGCAGCAGGCATGAACCTAACATTTTGGAATTGGAGCGGGCAACGAAGATGGACAGCAGCATCACCGCAGCAGGCGGCAATAGTTCCGTGTACTAATGTAATTTCACGCGTTATCCGCGAAGCTACATGCGAAATTACATTAGAAGAAGACACATTATTTTCCGTTTCCCCTGGCAGCTAATCTGCGAGGTAAATTAAAAGTACAGACATTATATGCACTGAAATATATGACCTTACAGTCGGCCTACAGCCTTATGCACGGGCGGCTAATGTAACAGGAGATATAATTACATTAGTTGCGGATATAATTACATTATATGGAGTGTCATGATACGGAAAACGAGCGAAATGCCCTCCCTACTTCTGCGCATCATTGCAGACGTCGAGACCGAGGTCGTCGAATACAAGGCAGCAAAGCAGAACTATGACTTCGAGGACATTGGCAGGTATTTCTCCGCCCTCAGCAACGAGGCCAATTTACGCAAGGCAGAGTGCGGATGGCTTTTCTTTGGCATTTCAAACGACCGCAAGATAAAGGGAACCGCCTACCGTAAAGAACCCCAATCGCCAAGTGTCGGCCTGCGACGCCTAAAGCACGAAATCGCCCAATACACCAACAACGGCATGACTTTCGAAGAGATTTACGAGTTTGAGGTTGATGACAAAAGAGTCATTGCTTTCCAGATACCGGCTGGCAGCTTCGCAACGCCAACGACTTGGCACGGAATCCCTTGGTCACGAGAGAATGAGTCCCTCGTAGAGATGCCCAAGTTCAAACTCGACGCCATTTACGGGCAGAGCCGGCCCGACTGGTCGCGCCAGATTGCCTACGAGGCAAACTTCGGTGACCTTGATCCAGATGCAGTTAGCTTTGCATGCTCCAAATTCGTCGAAAAGTTCGGAGAAAGCCAGCCTGCCGTCCGTAGCCTCGACGAAGAATCTATCCTTAGCAAGATGGCGCTTGTGATCCACGGCCACGTGAGCAATGCGGCGCTCGTTCTTCTGGGCAAACCGGAATCGAGTGTCTTTCTGGGTGGCATTGAGCCGCGCATCACTTGGACGCTCTACGCGAGCGACGGCTCCACTATGGCCTATGAACACTTTGAGCCGCCCTTCATTCTGCAGGTCGATCGTATCCTGGGAAAGATAAGAAACGAAAAGTATCGCTTCTTCGACCGCGAAGAGACGCTATTTCCCACCGAAGCGCATCGCTACAGTCCCGAAGTCATTCGAGAACTTCTCCACAACGCTATTGCGCATCAAGATTTCAGGATGTCAGGAAAGATCAATGTCCTTGAGTATGAGGACAAGCTTATATTCAAGAACGAGGGTGCCTTTATCCCCGAGACGATAGAGAACGCGCTCGCGAGCGGCTACAAGCCGCCCTACTACCGTAACCCCCTGCTTTCAAGCGCTATGAACAAAACAGGCATGATGGACCGCAACGCCATAGGCATTCGCAACGTCTTCGACATTCAGCGCAACCGCCTATTACCAATGCCCACCTACGATCTATCTGAGATTGGGCGCGTTGCCGTAACGCTGTACGGTACGGTTCTCAACGAGGACTATTCTCGACTTCTCGCAAGCAATCGAAATCTTGATTTGGTGACAGTGCTGCTGTTGGACCTCGTTCAGAAGGGACTACCCGTCACAAAGGAACAGTCACGTCTGCTTCACGAACAAGGCCTCGTTAGGGGCCGTTACCCCAAACTGACGGTCTCAGCCGAGGTGGCAGCAGCCACCGGTGCCCACAGCGAGTATGTGCGAAACAAGGGCGTAGACAATAGCGTCTTCAAGGAGTTGATCTTGGAGCTCCTGCGCGTGCGCCCATGTTCAAGAGCGGAGATTATCGCAGGGCTGGATCATGCCTTGCCGGCAGACCTTACGGCAAAGCAAAAAGGCGACCATGTAAGCTATCTGCTCCAAAGCCTACGGAAAGCTGGCCGCATCACCAACGCTGGAAGCACTTCGGCAGCTGAGTGGCACATAGTCGAGTGATATGGCTCGCGATTTCGATTCTGCCAAACAGGCACATTCCAAGCCAAGTTCGCAACTAGCCCAGAATGTGCCTGACTACCAGTCGTGATAGGACGCATCCTCCGTCGCCTGGCATCGCGCAGCGTCAGGCAACAGCGCATATGGTTGATCCAACTGAAGTCGACATCCAATCGGGCATTGCAACCTTGCGAGACGGCAGTCTCATACAACAAAAATAGTTCCCTGCCACTCCATGCACGAGCGGCAGGGAGCGCTCATGGCGGATCATTTCTCAAGCTCCACCTTCCTCAACCGTAAAAACGTCCAATGTCTTAGAGGCCGTTTTTACATTTGTTGGCTTCTATTTCTTTAATTAAAAATCATCCTTTACCTGCTGATTCGTGATATTTTGCTTGTCTACATATAGGTGTAGACCTATACTAATTCCTATTATGGCTAAGCTATGTCCTTGGGAGGTGCCATGCCGTCAGAAGCTCAGAAGCGAGCCGATCGTAAGTACAAGCACGACAAGACCCAGCAGTTCTGTCTGCGGTTCTATCCCGCCGAAGAGGAGATTTGGTCATTCCTCTCCGCACAGGAAAACAAGCAGGGATTTCTTAAAGATTTGATTAGCCGCGAGATGGGCGTCGCATCGGGCGGCCCCGCACGCGTTGATACCAACACCAAGGTTGGAAGGACGGAATCGTAATGTCGCAAGTGAGCAAGACTTCGGTCATCCAGCCGGAGACTATACTGGACTTCATCGACGGCGTGACGCAGCGCAGGGACACCCCCGAGGAGCGAGTGCGCCAGGAAATCCTAAAGTCCCTCGTGCGTGAGTACGGTTACAAGAAGGAGCAGATCGGGGTCGAGGAGTCGATCAAGTTCGGCAGCAACCGAAAAGCGGTCGACGTCGCCATCTGGGAGCCGGGAAAAGCGCACACCCAGGAAAACATCCACATCATCGTCGAGTGCAAAGACCCCAAGACCAAGGCCAAAGGCAAAAAAGACGGCGTAGATCAAATGCACTCCTATGCGTCTGCCTGCATGAACTCGACCTATGGCATGTGGACCAACGGCGACGAGTTGCTTACCTTCCGTTACGTGGTGGACGATGCCGGCAAGCGCGGCCCCGAGGCCGTGCCCGATCTGCCACATGCTGGTGGCGAGGTACCCGACGACGCGCCGCGCTTCGACCAGTTGCGCCCCGCCGCCAGTGACTCGCTGCTGTACTCGTTCCGCCGCTGTCACAACTACATCGCCGGAAACCAAGGCATCCAAAAGGCCGAGGCATTCCTTGAACTGCTCAAGATCATCTTCTGCAAAATCCAGGATGAGCGCGACTCCGAGACGCCAACGTTCTACATCACGCCAACCGAGCGCCAGGGCGCCGCGGGTAAGAAGAAGTGCCGCAAGCGCATCGAGGCACTCTTTGGAAACGTCAAGCAGTCGTACGAGACTATCTTCAAGGCCGACGAGCGCATCGCATTAACCGACGATGTGCTCGCCTACATCGTGGCGCAGCTGCAAATGTATTCCCTGCTCGAGAGCGACGTGGACGTTAAGGGCCACGCGTACGAGACAATCGTGGGCTCCAACCTGCGTGGTGACAAGGGCCAGTTCTTCACGCCGCGCAACATGTGCCACATGATGGTGCGGATGGTCGACCCGTCCGAAAACGACGTCATCCTCGACCCCGCCATGGGCACCTGCGGCTTTTTGGTCACGGCCATGAATTACGTGCTTGAGAAGATCAGAGACTCCGTCGAGGTGAGCGGGCGCAGCAAAGCAGCCAAGCAAGAGGCTCTGATCGCGCGCAAGCGCGAGTTCCTGTCCAAGCATATCGTGGGCATCGACTTTGATCCCATCCTAGTGCGTGCCTCCAAGATGAATATGGTTATGAACAACGACGGCACCGGACAGCTGTTCCACGCCAACTCGCTCGAGCCGTTCTCGGGCTTTGAACCCAAACTGCAAAAGGCGCTGCGCCTGGACGCCGCCGACGTTGCGGCAAATAAGGCGCTGCAGCCGGGGCACGGCGTTACGGCGATTATGACCAACCCACCTTTTGGCTCCAAGATTCCTATCGAAGACCCGGCGATTCTGGAATCCTTCGACCTTGGACACACCTGGTCGTGGTCCGAGGAAGATGCCGAGTGGAGCATGGAACCCAAGCTCTTCTCATCTCAGCCGCCCGAGATCCTCTTCATCGAGCGGTGTATCCGCCTGCTTGAGCCCGGCGTGGGTGTGGCGGCGCTCGTCATTCCCAACGGCATCCTGGGCAACCCGGGTCTGGGCTACGTGCGCCAGTGGATTTTGCGCCATGCGCAGATCCTGGGTTCGGTAGACATGCACCCGGATGCGTTCCAACCCAACGTGGGCGTGCAGACATCCGTCCTTGTGCTGAGACGCTGGGACAGTGAGGAAGAGGCATACTGCAAGGACGGTACCTTCCAGGATTACAAGATATTTATGGCCATCTGTGACCACGTAGGGCACGACAAGCGTGGTCAGACCACCTATGTACGCGACGATGACGGCTACCCCATTGTGCAGGAGCAGACCACCGCGGTGACGGGCAACGTGGGCTCCGAAGAGGAGAGCAGCCACACCTCGAAGGAGCGCGTGGTGGACGACGAGACGATGGCGATCGCCGGCGCCTTCTTTGAATGGAGGCGAGACCAATGACGATCGCGCCTTTGGTGAAGAGCGTCCGACTTTCCACCGTGCTGGGCGGCGACGTGAGGCTCGAGGCGTCAACCTACCTGCGCGACGGGTACGGCTTCGTACGCCTTGCCAACCAGTGCGACAACCACAAGAGGCTTGGTGACCTTACCGACATTTGGCAGCCGAGCAGACTGACGGGGTATACCGTGCCGGAAGGCAAAGGGCTACCCTTCTTTACCGCCGGCCAGGTGTTCGAGGACTTTCCCCGAGTGAGGAAGTGGCTCGCCGCGCCTTTCGTGCCCCAGGCTGATTCTAGATTCGTCAATCAGGATTGGCTGCTGCTTTCGCGCTCGGGCGTGGTGGGCAACGTTACCGCCGTGTACCCGCATCACCTGAACAAGGTCATCACGGACGACCTGTTGCGCATCGAGCCGAAGGACCAAGACGAGTACGGCTGGCTCTACGCGTATATGAAGACGGACTTCTTCAAGCAGATCGCACGAGCGTCTCAGTACGGTCACATGATCAAGCACATCGAGGTGGCCCACGCCAACGAGTTTCCGGTCATCATGCCCGATGCGGCCACGCGCAAAGCCATCGGCGACAAAGCTGCCGAGGCTGTGCGCCTGCGCGGCGAGGCCTGGAAGCTGCGGGACGGGGCGTTTAAGCTGTTGGAGAAGGAGGTCGGTATTGCTTGTGAGGCAGAAAGTCCTGCAGGAACATGCGTGGTGAGTTTATCCAAAGTTATTGACAACAGATCGCGCCTTGATGCTGACAGTTATGCCGGCTCTATAAGCGCCGTAGACTCATTGGTTGACGTAATGGAGTATGCGCCACTTGCTGAACTTGTAGAGGACGTCGAAGAGCTTCCTCGCTTCAAGCGGTTTTATGGCGATTCCAACGTTCCCTTTGTGGGTGTGTCCGAGGTCTTTGACGTTAACACTCAACCGACAAAATTTGTTTACGCCAAGCTCATTAAAAACTGGGAGCGTTACATCCTAAAGCCGGGAACTCTCGTCATGGCATGTTCTGGTCAAAAGTACGGCATCCTAGGACGAGCTCTTTTGCTCACGGAGAATCATGAGGGAATGTTTGGCAGCAACCATCTGCTGAGAATCTATCCCGACGTTACAAAGATTCGAACTGGCTACCTGCTTGCTTTTCTGAACAGTCCCACCGTTGGCAGGCCGTCGGTCGTTCGTTGCGCATACGGAACCTCGGTGCCTCAACTTAGCCCTATCGATATCAAAAAAATTCGCGTTCCCCGTCTTGGCGCGGACGTCGAATCTGCCATCGCCGACCTTATGGACAGGAGCGTGAGCACCTCGGCCAAGGCTGACCAACTTGAGAACGAGGCTACCAAGCTGGCACAGGAGCAGGTCGATATCGCCATCGAGAAGGTTGTCTCCAACACCTAGTGAGGCGACCTTTTAACCGCCGTTAAGCCTATGGCCTCAACACAAACAAAATGCAACGCGTATCGTAGTAAGTTGGTTAACGGCATAGTGTGAGAATTCACACTTGGACATTTGATTAACGCTCGCACCCTGTCGGGTTCGAGTCCCAGCACTTTATTGAAAAAAGCACGGCACCGTGATGGTGCCGTGCTTGTGCTCTTAACTGGAGCGGGCAACGGGACTCGAACCCGCGAGTGTCAGCTTGGGAAGCTGATGCCTTACCACTTGGCGATGCCCGCTTGTGTGTTGGCTAGTATAACGCGGTTGTCTTGTTCGATACAAGGGTGGTGATGCTTGTTTTAACTGTGGAGATTCGTTTGAAAATCGCGTCAATTGTGGAGATGAGGACCTTTGACCTCCTGTTCTCGCTATCTTCTACCTGCGCTTTTGCTTGATTGTTGTATTTGAGCTCAATTTGTCAGGAATTGGGCAAGCTTTTGGTCAGGCTCCGGTACTTACCCGCATGAACCTCGGGGGTAGCCTCATCCTACGCGTCGCAACCTCCCCATGCGGCGCACGAGGGATAAGGAGCAGCCATGTCCAACGCACCCACGCACTCTGTCCACAGCGCAATCGCAACAGGTCCGCTGCTCCTGCTCCTCTTCCTGCTGTTCGGCTGCCTGGCACCGGGAGCCGCATTTGCCGTCGATGGCTACGACCAGCTCGGCTTCCGTACTATTAGCGATGATTGTGGGCCCTTCTTCATCGGCAAGTATGAAGCTCAAGACGCCTCGATTGCCTACTGCATGAACCAGGAACGCCCCGGGCCCACCAAGCCGGGCGGTCCATGGCTCAACTTTGATCAAGGCTGGGTGTGGCTCGACGACGAGTTCGCGGCAATCGTTTGTCACGGATATCCTACCGCCACGTCGTTTGGCGGTTACCATCTTTCACCCGATCGCGCCCGCGCCGCCACCCAGCTTGCCGTATGGATGTTCAACGGCACTACCCATGTCGACGGCACCTACTCCTACACGACCGCTCAGGGCAAAACCAAGAGTGGGCACTTTACCGCCGACAATGAAGTCGTGGCGGCTGCGCGGTGGCTCCACGACAGCGCAAAATCAGGAAGCATCAAAGCCGCTCCGCACCGCGCGCGGCGCTATCTAGGAACCGTATCGGGCGGCAGCAGACGTCAAGACATGCTCTATGTACTGCCGGCGGTCTCTGTTTCCTTCCAAAAGCAGTCTGCAAACGCTGCCATTACCAGCGGAAACAATACTTATCAGTTTGACGGGGCAACATTCGATGTTTTTGAGAGCGCCAGCGGCGCGCGTGTCGGCACCGTTCAGATGGACAGCAACGGTCGAGCGCAGGCAACACTCCTACCCAACACGGCATACTACCTAGTTGAAACGAAGGCGCCGGCCGGCTATGTCCCCCGCCCCGATCGCGTTGCCTTTACCACGGGGAATGATGGCGGGCAGGTCGCCATCGATGAACAACCCGGCGCCATCACCCTGCATGTCGTAAAACTCGACGCCGCAACGAATGCAGGCCCCCAAGTTGGGGCTTCGCTCGCAGGAGCAGAATTCGTGTGCGTATCGCAATCAACCCCTGGATGGACACAAACTCTCAGGACCGATGAAAGCGGTCGAGCTACCCTCACCGATGTCCCCCTGGGAACCTTTACCATCTATGAATCGAAGGCGCCCGAGGGCTATTTGCCCTCCGGTGACAGTTGGTCTTACACCGTTGGAGCCGACCAACTCGGCGATTCAGGCGTGGTCGAGATCGAATCTCGCGTTTCCGATATCCCCATTGCGTTTGACCTTGAGATTTCAAAATTCAAGGACTACGGCAATAGCGATCAATCCGGCCTGGAGCAGCCGGCAGGAGATGTTGTCTTTGAGGTTGTCAGTAACAGCTCTCAGCAGGTTGTTGGCACACTGACTACAAACATCTATGGCTTTGCCTCCACCAAAGACCAGCCCGAAGCATGGTTCGGCACAGGCAAGCGACCAGCCGGTGTCCACGGAGCCGTCCCATACGACCGCGCCGGCTACACGGTTCGTGAGGTTCCGGAAACCGTCCCCGAGGGTTTTAAACGTGCGGGGGAATGGACCGTCGAGGCCAATCAGATTTCCGACGGCGCCGAGCTTCAATATATCGTGGACAACCACGCTCTGTCGACGCATCTCCAGATTGTAAAACGCGATGCCCAAACAGGCGCTTCTGTTCTCCTAGCCGGATTCACCTTCCAACTCCTCGACAGCAATCACAAACCTGTCTCACAAACATGCTGGTATCCAGCACACAACGTAATGGACACCTTTACGACTGACGCGACCGGCACCGTCACACTGCCCGAATCGCTCGTGCCGGGCACCTATTATGTACGCGAAACCTCGGCCAAAGAGCCCTATCTTGTCGGCGGAGAGATCGAGGTAAACATACCCGCCGATACAAACCTAACGCCCGTTGCAATCGTCTCGTATTATGACCACGCCGCGACCGGAAACATCAGGATCGTTAAAACCGATGCCGTAGACGGCAGCAGCCTCGCGGACGCCATCTTTGAGATCCGTGCCTCAGGTGATATCGTGCGCCCCGACGGTAGCATTGCCGCGCTCGACGGTGAGACTGTCGCTACCGTCACGACGGATGAAACTGGAGAAGCACGCGCAGACGACCTCCCGCTGGGATCTGGCACCGCACGCTACGAGGTTGTCGAGACTCAAGCGCCGGCAGGCTTCTTACTCGATCGGACATCCCATATTGTCGACCTTACTTATGCCGACCAGAAAACACCCGTTGTAGAAGCACGGCTTAACGTATCCGACGATTACACCAAGGTTGATATCTCCAAGGTCGATGCAAGCGGAGAGCAGGAAATGAAAGGCGCACAACTCACCTTATATGGTCCCGATAAAACCGAAATAGACTCCTGGACCTCATCCGACAAGCCGCACCGCATCGAACATCTTGCACCCGGCACCTACTCGTTGCGCGAAACGATGTCTCCGCGGACCTATGACCTTGCCGAGGAGATAACGTTTGAAATAAAGGATACGGGAGAAGTCCAATCCGTCGCGATGAAGGATGCGCCCATCGAGATCAAAGGACAGGTCGACAAGCGTCAGGAACTTGTCCAACCTATCGGGAAGGGTCTGTTGGCTAACGGCGATGGAAAAAACCGCGCCGCGATGCAAACCAATACGGATGGGCTTTTCTCCTATACCATCGATGCTCGAAACGATTCCGCTACTTGGGTTGATGAGTTTACGATTACCGATGATCTTGAGTGCGCCAAAGACGGCACGGCGAGATTCGTCTCAATCGAAACCCCCGTCGCCATCGGCGACCTCAACGGTCTGTGCAACGTGTGGTATCGCACGACGCCGTTGGACTCGACAGACATCGACGAGCCGGCAAACGCGACGCTTGACGATGGGCACGAAAATCCTTGGCTTGAGTCCGACGAAGTAAAAGAGAGTCTGGGTGAAGATTGCCGCCTCGTCGATTACGACGGCTGGCACCTCTGGAAGGCGGATGTCTCGACCACGGAATCCACCACGCTCGAGGCGAAAGAACTCGACCTTGCATCCAATACCGTCGTGACGGGCATTCGCATTGAATACGGTGCAGCAGCCGCCGACTTTACGACTCGAAGCGATACGGATTCTTGGACCCGCGATGATCTCAAAGATGAGCACGACGACCTTGACGATGCCAGAGCAATCCTTGGCACAGACGCTCGGAGCGCAGTCGTGCACATGCAGGCAACGTCGGCTTATACACCCCAAACTGCACTCACCAACAGCGCACGCGTCGATCTTTGCCGCAACGGTGGCGGCGATAAACTTGAGTCGCATGACGAGGACAGCGTCATTCAACGCTGTACCCTACCGCAGGACCTACCGGCAACAGGATCAGTTCCCATCGCCGCTTGCATCACCGCGCTCCTGACCTCGGGTGCCGCAGCCCTATGGTTTGCTCTCCTTAGGTCAATTCCAAAGAAGCGCTAGCGCGATGAAAAAGCGGGCGAGCCAGTCCCCCGGCTCGCCCGCTTTCAATCATGTAAATCGCCGCATCTACTCTGCAGACGAAGATCCACCATCAACGATTGCCTGCTCGGACTCAGGAATCCCATCGGCACCCGTACTCTGTTCTTGCTCCACCTCTTCGCTGATTGCGGAGGCGGGGGTCGAGCCCTTCGCGCCCACGATGTAGGCAGCTCCAAGCCCTAACGCAATGGCAATCAAGGTCAAAATCACGTAGACAGGCCAATGGCGCTTAATATACGAAAACACGTTGACTCCTTAGAGCTCCGTCTACGAACGGCGGATAACCTCGGTCACGACCTCGGATACCGTGGCAATGTTCGTCGGGTTGACATTGTGGGGCAGGTCGTCCTCGGTACGAGCGCAAGCCAGACGCGTGCCGTCCACGCCGGCGATGGTGAGGGCTCGGCGGCTCGCCTCGAGCGCGGCGTAGGCATCGGTCTTGGCATAGGGCATCTCGAGCGCGCCACAATCGACATGGAACGACTTGCACACCTTGCTGACCAGGTTCATGATGCGGCGATCGCCCTTGAGCAGCTGCTGTTCGCCCTCAACCGTCACCACCGAAAGCCTACCGGCGCCGACGGATTCAAGATTGATGAAGAAGACGCCGCGGAGCTTATCGCGATGCGAAGCCAAGAAGGCCTTCATACCGGAGCCATCACAATCCGAGGCGCCCGTTGCCACAAACCAGATATCGTGACCGAGCAGCTCATCGTCGCCCATAGAGGCGACAGCCGAGAGCATATCTTCGGAAGAAGCGCCGTCGGAAGACGTAGCGCCGCCCTTCCAGCCATCGTTATCGTCCTCGAAATTATCCCACGAACCGATGCCGCGACCGGACTTCTTGGCATCGTAATCGTCTTCGACGCCCAGCCAGTCACTCATGCTGTCCTGTTCGTTTTTCTTTTTACGACCGAACAGGCCGCCCAGGCCGCGCTTGCGAGACTTAGGTGCCGCAGGGGCGGGAGCCGAAATGGTCTCGATCGGCTGTGCGCCCGACGCAACGGGCATAGGAGGCGCAACGGGTGCCGATGTGGGTTCGGGACCCTGAGCGGTAGCAAAGGGGTCGTTGACCTGTGCGGAGGGATCGGGAAGGTCGAACAGCGACGTGCGAGACGCAACGTTTGTCTGCTTCATCGACGGCAGCGACGGATCGGGAACCGAAGCCAGCGGAGACGAGGAGGGTGCAGGCGACGGTGCCGACGCCGGATCGGGAACATTCATCTGCGGACGCGGCGATGCTTGGGAGGAAATCTGGGCCATAAGGGAATCGACCGTTTCGTCCTGAGTGGGAGCGACATCGGCAACCGTGGCACCGGAACCACTCGGGGCCGGCATGGTGAAAATCTGCGTGGAGTAAGGCCTCGACTCATCTGTCTCGGGAGCCTCGGAAACCGCAGGCACTTCCTCCTGCTCGACCTCGGCCGAATCACCTTGATCGGCTGCCGCGTATTGCTCTTCGTCAGAGTTGGCCTCGACGGACTCGTCCTCGGCAGCATCCTGAATTTCGGCAGCATCAATGGGCTCGCCATCGTCTGCCGCGTCGCCCTGCTCATCGGAAACAGGAAGGGGCCCGGCAATCGCGGTGCCTTGCTTTTCAAACGTTATCGTGGAATCGAACTGCGCGGCATCAAACGACATGGTGCTATCGATGTGCTGCTGAGCCTCGAAAGACGTCGTCGCCTCAACAACATCCGTGGACGCCGGTTGCTGGGACTCAAAGGACGTTGTAGCTTCGGCAGCGTCGACGGGCACGGACTGCATAGCCTCGTTCTGCTCGAGCTCTTGCGCCGCGCGCTCACGTGCCGCCTCGGCTGCCTGCTGCTGAGCGATAGCCTCCTGCTCGGCAGCCTCGCGTGCGGCAGCGCGCTTCTCCTCGAAATCGTCGACAAATTTCTTGCCCTTTGCAAGCGCACCCTTAAAGAAGTTGGAAGCACTGGCGCCAATCGAAGAGAACGCGGATGCAATATCGGCATGGGGCGTTGCCGCGGGAATCTCGGCCGAAAAATCAGTATCGCTCTCGTAAGACACGCGCCTCGGCTGTTCAACGTAATCGTCGTCAGGCTCGTCCGCAACGTCTTGCGCCGGCGCGGCGGGGGCCAAAATGTCCAGTCCTGCCGCGGGATCGATCGCGGACACCGCCTCGGGCTCGGCAACGGCAGCGGTAACCGCGGCAGACTCATCATCCACGGTGACGGCGGGCGCAGGTGCAGTCACGACGGAGGCAGGCTCGGGCTCAAACGTCGGCTCCTCGCCCTCCTCGTAATCGAGCGTGCAGGACTCGGGAAGCATCCCGAGCGCACGGATGGCATCCGAACCAAAGCGGATGTTGCCGGCGGCATTGCGATAGAGCTTGGGCTCGGGCTCGGCCGCGACAGGCTCCTCCGCCGGCTCGGCAGCGGAAACCTCGTCATTGAACTCTTCGGCCTGGACAGCCTGATTCTGATCCTCGGGCACAATGGCGCCAATCAGCGTCTCGTCGGCAGACGCACCCTCAAAGCCCTCGATCTGCTCGTCGAAATCCTCACCCTGTTCGGGCTCGGCCTGAGCGTCGGGAGCAATCGGCTGACCGAACTCATCCTCGGCGTAGGTAGGCTCTTCATACTCGATGGTGTTGCCGTAGTCGTTTTGCTGTTGGGCCGCGGCATACTCCGCTGCTGCGCGCGCCATCTCCTCGGCACGACGCTTCTGCTCCCCAAAATAGGTATCGAACGGAACATCGTCGGGAAACTCGTTTTCGCCCTGGAAGGGAGCAACGTTGTCCATAACGCCGAGCATAGCGGCGACAGAAGACTTGTTGCACACCGCGCCGGACGTATAGGGAAGAATGTAGCGGTTAGAAATGATGTTTGCCGCGTTGGCGAGCGCAACGAGGGAAGCGAGGATCGCGACAATCCACAGCAGAACCTTGAGCGCGCCGGGGAGCGGCAGGATACGCAAGATGGCAACGGCAGCAGGGGCAACCGTGGCAACGGGCAACAGCTTGGCGATGAGCGCACGATACGAAGCATAGGGCTCGCGGGCGAGCAGCTCAGCACGGGGAGAGTCGTAGTGTGCGACAACGACCACCGGGCGGTTGCGCGGAGACGCGAGCGGGCCCGAGGCCTTGTGGTAGGCGATGACATTTTGGCTCACGCCCGTCTTGCCCAGGCGTGAAACCACGGGGTGGCCCGTGCGCTCGAGCACGTAAAGAACGGCGCCGACAATGGCCAGCAAGGTGCCGACCAAGCCGATGCCGCCGCCGATGCCCATCAGCAGGGCGCCGGCAAACGCAAGAATACCGGTAACGGCAAATGCCAACCTGCTGGGCGCCGGGGCATTGAACTCCTGAACCTCGGGATCAAAGCCGTGGTTGCGGAAGATCTGAGCGATATCCTCGGCAGCCAAGCGCTCTTCTTCGCTGCATGCCGGCGTGATGCCGGTGTTCTGCAGCAGGTGGTTAATATAGTTCTGGGTGTTCGCCATGTGCGCTCCACATCCATAATCCGACAAATAGGCCCAATGCATGCACATTAGAACCGTATATAGTCGAAAGTATACCCCGAGCGAGCGCAAACGACCGAATTCGGGCCATCTTAACGCCCCGAGCGGACAAGGATATAGCCTAATCTCCATATCGGACTAAAATCATGGCAGCAAACCACCTTCTCATGCGAGGACTCTATGACGGCAAGCGACGCGACCGCGACAATTAAAAAGGGGAATTCGGAGCCCAGTTTCGATAAAACGGCCCAGCGCATCCTCAATCTTTTCTTTGTGCTCAACAGCTCCCCCGAACCGCTGACGACCGAGCAGATCGTCTTGGATTCTGACCTGGGATATGGCTCGGGCAATATCGACTCGGATAAGCGCAAGTTTCGGCGCGATCGTGACAAACTGTTCGAACGCGGCATCTTAATCAAGGAGGTTCGCCCCGCCGGCGCGCAGGAGACCGAGGAAAGCTCATGGACAATCGACCGCGAGCACACGTTTGCTGCAGGCGGCCTCATCACCGCAGACGACGCCGATATCCTGCTCAACGCCATCGACCAGACGCTAGCGGCCGGCTCATCCACTTTTGCCGCGCCGCTTGCCGATATTCGTTCCAAGATTGCCTACCTCACCGGCATGTCGGCGGTAGACGAAGCACCGATCCGCCGCTCTCCCACCGTCGATGCGGTATGGAGCGCCTTTGCCGAGCGATGCGCGCTGCGATTTTTATATCAGAACGGACGCGGTGAGCAGAAAGAGCGTACCGTCTGCGTCTACGGCATGTTCGAGCGCGAGGGCGTTGCGTACTTCTGCGGCCTCGACAATGCCACCGGCGACATCAGGACATTCCGCTGCGACCGTATCGTTCGCGCTTGGCGTCCTTCGAAGGCCTACGTTATCCCTGCGGACTTCAACCTCAGCGACTACCTGTTCTTTGAATTCGATTTTGCCGACCGCCCGCCCGTTGCGGCTACGTTCTCGTTCGCCCCGCAGGCGCAGATCGATATGATCAACGGCCTCACGCGCGGGCGAGGTGAGCTCGCACACACCGATTCGGGATGGACTTGGACCGTTGACGTGCGCGATCTTGAAGCCGCCGCCTCATTTTGCATGGCCCACGCCATGGACGGCATGAGGCCCATGGCCCCCAAATCGCTCAAGCAGGCGTGGAACCACCTCATTGAAAGGACGGTGCACGAGCATGCCCGTGCGTAAACTCACCAGCGAGCAGAGGCTCTCGCGCGCCATCGACATCATGGAGGCCCTCTACGCCGCCGGCGAGAGCGGCATGACACGAACTGAGATTTGCAGTCGCTTTGACATCACGGGAGTGTCGCTCGACGAGATTCTCGAGATCGTCTCGACGCTTGCGGACCGAGAATCGGGCGCACGTATTATCTGCGAGCACCGTGGCGAGTGCGTGGTCCTCACCGGTGATGCGGGGCGCGTGCTGCCGCTGCGTCTGAGTGCCGCCGAGGGCGCTGTGCTCAACCATGAACTTGAATCATTGGGGATCGAACCTCAAGCGGCGGCTCGAATACGGCGGGCCCTTCTTCCCAAAGAGCTCGGATACAACCAGCGCGTCTTTGACACCGTCGCCCACGGATCGCACTGGCAGCAGCTGAGCTGCGCCATTCGGGACGGCGTTCGCTGCCGCATCTCGTATCGCTCGATGGATGACACACAGGCGCGCGAGCGTTTGGTTGACCCCTTGCGCATCACAACAAACGGCGACCAAACGTATCTGATTGCCTGGGATGTCGCGGTCGATGAACAGCGTACCTATCGTATGGATAAAATCGAGGGCCTGGTCTTGACCGACGACTCCGTCGTGCGCCACGCACCGGAGCCCGCGACCCTCCACGACTCCCTCGCCCAGGCGGAGCGGAGCACGAAGCTTCTCATGCCGCGCGCCTTGGCAGAGCGCCTAGACTGGCCCGGCATCATGTCGATTGAACCCAATGGGGCGGACAGCTCAACAGTGAATGTACGCTACGGCTCCGAGCGCTGGCTGTTAAGCCAGGTAATCGCAGCGGGCGGGGCCATCCGCATCTTGGATGACCCCGCCCTGTCAGAGCGTCTGTGCGATATGGCAAAATCCCTCGTCTGTCCGCTTTAGTGGCGCCGCTCGTGGCGCGCGCGCCACAGCTGTAGATAGTGCCCGATTTGTGCCGATTCGATGCGCTGATAGGAGCTCGTGGGCAGCGACGTTAAGAATTTCTTGCCGTAGCCCTTCGTCACCAGGCGCGGGTCGGCCAAGATGAGTACGCCACAATCGGTCGACGAGCGAATGAGGCGACCGGCCGCCTGCTTGACCTCGAGCACGGCCTCGGGCAGCGAATAGCGCGCCCAGGCGCGGTCTTCGCGCAGATTGCGCTCGCATGAGAGCGGGTCTGTGGGGCTCGAGAACGGCAGCTTGGGGATGATGACACAGCGCAGCGTCTCGCCGCTGGCGTCAAACCCTTCCCAAAAGGCCTTAAGCGCAAAGAGCGACGAGGCCGGTTCGTTGATAAAGCGATCGCGCAGGCGGCGAGGAGACGAGTTGCGCTGCTGGCAGTTGAGTTCCAGGCCCGCACGAGCCATCTTGGGCTCGACGCGATTGTACAGCTCCTCCATGTCACGCCTGTTGGTGAACAGCGTGAGCACCGAGCCACCCATGGCAAGATGAGCGTCGACCAGCACACGCTCGAGCGCCGAAAGATAGCCTTCGCGGTCGCGCGGATCGGGAATATCCCCAGCCACGACCACGGCCATATTCGAATCGAAGTCGTAGCTCGAATCCAAGTGCAGCGACGATGATGTCGAGGCACCGATGCGATCGAGGCCGACGGCGTGGTTAAAGTGCTCAAAGCTCTTGGAAACCGTCATAGTCGCCGATGCGAAGATAGCCGTGTGGACCTCGGGCAGCCACTCGGTTGCCAAGGCCTCGCCAATATCGATGCGCTCCGCGGTCATCGACTCGCCGCCGGCACGCAGCCTGCGATTGACTTGCAATGAGTACACGTAGTGTTCGTCGGTACCGTCAATGATGAGCTTGAGGTTCTCGGCCAGCTCGTGCAGGCGGCGCGAGATATCACCCAGGTCGACAACGACCTCGGGCTTGTCGGCGGCAACGGACTGCACGAGCGCGTCGACACTCTTGTCAGCTTGTTCCAATGCGTCGATGGCAGCGTAGGCCGACTGTAAGAAATCATGCCAGTCGTCAGATTCGCGCAGCTCGGGGCCAATCCATAGGTTCGCATTGTCATAGCCCCCGCGAGCACGGCGGCCAAGCTCGCGAACGCCGTCAAACACATCGGCAATCGCCATGCTCGCACGCGCAACCGTCGACGTCGCCTTGGCGGTAAGACCCAGGTAGAGCGTAGAGCCCTCCGAGGTTGCCAAATCGCGGGAAACCTGGCTCAGCGCACCGGCGCTCGAGCCACCCAGGCGCTCAAACAGAACGCGCGATTCATCCGCCGACACCACGCGCGCCCATTGACGGCGTGCCTCGCGCTCGATGGAGTGGGCCTCATCGATCACCCAGTGACGAATCGGAGGCAAGATTCTGCCCTCGGCCGCAACATTGCGGAACAGCAGGGAATGGTTGGTGACCACCACATCGGCATGCGCTGCACGACGGCGAGCGCCGTGGACCAGGCATTTATCGGGGAAGAACGGGCATAGGCGACGGGCGCACTCGCGCGACGCCGTCGTAAAGTCGGGACGGTTGACACTGCGCCAGCGAATGCCGAGCGAGTCGAGGTCGCCATCGGCCGACTGACACACGTACGCCATGATGACCGCGACTGCCGTAAGCGTGTCGGCGGGATCACGCTTAGTCGTAATTTCGACTTGGCCGCGGCTCATGCGCTCAAGCTTGCGCAAGCATGGATAGTGGTCATAGCCCTTAAGGGCGCAAAACGATAGGCCGCCGTCCAGCTGCTCGGCAAGTTTGGGCAGCTCGTGATACATGAGCTGGTCGGCAAGATTATTCGATTTGGTCGCAATACCAACCGTGATGTTGTTGCGGCGCGCGGCCTCGGCAAAAGGCACTAGGTAAGCCATCGATTTGCCGACGCCCGTCCCCGCCTCAATCACGCGATGCGTTCCCGTAACGAGTGCGTCACGGACCTCGAGCGCCATCGCGATTTGCTCATCGCGCGGCTCGTACGTGGGATACATGCGATTAACCAGGCCGCCCGGCGCATAGTCCGCCTCGATTTCCTCGCGGCTCGGCATCTTAAGGACCGGCAGCTCGTCCGCATCAACGCGATCATCGGCCCGATCGGCCTTGAGTACGTCGGCGCGGGCGGCGCTGAGAGAGAAGATGGAACCGGGGTTCTGTCCCGCCAAGAAGGAGAAGATGGGACGATAGGACCAGGGTACGTCGGGGTGCATGTCGGCCAGGCGCGTCATTAAGCCCTGAGGCAAGTCGGTGAGCGCCACGAGTAACACGCGCCACACACCACACAGGGCGTCGACATCGGCGTTGGCGCGGTGCGACACCGAGTCGCAGCCAAACAGGTCGGCCATGAAAGACAGCTTATGCGAGGCCAGGCGCGGAAGCGCGATGCGCGACAGTGCCAGCGAATCGATCCAGATGTCGCTGACGTTGACACCGCCCTTGACCGACTCGATAAACGAACGGTCGAAGGTGGCGTTATGCGCAATCACCGGGCAGCCGCCGACAAAATCGGCGAGAGCGGCCACGGCCTCGACGGCCGATGGGGCATCCACCACATCGGCGTTTGTAATGCTCGTGAGTTCGGTAATCTCGGCGGGAATCAGCTGCTTGGGATGCACGAAGGTATCGAACCGATCGACAACCTCGCGGCCCGAAAGGCGGGCCGCTGATATCTCGATAAGCTCGTTGTCCTGCACCGAAAGACCCGTGGTCTCGGTATCGAGGACGATAACATCTTCCTCGATGAGACCAAACGATTGGGTTTTGGCGCGGTCGGCAAGCGTGGCATAGGAGTCGATGACAAACTGCGGCGTTCCTGACGAAACCGCGTCCTTGATTAGCATGCAATGCCCGCTCGACGAAGGCCCATACGGATCAGGCTGTCACAGACCTGCGGGAACGTCATGTCGTCGGTGTGGCGGATCTCATCCGGATACAGCGACGTATCGGTCATGCCGGGAATGGTATTGGTCTCGAGGATAACGGGGCCGTCCTCGCTCACAATAAAGTCGCTGCGCGAGATACCCAGGCAACCGAGGGCCTTGTGAGCGGCACAGGCAAGTTCCTGAGCGCGAGCGTAATTCTCGGGTGAAATCTGCGCCGGAATGCGATGGATATCCGTAGGGTCGACATACTTCACGTCCAGATCATAGAACTCGCAGTCCTCGGGCTTACGAATCTCGACAATCGGCAGGGCGCGCACGTCATCTTCGCCGTATACGCCGACGGTGATCTCGGTACCCTCGATGCACTTCTCAACCAGCACTTTGTCGCCGTACTCAAACGCCTTGGCGATTGCCGCGGGCAGCTCGGAGGGCTCATGGACCAGGGAAATGCCATAGCTGGAACCGTTGACGGCCGGCTTCACAAAGCAGCGCTCGCCACAAACCTCGACGATATGATCGATATCGACTTCATCGCCCACCTCGAGCGCGAGGCCGAGGGCAATGGGAATGCCTGCCTTGGCGTACAGGAGCTTAGAGACCTCCTTGTCGGCACCGCAGGCGCTGGCAAGCACGCCCGAGGCTGTGTAGGGGATACCCAGGGTCTCCATGGCACCCTGCATGGCACCATCCTCACCGCCGGCGCCGTGCATGGCGATAAATGCCACGTCGAAACCACCGGTCGCCATGGTTACCATAAAATCATCGGCAGCCGTGTCGAGCAGCTCCACCGAAGTGTAGCCGGCCTCCTTCAAGGCCGCCACGACGTTCTTTCCCGAATTGAGCGAAATCTCGCGCTCAGCGGAATGACCGCCCGCCAAGACCGCTACGTGCATGTTCTCTAGGCTTTTACCCGGCATGGGCAGACTCCTCCTCTATAATTTCTGCAGCTGATACCATATTGTAGCGATACCCTCTACGTTTCCCCAAAATCGAAAGGCTTCCATGAATCCCAGGACTAAATCTCAGGACATTCGCGACTTGAGCCAAAACGATATTCGCGAGCTCGTGGCCGAACTTGGCCAGCCCGCCTTCCGCGCGAAGCAGCTCATCGAATGGGTCTTTGAGAAGAACGTTTGTTCGTTTGACGATATGACCAACCTCCCCAAGGCTTTCCGTGAGCAGCTTAAAGAGGCTTTTGCCTTTGATACGCCGACTGAACTCACCAAGCAGGTTTCCAAAGATGGCTCGCGCAAGTATCTGCTCGAGTACCACGATGGCATTTCCGTCGAGACTGTCGGCATGCCCCGTCGTAACAAGCTTTCCGTCTGCGTTTCCACCCAGGCAGGCTGCGGCATGGGCTGTGCCTTTTGCGCTACCGGTCTCAACGGCCTCAAGCGCTCTCTGACCGCTCAAGAGATCGTCGACCAGGTGCTTCATGTATCCAACGACTTTGGCGAGCGTGCCACAAGCGTTGTCTTCATGGGCCAGGGCGAGCCGTTTGCCAACTACGACGAGGTTCTCAAGGCGCTGCGTATCCTCAACGACCCCGATGGCATCGGTATCGGCGCTCGTCACCTCACCGTCTCTACCAGCGGCGTTATTCCCGGTATTCGCAAATTTGCCGATATCCCCGAGCAGTTCACCCTTGCCGTTTCCCTGCATTCCGCCATCCAGTCGACGCGCAATAAGCTCATGCCCGGTGTTAAGAAGTACACGCTGCTTCGCCTTCACGAGGCGCTTCAGCTCTACACCGAGAAAACTGGTCGCCGCCCGACCTATGAGTATGCCATGATCGAAGGCGTCAACGATACGAATCCCGAGATGCAGGCACTCTGCGACTTCTGCGAGGGAACGCTGTGCCACGTTAACCTGATTCAACTTAACGACATCGAGGGCAGCCCGCTCAAGCCGTCGCCGATCCATAAGGTTGAGGATCTTCAGCGTCGTCTTGAGTCCCGTGGCATCGAGACCACGATTCGTAACTCCCGTGGTAACGATATTGACGCCGCTTGCGGACAGCTGAAACAGCGCTTTAAAGTTCAGAAGAACGCATAGGGGAGTCGCACTCCAAAACGTTTCATGTGAAACATCGAACGGCCCCGGTTGCAGGATATGCAACCGGGGCCGTTTCATTTATTGACCTCAATTTTGGAGCAGCTGCCACCTTTCCCATTTTTACGGACAAAATAGGGGGCCCTTGTCTCATGAATCAGACAAGGGCCCCTTAAAATATGCAGGGTAATTGTTAGGTACCTAATAGCCTACATTTTCCCATTGGTTGCTAACCCAACCTTGATTAATCTTAGGATTTTTCGTTACCTGAGCAGTGCGCATGGCAACATCTTCTGTCATAACATCCATTTTCTTCTTGGACGTATCAACGATATCTTGCGCGCCACGAAGCAAACGACCTCGAAGTTCATCGTCTGTCGCGATCTTATAGCCAGCAAAGGCACCAGCTGCGACAGTCGTCGCCAATGCAGTCGCAGTAAAAATCTTATTCCTCATCTTGGCCTCCTTGGTCAAACTGAATCATTTCACCAAGAATACGAGAGAGCTCTTCCTCGTCTTTAAACTCAATTTCAATCTTATTCTTTCCACGCGAGCTCTTCACACGCACGTTGGTATTAAATAGCTGGCGAAGCACACGGGCAGCCTTTTTAAAAGACTGAGGCGTTGCAGGCCTCGGCGTCTTAGGCGTCTCTCCGGCAGAAAACAACGGAGCAAGATTTTCTGTCGCTCTTACGGAAAGGCCCTCTGCAACAACCTTTTCTGCAAGTCTAATTCGAGCATCCTCATAGGGAACTGCAAGAATCGCACGTGCATGACCAGCAGTAAGTGTACCCTCAAAAATCATCTGCTGAACTACTTCGGGGAGATCAAGAAGGCGCAACGAATTTGTAATTGCAGAGCGTGATTTGCTTACTGCCTTCGACAATGCCTCCTGGGTCATGCCGCTGGCATCGATAAGCTGTCGATAGCCCTTAGCCTCTTCGACGGGATTCAGATCAGAACGCTGAAGGTTTTCGATAAGAGCAAGAGCCAGCATCTCTTCATCATTAACATCTTTAATGATGACAGGCAGTTCCTCAAGACCAGCAAGCTTTGACGCCTGGTAACGACGCTCACCAGCGATGATCTCATAGCCGTTTCCATGCTTGCGAACCAAGAGCGGCTGCAAAACACCATGTTCTTGGATTGACTCGCTCAACTCGCGAAGTTCAGTTTCATTAAAGTGAATTCGCGGTTGATTAGGGTTGGGAACGATATCCTCAATAGGTAGTTTTGTTTCAGATGCGGCATTTGAAGCAGATGCAGCAGAACTACCGGTCTCATACTCAGCCTCTGAGACCAAAGCATTGAGTCCGCGTCCCAATCCACCACGTTTCTTTGCACTAGGCACGCTTGATCACCTCTTTTGCAAGGTTCATATACGCTTTTGCACCCTTGTTTTGAGGTGCATAGGTAATTACCGGTTCTCCAAAAGACGGAGCTTCAGAGATTTTAACCGTACGGGGAATCAGCGTCTTAAACGCCTTATCACCAAAGTACGATTGAACTTCCTCAACAACCTGATTCGATAAAGAAGTACGTGAGTCATACATGGTCATAAGCACGCCATAGGTGTCTAAGCCCTTGTTCAGACGCGATTTGACCATCTTCATTGACTCAAGCAGCTTCGTAACGCCCTCGAGTGCGTAGTACTCACACTGGATTGGAATCAAAACGCTGTCTGCTGCGGTCAAGGCATTGATAGTAAGCAGGCCGAGCGAAGGAGGACAGTCAATGAAAATAAAATCGAACTCGTCCTGAATCGGCTCAAGCAAATCTTTGAGGCGTGTTTCACGAGCAATTGCGCTTACGAGCTCAATTTCGGCACCTGCTAGCTGAATCGTAGCTGGAATTACGAATACCTTTTTGCAATTTGTATCAAGAACAAGCGATTCTGCCGGCACATCATTCAACAATGCATCATAGATGCAGTGATCAAGGTCTTCTTTTTCAATTCCAAATCCACTGGTGCTGTTTCCCTGCGGATCAAAATCGACAATCAGTGTCTTACGACCCTGCTCACCCAGTGCTGCTGCAAGGTTCACAGCCGTCGTTGACTTACCGACGCCGCCTTTTTGATTGATGATTGCAATGATACGCGTGTCTTTTGCGCTCTTAGAACGCTTAACGTCGCGAAATCCCACGGTCCCTCCTGGTGTGTATTAAAGCTGTCAAACGGAGGATGTTTCACGTGAAACATTCCGATTCGATATCAACCGCCATGTTTCACGTGAAACACTGCAAGTTATTAGTATCCATTATGTTTCACGTGAAACATCTAGGCAAGCGGATTCTTCTTTGCCATGCCATTTGCACGAGGCAATGAAACGGATGCCGGATGACTCTTTTTAAGAACAATGAACTCCCTGTGGCCCAAGCCCTCAGGCAAATCGATTGCGTCATTCAGAAGCAAAGTGAAGCCGCAAATCTTAGCTGCTGACATGCCGGAAGCAAGCTCCTCATCCGAAGGATTACCCTTGGTGATAACAAATAGCCCTCCGTCTTTGAGGAACGGAGCAGCATACTCAACAAGAATCGGTAGAGGGGCAAGTGCGCGGGCGGTTACGACAGAAAACTGCTTCTTATGGCTTCGAGCATATTCTTCAAGGCGATCATGAACCGCATGAGCATGTTTCAATCCAAGAACATCAACAAAAGAATTGACAGCATCAACCTTCTTACCAACAGAGTCAATATAAGTAGCTTTACGATGCGTGGTTATGGTTAACGGAATACCAGGGAAGCCCGCACCTGTTCCCATATCGAGCAAAGCTCCCTCAGGAGCCTTATTGATATAGGGGAGCAAAACAAGTGAGTCGAGGATATGAAGTACCACAGCATCTTCTATGTTAAGAATACGGGTGAGATTGGTTGTCTTATTTGTTTCCAGAACCAAATCCAAATGTTGAATACATTTCCTCAGCTCAGTATCAGTTAAGCTCAAGGAATACTCTTTGCAATAGGAAGTTAGACGACTCAACATCTCGTCAGCCTGCTGATCAGTAAGTACTAACAACGAAAGCTCCTTTCTGACAAAAATCAGTGTATCGAGAACTTTTGACAAAAAAAGGGGACGTGGAAACCACGTCCCCTTAGCATAAGCTCGAGTAGATTATCGAGCAACAATCACCACATGGCGATCGGGGTCAGAACCCTCAGAATGAGTATCGACGGCGTCATTGCCACGAAGTGCAATGTGAACCAGTCGGCGCTCGTAGGCATTCATGGGCGGAAGCGAAACACTCTTATGAGTGCGGATGGCACGCTCGGCAGCAGACTGAGCCATGGAGGCAACCTTGTCCTGACGGCGGCTCTTGTATCCCTCGACGTCCACTACAACCGGATACCTAAAGCCGAGCTTGCGGCTCACCAGCAATGAGAACATAACCTGAAGGGCATCAAGGGTGCGACCATGACGGCCAATGAGAACAGCAAGGTCGGGAGCCGCTACATCCAGAATCAGCTCACCCTCGTCGCCCTCATACTCATCGATAGGAGAGTTGGCGGCATCGAAGTGCGAAAGGATGGAACGCAGGATGGAAATCGCGACATCGGCAATGGTGTCGAGCTCCTCGTCGGTCAGCTCTTCACCAGCCTTGTAGCGCTGTGCAATCTCGGGATAATCGCCCGCGACCTGCGGGGCAACCTCCTCAAGCATATCCTCGATGATCTCTTCAGACATAACGTACTCCAAAAGTTAGGTACCTAAATAAGATTGATATCCCACTACTTCTTCTTGTGCGGGCGCGGCTTCTTCTCGCGACGAGTGACCTCAACCTGCAGCGGCGCGTTCTTAAGGCGCTCCTCCTCATCGGCCTTCGCCTTGTCGATGACCTTCTGCGTCACAAAAATCTGCTGGATAACCTGCCAAGCAGACGAGACGTCGTAGTACAGCAGAACACCAACGGGAAGGCTCCAGCCCATCCAAAGCATCATGACCGTCATGACAACGGCCATCATACGCATGCTCTGAGCCTGCTGGCCGGTCTGGTTGCGCGACATATAGAGCTGCGGAATCAGGGTCAGGACAGCGAACAGGATCAGGCAGACCAGCGCAGGCAGCGCGACCATAAAGCCATCGGCAAAGGAGGCACTCGGCGTGGTGGTCAGGTCGGGTAGAATATTAAAGAACGAGAACGTGCCGTCGTTAAAGTAGTCCGGCAGGTTACGCAGCAGCGTAAATAGGGCGAACAGGACAGGCATCTGAATCAACAGCGGCAGACAACCAGCCATCGGGTTGAACTTGTTCTCGCTGTAGAACTTCTGCATCTCCTCGGCCTGACGCTGGGGATCGTCGGCATAGCGCTCCTGGATCTCGAGCATCTTGGGCTGCAGCACCTGCATGCGAGCCGTCGACTTGGTCGACTTGAGCATAAGCGGCGTCAGCAGCAGACGGATGATGACCACCAGGATGATGATGGACAGGCCCCAGTCGACCGCAAAGGTCTGGATGAGCTTGAGCAGCTCGAAAAGGATGTTAACGATCCAATCCCACATGTAAGTTTTCCTCCGATAGCGAGTGCCCGCTAGGGCACAGGGTCATAACCGCCGACGTGCAGGGGATTGCAGCGAGCGATGCGCCTCACGGCAAGCCAGCAGCCTCTCAAAACACCGTACTTCTCAATCGCCTGGATGGCGTATTGCGAGCACGTTGGGTAATAAATGCAGGCGTCAGGCAATAAGGGCGAAATAACCTGTTGATATATGCGAATAGGAGCGATGGCAACACGTCGCAAAACGTGATTGCTCATCGCTCCTCCCCGGCAACGCCGGCGCGTTTCATAAGCGAACGCAATGCCTTGTCCATCTCCTGCGGCGAGGAATCCCTCGTCTTGGGAGTTGCGAACAAGATGATGTCATAACCCGCAACGGGAAATCCGCAGCTGCGGGCGGCCTCGCGCATCACACGCTTAGAACGGTTGCGCACGACAGCACAACCGAGCCGTTTAGCACCAACGAAGGCGACCCTTCCGGAGTCGCCTTCGCCAACCGATTCACATATGGTCATTCGAATCAGAGGGTGATTGAAACGACGCCCCTGACTGAACACATGCTCGAAATCTTGCCGAGACTTAATAGTCTTCATGCGAGATGTGTGTATCGCTGCTAGACAGTGAGACGCTTGCGGCCCTTGGCGCGGCGACGGGCGAGCACGGCACGACCACCCTTGGTGGCCATACGGGCACGGAAGCCATGGGTCTTGGCACGCTTACGCTTATTAGGCTGATACGTACGCTTCATCTTAAGTTCCTCCTGCTGCATTTCGAGTGTCCGCGGGAGCGCGGACGCAGATATAGACACGTGAGCTTGAAGATTGTAGGGAAATCAATGTTCAAATGTCAAGAAATCAAAGGTAAAAGGTTGCGTAGTTCACACGGTTCCCCCATAAGCTCAACCGAATTTTGCGGTGCATAACAACTTTTCACGATATTTCATCGAGTTTTCAACAGGTCATGTTGGCAATGTTGAGAACTTTTCGCCCGTTTTCCAAGGTTTTCAACAGGTTTTGAAAAGTTGTCGAAAGATGAGAAACATTGCACGGTGAGCTACTATTTATTCGAAACCTTTTGAACGATTGCGAGCGGCATGTCTGACGACTTTTACACCATGGTCGATTCCGGAGACCCGGCACCCGACAACGAGCACATCACCGGCGTGCGCGAAGAGCGTGACGAAGGCGAGCAGACGACCACGCAGGCGCCAAAAGCCATGTACGCCGCGCGCATCGCCGTCTATGACGACATGTTGTCGACACCGCGTGTGATCGTCATTGATCCGCAAGATGTCCGCACGTATTTGGAAGAGACGACCAACACCGTCTACCAGTGCATGAAAGAACAAGGTGGCCATATCTCGCTCATGGTCATCCGCGAGATTGTCGAAAACTTTATCCACGCGCACTTTGCCGAGCCCATCATCTCGATTCTGGACGGCGGGGACACCATCCGCTTTGCTGATCAAGGACCCGGTATCGACGACAAGGAACGCGCTTTCGACTTTGGCGTTACCAGCGCAAACAGCAAGATGAAGCGCTATATCCGTGGAACCGGAGCAGGGTTTCCCATGGTGCAGGAGTATTTGGAAAACGCCGGTGGCGCCGTGTCCATCGAGGACAACATGGGCAGCGGCACCGTGGTTACGGTAAGTCTGGACCCCAAGCGCGTGCAGGAAATCGAGCGTGCCGGCGGACGCGGTGCTGCCGTGCGGCCCGAGACGGAGCAGTCCACATATCCCCTGCCGGGAGCTTTTGCGCAGCAGCCCATGGCAACGCAGCAGATGCAGCCCCCCGTGGGGCAGATGCAGCAGCCCGGAATGCTTCCTACACAAGAGCCCCAGGCGGCATCGATGTCGATGCCGCCAAACATGCCAGAGGCCATGCCGCTGGCGGATCAGGATGCAGCAGCAATGCAGCAGGCGACGGGGGCACCGGGTGGCCAACAAATGGGCTATCAGCCGTACCATCAGGGATATCCATATCAGCAGATGCCGCCACTGGGGTATGGCCAGCAGTTCCCGCAGCAGTACCAGCAGGGATATCAGCAGCCGTACCAGCAGATGCCGCAGCAGCAGTACAACCCCTGGGCCCAGCAGATGCCTCCGCAGCCTTACCAACAGTGGCCCCAAAGTTTTCAACAGCAAATGCCGCCCATGCAGAGTTCTCAACAACCAGCAGCTCAAATGATGTATCCTAATGCAGCAAATCAGTATGCGCAGCCACAACCGGACGTGTTCGTAAGCGATCGCGGCAACGCCGCGCTGGGCTATCTGGCGCAAAATCAAGCGTGCGGTGCTACCGATCTGGCGAGGGCGTTTGGAAACTCGGCCCCCACTTGGTCACGCACGCTCAATGACTTGGCGCAGGCCGGCTTGGTCATCAAGCATGGCCAGAAATACCATCTGACCGAACTCGGCGCCGCTCGCGTGCGAGCTCAGAGCTAAAGAACGGGAGAGACAGTGGACGAGGAAGCAAGCATCATCCTGGGGGATGCCATCGCCTTTTGCCAGCGCGACGGCCAAGATGCACGCCTCATCAACATGCTGGGGCAATCGCGAGCCATAAGCCTGACCGAAGATACGCTCACGATCGAGGCCCCCTCGCGCTTTGCCATCGCGCAGCTCAAAAAGCATCAGCCGACTATTGAGGCCTATCTGGAAGAAATCGCCTTTGCACCGATTGCGCTCGACATCGTGGCACCGCAAGGAGCCGTGGCGGAATCCGCTGCCGCGACGGCGCCTGCCGCGGCTCCCGCCGCCTCCCCGGCGGTGCCGGCCTCCGCAGGCGACGTGCCGACAATCGAGCACCAGCACAGCGATGTTTCCCGTGAAACCATGGCACCGTTGCCTACCGCTGCGGCGTCAACGAACGCACCCGTCACGCACATGCCTATCGCTCACGACGCAGCGGCGGGCGCGGATTCGGGCATTGCAATCAAGAACACGCTCTCGGCCGATGATTTTCGTCGCATGATGAACCAGATGAAGGGCGGAGCGGCGACTAAATCCACGCAAGCTGCGGCCCCCGCTTCACCCATGCCAGCGCCGACCGTACCGGCCGAGCAGAATACGGATGGAGCCCCGCTCGCCGCGAACTCAAAATTTACCTTTGAGAACTTTGTCTACGGCCCCGAGAACAGCCATGCCTATCGCTCGGCACTCAAGTTTGCCGCCCTCGCGGACGAGCGCGGCACGTGCACATCACTGTTCATCTACGGCAAATCGGGCCTGGGCAAGACGCACCTGCTGCTTGCCATCAAAAACGAGCTCGCCGAGAAGTCGCCCGAGATCAAGGTCAAGTATGCCAACTCCCAGGCATATCTGGACGACCTGATGACCGAGTTCGACCGCCAAAAGAAGAGCAACGCCCCTATCATGCAGGCATACCACGGCGTGGACGTGCTCATCATCGATGACATCCAAAACATCATCGGCAAGCGCGCGAGCGTTGACTACTTTTTCCAGCTCATGGACGAGTTCATCCGCAACAACAAGAAGGTCGTCATCGCGGCAGACCGCGCCCCCAAGGACCTGAGCATGGACGAGCGTCTGACCAGCCGCTTCAACGCCGGCATGCTCTGCCTGGTCGCAGAGCCCAGCTACGAGATGAAATACAAGATCTTGCAGCGCTATTACGAGAACACCATCGTCGCCGCTCCCGAGGCAGGCGACGACTCGCTGCTGGCGGCCTATGGGGGCGACAGCGGGCACCTGACCGACGAGCACTTTAAACACATGGCCGAGGTCTCGGGCACCAACATCCGCGAACTCGAGAGCTTTTGCGAGCGCTGCGCCGGCGAGGCGGGCGACCGCGAGCGCGAGGGCGGGGAGCTCACCTTTGACGATATCGACGCCATCGCCAACCAGTACTTCGACACATCGGCCAAAAAGATCAACGTCCAGACGGTTCAGTCCGTCATCGAAGAGCAGTACGGTGTGACGCACGAGGAGCTCATCGGCCCGCGTCGCAACGCCAATATCGCCAAAGCACGCCATATTGCCATCTATCTGGCCATCGAGATGTGCGAGATGACGACCACGGCGGTGGGCGCCGAATTTGGCAACCGCAACCACTCGACCGTCAGTACGAGCTACAAAAAGGTCCAGAAGATGATCCAGGAAGACCGCACCGTCACCGAAGACCTCAAGTCGCTGCGCGATAAAATTACACTGCGCTCGTAGGGAAATAGAGACACCTGTTGAAAACTTGTCGAAACCACGGGCATAAGGTGTCTAAAACCCAACCCGCGGTGATGAAAAGTTTTGCGCAGGTTTTGAACGTGGAAAACCACCCCTGTTGCACACAGGTTGCTGTCGATTCTCTTTCTGGGTCTGACCTGCATCTTTGGGAGTAATCAACAGTTTCGTCAGTGCTATTACTATTATTAAGATATTTATATCTATAGAAAGGTATTAAAAGATGAAGTTCACCGTCAGCCAGAGCTCGCTTACACAAGCCATCGGCGTCGTTATGAAGGGTGTCGCTTCGGCATCCACCCTTCCCATCCTGTCGGGCGTGCTCGTTAAGGCCCAAGACGGCATCTTGGAATTCCAGACCTCTAACTACACTATCTCGATCCGTCATCGCATCGCGGCGCATGTCGAAGAAGAGGGCGAGATGGTTATCCCCTGTAAGATGCTCTCCAATATCACCAAGACCCTCCCCGATGCCCCGGTCACCTTTGAGCTGTCTGAGCGCCAGGTGCTGATTGGTTGCGAGAAGAGTTCGTTCCGCCTGAACACACTCGATGCCAATGACTTTCCCGAGTTTCCGGCCTATGCCATCGAGAGTGCCGTGGAGCTGCCGACCGATGTCTTGTCCGAAATGGTCGGCCGCGTGTGGCGCGTCACCTCGACCGACAAGGCCCGCCCCATCCTGGGCGGCGTGCACATGAAGGTCGAGAACAACACCGTACGCCTGGTGGCGACCGATTCCTTCCGCTTGGCCGTGTGCGATACGCAGGTCGAGACCTCGACCCTCGAGGGCTCCTTTGAGCTCAACGTTCCGGCTGACGCCTTTAACGACGCGCTGAACATCATGGCCAGCCAGGCGACCATCATGATCGGGGCTACCGACACCCAGGTCGTCTTCGAGGCCGGCAACACCACCTACGTGTCGCGTCGTATCGAGGGCGTGTACCCCAACTACAAGCAGCTCATCCCCGATTCGTGCGTGACGAGCGTCAAGATCGACGTCGCCGCCTTTAACGCCGCCCTCAAGCGCGTGGCCGTTATTGCGAGCGCCAACCCCGCCGTCAAGTTCGAGATCGATGTCGAGAACGGGCAGATGGGCCTGTCCTCCATTTCCAATGACCAGGACCTTGCGCAGGAGACGATCGATGTCGAGGCCGAGGGCGAGTCAGGTACCATCGCCTTCAACTACCACTACATCTTCGGCTGCCTCAATGCCCTGTCCAAGGAGAAGGAGATCACGCTGGAGCTCAAGAGCTACTCGCAGGCGGGCATCTTTAAGTCCTACGATAAGATCAACTACCTGTACCTGGTCATGCCGGTCCGCATCTAGCGCTGCGCTATGACCATGTTCGCCCGCGATCTTTCCGTCGCGCACTACCGCAGCTTCGATAGCTATCGCCTTGCCCTGGACGAGGGCGTGACGATACTTGCAGGACCCAACGCGGCGGGAAAGACCAATCTCATAGAGGCCCTGCAGCTGCTGACGAGCGGCGCCTCGTTTAGGCATCCGACCGCAGCGGAGCTCGTCCATGACGGCGTGGGCTCGTGCAAGATCGAGCTGAGGCTCGAGGGCGACGGCCGCGTGCTTGATATGGGATTGAGCGCGGAGGACGGTAAGCGCTCGTTTAGCCGCAACGGCAAGAGATGCTCTGCCGCTGGTGTGCGCGGGGTTCTGCCGAGTGTGCTGTTTTGCCCCGACCATCTGGACATGGTTAAGCGAGGCGCCAGTGTGCGCCGCGCCGCCCTCGATGACTTTGGCATGCAGCTGAGCGCACGCTATGCCGATCTTGCGAGCACCTATGGGCGCTGCGTGACCCAGCGTAACGCCTTGCTCAAGGAGACCTGGTGCTGCCGCGAGATGCTCGGCGCGTGGAACGATTCGATTGCCCGCGCGGGCTCGGCCCTGCTCGTGCACCGGTTGGCCCTGCTCGACCGGCTGGCGGGCCATGTGCACACTGCCTACGGGCAAGTGGCGTCAGGTGAGGCCGCCAACGTGACCTATGCGTCCACGCTGGGGGATTTGCCCCAGGTCGAGGATCGCGAAGAGCTGAAGGGTTGGGCGTACGAGCGCATGCTGGCTGCCCTTGACGAGCATGCCGACGAGGAAATTCGCCGCGGCGTGACGTTGGTGGGACCGCATCGCGACGAGATTGAGTTCACCGTGGCGGGTCGCTCCGCCCGTTCATTTGCCAGCCAAGGACAGCAGCGCACGCTGGTGCTGTCCTGGAAGGTGGCCGAGGTCGCCGTGGCTCGCGATGTCCTGGGCACCGCCCCGCTGCTGCTTCTGGACGACGTGATGAGCGAGCTCGACGGCGAGCGTCGCGGCGCTTTCCTGCGGCTGATCGGCGATGATATCCAGACGGTCATAACCACGACCAACCTGGGGTACTTTACCGATGACCTGCTTGATCGAGCCAAGGTGGTGAGCATGGGTGAGACGTGCTAATTACGAGCGCGAGAGCGAAACGGTCGCCTTCAGCGGGTTTTTGAACGCAGAGCGCCAGCGCATCCTGGCGTCCGCGACCCCCGAGCGCCGTGCGCAGATGGAGGCCGCCGAGGAGTCGCGCGCGGTCTATCGCGCATGGAACGCGGTGTGCTCGGGCACGCGCGAGGGACGGCATGTGACGGGGCTGCGCTACCTGCCCGAGTCCAATGAGCTGCTGGTGTATCTCGACTCGCCCTCGTGGACGCAGGAAATGACGCTGTTGCGCGAGATCATCCGCGCGCGCATGGAGCGCGCCGGTGCGCATGTGGACGGCCTGGTGTTCAAAACCACCGCGCCCGGTCACACGCCGCCCGCCGCCAAGGAGCGCCTGCGCCCGGTGCCGACCGAGCGCCCGCCGGCCCCGTACGCCGACCTAAGTGAGGCCGAGCGCACCGAGATCGAGCGCCAGGTGGCGCCCATCGAAGACCAAAAACTGCGCGAGGCCCTCGAGAATGCCATGAGAGCCAGCGCCGAGTGGGCCAAGGGCGTGCAAAGCAAAAAAGAGCCTTAAATCGCATCTGGTGGCCTTGTAGAGCCAAATACCCTCGTTCCCGAGGGTATTTTTTTACGATAAACTAGTAAGGCTGTACACATTTTCTTGACTGAAGGAGGACGTGTGGCAAACGAAAACGATTACGATGGCGGCGAGATTAAGATTCTCGAAGGTCTCGAGGCCGTTCGTAAGCGCCCGGGCATGTATATCGGCTCGACGAGCGCCAGCGGTCTGCATCACCTGGTGTGGGAGATCGTTGACAACTCCGTCGACGAGGCCATGGCCGGTTTCTGCACCGAGATCCAGGTGACGGTCCACGCCGACAACTCCATCACGGTCGTCGACAACGGGCGCGGCATCCCCGTCGACGAGCACCCTGTTAAAAAGATCTCGACGCTCGAGGTCGTCATGACGATCTTGCACGCCGGCGGTAAGTTCGATAACTCGGCCTATAAGGTCTCGGGCGGCCTGCACGGCGTGGGCATCTCCGTCGTCAACGCACTGTCCAAGCGCGTGGTCGTTCAGGTTCGTCGCGATGGCAACACCTACGAGATGGAGTTCTCGCGCGGCAAGACCGTCAAGAAGATGGAGGTCGTGGGCACCTCGGATTCGACGGGCACCACCGTCACCTTCTGGCCCGACGACGAGATCTTCGAGACCTGCATCTACGATTTCGATACGCTGCACAACCGTCTGCAGGAGACGGCGTTCCTCAATAAGAACCTCAAAATCGTGCTGACCGACGAGCGCGAGGCGACTCCCCACGTGGAGGAGTTTTGCTACGAGGGCGGCATCATCGACTTCGTCAAGTTCCTCAACGAGGGTAAGGACGTCCCCGAGGCCTTTAAGGAGCCCATCTACATCGAGGGCAAATCGGACCCGGATGCGCCCGTGGCCAAGATGGGCGAGGTCGAGGTTTCCCTGCAGTGGAACAGCGGCTACGGCGAGAACGTCATGTCGTTTGCCAACGACATCTACACTCCCGAGGGCGGCATGCACCTTGAGGGCTTTCGCACCGCGCTCACCCGCGTGATCAACGACTACGCGCGCAAGCAGAACCTGCTCAAGGAAAAAGACGCCAATCTGACCGGCGACGATGTGCGCGAGGGCCTTTCGGCCGTTATCTCGGTCAAGCTGCCCGATCCGCAGTTTGAGGGCCAGACCAAGGCCAAGCTCGGCAGCTCCTATATGCGCGCGCTGACGCTCAAGATCGTGACCGACGGCCTTGCCGATTACTTGGAGGAGCATCCCAAGCCCGCTCGTGAGATCGTCAAGAAGGCCCAGCAGGCCTGCAAGGCACGCAATGCCGCCCGTAAGGCGCGCGAGGCGACCCGCCGCAAGAGCCTGCTCGAGACGGCGTCGCTGCCCGGCAAGCTCGCCGACTGCTCGGTGCGCGACGCCGAGTTGACCGAGCTCTTCATCGTAGAGGGCGACTCGGCAGGCGGCTCGGCCAAGGATGGCCGTCGCCGAGACATCCAGGCGATTCTGCCCCTGCGCGGCAAGATTCTGAACGTCGAGCGCGTTGGTGACCATCGTGCGTTCTCGAGCGACACCATCCAGTCGCTGATTACCGCGATCGGCTGCGGCGTCACGACGAGTGCCGGCGACGGCGGCGACTTCGACATTAGCAAGGCGCGTTACCACAAGATCATCATCATGACCGATGCAGACGTCGACGGTGCGCATATCCGCATCCTGCTGCTGACGTTCTTCTACAAGTACATGCGTCCGCTGATTGACGCCGGCTACGTGTACGTCGCGTGCCCGCCTATCTTTGGCATCAAGGTGCGCAACAAGATCCACTACGTGTATCCCAACGGCCGCCAGCCCGAAGACGAGATCCTGCGCGACACCATCCAGGGTCTGGGCCTGAACCCCGACGACAACGACGAGGACGGCAAGGCCAAGGACGGCAAGATCACCAAGAAGCGCAAGGGCTATACCGTCCAGCGCTACAAGGGCCTGGGCGAGATGGACCCCAAGCAGCTTGCCTCGACGACGATGGACCCCAAGACCCGCATCCTGCAGCGCGTGTCGATCGAGGACGCCGTGGTGGCAGACCGCGCCGTGCGTGAGCTGATGGGTTCCGAGGTCGGCTATCGCCGCGAGTACATCGAGAAGCACGCGCATGACGCACGCTTCCTTGACGCTTAAGAGGAGGTAACGTGGCAGACGATATCAACAATAACGAGGGCATGGGCGAGGCCGGCGACGCCGGCATGCCCGACGATCTGAGGCGCCTGCTTGCCCGTGCTGAGCAGGGCGAGGACGGCGATCCGGACGCCTATAACCCCGATGCCGATGATGACGAGGAAGAGGACGACGGTGAGCTCGAGGAGAGCTTTGGCGAAGTCGACCGTGGCGCCTCGGCCGGCGAGGATATCAATGGCGGCCAGCTCCAGATTTCGGAGTTCGGTCGCGAGATGAAGCAGTCGTTTATCGAGTATTCGATGTCGGTCATCACGGCGCGCGCCCTGCCGGACGTGCGCGACGGCCTAAAGCCGGTGCACCGCCGCATCCTGTACGCGATGAACGAGAGCGGCATCTACCCCAACCGTCCGCACAAGAAGTCGGCCTGGACGGTCGGCGAAGTTATCGGTAAGTACCACCCGCATGGCGACTTCGCGGTCTACGAGGCCATGGTCCGCCTGGCGCAGTGGTTCTCCATGCGCACGCCGCTCATCGACGGTCACGGCAACTTCGGCAACATCGACGGCGACGGCGCGGCAGCCATGCGTTACACCGAGAGCCGCCTGGCAAAGCCCGCCATGGAGCTGCTGCGTGACCTGCAGAAGGATACCGTCGACTGGCAGCCCAACTACGACGAATCACTCGCCGAGCCCGTGGCGCTGCCTGCGCGCTTCCCCAACCTGCTGGTCAACGGCAGCCAGGGCATCGCCGTCGGCATGGCCACCAACATCGCCCCGCACAACCTCACCGAGGCGATCAAGGCCACCTGCTACCTGATCGACAACCCCGAAGCCACCGTCGACGAGCTCATGCAGATCATGCCCGGTCCGGACTTCCCCACCGGCGCCATCATCATGGGCAGCGCCGGCATTAAGCAGAGCTACGAGACCGGCCGCGGCTCCATTACCGTGCGCGCCAAGGCTCACGTGGAGTCCACCAAGACCGGCCGCAGCCGCCTGGTCTTTACCGAGATCCCCTACATGGTCAACAAGGGCACCCTGCAGGAGAAGATCGCCCAGCTCGTCAACGACAAGCGCATCGAGGGCATCTCGGATATGCGCGATGAGTCCAACCAGAAGGGCATCCGTCTGGTCATCGAGCTCAAGAAGGGCGTCATCCCGCAGGTCGTGCTCAACAACCTGTACAAGTACACCTCGCTGCAGACGACCTTTGGCGCCAACAACCTGGCGCTTGTCAACGGCGTTCCCAAATGCCTGAGTCTGCGCGAGATGCTGCAGCACTACATCGACCACCAGGTCGACGTCGTCACCCGCCGCACCCGCTTCGACCTTAAGAAGGCCCAGGCCCGCGCGCATATCCTTGAGGGCTACCTGATGGCCCTTGACCATATCGACGAGGTCATCAGCATCATCCGCTCCTCGCAGACCGACTCCGAGGCCAGCAGCCGCCTGATCGAGCGCTTTGGCTTTACGCCCGAGCAGACCACGGCCATCCTCGAGATGAAGCTGCGCCGCCTGACCGGCCTGGAGCGCGACAAGATCCAGGAAGAGCTGGACGGCCTGCGCCGCGCCATCGCCTACTACGAGGACCTGCTGGCGCACGAGGAGAAGATCCTGGGCGTCATTAAGGAAGAGATGCGCGAGATCTCCAAGAAGTTCGGCGATAAGCGCCGCACCGAGATCAGCCATGTCGAGAAGGACCTGGACGTCGAGGACCTCATTGCCGATGAGGACATGGTCGTGACCATCACCCACACCGGCTATGTCAAGCGCATCCCGGTGGCCGCCTACCGCGCCCAGAAGCGCGGCGGCAAGGGCGTGTCGGGCGTCAACCTCAAAGAGGACGACGTCATCGACGAGATGTTCATCGCGTCCACGCACGAGTACGTGCTGTTCTTCTCGAGCAAGGGTAAGGTCTATCGCCTGAAGGTGCACGAGCTGCCGGTGGGTACGCGCCAGGCGCGCGGTACCGCAATCGTCAACCTGCTGCCCTTCGAGGAGGGCGAGAAGATCGCGAGCGTCATCAGCTGCCGCGAGTTCCCTGCCGACGAGTACCTGATGTTTGCCACCAAGAGCGGCATGGTCAAGAAGACCGTAATGAGCGCATATGACCGCAGCCGCCGCGACGGCCTGATCGCTATCAACCTGCGTGACGACGACGCGCTGCTGAACGTGCGCCGCGTGCGCGAGGGCGACAAGATTATCCTGGCCACCACCGCGGGCAAGGCGATCATGTTCTCCGAGGAGCAGGTGCGCGCCACCGGCCGCGATACTAGCGGCGTTCGCGGTATCGGTATGAAGGACGGCGTGAGCGTTCTGGGCATGGAAGTCACTAACGGCAACGGCGATCTATTCGTCATCACCGAGCGCGGCTACGGCAAGCGCACGCCGGTCGCGGACTACCCGGAGCAGAATCGCGGCGGCCAGGGCGTCTACACCATCCAAATGACCGAGCGTAAGGGCAACCTCGCGGCCATGAAGACGGTGGGCCCGCAGCACGAGTTGTTCATCGTGACGGAGGGCGCGACGGTCATTCGCGTCAAGACCGATGAGATTAGCCAGACTGGTCGCGCTACCCAGGGCGTCAAGATGATGACCGTCGACGACAACGACCGCGTATGCGCCGTCGCCCGCATGACGGCCGCCAAGGAGAAGCCCGAAGGCGAGGACGTCGAGGGTGAGGGCGTAGCCGATGCCGAAAAAGCCCCCGTCGACCTAGGCGACGGAAACGAAGTGCCGCAGGATCTCCTAGACGAGTAAGTAGCCCTCTCTGGTAAAACCATCAGACCCCATATATCGGCGGTCGGCGCACTGCGCGCCGACCGCTTTTTTGTCAATCTTGGAACCTGTGTCTGGAGGGCGGGCGAGATGGGTTAGGTTTGTCGCGAGTTCCGCACGCAAAGAAGGCCACTTAATGTGGCCTTCGTCTTGCGCGGGACTGCCCGAGCAGCAAACCTAACCCATCTCGCCCGCCCGCCAGACACGCCCCAAAGATTTTCAAAAAAGTTGTTGACGCGCGCGTAACGACTCGTCTAATATATCCCTTGCGCGATGGACCTGTAGCTCAGTTGGTTAGAGCGTCCGGCTGATAACCGGGAGGTCACAAGTTCGAATCTTGTCAGGTCCACCACTTTCTTTCGCAATAAACACCCCAGCGAGAGCCGAGTCGCCGCTGGGGTGTTTATTACTGTCTCCGTGGGGGTTTAGCTCAGCTGGGAGAGCGCGGGCTTTGCAAGCCTGAGGTCAGGGGTTCGATCCCCCTAACCTCCACCATGATGGACCTGTAGCTCAGTTGGTTAGAGCGTCCGGCTGATAACCGGGAGGTCACAAGTTCGAATCTTGTCAGGTCCACCATCAAAACTGTGAAGAGCCTCGAGGGTTTCCTCGGGGCTTTTTTCTTACCTGCTGGAGTAGTCAAAAGAGCCCCGTCCCAAAAAGACTACTTTGATTTTGTGTGCTGTGCGAAAGTTTGGGTAGTATAGCTATTCAATGCGGCGGGCTGCCGCGTGTTAACCGCTACGTACCGGAGGTGTTCCATGGTTCGTGTCGACATAGAGACCATCGTCATGGCCGCCGGTCCCGTGCCATCGCTTATCGTGCTTCGTGAGCGCAGCAGCAAATCGGACTCGCCCGCGCCGCTGCGTTCCCTTTCCATTCAGACTGGTTCGTTTGAAGCTGCTGCCATCAGCCGCGGCATCGATAGCGGCCGCGCCGAGCGCCCGATTACCCATGACCTGCTGCTCGATACCGTTGACGCCCTGGGTGCCAAACTCGAGCGCATCGAGATCGTTCGCGCCGAGCCGCCGGTGTTCTACGCGACGATCGTCGTACTGGTCGATGGCGAGGAGCGCAAGATCGACGCCCGCCCCAGTGACGCCATTGCCCTTGCCGTGCGCAGCAATGCTCCCATGTTTGTGGAGGACGACATCATGAATCGCTTGGGCACTGTTTCTACCCACGCCGAGGATGTCGACGACGAGCAGGAGTTCGAGAAGTTCGACGAGTTCGTCCATACGCTCTCCCCCGATGACTTCTAAATGCGGGGCGGCAGAGTTGCGGAGTGTTCGCTGATGGCCGGCGGTATGTCGGCTGAGGCGGCGGCCATTGCGCGCGAGGCCCAGATGCGCTCGGAGGCTTCTGAGGCGGCACGCATTGCCTATGTGACGCAGGCCCGCACGCTTCGCGAGCGCCGCGGCTCGTTTATCAAGATGGTTGTCGTCTCCGCCCTTGTCGCGGCTATCTGCTCGCGCCTTCGTGGTACAGTTGGTGCGCTTGGGTTTTCGATCTCTACGGGCCTCGTGATCTGGGGTGTGGTCGATGCGGTAATGCTGACCAACCAGATCAAGGTACTCGACAAGCGCGCGATGGATATGATGCGCGCCCGCGACGCTGCCGCCAAGATTGCTGCCGAGGCACAAGAACTGTAACGACGCCGGACTCGATGGGAAGGTCTAAAGATGGCACAGGATATGCAGGACGCCGCTAACGTCTCCGCCGAGCTCGACGCCATGGTGTGTGACCTGATTGGTGCGTTCTTGGACGACCTGGCCGCGGGCGAGAACCCGGGCGTGGTTGTGGCAATTGAGGACGCCGCTTCCAACCGTTATCTGGCCGCACTCGACGAAGATGGCGAAGAGGCGTGCCTCGAGGCGGCCACCAACTTTATCTCCGAGCATAAGATGGGTCTTAAGGACGAGGGTCTGGGCCGTATCGCCCGCTATGCCATTGGCTATACCGGCTGCGTCGAGATTGACGGAGGCTACCACGACGCTCTGCTCGTGAGCTTCTTTGAGACTACGCTCGAGAGCGGTTTTTCGGCATATGTGCTGTATGAGGGCATGGGCGCCGGCGATGGTTTTATGTGGAGCGACCCTGAACCTGCAGGTGAGGAAACCCCTCTCATCTAAAATCGCTAAAATAAACGAGTTTTCGGTAAAAGGCTCAATATTCCCGCTGAGCGTTGTATCGCTGGGCGGGCCGCATACGCGTGCCGTTTGTATATGGATAGAAGATAGGGGAACTACATGCGCGTAGACAATCTGAGGAACATCGCCATCATCGCCCACGTCGACCACGGCAAGACGACGATGGTCGACAAGCTCCTGCGTGCCACGGACGCCTTCCGTGCCAACCAGCAGGTCGAGGACCGCGTCCTGGACTCTAACGACCAGGAGCGCGAGCGCGGCATCACGATTCTCGCCAAGAACATCTCTATCGAGTACAAGGACGTCAAGATCAACGTCATCGACACCCCGGGCCACGCCGACTTCGGCGGCGAGGTCGAGCGCGTGCTGCGTATGGCCGACGGCGCCCTGCTGCTGGTCGACGCTTTTGAGGGTCCCATGCCCCAGACCCGCTTCGTGCTGCGTCACGCTATCGACACCGGCCTTAAGATCATGATCGTCATCAACAAGATCGACCGTCCGGGTGCCAACCCCGAGAAGGCCTACAACGACTGCCTGGACCTTATGGCCGACCTGGGTGCTACCGACGACCAGCTTGAGTTTGCCATGGAGCATGTCATCTACGCCAGCGGCGTCAACGGCTTTGCCCGTCATGATCCCGAGGACGGCAACATGGACATGTACCCGCTGCTCGACATGATCATCGACGACATGCCCGCACCCGAGGTTGACGAGACCGCTCCGCTGGCCATGCAGTGCGTGACCATCGACCACTCTAACTTTGTCGGCCGCATCGGTATCGGCCGCGTGTACTCTGGTGCCATTCACCAGGGCGACCAGATCCTGGTTGTCAAGAACGACGGCTCCAGCGCCACCGCTACCGTCAAACAGCTCTTTACCTTCGACTACCTGGGCCGTACCGAGTGCCAGGAAGTCGGCGCCGGCGACATCGCCGCCGTTGTCGGTATTGACCGCACCGATATCGGCGATGTCTACACCGACCCCGAGAACCCCGTCGAGCTCGAGCCCATCGAGATCGACCCGCCGACCCTGTCTATCGTCTTTGAGGCTTCGACCTCTCCGCTCGTCGGCCGCGATGGCGACATCGTGGGCGCCCGTCAGCTCAAGGAGCGTCTGTTCAGCGAGGCCGAGAACAACGTGACCATGAAGATCGAGGAGCTCGAGGACAAGAGCGGCGTCGAGGTCTCGGGTCGCGGCATCCTGCACCTGTCCGTTCTGATGGAGTCCATGCGTCGCGAGGGCTTTGAGTTCCAGGTCGGCCGTCCCCGCGTTCTGTTTAAGAAGGACGAGAACGGCAACAAGATGGAGCCTGTCGAGCAGGCCGTCGTCGAGTGCCCGGACGAGTACTCGGGCAAGGTCGTTGAGGTCTTCGGCACCTCCGGTGGCATCATGACGAGCATGGATACCTCGGGCATCGTGACGCACCTTGAGTTTAAGATCCCGACGCGTGGCATCATGGGCCTTAAGAACCGCATCATGAACGTCACCCACGGCGAGGGCGTGTTCTACCACACCTTCCTGGAGTACGGTCCCTACGCCGGCGAGATCGGCAACCGCCAGAACGGCGCCATGATCTCCATGACCACCGAGAAGGCCGTTGCCTACGCCCTGGGCACGCTGCAGGAGCGCGGTCAGCTGTTTGTTGAGCCGGGTACCGAGTGCTACGAGGGCATGATCGTGGGCGAGCGCAGCAAGGCCGGCGACATGGTCGTCAACATCGCCCGCACCAAGAACCTGGGTAACCAGCGTTCCTCGACCTCCGACATCTCCGTGCAGCTGGTGCCGCCTCGCACCTTCTCTCTGGAGGAGGCGCTGGAGTACATCGCCGACGACGAGCTGGTGGAGATTACTCCCAAGAACATCCGCCTGCGCAAGCGTCTGCTCAACGCCACCGACCGTAAGAAGGCAGCCGTCCGCGCCGGCCAGGTCAACAAATAAGCGCTGGGGCTTATAACTGCCAATAAGAAAGGGCGTCGACCGCAATGGTCGGCGCCCTTTTTGGTGCAATGGGATCAGGTTGCTTTGCGCCACCACAAAGGTGCCTGGCCCTTTTGTGGTGGTTGGCGGCTAGGCGGTGGGGAGTCCTGGCGTGTTAGCCGGCTGCTGCGGCTTGAGGTGGGCGTTGCGCCAGATGATCTGGATGGCGTAGCCGAGCGTGAAGACGAAGGCTACACCGCTGACAAAGTTGCCCATAAGAGGAAGTGCCGTGAGTGCGCCCGCGACGATACCGCCCACGGCGGCCATGGCGTAGCGGTTTTGGTTGTGTCCGACCATGCGCGCGACCGCGGTGCCCGTAAATGCCGCCGAGACCAAAGCGATGCCGATGACGCCGCACATGAGGGCGGCGGCGAGCGACAGGCCTGCAATCGAGATGATAAGCAGCAGCACGGCGGGAGCGACGGCGACCGTGCCCAGAAGACCACTTACCCACAGCGGCATGGGACGCTGATGGAGCATGCCGGCAGCGCTGGCGGTTGCGCGTGGAAAGACAAGCTCAAGCAGGATGGCGACAAAGCAGGTGGAAAGCGCCGCGGCAACGATGCCGCCGATAATGTCGTTGGCCGTAGAGGTGTTCTCGTTCTCGGTCCGGTCGATCTTGAGAGCTCCGACCTGGGCGCCCTTGGCCCGCTCGGGGTCCTGTGAGACGTGGGCGTTCACCGTGCCGGTGATGCGGGCGTTTTTACCCAGGATGAGCTTGTCGGCCCAGACCTCAACATCGCCATCGACGGTGCCGTCGATGGTTACGGTGTCGCCGGCAAGCGCCGCCGATTTGGCGGAGCCGCGCAGGGCGACCGTTTCGCCTGCCGCGTAAAAACAGTTGGCGGTGCTGCCGGTGTTGAGCACGACGTGCTGGCCGGCCACCGTGACGCTGCCATCGATTGCGGTTTTGGCGATATCGATGGTGCGTGCCGCCAGACGAACGGCGCCGCCTACGGTGCAATCGCGAATCGACAGGTTCTCACCCGCCGCGATAATATCGCGGCCGATGGAGGCGTCGTCTAGGTTGAGACTTTGGCCGGCCCAGTACAGGTCGCCTTCGATACCGGACGGAGTTGAGTCAACTTCGGTTGCGAGCACGTTTCCCGCGGTGTCGGTGCCGGCGAACGACACCGTGGGAAGTGCGGTGAGCGCGAGCGCAATCAGCGCGAATAGGATGGTGATGCGGGCCTGCGCTTTGTGGCGCCGGATCGACGGTACTTGGTTGCAAGGCATAGTGAATCCTTCGTTAGATACTCGACAGGTATCTAACAGGGTACCCAACGCGCGGGCGCTCTAAAAGAATCTCTCGGTTGCATTTCGAGGGGTTGTGCTGTGCTACCTACTTTTTACGGTGCAAAAAGCGCGCGATGTCTTCCTCGGTAGGGCTTTTAATGTCAAAGCGCAGTGATAGCCAACGCAGCCCCATGGTCACCACAACGCATACGACCAGCGCGGCAACATTGCTCATGAGGCCGCTCATGACGAGGGCTACATAGCTTGCCGATCCGGCGATGGCCGCGATGGCATAGAAGTTGGTGCGTTGGAAAATGCCCGGGACCACGCCCATAAAGCCGTCGCGCAGCATGCCGCCGCCCACGGCGGTAAAGAAGCCCATCATGATACATACGGCGGGCGCAAATCCGTACACCAACGCCTTGTCCGCGCCGGTTGCTGCATAGATGCCGACCGAGATGATGTCGAGCAGGGGAATGAGTTTTTCGGGCTTATCGACGATTGCCGGGAAGATATAGATGATGGCGGCTGTGGCGATGGAGAGCGGTAGTGCCATGGGCTGGTTGAGGATGTAGACGTTGCCGACCTGGAGCGTCATATCGCGCAAAAGACCACCGCCCAGACCGCAGACCACCGCGAGCGCGACCGCGCCCACCAGGTCGAGCTTGTGCTCGCGAGCGACCAGCACGCCCGAGATCGATGCCGCGACAACGGCGAACATCTCGAGCCAAAATGGGATAGCGACCATGGCATCCGAGGCGTGTGAAGTAACAGTCATAGCGGCGACGACGGGCAAGATGAGGTCCTTTGATTCTCGGGTTTGAACAATGCCCGTACATAGTACATGGTTGGCGGCGATTGAGACCCTATTGCTCGGCAAACGGTAGGGACTGGGCGCGGGCGTGGCGTTACTGGAATGCCAGGGGTCCAAAACATGTACATCAGCCTCCAAAAACGACATTTTTCGACATCTTTGGAGGCTGACGTACATGTTTGGATTGGGTTCACAGCATGAGTGAGTTGATTTACTCACATCCGGTATATTTCCCCACTTCAACGGACATAAGAGTTGGATACCGGCTCAGAGCGAGAGGCCCTCAATGGATACCCCTGTTCTCATTTCGCATAAAACCGCATGGCTTGTCCATCATGCACCCCAGAATTTGGTTCAGTCTCTTGCGCGGCACGACTACCAGATAGGCGCACAAGGCATCTCCACCCAGCAACGTGCTGCGCGCATACGACAGGCCCTTACCGACTGTGGCATTCCGTCCGATATGCTTAAGACTATCGATATCGCGGTTGTATTCGAATTTGAGCGAATTCGTACCAAAGGCGTCGTTTGCCACATTCTTGGACAAAATCTTCCCTACGAGCATATTAACGAGTTGACGCCCGGAATCTTCATCACCGACGAAGCCTTCACCTTCGTGCTCGCTGCCGAGTGGATGGATAGGATCGAATATCTCGAATATGGCTATGAAGTTTGCGGCGATTATCGCATGAGGCTCAATCCCGCCGACCCTTATACCGAGCAACCAGCCACCACCTCCAAGGATGAAATAACCGAACTGCTCGATCGGCACCCCGGCAAACCCGGTGCCACACGTGCACGGCTCGCGCTCAGGCACATCTACGATCACTCGGCCTCGCCTATGGAGACCGCTTCGGCAATTGCCCTCTCGCTCCCAACAAGCGAAGGCGGCGTTGGCATTAGAGGTATCGAACTCAACAAACCGCTCGAGATCCCTCAACGTCTCTGGCATTGCGCCAAAGCTCGAACACTCAAAATCGATGCGCTCGTGACCTATAAGCGCAGGGAGCTCGGTATCGAATATAAGGGCGGTTTTCACGATGAGCTCGAGCGCAAGGGAGCAGATGCGGAGCGAGAGGCCGTTCTCTCCCAAATGGGATATCGAATCGTTACGCTCACTTCGGCTCAGTTCGGCCGCCAGCTCGCCTTTCACCGCGCCATGAACAACATTCGTGAAGCACTCGGCATGCCTCGCTGTACCGACACCGGGTACCAGCGAGAGCAAAATGAACTACGCAAGGCGCTTATCCGCAACTGGAAAGGCATGCGAGACGAAGAGGCGCCTTCCGAATAGTGCCACTCCCGTGAGCTCAATCCAAACGTGTACGTTAGCCTTCAAAGATGCCGAAAAATGTCGGTTTTGGAGGGTGACGTACATGTTTTTGAGGGAAGCGTGGGATCGAGACGTATTTCGATAACAAAAAAGCTCCCGTTGTTGGGAGCTTTCTCAACCTAAATGGCGGAGGAGGAGGGATTCGAACCCTCGTGACCTTATACAGGCCAAACGGTTTTCGAGACCGCCGCATTCAACCACTCTGCCACCCCTCCGCGTGGGGTAAAAACAAAGCAGGCTCAAAGGCCTGCTTTGGAATTAACTGGCGGAGAGTCAGGGATTTGAACCCTGGAGACGCTTTTGACGCCTACACGATTTCCAATCGTGCTCCTTCGGCCACTCGGACAACTCTCCGTTAAATGCGAAAGTCAGTATACACGAGGAATCGCAAAGTGCAAACAGAAAAGTTGGCATTTTTTAAAACGCTTGGCCGCACTTGTCGTTGCAGTGGGGTTTGAGGTGCCAAAAAACGGCTTCCGACCAGCGTGGTTGATCAGCTCAATTGTTCAAAAGGGGTATTCATAAGCGACTTGGCAATGAATTTAAAAATCTATGGGTGCTGCTGTGGACCACTGGTATGCATTTTGCGACCACGGCCTTGTGCCCGTTAACCTGCGGCTTGGCTCAGCTTGTCCCCGCAGCTCCGTTTCTTGTCCACAAATCCGTCAAGCTCTTGGTCAGCATTTGGTTGGAATGCGCATGAAACGTCGTGCGAGTATGGACATATGTGGAGGTCATGAGGTTGTAGCTGCATATTCTTGCAGCCTGGGAGGTTGAAAGATATTATTACCAAGTCTTTTCCTGCTTCAGGCGCACCTTCACGACCTGAAGCCACATTTGCCCAGAGGAGGTGACAATATGAAGGCTTATGAACTGCTGTTCTTTGTTGACCCGTCGCTCGACCCCGAGACTCGTCTCGCTGTTATGAAGCGTATCGATACCACGATCGCTGAGGGCGCTGGCAAGGTCGACTCCGTTGACGAGTGGGGCAAGCGCAAGCTCGCCTACGAGATCAACGACCTCACCGATGGTGACTACACCCTCATCAACTTCCACGCAGATCCTACCCAGATCGCCGAGCTTGATCGCGTCCTGCGCATCACCGACGCTGTGGTCCGCCACATGATCGTCCGTCGCGACGACCAGGAGTAAGACTGTCGTTTTGGACTGGGCTTGTGCCCCAAGAGGAAGTAGTGAGTTATGAGCATCAATCGAGTGAACATCACCGGTAACCTCACCCGCGATCCCGAGCTGCGCGCCACCGCCGGCGGAACCCAGGTTCTGTCCTTTGGCGTCGCTGTGAACGATCGTCGCCGCAACGCGCAGACTGGCGAGTGGGAGGACTATCCCAACTTTGTCGACTGCACCATGTTCGGCACCCGCGCCGAGGCCGTGAGCCGTTTCCTGGCAAAGGGAAACAAGGTCGCGATCGAGGGCAAGCTGCGCTACAGCTCTTGGGAGCGCGACGGCCAGCGCCGGAGCAAGCTTGAGGTCATCGTCGATGAGATCGAGTTTATGAGCTCCCGTGGTGGCCAGGGTGGCTACGATCAGGGCGGTTACGCCCCCGCAGCTCCCGCGCCCGCAGCACGTCCTGCCGCACCGGTGGCTACGCCGCCTGCGGTCGACGTCTACGATGAGGACATCCCGTTCTAAGGGTTGTTCACCTATTTTTGAGTGAGAGGCGGCTTCGGTTCGCCGAAGTTGCCAAATGAAAGGTATTTTGACATGGCTAATGATTTTTCTGCACGTCAGCCGCGTCGTAAGTACTGCCAGTTCTGCAAGGAGAACACTGAGTTCATCGACTATAAGGACACTCAGCTTCTCCGTAAGTACATGACCGACCGTGGCAAGATCAAGCCCCGTCGCGTCACTGGCGCTTGCACGCAGCATCAGCATGACATCGCCAACGCCATCAAGCGCGCCCGCGAGATGGCTCTCCTGCCGTACACCGTCCCCGTGGTTTCCTCTCGTGGCAACCGCGACCGCGGCTAAGAAGGGAGACGCATCATGAAGGTTATTCTTCTCGATGAGATCAAGGGCAAGGGCGGCGAGGGTGACGTCGTAGAGGTCGCTCAGGGTTACGCTGAGAACTTCCTGTTCCCCAAGAAGCTCGCTGTTGCCGCCACCAAGGGCAACCTCAAGCAGCTCGACGAGCGTCGCAACAACATCGCCAAGCGCGAGGCCGTCCGTCTGGCTACCGCCAACGAGACCAAGGCTGCCCTCGAGGGCAAGCAGGTCACCGTTGACGTCAAGGTCGGCGACGAGGGCATCCTCTTTGGCTCTGTTACCGCCGCTATGATCGCTGACGCCATCAAGGCTCAGCTCGGTATGGACATCGACCGCAAGCGCGTCGAGCTCGGTAAGCCCATCAAGGTTGCCGGTGCCCACACCGTTGCCATCTCGCTGTACCGCGAGATCAAGGCCGAGGTTGTCGTTCTCGTCGGCGTTACCGCCGAGGAGCTCGCTGCCGAGGCTGAGGTCGAGGAGGCCGCTGAGGTCGCCGAGGCCGAGACCGCCGAGGTCGAGACTGAGGCTGCTGCCGAGTAGCATTTGCTGCAACGCAACAATCTTGTTCTAAGAAGGGCGCTCTGGGAAACCAGGGCGCCCTTTTGTTTTTTCGCTGAGTGAGTGTCATGGTGAACGTTGCGTCGAAGTCCTATATACAGGACCGTTCATCCGTTTGGTTCGGTGATGATTGGCGGCGCGCGGCGCGTTTTGGGACCGTGGCTGATACTATGGATGCTCGCAAGCGATATGAATGAGGATGCTCATGGCATATGACGATAGGGAGACCGGGCTGACGGTTGAGGACCGCGGCTCAAAGTTGGGTCTTCCCCAAAACCAAGATGCAGAGGCCAATGTACTGGCCGCTATGCTGCTATCGCCCGAGGTGGTCGAGGAGGCCCAGGTCGAGCTGCAGCCCGATGACTTCTACCGGCCCATTCATAAGACCATCTATACCGCGATGGTCGATATGTACAACAGCCGCATTCCCATCGACTCCATCTCGCTGATCGATTACCTGCGAAGCATCAACAAGCTCGATGCCGTGGGCGGCGAAGCGTACATTTTGGAGTTGATGGGTCAGACCCTGTCGCTCGTCAACTGGCAGCACCATGCCGCCATCGTTCGCCGCGATTCGATGCTGCGTGAGCTGATCGGCGCCACCAACGAGATCAACGCGCTGGCATATAACGCCCCCACCGACACCAAAGAGGTTGTCGAGCTGGCCGAGAGCAAGCTGCTCAAGGTCACGGCGCGCGAGGTCAAGTCGAGCTACAAGACGCTGACCGAGTTTATGGTCGAGGCCTATAACGAGGCCGAGGAAGTGTGCCAGGCCGGTGGTCAGGCGGCGGGCGTGCCCACGGGCTTCCCGTCGCTCGACCGTATGCTTATGGGTTTTCGCGAGGGCCAGCTCATCATTATCGGCGCCCGCCCCGCCGTGGGTAAGACGTCGTTCGCTCTGAACCTGGCACTCAATGCCGCCGCTGCCGGTTATACCGTTGGCTTCTTCTCGCTGGAGATGTCGGGCAAGGAAATCGCCCAGCGCCTGATTTGCGCCTACGCCATGATTTCGATCAGCGACTTCCGCACGGGCCGCATTAGCCCCGAACAGTGGGCCAATATCAACGAGGCCACGCAGACCTTGTCCAAGCTCGATATTCTGATTGACGATACGCCCGGCACCACGGTGACCGAGATCCGCGCCAAGAGCCGCCGCATGCTCCACAACAAGGAGAAGGCCATCATCATCTTGGACTACCTGCAGCTGGTGAGTCCTCCGCCGGGACGCCGCTCCGAGAGCCGTACCGTCGAGGTCTCTGAGATGTCGCGTGGTCTGAAGATCATGGCCAAGGAGCTCAAGATCCCGCTCATCGCGCTGTCGCAGCTCTCGCGTCAGGTCGAATCCCGTACCGGCAAGCGCCCGCAGCTTTCCGACCTTCGTGAATCGGGCTCCATCGAGCAGGACGCCGATATCGTTATGTTCTTGGACCGCTCCGCCGACGAGGCCGAAGCCTCGCGCGACGATCGACCCGACGAGGGCGTTACGCGTATCGTCGTGGCCAAGAACCGTTCGGGCCCGATCGGCGACGTCGACCTGATGTTCCTGCCGGCATCCACCAAGTTCTATGAGCTTGATGGGGCACATGCCGAGGAGTAGGACAGGCGCCCGTTGCACGGGTATACTGGGAATGTTTTGTGCTTCTGCGTGCCGGCGTGGCGCGTAGACAGTCCATGAATGTAAGGAGTAAACATGCCGTCAACCGTTTTGGTCGGTGCCCAGTGGGGCGATGAGGGCAAGGGTAAGATTTGCGACCTGGTCGCCGGCGACTTCGATGCCGTCGTGCGCTACTCGGGCGGCAACAACGCCGGTCACACCATCGTCGTCAACGGCAAGAAGTACGGCCTGCACCAGGTGCCCTCCGGCATCATGTATTCCGACCACGTGTCGGTGATCGGTAACGGCTGCGTCGTCAACCCCAAGGTTGTCCTTGAGGAGATCGACATGTTCGAGGCCGACGGCATAACCACCAAGAACCTCAAGATCAGCGGCAATGCGCATGTCATCATGCCGTACCATATCGATCTGGATGGCGCCTTTGAGCAGAAGCTCGGCAAGAAGAACATCGGTACCACCAAGCGCGGTATCGGTCCGTGCTATCAGGACAAGATGGCCCGCATTGGTCTGCGCATGCAGGACATGCTGGACGAGACGCTGTTCCGCGACAAGCTGGAGACCGCTCTCGCCCGCGTGAACCCCGAGCTCGAGCTCATCTACAACCTGCCCACCTACACCGTGGACCAGATTTGCGACGAGTACCTGCCGATGGCCGAGCGCCTGCGCCCCTACATCACCGAGACGAGCTTGCTGCTCAACAACATGATCGACGAGGGCAAGGACCTGCTGTTTGAGGGCGCCCAGGCGACGCTGCTCGACATCGACCACGGCACCTATCCGTACGTGACGTCTTCCAACTGTACCGCCGGCGGCGCCATCACCGGCTCCGGCGTCGGTATGAAGAATGTCGACCGCGTGCTGGGCGTCATGAAGGCCTATATCACCCGCGTCGGTTCGGGCCCCATGCCCACCGAGCTTTCCTATGAGTCCGAGGCTGGCCACACGCTGACCGAGGAGGGCTATGAGTACGGCGTGACCACCGGTCGCCGTCGTCGTTGCGGTTGGTTTGACGGCCCTATCGCCAACTATGCTTCGCGCGTCAACGGCCTCACCGACATCGCCGTGACCAAGCTCGACGTGCTTTCGGCCTTCGACACCATCAAGGTGTGCGTGGCCTACGACGTCGATGGCGAGCGCTACACCAGCGTGCCCGAGCATCAGGTGCGCTTTGAGCATGCCAAGCCCATCTACGAGGAGCTCCCTGGCTGGAAGTGCGACATCACCGGTTGCCGCAGCTTTGACGAGCTGCCGCAGGAGGCTCAGGACTACGTGGCGTTTATCGAGGATCTGGCACACACCCGCGTGACGTTCATTGGCGTTGGCGCTGGTCGCGAGCAGATCATCAACCGATTCTGGAAGTAATCGGGACTATTTGGTTATTGCGATATACCCCTTTGCAGCCCGGGCGGGCGGCCGAGGGGTATATTTGCTTGCAAAGGGCTCGCGCGGAGCGGGCCATTCATCCATAGAGGAGGCACCCTTGAAGGCGGACACTCAAACCATCGACATCCTGTTGTTGGGCAGCGGCGGCCGTGAGCATGCTTTGGCAGCCAAGCTCGCAGCATCACCGCGCGCCGGCAAGCTCTACATCGCGCCGGGCAACGGCGGCACCGCGAGCTGCGGCGAGAACGTTGTTCTCGACGACTGCGATCCTGCGGCCGTGGCGGCGTTTGCGCAGAGCCACGGATGCGGACTCGTGGTAATTGGCCCCGAGGCTCCGCTCGTGGCGGGCGTGGCCGACGCCGTGCGCGCGGCGGGTATTCCCTGCTTTGGCCCGGGTGCCGAGGGCGCCCAGATGGAGGGCTCCAAGCTGTTCTCCAAGCAGCTCATGGAGCGCGCGGGCATTCCGACAGCAGCCTACGGCTCGTTTACCGACGAGGCTTCGGCTCTCGCCTACGTGCGCGAGCAGGGCGCCCCGCTGGTCGTCAAGGCCGACGGCCTTGCCGCGGGCAAGGGCGTCATCGTGGCGATCGAACTTGAGCAGGCCGAGGAGGCCGTGCGCGAGTGCTTTGGCGGCACCTTTGGCGATGCCGGCAATACCGTGGTTATCGAGGAGATGCTGACCGGCCCCGAGTGCTCGCTTTTGGCCTTTACCGACGGCAAGACCGTGCGCCCCATGGCCACCTCGCAGGACCACAAGCGCGCGCTCGAGGGCGACAAGGGTCCCAACACCGGCGGCATGGGCGTCTACAGCCCGGTGCCCATCGTGACCGACGAGGAGCACGCCACCATGGTGGCGGTCATGGAGCAGACCGTTGCCGAGCTTGCTGCCGAGGGCATCGACTACCGCGGCTGCCTGTATGGCGGCTTTATGCTCACCCCCGCCGGCCCCAAGGTGCTGGAGTTCAACGCCCGCTTTGGCGACCCCGAGACGCAGGTCGTGCTCCCGCGCCTTAAGAACGACCTGGTCGAGGTCATGCTGGCCTGCGCCAACTGCGAGCTCGATCAGATTGAGCTCGACTGGCGTGACGAGTGGGCCGTGGCCGTTGTCCTGACGAGTGCGGGTTATCCCGGCAGCTACGAGAAGGGCAAGGTCATCACCGGTATTGCCGATGCCGAGGCCATGGAGAACGTGACCGTGTACCACGCGGGCACTGCCGTGGTGGACGACCAGCTCGTGACCAATGGTGGCCGCGTGCTTGCCGTGACCGCTCTGGGCGACACGTTCGAGAACGCTCGCAACCTTGCCTACGAGGCCTGCGAGAAGATTGATTTTGAGGGTAAGACCCTGCGCCACGACATCGGCCTGCGTGCGCTGCGCGGCCGCGACGCCTGGGATGCCTAAAATCCGAGAGGAATGAGACGGATGGACGAGAAGAACGAAGAGCTCGTGGACGCACAGATCGTCGAGGAGGACAGCCGCATGTATGGGCACGCCGAGGGAGAACCTGGTGGCGAGGTCGCTGACGAGCCGGCGCTGGTGCTGGGCGACGACGACCCGCACGATGCCGAGCTGCACGAGAAGATTCTTTCGGAGGAGTGCGCCTGGAAGGGCAAGATCCTCGACGTCCACCGTCTTGAGGTTGAGCTGCCTAACGGTCGCCGCAGCGCCCGCGATATCGTTCGCCATCCGGGTGCGGCGGCCGTTGTGGCGCTGACCGAGAGCGGCAAGATTGTGCTGGTGCGTCAGTACCGCACCGCCATCGACCGTGTGACGGTCGAGATTCCCGCCGGCAAGCTCGATCCAGGCGAGGACCCGCTCGATTGCGCCAAACGCGAGCTGCATGAGGAGACGGGCTTTAGGGCTGGTCGCATTCGCTTTTTGACGTCGATTGTCACGTCCTGTGGTTTTTGCGACGAGATCATTCACATCTACTTGGCTACCAAGCTGGAGTTTGATGCGCCCAACCCCGATGATGACGAGTTTGTCAACGTGGACCTGGTGCCACTGCACGAGTTGATCGACGCCGTACTCGACGGCAAGATCGAAGACGCCAAGACCGTCGTGGGCGCCTTGGCCTGCGATAGCATCGCGCATCGCCTTGGGGGCGCGGAGCTCTAGGTTACGCGGTTTTACCAAACCGCGTAACGAGTCGACGCTGCAAACGCCCCTAAGCGGCAATCTGCCTTTCAATCGTCGCTCGCGTACCGAAGTACGCGTCGCTCCTCTTTCAAGGCACCTTGCTCGCTTAGGGACGTTTTCGCTGACGCTGCCAGAACATCGGCGTTATGCTTGTTGGGACGCTTTGTTTTCAGCCTGACCGGTTCAACCGGATTTCTCACGCTATTTATTTCTCTTCGAGGATTGCATGTTTAAAAGGTTTCTCTCGTATTACGAGCCCCAGATGGGGCTTTTTGTTGCCGATACTGTTTGCGCTCTGGTGCTTGCTGCCATTGACCTTGCGTTTCCTATTATTCTGCGCAATCTGACCGGCGGGTTGTTTACCCAGGGTCAGGCTGCCATTATGCAGGCGCTCGGTATGATCGCGGTGGGTTTGGTGCTGATGTATATCATCCGTTGCGCCTGCCGCTATTTTGTGAGCTATTGGGGTCACGTGATGGGCGCGCGTATGGAGTCCAAGATGCGCGAGGACCTGTTTGACCAGTATGAGCGCTTTAGCTTTGCGTACTTTGACCGCAACAGCTCGGGCGACATGATGAGCCGCGTGGTCAACGACCTGTTCGATATCTGCGAGGCGGCGCACCACGTGCCCGAGTGGATCATCATCTGCGGCATCGAGATTATCGGCTCGTTTGTGATCCTCTTTACCATCGCCCCGGTGCTGGCGCTCGCCATGGCCGTGGTGACGGCGGCGTTTGCGGTCATCATGTTTTGGCAGAACATGCGCATGCGCGAGGTCTTTAGCGACAACCGCAAAAAGATCAGCGGCATCAATGCGCAGCTGCAGGATTCGCTGGCGGGCATGCGCGTGGTCAAGAGTTTTGCCAATGAGGAGACCGAACGCTTCAAGTTCCGCGCCTCCAACAATCGCTATCTTTCGTCCAAGGAGAACATGTATCACGCCATGGGCGTCTATACCGCGACGTATGGCCTGCTCTCGGGTGTGCTCTATGTGATCGTGGTGCTGCTGGGCGGCTGGCTGGTCGCCCAGGGACAGCTGCAGGCGGTCGATATGGCGACCTTTGCACTCTATATTTCGCTGTTCTGCACGCCGCTCGAGACACTCGTCAATTCGGCCGAAACGTATCAGAAGGCCATCGCCGGCTTTAAGCGCATGGACGAGGTGCTCTCGACCGCGCCGGATATCCAGGACAAGCCGGGCGCTACGGATCTGCAGGTGACTGCCGGCGCCGTGGAGTATCACGACGTGTGCTTTAACTACGAGGACGTTGAGCTGGGCGAGGGCGATGCCGAAGAGCGTCCCGTTATCGACCATATGAATCTGTCCATCAAGCCCGGGCAGACCATCGCTTTGGTTGGCCCTTCGGGCGGCGGCAAGTCCACGACCTGTTCGCTGCTGCCGCGCTTTTATGACGTGGCTGCCGGATCCATTAGCATCGACGGCCAGGACGTGCGTGATGTGACGCAGCAGAGCCTGCGTCGCGCCATCGGCCTGGTGCAGCAGGATGTCTATCTGTTTGACGGCACGATTGGCGAGAACATCGCCTACGGCAAGCCGGGCGCTACGGCAGGAGAGATCGCCGAGGCCGCCCGTCGCGCCAACATCGATGCCTTTATCGAGTCGCTTCCACAGGGTTATGACACGGTCGTGGGCGAGCGTGGCAGCCGTCTTTCGGGCGGACAGAAGCAACGCGTTGCCATTGCGCGCGTGTTTCTCAAGAACCCCAAGATCCTGATTTTGGACGAGGCGACGAGTGCTTTGGATAACGAGAGCGAGGAGGCGGTGCAGGAGTCACTCGAGGAGCTGGCACGCGGCCGTACCACAATCATCATCGCCCACCGTCTTTCGACCATTAAGCACGCCGATGAGATTGCGACCGTTGAGCATGGTCGCGTTGTGGAGCGTGGCACGCACGAGGAGCTTCTCGCCCGTGGCGGCACTTATGCCCGTTACTATCGAATGCAGTTCGAAGGTGCGCGTGCGCACGAGCTCGACTGATTGATATGACAGGAAGTTTATGGCTGACAAGAACCCTTTGACTCCGGAAGAAGTGACGGAGTTATTCTCCGAAATCGATGCATCCGGCGTCTTGGATCCTACGCTCGCCAAAAAGCGAACCGAGCGCATGCGTGAGAAGGAGGCTGCGGCCAAGCGCGGTGACAAAGCGGCGCTAGCGCAGCTGCGCAGCGAGGACCGCGCGAGCCAGGCAAAACATATCGACCCGCTGTCCGAGGACGATCCTTCGGGCTCGCAGGTGAGCCATACCATTACGAAGACCGCGATGGCCGTGGTCATCGGTATTCTGGTGCTGATCGTGGGCATGCAGATCGGCTACGGCGTGATGCGCCGTCTGAATACCGCCAACCTGTCCGAGAGCGTTTCGGTGGATACCGTCTCGACCGCGCTCAAGGGTGGACTCGAATGGGGCAACGGCTTTACGCAGTTCCCGCTTGATTTTTCTGTCGACGAGGCCGATGAGCGCACGGGCACGGTTGAGGTGACGGTGTTGGACACGTCGTCTGCCAATGAGCTCGAGCTGCTGTCCAACGGGCAGATCCAGGCCGCGGCGCTTGCGACCAACGCCCTGCTCAACGACAAAATTGACCGCGTGGTGTATAACGTTCACGCCTATATCGACGAGGATAGCAACATTCAGCACGATTCCTTTTTTGGCATGTTTCCCGCGCGGGGTCATCAGAGCGCCATTTTGACGTTCGTGTGGACCAAGAGCTCATCCAACGCCACGAGTATCGACTGGAAGATGCGTATCGTAAGCATGGACGACACCATTGCCGAGCGCATTCAAAAACAGGTGAACTCGGTTTCGTCGCTGATCGAGGACCCGGTGGTGAGCCAGACCAAGATTGACGAGGAAAAGGCCGAACGTGACCTGGAACATCGTCTGCATGGTCGCGAGATTTTCCGCGGCGGCAAGCCCGACCGAACGCCGTCCGATCTGCTGGAACAGGACAAGAAAAAGTAAGACGCCATCATCCCGCGTGAGCCACAAGCCCCGCGGGATGATTTTTTTAATCCTCGTCCCAGAAAAATTATTATGCATAGAAAGTCATAATTATCATTTCGTAAACATTTCGATGAAATTAACGCCATGAGGCATGCTTGCGGTTACAATACCGCGAGGCCTAACTACACACCTTTAAGCCGGTCCTGTGAGACCGGGAAGGAGAATTATGGCGAACAACCATACCGCGGGCGCTGCCGCCCGCACCATCGCGCCCAGCGAGTTGTGCCAGCGTATGCTGGCAAAAACCAGCAAGCGCACCTGCGGTCCCTGCATCCTGTATCTTGAGGATGGGACCATTTTTTATGGCCGTGCATGTGGTGCCGAGGGTACCGCAACCGGCGAGGTCTGCTTCAACACCTCGCTTGAGGGCTACTTTGAGGTCATGACCGACCCGAGCTATGCCGGCCAAATCGTAACCATGACCTATCCGCAGATCGGCAACTACGGTATCGACGAGACCGATGTCCAGTCGGCCTTCCCCGGCGGCGCCGTGCGCCCTGCGAGCGCTCCGGCCATGCGTGGCATGATCGTTCGCGACATGTGCGCCACGCCTTCTAACTGGCGCTCGGCCGTCAGCGTGCCGGAGTACCTGCGCGCTCACGGCATCGTCGCTATCGAGGGCGTCGACACCCGCGCTCTGGTGCGCCATCTGCGCGACAATGGTTCCAAGATGGGCATTATCTCGACCGAGATCTTCGACGTCGACGAGCTTGCCGAGCGCTTGTCCGCTGCGCCCACGCTGGTAGGCGAGAACCTGGTCAAGACCGTAAGTTGCCCCGCGCCTCACGAGTTTGTGGCCGCCGACCTGCCTGCCACGCATGACTTTGCGCTTGCGGCTGCCGCTCCTGCCCGTCACAAAGTGGTCGCCTACGACTGCGGTGTGAAGCGCGGTATTCTGGAGGGCCTGGTCCGTGCCGGCTGCGATCTCACCGTCGTGCCGTGGGGTACGCCCGCCCAGCAGGTACTCGACATGAATCCCGATGGCGTCTTTTTGTCCAACGGCCCCGGCGACCCCGATGCCGTGGTGGAGACCTATGAGCAGGTACAGCAGCTGATCGGCAAGGTGCCGGTCTTTGGCATTTGCCTCGGTCACCAGATGATCAGCCTGGCCTGCGGCGCCCAAATGGAAAAGCTTAAGTTCGGTCACCGCGGTGGCAACCAGCCGGTCATGAACCTGGTAAGCCGTCGCGTGGAGATTACCGCACAAAACCATGGCTTTGGCCTGCTGTTCCCCAGCTTGGGCAAGCTTGTCCCCGAACTTTCCGGCGGCGAGACCGAGCATGCGGTCGATGGAGATCTGCGCGTTTGGGTGCGCCGCGGAATCGCGCCGGTCGTGATGAACGAGCGCTTCGGCCGCATTCGCCTGACGCATGTGAACCTTAACGACGGCACCGCCGAGGGCATCCAGCTGCTCGAAGCCCCGTGCTTCTCGGTCCAGTACCACCCCGAGGCCTCGCCTGGCCCCACCGATGCCCACTATCTCTTTACCGCCTTTACGCGACTCATGGACGGCGAAGAGAACTACCTGGACATCGACACCGCGAAGGACCGCCTGGCTGGCTGGAATTTCGCCGAGACTGAGACCGAGGAGAACTAACATGCCCAAGCGTACTGACATCAAGCGTATCCTCGTCATTGGTTCGGGCCCCATCGTCATTGGCCAGGCCTGCGAGTTTGACTACTCCGGCGCCCAGGCCTGCAAGGTGCTCAAGGAGGATGGCTTCGAGGTCATCCTGGTCAACTCCAACCCGGCGACCATCATGACCGACCCGGGCTTGGCCGACCGCACCTATGTCGAGCCCATCACCGCCGAGTTTATCGAGCGCGTGATCAAGAAAGAGCGCCCGGACGCGCTGCTGCCCACGCTGGGCGGCCAGACCGGTCTGAACGCCGCCGTCGAGCTGGCAAAGGACGGTACGCTCGACAAGTACGGCGTCGAGATGATCGGCTGCGACCTTGCCGCTATCGAGCGCGGCGAGGACCGCAAACTCTTTAACGAGGCCATGGCCGAGATTGGCCTGGAGGTCGCGCGCTCGGGCTATGCCTACAGCGTGGCCGACGCCGAGACTATCGCCGAGCGCGTGGGCTATCCCTGCGTACTGCGCCCGAGCTTTACCCTCGGCGGCGCCGGCGGCGGCATCGCTCACACCCACGAGGAGCTCGTCTCCATCGTGAGCCAGGGCCTCGAGCTCTCGCCCGCCCACGAGGTGCTGGTCGAGGAGTCTATCGAGGGCTGGAAAGAGTATGAGATGGAGGTCATGCGTGACCACGCCGGCAACGGCATCATCGTGTGCTCCATCGAGAACCTCGACCCCATGGGCGTGCATACCGGCGACTCCATCACCGTGGCGCCGGCGCAGACGCTCTCCGACCTTGAGTATCAGCGCATGCGCGTGGCCTCGCTCGCCATTCTTGAGAAGATCGGCGTCGAGACCGGTGGCTCCAACGTGCAGTTTGCCGTGAACCCCAACACCGGCCGCCTGATCGTCATCGAGATGAACCCGCGCGTGAGCCGCTCGTCCGCGCTGGCCTCCAAGGCCACGGGTTTCCCCATTGCCAAGGCCGCCGCGCGTCTGGCCGTGGGCTATACGCTCGACGAGATCGTCAACGACATCACCAAGGCTACGCCCGCCTGCTTTGAGCCCACGATCGACTACTGTGTGGTCAAGGTGCCGCGCTTTGCCTTCGAGAAGTTCAAGGGTACCGACCCCACGCTCACCACGCGCATGAAGGCCGTGGGCGAGATCATGGCGATCGGCCGCACCTTTGAGGAGGCCTTTGGCAAGGCTATGCGCTCGCTGGAGGACGGCCACCAGGGCATTTGCGCCGGCGGCAAGGAAGGTGCCGATAAGCTGAGCGACGACGAGCTTGCTCAGGCCGTGGCAACCCCGACCGAGCATCGCATCTTCTTTGTGGTCGAGGCCCTGCGCCGTGGCTGGGACATCGCTCGCATCCATGCCATCTGCGGTATCGATCCGTGGTACCTCAACCGTATCAACGATATGGTGCAGGTCCAGGAGAGCATCCGCGGCCTGCGTGTGGAGGATATCGACGCCGACGCGATGCGCCTGCTCAAGCAGTACGGTACGAGCGACGCCGAGATCGCCGCGCTGACCGGCTCGGACGAGCGCTTTGTGCGCGCCTATCGCAAGGGTCTGGGCGTGGTTCCCAGCATGAAGACGGTCGATACCTGCGCTGCGGAGTTCTCGAGCGCCACGGAGTACCACTACAAGACGTACGAGAACATCTACCGCACGAGTCCGGATGCCAAGAAGTGCGTGGCTCCCGACGAGACCACGCCGGCGGACAAGCCCAAGGCGATGATCCTGGGCGCCGGTCCCAACCGCATTGGCCAGGGTATCGAGTTCGATTACTGCTGCGTGCACGCGAGCTACGCGCTGGCGGCCCGCGGCTTTGAGACCATCATGGTCAACTGCAACCCCGAGACCGTCTCGACTGACTACGACACCTCGGACCGCTTGTACTTTGAGCCGCTCACCTACGAGGACGTCATGGATGTCATCGATGTTGAGCGACCCGACGGCGTCGTGGTGACGCTCGGCGGTCAGACCCCGCTTAAGCTGGCGCGCATGCTCGAGGAGAGCGGCGTGAACATCATGGGTACCAAGCCCGACGCCATCGACTTTGCCGAGGACCGCGAGCGCTTCGCCGCTCTGCTCGACAAGCTGGGCATCATGTACCCGCCGGCGGGCCAGGCCACCTCGTTTGAGGAGGCCGAGGCCGTGGCCGCGCACATCGGCTATCCGCTGCTGGTGCGCCCGAGCTATGTGCTGGGCGGCCGCGGCATGATGATCGCCTACGATGCCGAGCATCTGCGCGATTACATGGCCGAGGCTGCGCGCATTAGCCCCGACTACCCGGTGTACCTGGACCGCTTCCTGGAGGGTGCGATCGAGTCCGACGTCGACGCCCTGTGCGATGGCGAAGAGGTATACATCGGCGGCATCCTGGAGCATATCGAGGAAGCCGGTATTCACTCCGGCGACTCCGCGACCTGCATCCCGCCGTTCAGCTTTAGCGAGAGCCTGCAGGCGAAGCTCCGCGAGACCACGCGCCGCATCGCGATGGCGCTGGGAGTCCGCGGTCTGGTCAACGTGCAATATGCCATCAAGGGCGAGACCGTCTACGTGATCGAGGCCAACCCGCGCGCCAGCCGTACCGTGCCGTTTATCTCCAAGGCCACCGGTGTGCCGCTGGCCAAATGCGCGGCGCGTATCATGGCAGGCGATTCCATCGCGAGCTTGGGCCTGCCGAGCGACGAACGTCAGCTGGACTGGTTCTGCATGAAGGAAGCCGTCATGCCCTGGGGTCGTTTCCCGGGCGCCGACGTCATCCTGGGGCCCGAGATGAAGTCGACGGGCGAGGTCATGGGTATCGCCAAGAGCTATCCCGAGGCATACGCCAAGACGCAGCTGGCGATTGACTACAAGCTGCCCGACCCGAGCGCCGGCAAGGTATTCATCAGCGTGTGCGACCGCGACAAGCGCCACATCCTTTCGGTCGCGCGTATCCTGCGTTACCTGGGCTTTGATATCTGCTCCACCGAGGGTACGGCGCGCGTGCTGCGCGGCGGCAACGTGACGTGCGAGGTCGTGGAGAAGATTAGCGGCCCGCACGACGGCGAGCGCCCCAACATCGGCGACCTGATCGCCGACGGCAAGATTGCGGTGATCGTCAATACGCCGTACGGTCCGGGCTCGCGCGGCGACGGCTATCTGCTGCGCACCGAGGCGGTGCGCCGCGGTGTGACCTGCGTGACCGCGATGTCTGCGGCCAACACGTACGTGAGTGCCATCGAGGCGGTGCGCGAGGACCAGCAGGGTCACGGCAGCGCCAACGACATGGGCATGGACGTCATCGCCCTGCAGGACCTGCCGCAGCATACGGTGTAGGTTGAACTGGCCGACCGGGGCGGAGGGGGCTGAGTTTCCCCCTTCGCTCCGGCTGCAAGCAGAGTCGCTCAGTGGGAAACTCAGCCCCCTCCGCCCCGGCCTACGGTGACTCGGCTGCACCGTGTGCTGCCGAAGGGGCTTTGCGCGATGACTAGGGCTGAAAAAGAAAGTGAGTGTGGGCTCCGCCGTTCGTTCGAACGGCGGAGCCCACGTTTTGGATTTATTGGGCTGTGGCGGTGAAGGTTGTTTTGTCGGCGGCGATGTGCACGTGCAGCTTTGCCTGACCGTCGCAGCTGATGAGCACGCCTACCTCGAACGGGGTTCCCGTCTTGTCGTAGGTCGAACGCACGATGCGCATCGCCGCCTTACCGGTGTTCTGTCCCAAAAGGCGCGCCTCATGCTTGTCGAGGTTGACCGTCTCGTAGACGGCATCGACGCTTGCGGGCAGGATGCCGGTCTTTTCCGCGATGTAGGCGTAGAGCGAGCCATCCACGTCTTTGCGTGTGAGCTCGGGGCAAAGTGACACGGGGATATAGACGTAGTTGAGCTCCATGGGTTTGTCGTTGGCGAGACGCAGGCGGCGAATCTCCCAGACGGGTGTCCCCTCGGGCACTTTGAGCCCAGAGGCGATGCCGCGGACGGCCGGTATGCTTGAAAAGGCGAGAATCTGCGAGCTCGGAACCCGTCCCGCTTCGCGCATCCGCGCGCTGAAATTCAGGGCCAGGTCGATGCCGGGTGCTGAGGTTTGGGGTTTGATGAACGTGCCCTGCCCACGTTTGCGCACCACGCGCCCCTCGATGACGAGATCTTGGAAGCAACGGCGCACGGTCGCGCGCGATAACTCTAGCCGCTCACAGATTTCGAGCTCGCGTGGCAGCGGCGTCTTGGTGTCGAACGCCTGGCTGGCGATAAGCAGGGCGATTCGATGTTTAAGTTGGACATAGAGCGGCGTATCACCGCTGCGGTCGAAGGGTTCGGAGGCGAGAAACGAGATCATATCCATGGGGTACCTCCATGTCGTGGGCGTACGTGACATGGTCTGACACTGCGGAGCAAACCGGAGATGCCAGGCCCGATTCTTGCTGGTATGTATGGTGCATAAGGAACATAAAACATTTATCAGGCAATCTACCTGCTATTTTAAAAATAATTAGAAGAAAAAATAATTTAGGCACAAAAATAGTTGCTACCGTTAACCGATGAATAGTTGCCGTTCGCAACTATTTTCTTGTACCGAACATGCCCCGGCGCAACAATAATCTCAGCAAAAAGCAAAGCCGTGCGACACACGGCAGGTCGAGAGGAGACCGCATGCGGTATCTGGTAATGGTCAGTCACGGAACGCTCGCTCCCGGACTGCACAGTGTCCTCAAGATGCTCGGCAATGACGCCCCGAACATCTTGTCGACGAGTCTCGTGGACGGCATGGGCGCTGACGAGTATGTCGAGAACGTCAAGGCGATGCTCGCTCCTGTTACCGCCGATGACGAGGTTGTCCTGCTTGGTGACATCCTGGGCGGATCGCCGCTCACCAATGCCATGAACACGCTGGCCGAGAAGGGCTTGCTCGCCCACACCATTGCCTTCGGCGGTATGAATCTGCCCATGGCTATGACCGCCATGATGGGGCTTGCCACCATGGACCTGGATTCCCTCAAGCAGATGATGCTGCAGGAGGGCAAGAACGGTATGTCCGAGCTCGTTGTCCCGACCGATGACGCCGACGACGAGGACGACGACATCTAGGCCGCACCAAGGTTTCATCTAGCTGCAAACGTTAGGAAGAAGAGGCCGCGACCGCAGGCCTCATGAAGGAAAGGGGAGAACGTATGATTTCGTTCATCCGTATTGACGACCGTATGATCCATGGACAGACCGTTACCCGTTGGGCCCTCGAGTATCCCTGCGACGGTCTTATCGCCGTCAACGACGCCGCGGCGTCCAACCCCGTGCTCAAGGAGGCCTACAAGAGTGCCTCGGGCAAGAAGACGTTCGTGTGGACCAAGGAGCACTTCAAGGAGGTCTCCGAGAAGGTTCTCAAGTCCAACACCAAGTACTTCCTGATCACCAAGAACCCGCTCGACATGAAGGAACTTCTCGTCGATTTTGGCTTTAAGACCGGCATGGACCGCATCATCGTCGGTCCCTGCAACGATCGTCCCGGCACCACCAAGCTCGGCAACAACCAGTCGATCACGCAGGAAGAGGCCCAGGCGCTCGAGGATCTCACCAACGCCGGCTACACGGTCGAGTTCGCCCTTATCAAGGAGAAATCCATTGGTGAGTGGCCAAAGTTCCGCGGTCAGTTTGGCTTCTAGTTAGGCGCCAGCCGCATTTTGGTACCTACAGCCCTGGGGGAAAGGGGCTGAGGAATAAAGAAAGGGGAAAGCATGGCAATCAATGCATTCCAAGCCGCGCTGTTCGGCCTGTTCGCCTGCCTGGCATCACTGCCTGGCATGGGTGGCACGACGATCGGCAACTACACTCTGGGTCGTCCTCTGGTCGCCGGCCTCATCGTCGGCATCATCATGGGCGATATGCAGACGGGCATCCTCGTCGGCGCTGCCATCCAGGTTGTCTACATCGCTCTCGTGACCCCCGGCGGAACCGTCTCCGCCGACGTCCGCGCCGTGTCCTATATCGGCATCCCGCTGGCGATCCTCGCCATCAAGAACTCGGGCATCGATCCCGCCTCCGCTGAGGCTGCCGGCATGGCCGCATCCCTCGGTGCCGCCGTCGGCACGCTCGGCACTGTGCTCTTCTATGGCACCGCCACCATTAACCTGGTATGGCAGGGCATGGGCTGGAAGTGGCTCGAGAAGGGCGACCTCCACAAGCTCTACCTGGTCAACAACGTTCTGCCTTGGATCGGTCACATCGTCTGCTCGTTCCTCCCGACGTTCATCATCACCATGGGCGGCACCGCCATGGTCGACCTCATGAAGACCTACATGCCCATGGACGGCATCGCGATGAAGACGCTGTTCACCGTCGGCTCGCTGCTGCCTACCGTCGGTATCGCCATCCTGCTCAAGCAGGTCATCTCCAAGCCGACGGACTTCCTCACGTTCTTCTTCGGCTTCACCCTGTCCGCTGTCATGGGATGCAACCTGATTGCCGCCGCCGGCATCGGCTGCTTCTTCGCCCTGATCAACTATGAGATCGCTTCGCTCAAGATCGACCTCGCAAACGCTCCCAAGGCAGCTATCGCCTCGGGCTCCGATGATGAGGAAGAGGAGGACATCTAATGGCAGAGAAGAAGAAACTCTCTAAGAAAACGCTTGCCAAGTCGTTCCGCAACTGGTCCTATGGCAACCTGACTTGCTTCTCGCAGGAGCACATGCAGACCTTCGGTTACCTGTGCGCCATGCTTCCGATCGTCGAGGAGCTCTACGACACGCCCGAGGAGCAGAAGCAGGCCCTCCAGACCTACTCCGCGTTCTTCAACACCGAGCCGCAGATCGGCACCATGATTGTCGGCGTCACCGCCGGCCTCGAGGAGGCTCGCGCAAACGGCGAGGCCATCGACGACGACGCCATCAACGGCATCCGCGCCGGCCTCATGGGCCCGCTCGCCGGCCTTGGCGACTCGCTGATCGTCGGTACCCTGATCCCGATCCTGCTCGGTATCGCCCTCGGTCTCTCGACCGGCGGCTCTCCGCTCGGTGCCATCTTCTATATTGTCGTGTGGAACCTGCTCATGTTCCTTGGCATGCGCTTTGCCTACAACCAGGGCTATGAGCTCGGCGGCAAGGCGGTCGAGGCCCTCGTCGGCCCCAAGGCCAAGGCTCTGCGTGATTCCATCGTGATGGTCGGTACCATGGTCATCGGTGCAGTCGGTGCTACCTGGGTCTCCATCACCTGCAGCCCCAATCTGGTGCTGCCCGGCGGCGGTAAGTTCCAGGACACGCTCGACGGAATCTATCCGCACCTGCTGCCCATGGTCTTCATCATCTTCTGCTGGTACATGATGACCAAGAAGAAGGTCAACCCCATCGTTATGATGCTGATCCTCGTTGTGATCGCATTTGTGGGCGTTCTCATTGGCTTCTTCGACCCGGCACTGAGCTACTAGTCATCATCCCCTGGCCCCCTGTAAGGCCGTGCGGCCTCAACCGCACGGCCTTCTGATTAAAGGCTTTAGCCTGTGCGGGGCGCGCAGCGCGCCGCATCAGAAACCACCCG
>CAJMMN010000008.1 GCA_905214525.1 uncultured bacterium
GACTTGCAGCGACGGACCTCGGGACGCTCTTACACCACGTCTGCGCGCGCCACCGTTAGATAAATCGATTTTGAGCCCATTTTCGCTCAGAGCAGGCCGAAAAATATGGCACTTCTTTTGCAACAGTACTCATATTTGGCATTTTTTGACCACGGGGGCCAAAACCATGCCCCAAAACACAAAAGGAGGGGCCTCGTAAGGCCCCTCCTTAGGAAAGGGAATCGATTTATTCCACAGCCGTAGATTAATCCTAGCCGCTACTCCATCATATCGAGGACGGAAGGGCGAAGCTCGTTCTCGGCGGCCTCGGGATCGGTCTCGCGCAGGCGGTTGATGTAGCGGTTGTACCACATCACGGCAAGGCCCAAGAAGACAACCACGCCGCCAACGTTGTAGACCAGCGTCAGCCACAGCGGCTGATCGAGCGGAATGGTGCCGCAGATAAGCACGAAGCAGAAGACCACAAGCAGGAATGCGGCAACGACCAGGCCAAAGCGGCGCGAACCCATGCGGAAGCCACGGGGAGCGGCGTCAAAGTTCTTGCGCAGCATAAAGTAGGCAAGCAAAATCAGCAGCGGTGGGAGCAGAGCGGTGGCAGCAGTCATGTTGGTAACGATCATGAGCAGGTCGTCGAGGTTACCGGAGCCCAGGGCCGGAATGATCAGGATGGGGACGACGATGGCGAACTGCAGCCAAGCAGCGCGGGCAGGAATGCCATGCTCGTTGAGCTCGACGATCTTGCTACCAAAGACGCCCTTGGGGATCTCGGTGAAGAAAACCTTGATGGGAGCAGAAGTCCACATCATGAGGGAGCCCAGCGTGGCGGCGAGAAGGATCAAGCCGATGGCGCGCGTAGACACTTCCATGGGAATGCCAAAGTGGGCAAAGACAGCGCCGAATACGTCGAAGATACCGGTGGAGATGGCAACGCCGCCCTCGGGGATGAACAGGTTAACCAGCAGCGAAGCGCCTGCATACAGAAGGCCGATGGTCAGGCCGGCGATAACGACGGTGCGCACGAAGGCCTTGACGCCACCCTTAAGGTCGTTAAGGAACACGCCGACAGACTCAGCGCCGCCAACGCCCTGGATGATCCAGGCAAGCGTACCGAAGAAGCCCCACGCAGTTGCGAAGTTGCTCATGTCGGGAGCCATGTTAGCGGGAGTAGGAGCCGTAGCGAACTCAACGCCGCCAAAGGCAGCAGCCAGGGACAGCAGGATGAACACGGCGGTCAGGCCGAGAGCCGCGGTCGAACCGAAGGAGGAAATGGAGCCGATCCACTTAGCGCCCTTGGTCGAAACCCACGTGGCGATAGCAAAGACGACGATCTCGATAATGGTGATCCACAGCTGCGAAAGCTCGGCGTTGGCACCAAAGAACACGTAGCTCGCGTAGATGATGACGTTGGGCAGGACGGACGCAAAGAAGAACAGGTTAACGAACCAGTAGCTAAATGCCGTCAGGAACGCCCAGCGACCACCCATCGAGGTCTTAACCCATGCGTACACGCCAGACTCGGAGTCCTTGTTGAGGCCGACGAACTCGGCGGTAACCAGGGTATAGGGGACAAAGTACAAAAGCGTGGCGAAGAAGAACGACGGCGCAGCTGCCAAGCCGATGGCCGCGTTGTTGTTGATGATGTTCTTGATACCGAACACGGCGGCGACCGTCATGCCCAGCAGAGCGAACGAACCAATCGTTCCTCGTTTTTCAGAGCTCATAAGCCCTCCCAATCATCTGTTAAATGTCATCTAAAACCGTCCGAGCTGCAAGTGCAAACACGGACGGCGCACCTGCTAAGGGGAATGGGGAAAAGGGAGTCAACAAAGCCATCCCCCTTAACGGCGCGAAGCAAACGTCCAGGCGGACGAATACTACTTGTTGGGGAAGGAATAACCTTCGACTGTCACGTGCAGCACCACGACGCGGGGATCCGCGGCATCGGCCACGACACGGTAGGCCTCGTCAATTTCGACGACGGCAACGCCGCCGGTGGGAATCGTCACGGTCTCCCCCGTACCCTCAAAGCGCTCGCGATCATCGATATCGCTGTAGGCGCGCGTACAGGTAAGATCGGCCTTGGAAGCCACCTCAACGGTCAGATTGCCGTCGAGCGGGGCGAGCACGGCATGGTAGCGACGGTGACCGACCAGATCGGCAGTAGCCGCCTCGTGGGCGTTCACCCACCAATACACCAGCGAGTCGCCGATAGAGTACGCCACATCGTGCTGCAGTTCAGAAACGCCGTCGAGTGCCTGACCGGTACGCATCCACTTCTTGACGGACTTCATCTGGGCGTCGAAATCGGCACGCGAGTTAAAGATATGCATGACTTATGCCTCCTTAATGGGTGCCAGCGCCTGAGCCAGATCGGCAGACGTCAGCGGTCGCAGGGACACCTCAAAGCTGAAGCTCTCAAAACGGGTGCGATAGGAATCGAGCACCTCGGAACCCCAAGAGTTCGAGCCAAGGCCGAGCAGCTGGTCGTTGATGTTGACCGTAACCGTGTCGCCCGGGACAAGATCGTAGACATGCTTGGCATTATCGATAGCCTCGCAGCTATAGGGCCATGCGGAGAACGAGAACGGATTGGAAGCGGCGTCGCTCGGACGCGTCACGACCAGACCGTCACCGTGGCTGGAGCGCAGGGCGACCCAGCGGGTACCCTCGCGGTTGGCGCAGTCCTGGGGCATAACGTAGGGCGTGAACATGTCGTCGACCGTAGTGCGGTAATGACCGACCGGGTTGGCGCGCAGCGAGTCCGGATAGTTCTCGCCCGGGCCGTGGCCATACCACTCGACGGCACGATCACAACCGGGGACCTCGAAGGAGATGCCGATGCGCGGGATAATGTCCGAATAGTCGCCGTAGGGCTCGCCGGAAACCTTGAGGTCGACGCGGCCACTCGGAAGCACGGTATAGACGAGCTCGACGCGCATGCCGAACGCGCGGACGGGAGGAGCGATACGCTGGCTCACGGTAACGACAACCGCATTGTCGTCCTGCTTCCAAGAAACATTGCGGGTAGACGTCTGCATCACATCGATGAAGTTATCCTTCCACAGGGAGTCGTACTCCTGGGCGTGGTTATCGACGAGCGGATGCCAAAAACCAACCTGGGGACCGGAGGTCATGACGTCGCGACCGGATGCCTTCCACTCGCTCACGGTACCGTTGACCTTGCTGAAGGTCAGCTCGCCGTTGAGGGAGCGAATACGAATCTCCTGCTCGGTCTCCTCGACCGTAAGCTCAGGACGAGTGGGGGCGGCAATTGCCGGCGCCGGATGGTTTGCGATGGCAAACTGGCTTGCACCCAGTTGGAACATCGGCTCGCACCAGGCGTGAGCCGCCATGGTGTAGGCGTGCACGGTCAGCAGGGTCTCGCCCACTGCGGCCTCGCGAATCACCAGCGGAAGCTGGACGGACTCGCCGGGGGCAACCGCACCGGGCATGAGCGTCTTGCGGCAGACCACGTCGCCGTCCACCAGGGTCTCCGCCGACAGGCAGACATCCTCGAGGGTGGTAAACCAACGCTTGTTGGTGACGGTCAGCTCGCCCGCCTCGGCATCGTAGGCCATGCGAACCGGGCAGATGACCTGGCCGTACTCGGTAAGGCCCGGGCTCGGCTGCTGCCAGGGGAACACCATGCCGTCGATGCAGAAGTTGCTGTTGTTGGGGTAATCGCCGTTGTCGCCGCCATACATGTCGTAGGCAACGCCGTCCTCGGTCACAGCAGCCAAACCGTGGTCGCACCATTCCCAAATAAACTGGCCTTGGATGCAATCCCAGCGATCGAAGACCTCCTGGTACTCGGACAGGCCTCCGGGACCATTACCCATGGAGTGGCCGTACTCGCAGTTGATGCGCGGCTTGGGGAACGGATGCTCGCCAAAGTCGTTCATCTGCGACACGCGGGAGTACATGGTGGAAATGATGTCGACGGTATCGGCGTTGCGATCCTCCTCGTAGTGGACCGGACGACCGTCGAGCTCGTGAGCTTTGGCGTACATCGCGCGGATGTTGCAGCCATAGCCGCTCTCGTTGCCCATCGACCACATGATGATGCACGCGTGGTTGCGTTCCTGCATCACCAGGCGCTCAACACGGTCAACGTAAGCCGGCTCCCAGGCAGGGTCGTCGGTGACCAGGGCGATATTGCCGATATTCTCGAAGCCGTGGCTCTCCATATCGGTCTCGGCGACCAGCATGATGCCGTACTCGTCGCACAGCTCGTAGAAGCGCGGATCGTTGGCGTAGTGGGACGTGCGCACCGCGTTGATGTTGTGCTGCTTCATGAGCTCCAGGTCGCGGCGCATGCGCTCGAGACCCACGGCGCGGCCCTTGTGATCGTCGTGGTCGTGGCGGTTGACGCCATGCATCTTAAAGTAGGTGCCGTTGAGGTAGATATGATTGCCCTCGACCGTCACCTCGGCAAGGCCTTGGCGATGCGGAACGTACTCGCTGACCTCGTCGCCGTCGTAGACCTCAAGCGTAAGGTCATAGAGGAAGGGGTCCTCGGGGTTCCAGAAGTGGGCATCGGCAACGCTGCACTCGGCATGGCCGTCGACGCACTCGCCCGTAGCGACCACATTCTGGCCATCGCTGAGCGTATACACGACGCGACTTGCGCCCTCGGCAACCGTATCGAGCGTGATCAGAGCGGCATCGCCCTCGCGGTGCGTGCGGAACCTAAAGTCGACCAGATGCGCGGCGGGACGCTGCATGAGGTACACATCGCGGAAGATGCCCGATGCCCACCACATGTCCTGGTCCTCGATGTAGCTACCATCGCTGTACTGCAGAACCTTGACCGCAAACAGGTTGTCGCCCTCGACGAGCGCGTCGGTCACGTCAAACTCGGCGGACAGGCGCGAACCCTTGGTCATGCCGATAAACTTGCCGTTGACATACAGCTCGCCGTAGCTCTCGATACCGTCGAAGCGAATAATCTCGCGAGCGCCGGCAGGCACGGCGGGAAGTTTGACGATGCGCTGGTAGACGCCCGTAGGGTCGTCGGAGGGAACGAACGGCTGATCCACCGGGAACGGAAAACCCTCGTCGGTGTAGGCAAGGTTGCCATAGCCGTCTACCTGCCACAGGTGCGGAACCTCCACGTGATCCCACTCGGGCTTGTACGTGCAAAGTGCTTCGTTGGAGACGGCCGCGGGGCCCTCAAAAAGGCGGAACTGCCACGAGCCGGACAGCTGGACAAATCCGCGCGACAGCTCGCGGCTGTACGTAGCGGCGAGATCGGCGGCCTCATAACCCATAAAGTACGCATGGGGTGCCAGGCGGTTCCTGTGGGTGAGCGCTTGGTTTTCCCAATCGTTAATGGCGTCCATGGTGATGCTCCTTCGTCATCGTAGTGCTTCTTTGTGCAACCGGTTGTCCTTATCTTACGGGCGGTACAAAAATCTGTGCAACCGGTTGTCCGCCGAACGGTCGATTTTGTCGGATTAACGGTGCAACCGGTTGTACAACCATGCTACTTATGTCACCCTAAGCTTAGGTGCACAGCACGGGGCATCGTTCTTGAACTCACAGGCAACTGTCGCGCCTGCCTATGTCTCGCCCATACATGCCGTGCTCAGTCGCAGTTTGATTGCAAAACGACACCGGTCACCGGATACCATGGACGCCGTTCACGCGCGCTATAGTAATCTGTATCCGCATTAGCCTTTATCGATAGCCCACCGACCCAATTGCACAGGAGACGCCATGACCCAACCAGCACGCACCGCACCCACGCTTGCCGAGGTTGCTGAAGCTGCCGGTGTTTCGCGCTCCACGGCATCGCGCGCCCTCAACGACTCCCCCCGCATTAGCGAGGAAACTAAAAAGCGTGTCCGCGCAGCGGCGAAAAAGGTTAACTTCGTTCCCAACGCACGCGGCCGGGCGCTCGCCGTCGGACGCACGGAAATTATCGCCGTGCTGGCTACCGAGCCTTTGAGCGAGCTGTTTAGCGATCCCACCTACAGTGAGTTTTTAAGCGGCATTACCGAGGAACTTTCGGAGTCGTCTTACTTGCCCGTGATCTTGCAGGCATCTTCCTCGCATGAGCGCAACCGCGCACGCGAGCATTTTGAGCGCCGCTCGTTTGACGCCGTCATCGACGTCTCGCCCTACAAGGGCAGTGAGCTGCTCGAGGTGCTGCGCGAGCTGGGCGTACCCACTGTGTTATGCGGCCAGCTCGAGGGCCATCCCTATCGCGACGTGTTCTCGACGGTCTACTCCGACGACGAAGAGGGCGGACGCTTTGCGGCGCTCGCTATGAAAGATCGCGGACGCAAGGACATCGTTGCCGTGCTGGGGCCGCAGGATAACCCCGCCGTCATCGACCGCCTTCGCGGCTACCGTGCAATTTTGGGCGAAAGCCTTCCGGATGAAAATGTCATCTATACCGGATGGAGCAGCGGAGACGGCTACCAAGCCACGCGGCGGTTGCTCGCGCGCGAAATACGTGCCGACGGCGTGCTATGCGGATCGGACCGTATCGCAACCGGCGTTATCGCCGCATTCAACGAAGCAGGAATTAGCGTACCCAAAGACGTTTCGGTCGTGGGCTTCGATGACCACGAGGTCGCAGCTCGCAGCGTCCCCGCGTTGACGACCATTCGTCAGCCGCTTCGCGAGGAAGGCCACATGGCCGCAGGCATTGCGCTCGATATGATCAATGGCGCCGTACCCACCACCACCGTCATGCACATGCAGCTCGTTCAGAGAGACTCACTGTAGGAAACTGGGCCGGGCTTTCCGCTAGGCTGCTTTAGCGGAAAGCCCGGCCCATTCCGAACGCCGATTCTGGGATGTACTTTCCGCCAGAAGCTCAACCGGAAAGTGCGACCCGTTATTTGGCTGGATTCTGGGTCGCAGTTTCCGCGACGTCCGGTCACCCTATGCCCTCGCAACCTCGGCGTATAAAAAACGAGGGAAAGCACACGTCCTTCCCTCGTTACGGGCAATATGTAGCCGCTTGCCTACATCAAGCGCAGGCTGACGTCCTTGAGCTGGGCGCCGGAAACGGCACTCGGGGCGCCCGACATGAGGTCGGAGCCGCTGGCCGTCTTGGGGAACGCCATGACGTCGCGGATGGAGTCGGAACCGGTGAGCAGCATGCACACGCGGTCCAGGCCCAGAGCAAAACCGCCCATCGGGGGCGCACCAAACTTGAGCGCCTCCATGAGGAAGCCGAACTGCGACTCGGCGCGCTCCTCGGTAAAGCCCAGGAGCTTGAGCATGGACATCTGCATCTCGGCGTTGTGGATACGCATACCGCCGCCGCCGGCCTCAAAGCCGTCCATGACAAAGTCGTAGGTGCAAGAACCGGCTGCCAACGGATTGGCCTCGATCTTGGCGATGTCGGTCTCGGTCGGCAGGGTGAAGGGCTGGTGCTCGGCAGCGTAAGCCTTGCGGTCCTCGTCCCAGTGGAACAGCGGGAAGTTGACGACCCACAGGAAGTCGTGGCCCTCGCGCTTGATCTCGAGCGCGTTAGCCATGTGGGAACGCATGCCGCCCAGGATCTCGTCGGAAAGCAGGCGCGGGCCGGCGGCGAACATCACAAGGTCGCCGGGCTCGACGTCCATGCGCTCGCGCAGGGCAGCCATCTCCTCGTCCGAGAAGAACTTGACGATGGGGCTGTTGATGGAGCCGTCCTCGCGGAATGCGATCCAGGCCAGGCCCTTGGCGCCAAACGTGGAAGCCACGCCGGCAAGCTTATCGATCTTGGCGCGAGCCCAGGCACCGGCGCCCTTGGCGTTGATGGCCTTGACAACCGAGCCCTCCTCGTTAGCGGCAGTCGCGAAGACCTTGAACTTGGAGTTGGCAAAGATGTCGGTCAGGTCGACCAGGTGCATGCCGTAGCGAGTATCGGGCTTGTCGGAGCCATAGGTGTCCATGGCCTCCCAATAGTCCATGCGACGCAGCGGCGTGGGCATCTCGACACCCATGCGGCCGAAGGCGTCGGCCAGGACCTCTTCGAGCGCGCTCATAACGTCGTTCTGGTCCACGAAGGACATCTCGATATCGACCTGGGTGAACTCGGGCTGACGGTCGGCACGCAAGTCCTCGTCGCGGAAGCACTTGGCAACCTGATAGTAGCGCTCGACGCCACCGACCATAAGCAGCTGCTTCAGGAGCTGCGGGGACTGCGGCAGGGCATAGAAGTTGCCCGGCTGGATGCGGCTGGGGACGATGAAGTCGCGGGCGCCCTCGGGCGTGGACTTAAACAGGGAGGGCGTCTCGACCTCCATGAACTCACGGTTGTGCAGCGCCTCGCGAATGGCAAAGGTAAAGTCGGAGCGCAGCTTGAGGTTGGCCATCATCTCGGGACGACGGAGGTCCAGATAGCGATAGCGCAGGCGGGTGTCCTCGCTGGTCTCGATGCCGTCCTCGATCTGGAACGGCGGGGTGACGGAAGTGTTGAGCACCTCGGCATGATCGGTCAGGACCTCGATCTCGCCGGTCGCGAGCTTGGTGTTGGTGGTCTCCTCGCCACGGGCGCGCACGACGCCGTGAATCTTGATGGGCCACTCGGGACGCATGGTCTCGGCGATCTTAAAGGCATCGCCGTCGGAATGCTCGGGGTCGAAGGTGAGCTGCGTGATGCCCTCGCGATCGCGAAGGTCGCAGAAGATAAGGCCGCCGTGGTCGCGGCGACGGCTCACCCAACCGGTGAGGGTGACTTCTTCGCCCACGTTCTCGAAGCGAAGCTCGCCGCAGGTACGGGTGTGCATGGAATGCTCGTCAATGGGACGGGTCTGGCTCATACCAGTGATCCTCCTTTATGGATCTGTGCCGCCCCGTGTCGTTCCGGGCGGCGTCGTACAGATTTGCCCAGCCTGCGTAAACCGCGCAGCCAGGCATGGCGTTCTATCTTATCGCACCTGTGTCGATGTGCCGCGGAAAAGTAGCTCATGCCCAAAGACTTGACGGAGACGAAACAATTGGTGCACCGCGGCCGTCGCCAAGGCGTGCCACGTGCGACAATGTGCCCCAATACAACTGCACTCGGAAAGGCCCGCCATGACTGCACGCCTCATCGTTATGGATATCGACTCCACACTCATCAACCAGGAGGTTATCGATCTTTTGGGCGAGGAGGCCGGCGTAGGCGAGCAAGTGGCGAAGATCACTGAGCGCGCCATGCGCGGCGAGCTTGACTTTAAGCAGGCGCTCGAGGAGCGCGTGGGGCTGCTTGCCGGCTTGGACGAGAGCGTGTTCGAGCGCACGTTTGAGCGCGTGACGTTTACCCCCGGCGCGCTGGAGCTTGTGCGCTCGGCGCACAGCAAGGGCTGGAAAGTCGGCGTGGTAAGCGGCGGCTTTCACGAGGTCGCCGATAAGATCGTGGCCGCCGCGGGCATCGACTTTTGCCTCGCTAACCGCCTGGAGGTCGTGGACGGCAAGCTCACCGGTAAGTTGGCTGCGGACATTGTGACCAAGGAATCCAAGCTTATCCAGCTGCTGGACTGGGCAGTTGAGTGCGGTGTCGATATGGCCCATACCGTCGCGATCGGCGACGGCGCCAACGACATCCCCATGATCCAGGCCGCAGGCACGGGCATCGCGTTTTGCGCCAAGCCCAAGACGCGCGAGGCCGCCCCGTTTACCATCGACGAGCGCAACCTGATGCTCGCCATGGACATCATCCTGCGCGACTAGTCGATCCGTCCAACAATTGGATCAGTCTGTCCTATAGTTTCCGAACAATTTTGTCTTAGTGTTCGGAAATATACCCTTTGAGTGCTAGACTTTGCGCCGTCGAAGGGAACATATATGGATAAGCGAGATCTTGAGCAATTGCTGAGCGACGTTGCCGGCGGAGCAGTCACCCCTGCCGACGCCCTCACGCGCATCCAGACGGCTCCGACCGCCGATTTGGGCTTTGCGCAGCTCGATCTTTCGCGCGGGGTGCGCCAGGGGGCCGGCGAGGTTGTCTACGGGGCCGGTAAAACCGCCGATCAGATTGCCGCCATTATCGAAGCACTGCGCGATGCCGGCCAGGAGCGTATCCTGGTCACGCGCCTGGATGCCGAAAAAGCCGCGCGCACCGCTGAACTTCTTGGCAACGGCATCGACCTGGGATATGTCCCGGACGCACAGCTCGCCCTCGTGGGCGGCAAGCCCTCCCCTACCGGCAACGGACGCATCGTCGTCGCCTGCGCCGGCACGAGCGACCTGCCCGTCGCCGAAGAAGCCGCGTTGACGGCCGAGTTCTATGGCAACGAGGTCGACCGCCTCTACGACGTGGGTGTCGCCGGCCTGCACCGTCTGCTTGCGCATGCCGAGGAACTTGCCCAGGCACAGGTGGTCATCGCCATTGCCGGCATGGAGGGCGCGTTGGCGAGCGTTATCGGCGGCCTGGTGAGCTGTCCGGTCATCGCCGTTCCCACCAGCGTGGGTTACGGCGCGAGCTTTGGTGGCGTAGCCGCGCTGCTCGCCATGCTCAACTCCTGTGCCAGCGGCGTTTCGGTCGTCAACATCGACAACGGCTTTGGTGCCGCCTACCAGGCAAGTCTTATCAATCATCTGAGCGCCGGCACGCCCTGCGCCCGTTAAGGAGCATTCCATGTCCAATCATCAGCACACGCTTATCATCGACGGCACCTCGGGCATCAGCGGCGATATGACCGTCGCGGCCCTGCTCGACCTAGGCGCCAGCGAGGAGCACCTGCGCGAGCAGCTCGCCACGCTGCCGGTCGACGGCTTTACGATCGCCGTCACACGCGTAAGCAAGCATGGCATCAACGCCTGCGATTTCGACGTCCAGCTTGCAGAGGAGCTCGAGAACCACGATCACGATATGGCCTGGCTCTACGGCAACGAAGCAGCTGCCGAGCACACGCACGAGCATGAGCACCACCATCATGATCATGGCGAGCACGAACACGAGCACTGCCACGAGCATGACCATGAGGGCCACGGTCATGGCCACGAGGGTCACCATCACGCCCACCACCATCACCACCGTTCTTTGGCGGACGTCACCGCCATCATAGATGGCTCGCAGCTAAGCGATGGCGCCAAGCGTCGCGCGCTCGCCATCTTTACCGCGCTCGCCGCCGCCGAGGCCAAGGCCCACGGCAAAACGCCCGAGACCGTCATGTTCCACGAGGTAGGCGCCGTCGATTCCATCGTCGACGTCTGCTCTGTCGCCATCTGCCTCGATGCCCTGGGTATTGAGGACATCGTGGTCGAGTCGCTCTCCGAGGGTCACGGTACCATCCGTTGTGCCCACGGTCTCATGCCCATTCCCGTCCCCGCTGTCGTCAACCTGTGCCAGGCGGGCAATATCGCCCTCACGCCCGCACCGGTCGCCGGCGAGCTCGTCACGCCCACGGGTGCCGCCATCATCGCCGCGCTGCGCACGTCCGAGCACCTGCCGGCCCGCTACCGCATCGAGGCCGTCGGCTACGGCGCCGGTAAGCGCCCCTACGAGGGCTGCTCCGGTACGCTCCGCTGCCTGCTCGTTCACGCGGACGCATAGCCATGGATGCCCGCAAGGCAAAAAGCCGCGCTGCCATCGTTGCGGCGTTCTCCGAGCTGCTGCGCGAAGAGGACTACGGCAAGATCGCCGTCGGCGACATTATCGCTCGCGCCCATGTGGGTCGGGCCACGTTCTACGGCCTCTTCAAAAGCAAAGATGACCTACTGTCTGAACTCGTGAGCGACATCTGCACCCACGCCCTCGACGACGATGGCACACCGCTCGACGACCCACTCGTGCAGGTCGAGCATATCCTCAACAACCTCTGGGAGCGCCGCCAGGGTGTACGAGCCCTCGTAGCCGGCGCCGGCTCACGCGTCTTCGCCGACTGCTTACGCAAGACCATCATGTCACGAGCAGCCGAAACCGTCCCTACCGACCCAAACGGCCCCGCCGCCACTATGAACCGAAGCTTCCTACTACACCACATAGCCTCAAGCTTCGTAGGAATGGTCCAATGGTGGGCCTGGCACAACTTCGAAGCAAACAAAGCCGACGTAGCCAAAGACTACCTATCAGCCATTAAGCCTCTCTTCAGCTAAGTAAGAAGCCCATCCCAAAGCATCGCCCCAACCCAAGCCGCCACGCATCCCAAAGCGTCACTCGCGCTTCAACGCCCCCAGCAGCGACAAGCCCCTCCCATCCAAATTCAGATATATATGTTGGGTTGCTTGTTCCAACGCGACTAAGATCCCGCAGCTGGCCGCATGGGGTAACTTCCCAGCGCATTCCGCAGGACGCAAAAAGGCTCGCCGCACGAAGTGCGCAGCGAGCCTTTTTGCATGTCCGAGGACGCGCTGGGAAGTTACCCCATGCGGCCAGCGGACAACTATGTAGCCTCAGACTAGAACATGCCCAAGAAACCATGCACAAACAGCGCGGCCACAATAGCACCGACAAACGGCGCGATGCCAGGAACAAGCAGGCCATACTTCCAGTTGTTGTCAGCCTTGTTCTTAATCGGCAGCACCTGATAGGCCATGCGAGGACCAAGGTCACGTGCCTGGTTCATGGCGAAGCCGGTGATGCCGCCCATGCCCATGCCAACAGCCCAAACAATCAGACCGACGCAGATGGCGAGCATCAGAACGTTCTCGCCGGCGCGGCTAGCGGCAGCAAGGATGGCGCTGATGAACACAAAGGTGCAGATAGCCTCGCAGAAGAAGTTACGGGCATAGTTGGTACCCTCGGTGGTGGGGTTGGTCGAGAAAATGTTGCGCTGGGCAATGGGGTCGACGACGCCCTCGGAAGCCTTGAACTCATCGGCATACATAAACCAAGCGATTACGGCACCCACAAAGCCGCCGAGCATATCGGCAAGCATAAAGGGGATGCAGTTGCCCCACGGCACCAAGCCGACGATGCACTGGGCAAGCACCATAGCCGGGTTCATGCACACGGCGCCGCCAAAGACAAACAGGCAGACCGAGATGCCAAAAGACCAAGTGGTGATGGCAAACATGTGACCGGAGCCCTGATACTTGGTGCCTTTGAGCACGGTATCGCAGTGCACGCCCACGCCAAAGACGATCATGAGGGCCGTCGCGCCGAATTCGCAGAGGAGTTTGGTAAGCATAAAACCTTATCTTTCTTATCGGTTACAAACGATTCGTTTAAGCCGCGCACTAGTGCTGTGCGACGACAACACCCAGGCCATCGGGGATGACGGCGACCTTGGCGTCGGCACCCTTCATCTCAAAGGCGAGCTTGAGCGCCTCCTCGAGGGTGTTGACCGGCGTCATGTGCATATCCTTGAGCATCTGGTGATCGCACAGGTCGGTAACCATGATCACGGGGTGATGTGCCAGGATGCGAGCGAAAATCTGGCTCGTCCACTGGTCGGGCAGGGTCTCGTCCTTGGGACGATCGATGCAGGCGCGCTCAAACTCCGCCGGATCGTTGTCGGCGATGTTGTGATAGAAGCCCTCGCCGCCGTGACCGTCGGCACAACCAGCGACATCGATAATCACGCCACCCTCGGGAAGCGTGGCCTCGGCAGCGCACATGCCCTTCACGGCCTGGTAGATATTCTGGTCGAGCGGGTAGCCGCCGTTGGTGGTGATGGCGATCTCGCACTCGACGGGCTCAACGCCGGCAAGGCTCTTCACGAACTCGCAGCCAGCCTCGTGCGCCTTGTGGATGTCGCCGGCAAAGGAGCCAATGACCTCGTGCTTGCCGTTGAGCACCACGTTGAGCACAAAGGCAAGGTGGGCCATCTCAGCGGCGGCAAACATGTCCTCGCTCACGTGGTTGTGGCACAGGTTGCCGGCGCGCGAATGGGAATCGTTCACAAACTGGCCGTTGTGGTTGTACATGATGGTCTTGTAGCTGGCGATGCCAGGCAGGACGGACTTGCGGCTGCCAGAGAAACCGGCAAAGAAGTGCGGCTCAATGAAGCCCTCGGCAAGCAGCAGATCGCAATCGGCAGCAATCTTGTTGATGATGCACTCGCCACCAGAAGGCAGGGTGCCGATCTTTTTCATCATGCTGTCGTCAGTCGCGACGTGCATAACGATTTCCTCGTTGGCAACGATCTCCTCGCCATACTTGTTGACGAGCTCCTCGTGCGTCGACGGACGGTGCATACCCGTAGCAACCAGAATGCGAACGCGCGCCTCAGGCGCAGCGGAGTGGATGTGATGCAGCAGAATAGGCATCGTCACACGCGAGGGAACGGGACGCGTATGATCGGAGCTAATGATGACAATATCCTTCTTGCCAGCACAAAGCTCCTCGAGCGAAGGCGAGCCATAAGGGTTGGCAAGCGACTCCTCTACTAGCTCTTCCTGCGATTTCGTGGTCTTAAACTCGTTTTGATGACCTTCCATCACACCCGCGAAGTTCTTATCCTCGAGCTCCAGATGCAACGTCTTGTGGTCAAACGGCAGTTCACATTCAAACAATGACGAGCGCCCTCTTCCTTTCAACTGACACACTAGATAAACCGTTGGAAGGATACGCCGCTCACCGAAAAACACCACCGTCCACCGACTCATTAACACAACGTTCATATTTGACCCACAACAAAACAACCGCGATCCCAAACGGGACCGCGGCCGCAACAGTCATAAGGCGAGAAGCGCCAAATGCGCCACCGAGATAAACCCCATCCAAAACGCGCGTAGCGCACTTTATTTTCATCAGCTTTAATCCCCGAAGACCGAGGACGAAGGGACCCGATGGGTTTCCCTCCGAATGCATTCCGCAGCACGAAGCCCTTTCCAAACGCGCGAAGCGCGCCATTATTCCCCCAGCAGTAATCCGCCGAAGACCGGACATCGCAGGGCCCGCCATCAGTTTACTTTTAGGCACACTCCGCAGGACGCAAGAAGCCCTCGCCGCACGAAGTGCGCAGCGAGGGCTTCTTGCATGTCCGAGGACGTGCCTAAAAGTAAACTGATGGCGGGCCCGGACGACTACAGGGCTATCGATTACCCCGTGTTCTGCAATCCTGCCGAGACGCCGGTCACAGTCGAAAGAATCAGGCTCATGTACTCAGCCTTCTTCTCCTCGGCCATCTCGTCCTGGTTCATACGCACCTCGCGAAGGGCGCGGACCTGGGCGATGGACAGGGCGTCGACGTAGGGGTTGCGCACGCGAACGGCGCAGCCGAGCACGCGGCGGCGCTGCAGCGGCCATTCGTCACCGACGATGGCAAGGACCCACTTACGGGTGAGTTGCATCTCGGTAAAGACCTTCTTGGACAGATCCTGGCGATCGCCCAGGTGCAGATACATCTTGGCGATGCGCTGGTCGGTCTTGGCGATCGACATCTCGATGTTGTCGATAAAGGTGCGGAAGAACGGCCACTCCTGGTAGGCAGCCTTAAGCTGGTCAAGATCGCCAAGCTGCTCGCAGGCGGTGCCCAGGCCGTACCAAGCGGCAAGGTTAATGCGCGCCTGGCTCCAGCTGAAGATCCACGGAATGGTACGCAGGTCGTCGAGCGACTTGGCGCCCAGACCGCGCTTGGCCGGACGCGAGCCAATCGGCAGCAGGCCAACCTCGGTCAGCGGCGTCACGGTCGAGAACCACGGCGTAAAGTCATCGGTGTGCAGCAGGTCCAGATAGCGTTCGTGGCTTACGGCGTTGAGCTTCTCTGCCATATCCCAGAACTTCTGCGTGGTCTCGGTGTTAATCTTCTCGACGCTCGGGGCCGACTGCAAAAGCGTTGCGGCGGCAACGGACTCAACATGGCGCTGAGCCAGCGTGCGGTTGCCATAACGGGCAAAGATGACCTCGCCCTGCTCGGTAAGTTTAAAGAAGCAGTTGACCGAACCCTTGGGCTGAGCCAGCACGGCCTTGTTGGCCGGGCCGCCGCCACGGCCCACGGCGCCGCCACGACCGTGCATGAGCACCAGATCGATATCGTTTTTCTCTGCCCACTTGGCGATGCGCTCCTGCGCGGAGTGCAGCGCGAGCATGGCCGTGGTAGGACCGGCATCCTTGGAGGAGTCGGAGTAGCCCAGCATGACCTCCATGCGGCGATTGGTCTGGGCAAGGCGCTTCTGCACCACGGGCAGCGCGAGCATCTGATCGAGCACGTCGACGCAGCCCTCGAGGTCCTCGAGCTGCTCGAACAGCGGAATCACGTCAAGTTCGGGGACGTCTTCCTCGTGCGCGAAGGACAGGTGGGCCAGCTCAAAGACATCGGCCACATGCTGGGCGCTCTTGGTAAACGAGATGATGTAGCGGTGGGCCATCTTCTTGCCGTAGCGCTTTTGGATGGAGCCGATGGCACGGAAGGTATCGATGACCTCGCGCGTCATGGGCTGCAGGTCGCCATGGATACCGTTCTCGTGGATATCCTTGAGGGCGCGGGCGTGCACCACGGAGTGCTGACGGAACTCCATCTCGACCATATGGAAGCCGAAGGACTCGACCTGCCAGATGATGGTCTGGACCGGGCCGTAGGCAGCACGGACGGCACCGCAGGCGGCCAGCGAGCGCTGGACGACGCGCAGGTCCTCCAGGAACTCATCGGCGCTGTGGTACATGGTGTCGGTGATGCGACGGACGGTGGCGTTGAGTCGGTCTGCCATGACGAGCATGACGGCGCGATGCGGCTCGTGCTCGGAGATCAGCTCGGCGCGTGCCGTGTACTGGGTGCTCATCTCGACCTGATGGTTCCACAGGTTGATGAGCTCGGCAGACGGCTTGCTGTAGGTGGCCTCGAGCGTGAGGTTGCGGCCGATGCGGCGGCACTTGTCCTCGAGCTTGAGCACCATGTGGGTGAAGTATTTGGCGGCGACCTCACGGCTCACCTTGGCGGTGACGTTGGGGTTACCGTCGCGGTCGGAACCGATCCAGCTGCCGGGATGGAAGAAAGCCGGGCACAGCGGCGGCACGGTACCGGCCTTGTCGCCCAGCACCCAGTCGTCAAAACGACGATAGATGACGGGGATAACGTCGAACAGCGTGTTATCGAAGATGTCGATGATGGTATCGGCTTCCTCGACCGGCGTGGGCTTCTTGAGCGCGATGGGGCTCGTACGCACCAGGGCGTCGATCTCCTGCAGCATATGGCGCTCGTTCTCCACCAGGTCGGAGCCGCCCAGACGCGGACGCTCCTCCAGCAGGTTGGAGATACGGCGAATCTTGCCCTCGACGGCCTTGCGACGGGCTTCGGTGGGATGTGCGGTAAAGACAGGGTGGAACTCAAGCTTGCCGAGCAGCTCGTTGGCGCCCTCGACACCCATCTCGTTTACCAACTGGTGATAGGCGACGGTGAGTTCGTTGGCGGGATCGACCTCGGTATCGGTCGACGCACCGGCCTCGCGCTCGCGCAGCTGCGCCACGCGGTAATTCTCCTCCGACAGGTTTGCCAGATGGAAGAAGCTCGTAAAGGCGCGGACGATAACCTGCTGTTTATCGAGCGGCAGGCTGTCGATCAGATCGACGACTTCGCGAAACGCCACGGCGGTGGGCTCGTCGGCAGTGGGCACGCCCTGCTCGTCGACGGACTCATCGGCAGCACGGCTACCGGGGTTGCCGGCATTGGCCACAATCTCGGCTGTCAAAATCTTGTCGAACAGGTCCGCGATCTCGGGATCATACTCGCTAAGCACACGGCGCTCCAGGCGCAAGAACAGCGCCAGATTGTCGCGCAGCTCCTCGGGGATCTCGATCTCGGCGAGACGCTCCTTGGACTCGGCATTCGAGCCGATTCGGTTAACGAGGCGGTTGACCACGGCAGCGACGCGCGCCGCGGCTTCGGGTACAGACTGGTTGCTTAGGTTCTCAGCCACGTTTCCTCCCATTCCTCCTTCTATGCACGTAACATGCGGTATCCATTATAGGCACTCGGCAAAAACTTTCGGAGCTGATTGCGCTTTACCACACAAAAGTATTTTCTGCATTGCAAGGGTTTTTGCCCCAAATGGTCGTATTTCTCGGTGGACGGCATATGCAAACGGGGGCATTCCGCATAAATGCGAAACACCCCCGTAACAATCGCTCTCCATGAGCAGGGCACGTTAGCAGGCCCGCAGCTCAAAAAGATGCGCTACAGGCGCTCGCGAACCGCCTCGACGACGTTGACCAGATCGACGAGAACCTCGTCATGGCTCTCCATGTCGCGCACCTTGACCTTGCCGGCGGCAAGCTCGTCGCCGCCCAAGACCAAAATGAGCTTGGCGCCCACCTTGTCGGCCTGCTTAAACTGGGCCTTGAGCGAACGACCCTGGTAGTCGGCCTCGGTCACGATGCCTGCGGAGCGAAGCTCCTGCGTGATGGCAAAGACGTTCTGACGCAGATCCTTGCCGGCGTTGGCAACGTAGACGCACGGGGTCTCATCGGCGCCCAGGTCGCTGCCAAAGGCCTGCAGGGCCAGCAGGGCGCGCTCAAAACCGACGGCGAAGCCGACGCCGGCCGTGGGCTTGCCGCCCTCGAGCTCGACCAAGCCGTCATAGCGACCGCCGCCACCGATGGAGCCGACGCCGGCACCGGGAGCCTCGACCTCAAAGACGGTGCGGGTGTAGTAGTCCAGACCACGCACCAGGGTGGGATCCTCGACATACTCGATACCGGCGGCATCCAGATAGCGCTTGACCTGCTCGTAGTGCTCACGGCACTCGTCGCACAGGTTGTCACCCATCAGCGGAGCCTCGGCCATGATCTCGCGGCAGTGGTCGTTCTTGCAGTCGAAGGCACGCAGCGGGTTGAGCTCGGCGCGCTCGCGGCACTCATCGCACATCTCGTCGGCGTGATCGAGGATGAACTGCTTAACCTGCTCGCGATAAGCCGGACGGCACTGGGCGTCACCCATCGAGTTGATGAGCAGACGAAGCTTGGAAAGGTCGAAGCCCAGACGCTTGTAGAACTCCATGAGCATGATGATGCACTCGGCGTCTGCCGCCGGATCGGGAGCGCCGAGCCACTCGATGCCCACCTGGTGGAACTGGCGCAGGCGGCCCTTCTGGGGACGCTCGCCGCGGAACATGGCCTCGGCGTAGTACGCCTTAAACGGCGTGGAGCCCTGGGGCACCAGATTGTTCTCGACGACGGCGCGCACCACGCCGGCCGTGCCCTCGGGGCGAAGTGCCAGGCGCTGCTTGGGCTTGAGCTTGGTGTCGGTGCCCTCGGTAAAGACGCGCTCCAGGTTGGCACCGCTGAACACGCGGAACATTTCCTTGCGCACGACGTCGGTCGACTGGCCGATACCGTGGACAAACACGTCCACCTGCTCGATCGCGGGCGTCTCGATGGGTTTAAAACCAAACGGCTCGAACACGCCAGCCGCAATCTGCTGCATCTTTTGCCAGGCGCGCATCTCGGCGCCGATAAGGTCGCGGGTTCCCTCCGCCTTCTGTGCCTGCATGGGCAAACACCTTTCTTTTGTATCGCGTCATAGGTAACGGTCATTATACGGCACAAAGCAGCAACGCGGCGGCGCGTCTGACCGAACGAGGGTATGGGGACTCGTTCGGCCAGACGCGCCGCCGCTGTTTGTGATCCCTTTTCCTCCGTCCCCTTCGGATTACGTGATCCCTTGGGGACGGAGGAAAAGGGATCATTTCGTAGACCCGTGGCTGCCCTGGAAACCGAATGACGGTACGAGCATCCATTCGGCTTCCAAGGCAGCCACGGACAAAACGGGGCAAAGAGCTACGAGCGACGTCGTCCCTACTCCCCCGCCACGCTCGCGCGCAGCTTAGCCGCGATGGGCTCAGACGCCGGCAGGAACACCAGCATTGCCACCGAGCACGCCAGGCACACGATCCATGTGCTCGTAAAGGAGCCCGTGGCATCGAACAGTATTCCCGAGACGATGGCGCCCACCGTGCCGCCAACCATCTCGAGCGAGGTAATGGTGCCCGTGACCTTACCCAGGTCGGCCATGCCAAACTGCTTAGACGCAGCGATAGTGGGCGTTGGAGATGGTGTACTGCGCAAGGGAAATGCCCAGGTCGCTGACGATCAACGGCTGGAACAGGCTCATGCAGTTGACGAAAATGATGTAGCACGTGGCCATGATCACAAAGCCGGAGGCCACCACGAGCCAGCCGGGGAAGAACTTACGTTGCTGAGACATACTGTTCCTTTTTAAGCAAACGAGTAGCAAGATTGGGTGCTACCGGTGGTCGGCGATGTAGCCCAAAGCGACGGCGGCATAAGCCGCGGCGCCAAGGGGAAGCTCGGCATCGCTAAAACGTGCCTTGGGATGATGCTGAGCAAAATGCTCGTCCGTATCAGTCACAGCAGCGCCCACGGTAAAGTACGCGCTCGGGATCTCGCTCGAGATCAACGCGAAGTCCTCGCTCGCCATGGCGTGGAACAGCGGCAGGAAGGCGGACTTGGGCAGCACCGCGCCCACGTAGCCAAGCGACGCCTGCGTCATATCGTCATCGAGTACGAGCGGGGGAACATCCGAGAGTGTCTCGATAGTCGCCGGCGTACGATAGGTCGTGGCAACGCCTTTGACGACCTCCGCGATGCGGGTCTTGAGGCGCTCCATGAGCTCGACGTCGAAGCCACGCAGCGTTCCCTCGAGCACACAAGTGTCGGGGATGACATTTGCGGCCTGACCGCCGGCGAACTTGCCAACGGTAAGCGCGACCTCCTTGGCCGCTGGCACCTCGCGGGAGATAAGCTCCTGGAGCGCCAGGTGCACATGGACGCCGGCCGTGATGGGGTCGATGCAGATCTCGGGGCTCGAGCCATGGCCGCCCTTGCCCTGCAGCGTGATGCGGAAACCGTACACGCCCGAAAGCGCCGGGCTCCCATAGAGCACCAGGCCGAGCGGCGATTGGCTGTTGACGTGCATGGCAAAGGCAGCCTGGGGGCGCGGGTTCTGCAGCAGGCCATCGGCGATGGCAGCGCGGGCTCCCTCAAAGGTCTCCTCACCCGGCTGGAACAGCAGTTTGACGGTGGCATTGGCGTCGACAAGCTCGGCCTCGCGGGCCTTGAGCAAACGGGCCGCGCCGAGCAGCGCCGTCGCATGCATATCGTGGCCACAAGCGTGCATGCAGCCGTTGGTGGAAGCGAAAGGCTCGCCCGATTCCTCGACAACGGGCAGGGCATCCATGTCGCCACGGAGCATGATGACCGTACCGGCCTGTTCGTCCGCGCAGACGCCATTGCCCTGGGCAGCGGCGGCACCGGCGCCGACAAGGCCCAAAACACAGGAACCATCGACGAGCGTGGCAAATGGGATTTCCATCTCGGTCAGGCGCGCTTGAATATACGCAGAGGTCTGCGGGAGGCTATTACCCAGCTCGGGCATCTGGTGTAAATCGTGTCGCCACACAACGAGCTCGTCTGCAAAAGCCTGAGCTTCTGCAACGAGACCGTCACCGATAGCGGCCTGCGCCGCTGCGGTGGCCTTGGGCGCTGATTGCGGTTGAAGATCGGACAGAGCTGGTGCCATAAATGCCCTCCAGTAACGTTTTTGCAGCAAGCACTTTGATAGCATAAAGTGCAAGGTACAACTTTAAGGGCGACGCATAAAAAATGCCGCCCCGAGAGGGCGGCGCAACAAGTTGTTTACAATTGCGGGCGCGGCTTTTTGCGCAAAAAATCGAAGTGAGTCTCGCTCAAGATAATCGACAGGAAGATAAGCACGAAGCCGGCGAGCAGGCGCGAGGTGAGCGCCTCCCCCATCAGCAGCACCGAAAACAACACGCCCGAAGGCGACTCCATCGAAAGGAGCAGCGAGCCCGTCGAGGCCGGGACATGCGCCAGGCCGACGTTTTGGATGAGCAGAGCCACGCATGTGCAGCCCACCGAGAGAAACGCCATCACACAGATAAAACTCGGCGTCCACACGGACAGAGGCGCCTGGGTCTCGAATAGCAGCGACGAGACCAGGCTTAGGATGCCATTGCCCACAAACATCCAAAACGTGATGACGTTGATGTCCATTTTGCGACCGTACTTGGCGGTCACCGCCATCTGAATGGCAAAGAAAACCGCACCGCCCAGCGTGATGGCATCACCGATGTTGAACTCGACGCTATCGAGCGCCACCAGGCCAATGCCCGCCAGACAGAGCAATGCGGCGCCCAAGTTGTAACGAGTGAGCTTTTCGCCGCTTAGGAAATAGCTCGCGAACGGGACCAGAATGCAATAGGTGCCCGTCAAAAAAGCGTTCTTACCCGCCGTGGTCTGAGCCAGACCGACCGTCTGCAAGGCATAGGCTGCCCACATGAGCGCGCCCATGCTCAGACCAACAATCAGATTGCGAGCGTTAAGGTGGGCGGCGATGCGCTTGCGAAAGATAACAAGCATGACCAGCGCTGCGGGAAGAAAACGAATATAGAGCAGTTCGAACACCGGAATGGTGTCGAGCGCGTCCTTCATAGTGGTAAAGGAGTAACCCCAGATAATCGCCACCGAAAGCAGTAGGATTTTCCAGAACAACGGCGAACGAGCACCGGCACCACGGGAGGTGCCGCCCGCACCCAGGTCCTCGCGAGCAACAGGGCTATCGGGCATGTTTTCAATTTCGTTGGCAGCGTATTGGGCCATGGAACATCCTCACACTCAAACTGGGCGTGGTGTCCGCACGCGTATGGCTGCGTGCCGCCTCATGGTCAAATAAAAACGGGACGCGCCGGACCCCCGGCACGCCCCGCTACTGTAGCAACAATCAAGCAGCCCATGCAATTCACTCAACTAAAGCGTCAGCAAAGTGAACCTCGATGTTTTGTCAATGTCACACTGTTGCACTAAATAAGCTTCGTGCTTTCAAGCTTTTCGATGATCCAGTCGTTGGCTTTGATGACCGGGCGGCGGAAGACCACGCCCAGGGCCAGCGACGGAATCAGATAGCTCGCCAGAATGCCCAGCTCAATCCAGTACTCCATATGGTAGGCACCGGCCATGGCGGCGTGCATGGCGTTGATACCATGAGTGAACGGCAGGAACGGATAGATTGCCTGGAACACGGGGCCGGTCATCTCGATGGGGAACGTGCCGCCCGAACCGCCGACCTGCATGACCAGCAGCACGACAGCGAGCGCCTTGCCGATATCGCCAAACGACACCGTAAGCGTGTAGACGATATTGGAGAACACGAGACTCGCAACCCAGCCCGCCAGCACAAACTGCAGCGGGTTGTCGCACTGAATGCCAAAGAACAGGATGTCGCCCGCGCACACGAGCGTTGCCTGCAGCAGAGCCAGACCGCCAAAGAACAGGTAACGACCCAGGTAGATCTCGTGCAGGCGCACGGGGATGAGCTTGTTGATAAGCTCATCGTCGACCGAGACCTTCATCATGGCCGCCAGTACGATTGAGCCGACCCAAAGCGACAGAATCGTATAGAACGGCGCCATGGCCGAGCCGTAGTTGCGAATCGGATAGACCGGCTTGCGATCGAGCGCAACGGGGCCGGAAAGCGACGCGGCGAGGCCATCGGGGTCGTTGCCGATCATCGTCTTGATCGTGGCCAGATCGTCCGACATAAGGGCACCGTCGAGCTCGTCCTTGAACGCGCTAATCTTGTCCGACGCCTTGCCCAACTGATCAGAAGCCTTGTTGACCAGCGTCGCAGCCTTGGAGAGGCCCTTTGCGAGCGAGCCAGAGGCGTCGGTCAGACCGCTCACGGCGCTATCCAAGTCACCCGAGATACCGTTCAGGGAATCCAGAACGCCCGAAATGGTCTTCTTGAGCTCCTTGGCCTTAACCGAGAACGTGGAATCGTAGTCGGACTTGGCTCCCGAGATACCCGCCTTGGCATCGGCGATGGCCTGGTCGACCTCGGCACGCGAGTTGTTGACCTCCGCCATGCCGTCCGAAAGGGACTTTGCGGTCGCCGTCAGGTCCTTCGCATTGTTGCGGTACTCCACGGCAATTCTGCCCAGCGACGTCGCAGCGGACTCGAGACCGTCTTTGAGCTTGTCATCACTCACCTGGTCGGCAAGGTTGCGGAGCTGATCGGCCATCGCATCGATATCGTCAGCACGCGTATTGAGCGCCGCTGCGGCTTCGTTGAGCTGAGACACCGTAAGGTAAACATGCTGATTCGCGGCATCGAATGCCTTCGCAAGCTCGGCGGACACGTTGTCGAACGAGCCCGCGCTTCCGTCAATCGCCGCGTCAACGGCATCGTTGGCGGCCTTGAGCGCTTCCTTGGAATCATTGATGCCGCTCTTGGCGTGCTCCATCAGCTGCTTCGTCGACTCATCAACGGTGCCCGTCTGCTTGAGCATGCCGCCCGCCGATGTCAGTGAATCGGACGTGGAGCTCAAAATGCCCGCGAGCGACGTCGCACTCGTCTGAACGTCCTGCAGGTCCTCGACCGAATCGCCCAGCGTCGAGGACAGATTGGCGATAAAGTTGCTCACCTGGTCGGTACTCATATAGTCGAGCAGGCTGGACACGGTCTTAAGGCCGATGGTCGTGATGGTCTTGGTAAAGGTCTCGTTGACCTGACTCTGGACGGCGCTCGAACCCTTTTCAGTCACGATCTGTGCGATGGCGTTGGCCTTCTGGTTCTCATAGAACTCGATATCGGCGTGCTTCACCTCGGTCGAGAAAAGCGTCATCATGTCGGCGCTAAACGTTTTAGGGATAACGACGGCAGCGTAGTACGCGCCCGACTTAACGCCCTCAATCGCCTTATCGCGGTCGTTGAGGACGACCCAGTCGAAGTTCTCGTTGCCGCGCAGGGTGGCGGTTACGTTTTCGCCCACGTTGACCTCGACGGGAATCAGATCGCTCTCGTAACCCTCATCGGTGTTGACCACTGCAATCTTAAGGTTGCCGGTATTGCCGTAGGGATCCCAGCTTCCGGCGATGTTAAACCATGCATAGAGACATGGCACGATGATCAGGCCCATCACGACGACCATGCCGATCACGGAGCGAGACACGTTTTGGACATCGCGCTTAAACAGGTGCAGGATGTTTTTCATTTATGCCTCACCTCCTTTAGAGTGCTTGCCAAGCGGGGTGGTGTCCCCGTCGTTTCCGTTTACGTTGTCAGCGCCGTCGGCATCTTGAGCCTTACGATGCGCACCGATATGCGGCAGACGGCTCGTAGGCTGTTCGCCTCCCTTGGCGCCACGCTCGCTGGCGTTGAGACCAAACATGCGACGGGCGGCAGGGATCGCCGCCGTGTGCTCGCGCATCTCGCGGCGAAGGTCCTCGTCCGAAAGCGCCGAGATACGCATCTGGGTATTGAGGCTCGCACGGATGTATTCGATGTTGATGAGCCAGCCGCAGATGGCGATAACCGAAATGATCCAGATAACGAGCAGGATGATCTTGCCGTTATTGTCGATATCGAGCACCGTCGAAAGCACAAAGAGCAGAACCTGCACGCCTACCACGGCGGCAAAACCGCCCTTGATGTAGTACGGGTAGCGATGCTCAAACGCCACGGCATGATCGAGCAGCTCGCGACGGTACGAATCCGAATCGAGCATGACGCGCATGGCCGTGCGCAGCGAATAGCGCTGGCGCGGCAGGTCGTTGGACTCGCAGATCATGAGGCCCGTCGTGGAAAGCTGCTTGTCAAAGAGCAGGTTGAGGTTGAGCAGCAGCGGACGCAGCTGCAAGCCAATAAAGAGCGCGATGGCAAGGAACACGCCCAGGATGCACAGGTTGAACAGGTAGTTGAACGAATACATGCCACCGACGGTCTCGCGCAGCAGGTTGATGCCATAGGTGAAGGGCAGCAGCGGATGCAGCCATTGGAAGAAGCCGGGCATCATCTCGATGGGATACATGCCCGACGAGCCGGGGATCTGCACAATGACGAGGATGACGCCAATGGCTTTACCGATATGCTTAAACGTGGTGGACAGCGCATAGATGATGTTGACGTAGGTGAACGAAATAGCGATGCCGCCCAGTACAAAGAGCAGCGGATTGACGCACTGAACGCCAATGACCAGATCTCCCACCGTAACGATGATGGCCTGCAACGCACCCAGGATCACCAGCAGCAGCCAGCGGCCAAAGTAGCCCTGACGCGCCGTAAAGCTACCGATGCCCTCGCGGTCGACCTCGAGTTTATAGATAGCGATGAGCACATAGCCGCCTACCCACAGCGCCAGATTGGTGTAGAAGGGCGCGATGCCCGAGCCAAAGCTCTTGACCGGATAGATTGACTTGGACGTCAGCTCAACCGGAGATGCCATGAAATCTGCCACGTCATTGACGTCGACGTCCATGAGGTCGGCTAACTCGCCCATAGACTCAGAGGTCTGCAGCGCCGCAATGTCATTGGCGGCGGTCGCGAGCTTGTCCTGAACCTTGGCAAGGGAGGCGTCGGTTTGGGACAGCGTGGTCTTTGCCTGCTTGAGCGTGGCGTCGAGCTGCGCCAGCGTGCCGCGCGCGCTCGCTATCGTGGGGGTCATACCCGACACAATGCCGGTCAAATCGCCCGAAACGGCGGCAAAGGAGTCAAGCGCGCTCGAAGCCTTCGGAAGTGCGTTCTGACCCAGATCGGTCTGAGCCTGACCGAGGTTAGCCGTACCGGTCTGAATTGCCGCGTTGAGTGCGTTGCTCGCGTTCGAGATTGCCGTAGCGTCGTTTGCCATGGCGCTCGACTGTGCAGAAAGGCCATCCTTGATGCTCTGCAGCTTCTGGTTTTGCTCGCGAAGCGAATCGATGGTCGATACAATGCGCGCGTCAATTTCCTCGGAACCTGTCGACGTGTCATTAACGAGAATCTCCAAGTGTCCGATAACGACCTTATTGTGATCGATCGTCGCCTGGAGAGACTCGAGCGAGTTGTCGATGCGGGTGGTCGTAGATGTGACCGTACCCGTTAGCTTGCCAATCGCAGCGTTCGCGGAGGCTGACGTCTTGGTGAGTGCAAGGCTACCTTCCGAGAGTGCCTTGGAGAGCGAGGTGATAGAGTTGCCCGCCGTGGCGCGAGCCTCGCCCAGCAGGTCGTTGCCCTGGGAGATTGCCTGCGTCAGCGACGGTGCCTGACCTTGCAAGCCGGCAAGCGCCGCATCAGCCGAGGCGATAGCGCCACTCGTCTTATCGATGGCGGCATTCATATCGCCAATCGAATCGCGCACCTCACCCAAGGTGTCGGATGCCTCGGACACCGAACTTGTCAGCGAGTCCTGAGTCTGGGTTGCCTTGTCCTTTAAATCGACACCGGCATCCTTGGCGATACTGGCAACAGTCTCGCCCACCGTGGAGACAAACTCCGAGTTGATCTGCTCCTCGATGGTGTTGGCACCGGTATCGGTGACCTTGGGCGCAATGGCGCTCTTCTTCTCATTGACGTAATAGGTGAGCTTCGGCTGATGGTAATTGCCATCGAGCATCGAGACAAGATTGTCGGAGAAGTTCTTGGGGATTACGATCGCCGCGTAGTATTCCCCGCTCTCGACGCCCTCTTTGGCATCGGCAGCCGAGTCGACGAAGGTCCAGCCCAGCTGATCGTTTTCCTTGAGCTGGTCGACCACCTTATCGCCTGCATTGAGCTCGCCCACCAAGTCATTCTGGGTGCCCTGATCGTTGTTGGCGATGGCGATTTTAATGCCCTGGGTATTTCCGTACGGATCCCAGTTGGCAACGATGTTGTACCAGGCATACAGCGAGGGAATGACGCACACGCCCAAGGTAACCACCAGGGCGACGGGGTTCATAAGCAGTCGCTTAATGTCGCGCTTAAATATCGCAAAGGAGACCTTTGCGTTGGATAGTTTGCTGCCGAGACTCACGCTTGGACCATCCATCCTGTCGTTGAATCAAATCGTACTATCAAAAACCATTGTACGTAGGCGCTTTAGCGTCTCGAAGCACAATGGTATTGAGTTTTGCGGGTAGCAATATACTACGAAGATTAGTTAACGTACAGTTGTACAGTATCTCAAATTTCAGCAGGTCACAAAACCACAACCCGCACAAATTAGCAATCCGAATAGTCATCGGGGGCGTTCTTAAACGACTACTCAAACAAGAACGTCCCCGATGACTACTTAGGGCCACGAAAGCGTCGCAGGTTGAGCATAAGTCAGCGAAAACGCCCCTAAGCGAGCAAGGTGACGTGAAAGAGGAGGGAAGCGTACTTTGGTACGCGGCCGACGATTGAACGTCAGATTGCCGCTTAGGGGCGTTTGCAGCGTCGAGTAGTTACGCGGTTCGTAGAACCGCGTAACCCCCTAGTTACATCAGCTCGCAGACAGCCGCCGCGAAGGCAACGGGGTCCTCAGGCAGAATGCCCTCGACCAGCAGAGCCTGGTCATAGAGCAGACCGGAGTACTGCTTGATCTTGTCGGCGTCGCCTGCCTTCTGGGCAGCGACAAGCTTGTCAAAGACCGGGTGCTTGGCGTTGAGCTCGAGCACGCGCTGGCTCTTGGGCATACCGTCGGGCGCGCCCTCGGGTCCCTTCTGGAGCACCTTCTCCATCTCGAGCGAAAGCGGACCCTCGGTGGTGATGCAAGCGGGGGCATCGGTCAGGCGCGCGGAGACGGCAACTTTCTCGACCTTGTCACCGAGCGCCTCCTTCATGGCGCTAAAGAGGTCCTCGTTTTCCTTGGTGGCGTCCTCGGCCTCCTTCTTCTCGTCCTCGGTCGCCAGATCAAGATCGCCAGTCGCGACGTTCTTGAGCTCCAGGTGACGATCCTCGACCTCGGGCTCGGCACCGTCGGCAACGGCCTTCTCGGCAGCCTCGCGGGCGGCGTCGTCCTCGTAGATCTTAGGCATATCGGCGGCAACGTACTCACGCATAGCCTGGAACGTGAACTCATCCACATCCTGCGTCAGCAACAGCACGTCATAGCCGCGCTCGAGCACGCCCTTTACCACGGGCATCTTGGCCAAGCGCTCACGCGAGTCGCCGGCGGCGTAGTAGATGGCCTTCTGATCCTCGGGCATACCCTTGGCATACTCGGCCAGGGTAATCATCTTCTGTTCCTTGGCAGACCAGAACAGCAGCAGGTCGGCGAGCTCATCGGCCTTCATGCCATAGCTCGAGTAGATGCCGTACTTAAGACCGCGGCCAAAGTTCTCAAAGAACTTCTCGTAGGCCTCGCGATCGTTGTCACGCATATCCTCAAGGTCGGCGGTGATCTTCTTTTCCACACGCTTGGCAATAGCCTTAAGCTGACGGTTCTGCTGCAGCGTCTCACGCGAGATGTTGAGCGACACGTCGGCAGAATCCACGACGCCACGGACAAAGTTGTAGTAGTCGGGCAGCAGGTCGTCGCACTTCTCCATAATCAGCACGTTAGAGCTGTAGAGCGCCAGGCCCTTCTCGTAGTCCTTGCTGTACAGATCGAACGGGGCGCGACCCGGCACAAACAGCAGCGCATCGTACTCAAGCGTGCCCTCGGCGTGGAAGCTGATAGTGCGCGCGGGATCGTCAAAGTCGTGGAATGTGGACTTGTAGAACTCGTCGTAGTCCTTCTGCTCGACATCGGAGCTGCGTTTCTTCCAGATCGGTGTCATGGAATTGACGGTCTCGAGCTCCTGGTAGTCCTCGTACTCGGGCGTGTAGTCATCGCCAGCATCCTCGGGCTTGGGCTTCTGGCGGCTCTTGGACACCATCATCTGTATCGGGTAGCGCACATAGTTGCTGTACTGCTGAATCAGGCTCTTGAGGCCCCACTCGGTCAGGAAGCGATCGTAGGTCTCGGCCTCGCCGTCGGCGTCGAGCTTCTCGTTCTCGCGCAGCGTCAGGATGACATCGGTGCCGTGCTCGGCGCGCTCGCCATCCTCGATGGTGTAGCCCTCAAGACCGTCGGACTCCCAAACGTGGGCGGTATCCTCGCCATAAGCGCGGCTGACAACCTTCACGTGGCTGGCGACCATAAAGGCGGAGTAGAAACCCACGCCAAACTGACCGATGATGTCGACATCGGAACCCTGCTGCTCGGCGTTCTCGGTCTTAAACTCCTCGGAGCCGGAATGGGCGATGGTGCCCAGATTGCGCTCGAGCTCCTCGGCGGTCATGCCAATGCCGTTATCCGAGATGGTAATGGTGCGGGCGTCTTTATCAAAGGAGACGCGAATAGCCAGGTCGCCCTGGTCGAGCTTGACGCTCGGGTCCTGCAGGCTCTTAAAGTTGAGCTTGTCGACGGCGTCGCTCGCGTTAGAGATAAGCTCGCGCAGGAAGATTTCCTTATTGGTGTAGATGGAGTTGATCATGAGGTCGAGCAGTTTTTTGCTCTCGGTCTTAAATTGACGCATGTGCAGTCCTTTCGCGCTACCCCCGTCCGCAAAAACGGCCCGGTTGCCCGAGCCGCATCGCAGACCTGCTATGTTCAGACTAAGATTTTATTACCCATTAGCGCGCATATATACATACGGAATCGAAAAACTGTATGTCCAAACGCTCTGATGCGCCAATTGCCAAGGAGTGTCCCCAACTGCCGGCAGAAAAGGAACGTCCCTATCTGCCACCCTCGACCCGTTTGGCCATCCAGGCATGGGGCTGGCCCTCGTCTTCATAGTCCACCGGGGCAATTTGCGTGTAGCCCGCCTTTGCATAGAGCGGCAGCACGTATTCCTGAGCATGCAGCTTAATGAGCTTAGCGCCGGCATCGCGTGCACACGCACCACTGGCCTCAACGATCGCACTCGCCAAACCACGACGACGCATAGCCGGCAGCACGGCGACGCGCCCCATAATGTAGGTCTCCCCCGCTGCGACGCCTTCGTCCAAGTCGCACGCCGGCGACACCGGAGCCTCTGCGTCAGCCGCGCGCTCAAGCTCTTCGGGAAACACGCGCGAGCAACCGGCAAGCTCGCCGTCTACATAGAGCGTCACATGAATGCAGTTCGGATCCTCGTCGATAGCGTCGAACTCATTCTCGTAGCCCTGCTCGTCCATAAAAACGACGCGGCGCACCAACGCCGCGTCATCAAAGCATCCCGTCTTAAGTTGGATATCCATGGCTGCCCTTTCATTCAATGCGAACGTTAGGGACAGATTTTAGCGAAAATGAGCTCCGCGCACGCTAAACTTCGCGCGAGCCTTCGCCAGGCAATCGTAATGACCCACGTTATGGGCATCGCTCGCGATGAAGCTGTACAGGTTCTGATCGAACAGGCGCTGTGCCGGCTTTTTCTCGCGACCAAAGCGACCGCCGGCAATAAAGTCCGCCGAAGCCTGCAGCTTGCAGCCCATATCGACCAGGCGCTCCGCCACGCTTACATCCTTTTGAACCGCACGATAGCGCTCAGGATGAGCGATGATCACCTGGTAGCCACGGCACTGCAAATCGTAAATCGTGTTCTCGTACTCTCTAAACGCATACGCATCGGCATGCGTCGAAAGCTCGAGCAGAAACTCGTTGGTCCCATCGAAATGCAAGTGATCCGCGGCATCGATACCAAGCTCAACGAGCTTTCGATGGTTGACCTCGAAGCCCATCTGGAGCGGAAAACCGTCAGCGTTATCGCGCAGCAGCTCAAAGGCATCCCACATCTTGTCGTAATCAAAATAGGGATCACGGCAGTGAGGAGTGCAAACGATTCTGGTTACACCGGCCCGCTTGGCAGCCTCGAGCATCGCCAAGCTCTCTTCGAGATCGGCGGCGCCGTCGTCTACACCCGGCAAGATATGGCAATGAATGTCACGCATAGGTCAGCCTTAATCAACTAAACGTTTGCTCGGTTGGTGAAGATGCCCTTTTTGGAAGTGCCCTGATCGTCGGAGCCCTTCTTAACCTTCTTACCGTCCTTGGTGTAGTAAGAATAGTAGTACTCGCTGGTCTCGGTCTCACAGTAATTCATGACGGTACCGATGAGCTTGACCTTCTCGGACTTCTTAAGCTGACCGATGGCGTTGAGCGCCTCCTCGCGCTTGGTGAAATCCTCACGCACGACAAAAAGCGCACCGTCGGTCAGACTTGCGATCTCGGCAGCATCGATGAAGGTGCCGACCGGGGGAGCATCGAAGATGACGTACTGGAACTTGGCGGACAGTGCCTTTACCAGCTTGGCAAAGCGATGGGAGACGATGATGTCGGCAGGATTGGGAATGTGCGGCTCGGCATCGAGGAAGTAGAAGTTCTTCTGACCCGTCTCGACAATCGCCTGGTCGATAGAAACCTGCTCGGACAGGACTGCATAGAGTCCGCCGCGGGAGCGGACGCCGAGCATATCGGCAAGGGACCTGCGACGCATATCAGCCTCGACCAGCAGGACACTCTTGCCGCTCGTGGCGATTGCCTGAGCAAGGTTAATGGAAACCGTAGACTTGCCCTCGTTGGGAATCGAGGAGGTAACGGTGATGGTGCGAATGGGGTCATCCACGCTCGCAAAGCGGATGTTGGCCAGAAGGGTCTTGGCGGCATTCTGCACAACGAGCTTATCGGTGTTCTTTGCCTTAGCCATGCCTATTTACCACCTTTCATAGCCGGAATTCGGCCAACAACGGGAATACCCAGGAGCTCTTCTGCCTCTTCGGCACCGCGGATGCGGGTATTGAGCATGTCTGCCAAAACGACATAGGCAACTGCGATAAAGATACCGGCGAGGAACGCGACGGCAATATACAGCGTGCGCTTGGGGCCGCTGGGGGCTTCGGGGGTCTTAGCCTCGTCGATAACGTTGATGCTCTGGGCAGCGCCGACGTTCTGAGCGACCGTACTCACCGAGCTGGCAATGGCCTTTGCGACCTCAGCCGTCTCCTTGGCATCGGTGCCGGTAACCGAAAGCGTAATGACACGCGTGGTGGTCTCGGAGGAAACAGACACCTTGTAGTCATCCAGATCGGTAAGGCCCAGTTCTTTGGCGGCGCCGCTCTTAACGCTATCGCTATCCAGCAGCGTGGCGATATCGTTGGAAAGCATCTGGCTCGCCGAGAGATCGTTGTAGCTCATCTGACCGCTATCGTCGGTCTTGGCGAGAATGTACATGCTCGTCGTCGCGGTATAGGTGTTGTCCATCGCAACGAAGGACACGATGCCCATGGCGATCGCGCAGACCACCGGAAGGGTGATGACCAGCTTGAGGTGCTTCTTCAGCAGCTGGAACAGTTCGAGAAGGGTCATGCAGCTTGCCTTTCATTTCCCCAGTTCGGATTGACAAAACTGTCCGTATGTTATCGCATCTTTTTACCGAGACCAAACTCTATACATAAGAAACAGGCTCTCCTGTAAAAATGTCGGAAGCAATCGTAAAATTGCACAACAACGCCGCACCCGAAAGTCAAATGCGGCGTCTACATCAATATCTATGTTGTATCGCTATGCGAATGGCTCGTCCTGCTGTATGGGAAACGTCACCGTAATGGTGGTTCCCACGCCCAACTCACTCGACAGATCGAGCGTGGCGTGATGATACAGGGCCGCATGCTTGACAATGGCAAGCCCCAGGCCGGTTCCGCCGCGTGCCTTGGACCTACTCTTGTCCACGCGATAGAACCGCTCAAATACCTTGCCCTGTTCTTCAGGCGCGATACCGATTCCCGTGTCGGCGACAGCGAGGAACGGATGGTCTTCGTCGTTGGTGCCGCACTGCAACGTAACCGTACCGCCGGGTCGATTGTAGCGGATGGCGTTGCTTGCCAGATTATAGATGAGCTCGTCGATCAAGCGCGACACGCCTTCGATGACCACAGGCTTGGTCTCATGACTTATCGTCACATTCGCTTGACGGGCGACCTGTTCAAGACGCTGCTCAACCGCGTAGATCGCACGCGAGAGCTCAATAGGCTCCGTGGAACCAATGGGCACTGTCTCGCCTTCAGTCGCACGTTCGGCCTCGTCCAAGTTAGACAGCGTAAGGATGTCGTTGACAAGCGCTGCCAAGCGGCCCGCCTCACGATAGATGCGACCGCCAAAGTTGCGCAGGTCGTCCTCGCCCTCGACCATGCCATTTGCGATGAGCTCGGCATAGCCCGAAATCGCCGTAAGCGGCGTCTTGAGCTCATGGGTGATATTCGCCGTGAACTCGCGGCGCATACGGTCGTTGTCCGCTAGCACCGCCATTTGGCGCTTGAGTTCCTGGCGCTGCGACTCGATACGCTCAAGCATGGGGACCATCTCGGCATAGGCGTGCTCATAGCTACGGCGCGGGTGGTCCAAATCCACCTCTTGCAACGGCGCGATGATGGCACGGGACTCGCGGCGCGCCATGAAAAACGAGAGTACCGCACCCGCTGCTGCGATAAGCAGCATCGGTGCCACCATCGACAGCAAAATCGCCGCAACGCCAGGCTGGGCCTGCGCCAAGCGGACAACCTGGCCGTTATCAAGGGCGACGGCGCGATACAGCATAATCTCGTCGAGCGTAGAGCTTGCGCGCTCCGCGGAACCCGAACCACTCTCAAAGGCCTCGATGACCTCGGGGCGATCGCCATGGTTGGGCAGTGTGGAAGGCGACGCCTCGTTGTCGTAGGCAACCGATCCATCCTTGTTAATCAGCGTGATGCGTAAGTCCTCGCGATCGAGGCTACGCAAGAACGGGATGGGCTCCTGCTGCTCGTCGAGGGCGGCAGCAATGAGCTCGGTTTCCTGCGCCAGATTGGCACTCGTGGCATCCGCCAAGGTGTTTTGCACAAAGAACGCACCCAGCACCGTAAACGCCACGATAACCGCCATGGCGCAGACAAAGATCGTCACAAAAACGCGGTGCGACAGCGTATATTTTCCCTGGGGGGCGAAGACCACGGGTTACTCCTCCGATGCGGTGGCCGCGGTGCCGTCACCTTCGGCACCATCACCGGCAGAAGGCTCGGCCAAGCGGTAGCCCACGCCGCGCACGGTCTCGATGGCGCCGGCATGCTCGCCCAGTTTTTGGCGAAGCGTCTGCACGTGCACGTCAACGGTGCGCGAACCGCCGTCGAAGTCCCAGCCCCACACGCTCTGCAGCAACGACTCGCGGGTAAAAACCACGCCGGGCTTGCGCATGAGGTACTCGAGCAGGTCGAACTCGCGCAGGGTGAGCTTAAGCGGCTCGCCGGCAACGGTCACCTCGCGATGGCTGGGCGAGAGCACGATGTCGCCCACGCTGAGCACATCGCTCGCCTGCTTGACCATGCCGCCGCGACGCAGCAGTGCGCGACAGCGGCTCGCAAGCTCCATGAGCGAGAAGGGTTTAGTCAGGTAATCGTCGGCACCGCCATCGAGCGCCATGACCTTATCGAGCTCGGTGTCCTTGGCGGTAAGCATCATGATGGGCACCGTCGCCGTCAGGCGGTCGGCACGCAGGCGACGCATAATCGCCAGGCCATCGGTGTCGGGCAGCATGATATCAAGCAGCACAGCATCGGGCACCCGTCGCGCCACGGCGGCCTTAAACTCGCCGTCGCACGAAAAGCCCTCGGCCTCGATTCCCTGCTTGCGCAGCGCATAGACCGTCAAATCCCTGATGTTGTCATCGTCCTCGACGTAATAGATCATGTTGAACCCCTTTGCGGCCGGCATGACCGCATCTTAACCCTAAAGGTACCTTTACTAGATGGTATCAGCCAAAACGCCCCGTCAAATAATCCGCCGTGCGCGGATCGGACGGATTCTTGAAGAGTTGCGCGGCAGGCGCGTGCTCCACCAGCTCACCCAGCAAAAAGAATGCGACCGAATCGGAAATACGCGCGGCCTGCTGCATGTTGTGCGTCACAACCACCAGCGTGCAGGTCTCCTTGAGCTCGCAGGCCAGCTGCTCCACCACGAGCGTCGACACGGGGTCGAGCGCCGAGGTCGGCTCGTCCATCAGCAGAATGTCGGGCTGCACGGCAAGTGCGCGGGCGATGCACAGGCGCTGCTGCTGTCCACCCGAAAGACCCAGGCCCGACTCTTTGAGCTTGTCCTTGACCTCATCCCATAGCGCAGCGCGACGAAGGGAGTCCTCGACCAGCTCATCCAGCACAGCGCGATCGCGCACACCCATGCCGCGCGGACCATACGCGACGTTGTCGTAGATGCTCATGGGAAACGGGTTGGGGCGCTGGAACACCATGCCCACGCGCTGGCGAAGGCGGCAAATGTCGTAATCGCCCAGGATATCTTGACCATCGAGCGCAATCTTGCCCTCGATGCGGCAATCCTTGATGCCGTCGTTCATGCGGTTAAAGCAGCGCAGCAACGTGGACTTTCCGCAGCCCGAAGGCCCGATAAACGAGGTGATCTGCTTGTCGCGGATCTTGATATTCACGTCCTTGAGCGCATGATGGTCGCCATAGAACAGGTCGAGGCCCTCGACGTCGATGCGCGTCGGCGAGGCGGCAAGATCCTCTGCCGTGGGGCGAGTCGCATCCCCAACCTCGCGCTCGCGCGCGGCCTCGGCCTGCGCTTTCATGAGTTCTTCAAGCTCCGTGGGCTCCACAGCCGCAGCAGCCGTCATACCGCATACCTCCACATCGATATCAATTCAGCAGTATCGATAGTAGGAATCGCGGCTCATATGCACGTGAGCGCATTGTCAAGTGTTTGTAAGGGCACGCTGGCTATGCGGCGGGCAGCTCGATGGTGAATATCGTGTGTTCGGGCGTCGATTCACATGCAACGGCACCACCGTGTGCCGCGATGATCTCCTTGGCAATAGCAAGGCCCAGACCGGCACCACCGCGATTGGTCGCACGCGCCGCATCCAGGCGATAGAACTTCTCAAAGATCACCTTGAGCTTTGCCTCAGGGATGGGATCGCCCTGATTGATAAAGCGCACGCGCACGCCACCGTCGTCCCGGCGTCTGGCCTCGATCGTGATGGTCGAGCCCTCATAGCTATAGGCAATAGCGTTTTTCATGATGTTGTTGAACACGCGAGCCATCTTGTCGCCATCCACGAGCACCGTCAGGTCCTCGCGAATATCAACTTGGACTTCCTTATGTTGCTCGTTGAGGATGGGATAGAACTCGTCAGCCACCTGAGCCAGCAGCAACCCCAGATCAACATAGCCGCGCGTGAGCACGATATCGTGGAAGTCAAAGCGCGTGATATCGAAGAACTCCTCGATGAGCGTATCGAGCCGGTGCGCCTTGTCGAGCGCCACGCCCGTAAAGTGCGCACGTTGCTCAACCGGCAGCTCAGGAGCTTCTTGCAGCAGCGAAAGATAGCCCACCACACTGGCAAGCGGGGTGCGTAGGTCATGTGCCAAGTACGTGACCAGATCGTCCTTGCGATGCGACTCGTCACGCAGAGCTTGCTGCACCTTGCGCTCACGGTCACGCACGCGGTTAAGGGCGCCCTCGACCTCCAAGAAGTCGCCGTCGATGTTGTCCCAGGTGTCGGGGTGATCGATCAGGCGATCTTGAATACGAGCGGCCAGCACACAATCGGCATGCTGCTCGCCCTGTTCGTAGCCCTGGTAGTACAGGGCGCGGCCGCACAAGAACAGCACGCACGCGGCAAGCGCCAGCACAAAGCCAAGCATGTTGAATACAAAGCCGGCATCGAACAGCACCGGCCCTTCGATGCCGCCGAGCGCCATGGCGCCAATCGCCAACGTCATGGCCCACGCGGCGCCGCCAATCACCATGCAGCGGCGCACGATCTCAAATCGATCGATTAGCAAAAAGCCGACAAGCAGCACCGCCAAGATTCCAGCGATGTTGTCGATGCCAATCAGCAGCAGGGTCAGCAAAAAGAGCAGCACCGTTGCAAGCGCGCGGTTGTCGACGACCGACCTCACGTATTCAAAGAGTCGATCGGGCACCTCGAACGCTTGCCTATCGTCTTTTGTCATATCAAGATCCTCACAAGCGAAAAGCGTTATTCGATGATGTAGCCGACGCCCCAGACGTTTTTGATAAAGCGCGGCTTTTGTGCGTCGTCGCCGATCTTTTCGCGCAAGTGGCGAATGTGCACCATCACCGTATTGTTGGAGCCGGGCATAAAGTCCTCGTTCCACACCGCGCGGAACAGGTCCTCCACGGCCACCACGCTGCCGCGATGCTCGACCAGATACAGCAAGATTGAATACTCGGTGGGTGTGAGGCGTACCGGCGCACCGTCCACCGTCACGGAACGAGCGTCGCGGTTGATCTCCAAGCCGTCGAGCTGAATGGTCGGCGACTCGGCCGCCTGTGCGCGGCTGCCGTAGCTGGTGTAACGACGCAGCTGAGCGTGAACGCGCGCAATGAGCTCCAGCGGGCGGAACGGCTTAACCACGTAATCGTCCGCGCCAAGCGAAAGGCCCTCGATCTTGTCTTGCTGGGCATCGCGCGCCGTCAGCATGATCACGGGATAGGTATGGCTGGAACGAATCGTACGCAGCAGCTCAAACCCATCGATATCGGGCAGCATGACATCCAGCAGCGCCAGATCGAACTCCTGCTCCAAGATTGCCTTGGCAGCATCGGCCCCGCTATAGGCAATCTGGACATCAAAGCCCTCTTTTGTAAGGTAGATACCAACCAAGTCGGCGATGGCCTTTTCGTCATCAACTACCAAAATGCGCTCGTTCATGCGTGCTCCTCTCGCGCTCCATTATGCCCGAGGCGACGCACGCCACACACAACAAGCGTGGGTGATTAAGTCGGCCTTAAGCACCCTTGTGCCCGTTCGGGCGCGGATGTGGGCCACGCACGCACGCGATGATCGCCGACGCCGGCAAACGATATACTCTAGTTCCAGAAGAGACCATCCCGTCGAAAGCGAAATCCGTGAAGTCCCTCACCTCTTTTGCAAAGCGCTCAGCCCAGCTTGCCGCCGGCTTTGTCTGCGCTATCGCCCTTGCCGCTGGCGTGCCCACCGTCGCCGGCGCCCAAGTACTCACGACCGACAATGTTTGCGGCAAAACCGCCGATGCGCGCGGCATCACGGCCGAAAACCTGCCCGATATCGATGCGACCAATGCCCTCGTCATGGGCAAAGACGGCACCGTCTACTATGCCCGCGGCGCCGATGAGCAGGTCAAGATTGCCTCGATCACCAAGGTCATGACCGCAATCCTAACCGTCGAGAATTGCAAGATGGACGAGAAGGCCACGGTGAGCAACGCCGCAGCCACCGTGGGCAATTCAACAGCCGGCCTACTCGAAGGCGACGAGCTCACCGTGAAGCAGGCACTGCGCGGCCTGATGATTCCCTCGGGCAACGACGCCGCCATCGTGCTCGCCGAATATGTGGGCAAGAAGATCGACCCTAAGACCAAAGACGCCGAGGCAACATTTGTGAAAGCCATGAACGAGCGCGCTAAGAAGCTCGGTTGCACCGGCACGCTTTTTGAAAACCCGCATGGTCTGGACTTTGATGAGTGGGCTGGTGATATGCACTCAACCGCACACGACGTAGCGCTGATGATGCAGGAGGCCATGAAAAACGACACGATCCGCGAGGTCGTAGCGAGCGAAGATTCCTGGATCGAGGTCACGGGCGCCGACGGCACCGACCATTCGCATTCCATGGACACGCATAACTATTTGCTAGGCCAAGATGGCAACATCGGTGGCAAGACCGGCACCACCGATGATGCAGGCTATTGCTTTACGGGTGCCTACAACCGCGATGGCGACGAGATCTACACCGTCGTTTTGAACTCCACCACCACCGACCAGCGCTTTACCGATACCGCAACCCTTGCCAATTGGTACTACGGTCACAAGGTGACGGTCGCAATCGCCAACACGCAGGAAAAGACCGCCAACGGCAACCCACTTATGGCGCGCATTGGCCAAACCGACTGGACGGATAAGACGATCGACGCCACGCTCGCCGATCCTACGGCGCAAGCGACCGTGTTTTCCCTTGCCGGCGAGGTGACCGAAAAGGTTAGCTACGACGATCTTTCGGGCACGGTGCATGTGGGCGACAAGGTGGGCAGCGTTACGCTCAAGCAGGATGGCACCAAGATCGCCGTCATGGACCTGGTTGCCGACGAGGAAGGCGCAGGGCCGAATCCCATTGAGTGGCTACTCGTGAAGCTCGATCGCTTGGGCCGCCGCATCGACAACCGCCCGCTCACGACAGAAAGCGAGACCGTCGCCAAGGCGCCCGAGGTGTAGTGCGCAAGAATAATAAGCCCACTGAAGGGAGGCGTCCGAAAGGATGCCTCTTTTTTTGAGGTTCGAATCCCCAGCCGCCATTCTTGATAATAAAAAGGGCCCCAAATGGGACCCTTCTTCAAATTCGTACTGGCGGAGAGCTGGGGATGTCCGGGCATGCTGCGCATGCCCTCCGGCTTCAAAGCCTGGCGGCTTTTCGCCCACGGGCTACAAACGCTTTCGCGTTTGCTTAACGCCCGTGCCCTCTCGGGTTCGAATCCCCAGCCGCCATTCTTGATAATAAAAAGGGCCCCAAATGGGACCCTTCTTCAAATTCGTACTGGCGGAGAGCTGGGGATTCGAACCCCAGATGCCCTTTTGGGGCATACTCGCTTAGCAGGCGAGCACCTTCGGCCTCTCGGTCAGCTCTCCGTAACAGCCGTTCTATAGTAACCAAACAGCCAAGGATGGGCAAGAGGAAATTTTCTAATTGCCTAGCAGCCTTTCCTTCTTGAAAGCTTCGCCTACCCCAGCGAGCGGTTGAGGGAGCCGAGCTCGTCGTTACCCATGGTGCGCCACATTTGGAAGATGCAGCCGCGCGCCAGGAAAAAGAAGCCGTTATCGACCAGCTGCACGGCGGCATCCGCAAGCTGATTGGTCACCGCGGGCACGGGCGGCAATTCGAGTCCAGCCTTGTGGATGGTCTCGACCGCTTCCTCGAACGTCGGAGGCTCGCTGACGCCCATCTCGTTCATAAGGCCCTGCATTTCTTCCAGTGCGCTGCTGCCCGACTCCTCGCCGCGCGGCACCAGACGGTAACAAGCCAGCGCCAGATCGAGCTGATCGCAATTCCAATAGGCAAACGCCAAGCGATAGAACAGGTAGCCGATTGCAGAACGATCGCTGGCAATACGTAGGCCGTGGCGCGCCACCTCGATAATCTCGTCAAAGCGCTCCAGACGCGCAAGCACGTTGATGAGCGCAAAGTGCGACTGCATGGACGAGCGCGCCAGATCGTAAAGATGGCGCACCTCGGGCAGTGCTCGTTCAAAGTTCTCTTGCTCGGCGTAAAAGCTGCAGATCTCGTGCTGGGCAAAGTACAGCGCATCGGGCGCACGAAGGATTCGCACAGAGCGGTCTTCTTCCAACACCGGTAGCACCATGCGCACCAGCTGGTTATCGCAAAACTGCGTTTGAACCGGACCTGTCGCCAAAAGCTCGGCGACGGCGCACTTAGCCTCCAACTCCTCGACAAGACGGGAAAAACCTTCAAAAGCACCTGTACGGTCGACTTTTGCCTGCTCGCGCAATTCAACAACACGGGCCACGTATGGGTCATCGTCCTCTTCCATGACCTCCAACTCGTCAGCCTTATCGGCAAGCAGCAGATCGCGCAGCGCCGGCGGCAGCGTGCGATGGTCATCACGCGGACGGGCATGAACCTCCGCAGGTTCAATCGTCTCCGGAGCAGTTGACTCATACGCCTCAAGCACACGCTTGCACGGCATATCGTCCATGTCCATGCTCTCAAGATCCTTGGCGACAGGCACGCAATCGGCCAGATAGGCCGCGCGCCCAAAGAAATACGTTGCGGCAACGCGCTCGCCCTGCTCACTGTCGGGAGCAGCAATCTGCACATAGCAGCGCGTGATGCAGGTGCCCGCGGCAAAACACGCCGCCGCAAGTGTGAGCGCCACGCGCGCATCGTGCTCCGCGGCCCAGATCGCGCGCGTGTCCTCGTCCAGCTCGCGCCAGGCGTCATCTTGAGCGTCGTATTCACGTTGCGGCATGGCATCAACGACAGACTGCCCAAACCGAACGAGCATAATCCCCTCGACAACGTTTACTCGATAGGTATAGTCGAGCCTTGTGACCACGTTAAGCGCTTCTACAATACGCGCGAAGCGGGTACGCACATCCCACTCACCGCCCGGCTGGCACGAAACCGTTCCCGGTTTGGCCCACGGGTTATCGCTTGAGGCCGTATCGAGCAGTCGGGGAACATCGTTGGTCGTCTTGGCGATATGCCACGCATCAAAGAGCGCGCAGCCCTCAAGGCTCGGCGAGGATGCCGCAGGGACCAATCCGGCCCCGATGCGCTCAAGGATGCCGGAGAGGCGGTTGAGACGGCACTCTATTGCAAGCAGCATGTCAATCTCGTCCTGGTCCAGCAGGCTACGATCAAAATTGAGATAGAAAAGCTTTGAACGATCAATGCGAGCCAGGCTCATCTCGGACTTGGCAGCGATGGTGCGCAGGCGGGGCAAGTCAATTTCACTCATAAGGGCAGCGGCATAGCGCTCGATACCGCTCGGATTCTCGGCATGGTCAACGCGGTAAAGCAGCGTCTCGATAGCATCAGGGAGCGGTGCCGTGTTAAAGCCCAAAAACACCTCGACCGGCTCGGGCAACTTTACGAGCTTGATCTTGTCGATAACATTTTGCATATCCTCGTCGAGTCCGCCGGCGTCCGCCGTGCTCGCAATGGCATTTTCGGAGTCAGCGAATATCACGTAGCGCAGGAACATCGATGCCATGAACTCGCCGTAAGGAAGGGAGCGGGCTGAATTCCATGTCTCGTGGTCGGATTGCTCGCGCATGGGGCCTTCGGGAGAGCCGACAGTTTGCGCACACGCGCGCATTGCACCGTTGGCTTCCCTTACCATAATCTCACCAATACTGGAATCCGACTCGTCAAGGACCAGTTCCATGTCGGGATCGTTGGGCAGCGGAGCCTCGCTGACGGGGCGGTCCACCTTGTACACCTCACCCGAAACGCTTACGTAGCCCAAAAGCGACACATGACTTTTGCCAACGAACTCGACGACATAACAAGATTCATGCTGATCCTCGCCAAAGAGTTTCCAGACCACGCCATATGAGCGTCCCGCAGGCTGCTCGGGCATCGCCGGAAAGCGCTTCTTGGGATCGAGAAACCTGAGCTTGTATGTCGGACGCTCTGCCACGAAATATCACCCTGATCGGTCGCTTGAAGAAGGAGTGGTCGCGAATAAGTCGCGACATCTACTCGGAATCTTACACGAGTCGACAGGAAATCGTCCCTTTGGACGAAAGCACTCAAGCTGACGCAAAAGAAAAGCCCCCGTTGCCGGGAGCTTTAATCTCAAATGGTGCGGCGTATAGGATTCGAACCTATGACGTTCTGATTCGTAGTCAGACCCTCTATCCAGCTGAGGTAACGCCGCGACTTGTTGATTATTATGCACATGGACTGAATAATCGTCAAGCGTTTTTCAAAAAAAGTTATTGAATTTGATTTTTACTCATTTGATGCAGTCGATCGACTCGATACTTTCAAACACGGCGAAAGCAACTCCTCAAGTATGTCGACATATAAGAAAAGCCTCCGTTACCGGAGGCTTTAAAGTTCAGTTGGTGCGGCGTATAGGATTCGAACCTATGACGTTCTGATTCGTAGTCAGACCCTCTATCCAGCTGAGGTAACGCCGCAACGCACGGATTATTATGCACGCGAGCCCCCGATGGGTCAAGCGACAATTAGAAAAAATTTTACGGAGTGATAATTAAGTTGTTCGTGCCTCGACCGAGGTTCGAATCCATGCGGTGTTGCCATAAAAGAAAAGCCCCCGTTGCCGGAGGCTTTCAATTTCAATTGGTGCGGCGTATAGGATTCCGCGCATCCGCTGCGCGGATCCGCGCCGGCTTCGCCCGCCTGCCGGCGTGCTCGCCCGCTCGCTACGGACGCTCCGCGTCCGCTTCACGCTCGCGCCTCGACCGAGGTTCGAATCCCTGTCTGGTCTCCAAAAAAGAAAAGCCCCCGTTGCCGGAGGCTTTCAATTTCAATTGGTGCGGCGTATAGGATTCGAACCTATGACGTTCTGATTCGTAGTCAGACCCTCTATCCAGCTGAGGTAACGCCGCAGCACAAGACATATAAAACCACTTTAGCTTATTGGAGTCAAGCACAATTTCAAACTTTTTTGTGGAACGCAGTCTTGTCATGCTGCTCCGCATATACCGCCATTCCCCGTACGATCGATTGGCTTTTCGATCACGTCAAACTTAGCATCAAGTTCCCTCAGGAGCGATCTCACCCGCTGGGCACAATCATAATCGGCAAACGAGATGCTCAACATGCGAGCAACCTGATTAGATGTCTGGACCCCATAGAAATGCTCTAGGGCCACAAGCCCCTCGTGCGCCACAAACGTCTCAACCACATGAGGCGACTCCTCGTAGCACCATTGCGTCAACGGCCCCTCGCTCGTCTGTCGAACCACCAGGCCACCCATGCCAGACGGCTCACACGTCACAAGCAGGTACTCCCCGCCCTCGTCGCTCTCAAACAAAACCACCCGATCATCAAACAGCTCCATCGCGTCCCCTTTCTCTCGCTCTTATTTAGCAAAAGCATAGCAGGTAGATGGCTGTATACAGAACAGTTGTTCGTGTGTTTTCTATTGAGCTGTCCGCACGGCATGGTATGGCCGCACACAAAAAGGGCACCCCAAAAAGGAGTGCCCTAGCAAATCGCTTATGCAGCCAATCTACGCGACCGGCTCGATCTTCTCGAGGCCGCCCATGTAGGGACGCAGAACCTCGGGGATCGTGATGGTGCCGTCAGCGTTCTGGTAGTTCTCCAGAATGGCTGCCATGGTACGGCCAGCCGGCAGACCGGAACCGTTGAGGGTGTGCAGATAGCGCGAACCCTTGAAGTTCTCGGGGTCGCGATACTTGATGTTGGCGCGACGGGCCTGGAAGTCACCGCAGTTGGAGCAGGAGCTGATCTCCTTGTAGGCGTTGTAGCTCGGCAGCCAGACCTCGACGTCGTAGGTCTGACGGGCAGAGAAGCCCAGGTCGCCGGTGCACAGGCTAATCACGCGATACGGAAGACCCAGCTGCTGCAGCAGGAACTCGGCCTCGGCGGTCATGCTCTCGAGCTCCTCGTCGGACTCCTCCGGCTTAGCGAACTTGACCATCTCGACCTTGTCGAACTCGTGCTGACGGATGATGCCACGGGTATCGCGACCGGCGGAACCGGCCTCCTCGCGGAAGCAGGGGGTGAAGGCGGTGTAGCGGCGCGGCAGGGTGTCGGCGTCGAGGACCTCACCGGCGTGCAGGTTGGTGAGCACGACCTCGGCGGTGGGGATCAGGAAGTTGTCGCCCGAGACGTGATAGGCGTCGTCCTCGAACTTGGGCAGCTGGCCCGTGCCGAACATGGTCTGACGCTTGACGACGATGGGCGGCCACCACTCCTTAAAACCACGGCTGGTGTGCGTATCGAGGAAGAAGTTGATAAGGGCGCGCTCAAGACGGGCGCCGGCGCCACCGAGAACGGTGAAGCGGCTGCCGGAGAGCTTGTTGCCGCGCTCGAAGTCAAGGATGTCGAGGTCGGTGCCCAGATCCCAGTGCGGCTTAAAGTCGAAGTCGAACTCGCGCGGGGTGCCCCAACGACGGCGCTCGATGTTCTCGTCCTCGTCCTTGCCGTACGGCGTGGCCTCGCAAGGAATGTTGGGCAGGTGAGCCATGAAGTCGTACTGCTCCTGCTCGAGGGCGGTGCGGCGCTCGGCCAGACCGTCAATCTTCTCGTTGACGGCGCGCACGGCCTCCTTGGCGGCCTCGGCCTCGTCCTTCTTGCCCTCCTTCATCAGGGCGCCGATCTTCTTGGACTCGGCATTGCGCGTGGCTTGAAGTTCCTCAACCTCGGTGATGACGGCACGACGCTCGTCGTCGAGCTCAAAGAACTTCTCGCGATCCCAAGACGTCTGGCGGTTAGCCATGGCGACATCGATGGCATCGGGGTTCTCGCGAACAAACTTGATATCAAGCATTAGATCCTCCGGCGATATACATTCCATTTAGGTTGCAACCTTGTACATGTATGGGCAAGTATATACTTATGAGCGTTTACGACCCAACTCAACTACGCAAGAAGGCACCCAATGGACGCAGTTTTTTCCTTTTTGTTTGGCACCCGCACCGGTTTTGCCATCCTTTTCGCCGGCGGCATCCTGCTGTTTGCGATTATTGCCTTTGTAATGGAGAAGCGCACCCATAAGATGTATGTCGACCGCGGCCCCAAGTCCGAGGACGAAGAAGACAGCTTCTGGGACTAACCTGCCAAAAAGGGACAGGTTTATTTTGGTCGGTTTTATCTGGGCAAACGCAAGTGCCCCGCAACTGGAATTGAGCCAGTTGCGGGGCACTTTTCGCTAAAAGGACAAAACCGCAGGAAAACCTGCCAAAATAAACTGTCCCTTTTTTGGTCGGTTTTACTGGAGGGTTGCGTCGATTGCCTTGACCAGGGCGCTGCGCATGCCGGCGTCCTCGAGTGCAACGACGCCCTTGATGGTGGCACCGCCGGGCGAGCATACGGCATCCTTCATCGCCGCAGGATGCTGGCCAGTTGCAAGCTGCAGCTTTGCCGTACCCAGCACCATCTGGCTCACAATGCGATAAGCATCCGCACGCGGGATACCGTGCTTGACCGCCGCATCGCCCAGGGCCTCGATTGCCATGGCGACAAACGCCGGAGCGCAACCACCCACCGTGCCGCCCACAAACAGCAGGCTTGTGTCGAGCTCGACGACAGCGCCAAGCTTACCGAGCAGGTCGAACACCACAGCACGCTGCTCGTCGTTAAGCGTCGAAGCCTTCTCGCAGGCGATGACGCCCTCGCCCACCGAAACCGGCGTGTTGGGCACCGTCGAGATATGCGCGACGCCCGGCAGGACCTGCTCCCACTTGGCACTGTCCCAGGTCCAGGCAACCGACAGAACGACCTTTTTGGCAAGAGCATCCTTGAGCGGGGCGAATACCTTCTCGATCATGTACGGTTTGACCGCAGCGACCACGATATCGGATGCGGCGACAACCTCGGCGGCATCGTGGCAGGCGACCATGCCGCGCACCTCGCAACGCTCGACCAAAGCATCGTAGCGGCCTGCGCAGGCGCACATGTCGCCCGCGGCCACGCCGGCGGCAATCCAGCCATCGGCCATAGCACTCGCCATATTGCCAAAACCGACAAATCCGATCTTCATATCACACAGTCCTCTCAGATGCGTTCCTCAAAAACGAAAGTCATTGTCCCACGCTATTGTTTCGTATTGCCGACCTACTTGTGATACGGCTCGCCACGACTGATCTTGCAGGCACGGTAAATCTGCTCTAGCAGCACCACACGCGCCAGGTTATGCGGCAAGGTAATGCGTCCAAAGCTGAGCATCTCGTCGGCGCGGGCGCGCACCTCATCACTCACGCCGTCCGAACCGCCGATTACAAAGGCAATGTCGCTGCTGCCTCGCAGCATAAGATCGTCGAGCCTCGCCGAAAACTCCTCGCTCGAGCGCTCCTTGCCCTCGATAGCCAGCAGGATCACATGCGCTCGAGATGGCAAGGCGGCAAGAATCGCCGCCCCCTCCTTGTCGCGCGCGGCATCCACGCCGCCCGCCTTAGCCGGGTCGATATCGGCCACCTCGCGGATATCCACCTTGGCATAGGCACCTAGGCGCTTGGTGTACTCAGCGCACGCGTCCTTCCAAAAGCGCTCCTTGAGCTTACCGACGCAAACGACGGTGTATTTCACGCGCGTCTACTCCTTCGAATCGTTTTGAACTTTGCCGGCGGCCAGCATCTGCTCGAACATCGAGGCCGACTGCGAAAAGTCGCTCGGCAGCACGACCGTCGAGGTTTTACCCGTGCGAGCGAACTCCGTCATCATCTCGGACCACTGCGTAAACATGAACAGTTGGTTGGCCTCGTCATTGCCGACACCCGTCTCCTGGATGATCTCGAGCGAATCTTTGATACCCAGTGCGATGGCCTTGCGCTGGTTGGCGATGCCCTCGCCCGCCTTTTCCATTGCCTCGGCCTCGGCGGTCGCCTCGGTGACGCGCTTGATGCGGTCTGCCTCGGCGAGCTCCTGTGCCGCAGCGCGCTTGCGCTGGGCGGCGTTGATGTCGTTCATGGAGTTCTCAACCTCGGTCGGCAGTGCGATTTTGGTGATGAGCGTCGACACGAGGGTGAAGCCGTAGGCGGCCATCTGCTCGGAAACGGTAGCGTTGACATCCTTGGCGATGTCATCCTTCTTGGCAAAGACCTCATCGAGTGTGTAGACAGGAATCGAAGAGCGCAGGGCGTCGGTGATGAAGTCACGCATCTGGTCGACGGGCTCCTGCAGCATGTAGTAGCTCTTGTAGATGCCCGAATCTGCCGGGCCGGCGCCCATGTCGTAGCTCACGTGGTACTGAGCGGAGACCTCAAGGCCGATGGTCACGTTGTCCTGGGTCTTAACGTCGATGCCAAAACCGTTTTTCATGGTGCGCAGGCTCACCGTGGCGGCCTTGCGGTCGATCACGGGCACCTTCACGTGGAAGCCCGCGTTGACGATACGATTGAACTTACCCAAGCGCTCGATGATTACGGCGTGCTGCTGTTCAACGACATAACAGGCGTTGGGGAGCAGCAGCAACAGGATGATGATGGGAATCAAAAGGCTGGTAAGGGCGGCGATGATACCGGAAAACAGCATGGTCTCTCCTCTGATAGGCACACGTTGCCATTAGGATACCCGTCCAAGGAGATCGTGCATAACAAAAAAGCCCCCATTGCTGGGAGCTCTTTCATTTAATGGTGCGGGCGAAAGGACGTCCGCGTATCCGCTTCGCGGATCCGCACCGGCATCGGCCGCCTGCCGGCGTCCTTGCCAGCTCGCTAAAAACGCTCCGCGTTTTCTTGACGCTCGCTCCTTCGCAGGTTCAAGTCCCCGCGATGGGCACATAACAAAAAAGCTCCCATTGCTGGGAGCTCTTTCATTTAATGGTGCGGGCGAAAGGACTTGAACCTTCATGGGGTTGCCCCCATACGGACCTGAACCGTACGCGTCTGCCAATTCCGCCACGCCCGCGTGCAGGAATTAGAATAACGGAGCGCCATCGCGAACGCAAGAACTATTTTTGAAAAAGTTTGCAGGCATTTTCCCAAGCGGCTTGCGCGATTGTTTCGGCATCCTCACCAGTGCGATCGACACGGTCGTTAACCAGCGCGTTTGCCGTAATGGAGATCATTGCGGGCTCGCATTCAAGACCGCGGATGGGCTCCGGAGCCATATACGGGCAATCCGTCTCGAACAAAATTCGATCGAGTGGGGTTGCCGCAAATGCCTCGCGCACGTCGTCGTTGCGCTTAAAGGTAGCCGCACCACCATAGGCGATATAGCAGCCCAGCTCCACAAAGCGCTCCATCGTGGCGCGGTCCTCGCCAAAGCAGTGCAGCACACAACCGGCCTGGGGCACGCCCACCTCACGAAGCACGTTGTACGCATCCATATGCGAGGTGCGCTCCCCATCCGAGTCCTCGTGCCGCAGGTGCAACTCCACCGGCACGTTACGGCACACGGCAAGCTCGAGCTGGCGCGCCATGCAGTCAATCTGCACGTTATGAGGTGCCGGCGCGATATCGTCATCATAGTCCATGTGGTAGTCCAGGCCGATTTCGCCAATACCGGCGCATAAGGGGTCATCGAGTGCGGCAACGACCTGTGCGTGAACGTCGTCGGTATAGTCCGGCGCGCCATACGGATGCACGCCGGCAAGATACTTGATCTGCGGGATATCCTGCATCGGCAGAATCTCGCGCGTCAGCCAGTCGCTATAGTCCGTCACGCTGCGCTTATCGGCAATGGGATCGAAGACCGTCACCAACAGGTCGATGCCCGCGGCTTTGGCGCGCACGAGTGTCTCGGGCACTTCTTTGCCCCAAAACGAAAGCAGATGCGCATGCGTGTCAGCAAGCGGTGCCAAGGGCACGGGACAAGCAACCGTCTTCTTTTTCTTGGTAAACGTCACGCGTTCGGCATTAGGCATCATGGATTAGCTCCCGAGCCAGGCACACAAAGTCGGCGACGCCGAGCGTCTCGGCGCGCGTGGTGGGTGCGATACCGCAAGCCTCAAAGGCGGCATCGAGCACGTCCTTGGCAAAGCCGTTGGCGCTCATGGAATTGCGGATGGTCTTGCGACGCTGAGCAAATGCAGCATCAATCACGCGGGCTACAAATTCGCGATCGAGTCCTTCGGGCACCACACCGTCAACACGGTCGATACGCACGACGGCCGAGTCCACGTGTGGCGCCGGCATAAAGCAACGCGGCGGCACCTCAAAGCGACCCGTTACCTGCGCATACAGGCCAAGCTTTGCCGTATAGCCGCCATAGGTCTTGTTGCCCGGCACTGCGGCAATGCGATCGGCAACCTCCTTTTGCACCATGACGACGGCGCGCTTGAGCGCCGGCATCGTCTGGAAAAATTGCAAAATGATCGTCGCCGCCACGTTATAGGGCAAGTTCGCGACAAATACCGTCGGCTCACCGCCCGCAGCCTGCTCAATCTGCTCCGGGCCCACCTTAAGCGCGTCGCCCATGATAAAGCGGAAGTTGGCATAGTCGGCGGCGTGGGCATCGAGCACCGGCTCAAGCTCGGAATCGGCCTCAATGGACGTAACGCACGCCGCTTCCTGCAGCAACGCAAGTGTCAACGTACCGCAACCTGGACCCACCTCGAGTACGCGCTCGTCACCTGCAAGCTCGGCAAGCTCGCAGATACGTTCGATCACATGATTGTCGATTAGAAAGTTCTGGCCCAGGCGATGCTTGGTCGCAAGGCCAAACTCCTCCAGCAGCTCCCTGGTGGCCGTGGGGTTTGCCAAAGGCGAAGTTGTCATGGTTGCCTCCTTAGCATGATGGCGGCGTCTTGAAACAAAAGGGCATGGACCGTGGCGGCCATGCCCTTACAGCTAAACAGCAAATTGCCGATATGGCGCTCGCGCGGTCTCTACGCCAGACGCGGGAACAGCGGATCGCCCTTCTCGACGGGCTGACCGCCGGCAAGCAGGCCCCAAGTGCAAATGCCCTTGAGGTCGTCGCTCGCGGCCTCGCCCTCACAGGACAGGCGGCGCAGGGCCTCGGCAGAGGTCTGAGGCATGAGCGGCATCAGCAGGTGAGCGGCAATGCGGATGGCCTCGAGCAGGTTGTAGATCACAAACGCCAGCTCGTCAGCCTTGGCCTCGTCCTTGGCAAGTGCCCAAGGCTCGGAGTCCTCGATGTAGTGGTTGGCGGCGTGGATGAGCTCCATGACCTCGTCCTTGGCTCCGCCGTAATCGAGCACGTCCATCTTGGCCATGTAGCGCTCGACCAGGCCGTCGGCGATCTTTGCCAGCGGGTTGTCGAACGCATCGAACGATGCGGGCTTGGCGGGTGCGCAGCCGTCAAAGTACTTGCCGCTCATGTTGAGCGAACGCGAGATGAGGTTGCCCCAGCTGTTGGCCAGGTCGGCGTTGTAGACCTGCTCCATGCGATCGAAGCTGATGGCGCCGTCGGTGCCGGGGACGACGTCGGTCATAAAGTAGTAGCGATAGCCCTCGACGCCCAGCATGTCGATAACGTCCTGCGGAGCGATAGCGTTGCCGCGGCTCTTGGACATCTTCTCGGCCTTGCCGGTCTCGGCATTGCGCACGGTCAGGAAGCCGTGGGCAAAAACGTGCTCGGGCAGGGCCTCGCCGATGGCCATGAGCATGGCGGGCCAAATGACGCAGTGGAAGCGGATGATGTCCTTACCCACGATGTGGAACTGCGCGGGCCAGCGATAGGCCAGCTCGGCACGCGCCTCGTCGGTATCGACACCGTAGCCGACGGCCGTCATATAGTTGAGCAGCGCATCGAACCACACGTAGGTCACGTGGCCCTCGTCAAACGGGACCTGAATGCCCCAGTCAAAGCTCGTGCGGCTCACGGAAAGGTCGTTAAGGCCGCCCTCGACAAAGCTGCGCACCTCGTTCATGCGGAACGCAGGCTCGACAAAGTCGGGATGCTCGTCATAGAGCTTGAGCAGCTTGTCCTGGAAGGCGGAAAGCTTAAAGAAGTAGGACTCCTCCTGCACGCGCTCAAGCGGACGGTGGCAGTCGGGGCACAGGTGCTGGCCGACGCTGCCGTACTCCTCGTCGCCCTTCTGGACCTGCGTATCGGTGAAGTAGGTCTCGTCAGGCACGCAATACCAGCCGTCGTAGCTGCCCTTATACAGGTAACCGGACTCCTTCATGCGCTCCCACAGGTACTGCACGGCATGATGCTGGCGCGGCTCGGTGGTGCGGATGAAGTCGTCGTTGGAAATCTCGAGCTTGCTCCAAAGCTCCTTGAAGTGCGGGGCCTGGCTGTCGGTCCACTCCTGCGGCGTCATGCCATGCTTGGCTGCGGCCTCGGCGACCTTCTCGCCGTGCTCGTCCATGCCGGTCAGGAACTTGACGTTATAGCCGGCGGAGCGGCGATAGCGAGCCTGAACGTCGGCGATGATGGTGGAATAAGCCGTGCCCAGGTGCGGATCGGCGTTGACGTAGTAGATGGGCGTCGTGATAAAGAACGAAGGCTTGCTTTGATCCATGGGGTTTGTCCTCCAGAAAAACGTTGCATATAGGGGATGATTCTAGCGCAAGGGCTGGATATCCTCCATCTATTGCATATCGAGCACCATGGCATAGACATCGCGCTTGCGGCGCGAATACTTCTGAGACAGGCGCTTGGCCACCGCAGACGCGGACTCCCCCTCCTCGAGCGCGGCGCGGATATCCTCGCGCAGGGCCTCGTCGGGATCCGCTGCCGTGGCGCCGACCGGCACGATACCGGCCTCCTCATCCTCGCTCGGTGGCGCGATGACCAGCGCAATCTCGCCCTTTACCTCGCCGCGAGCACGCAGCTCCTCGGCAAGCTGGTCAGCGGGCCCGCGCAAGACCTCCTCGTGCAGCTTGGTGAGTTCGCGGCAGACGGCAACCTCACGCTGGGGAAAGACCTCCGCCACGGCCTCGAGCGTCGCCACGATGCGATGTGGAGACTCGTAGAAGATGAGTGCGCCGGGCACCACGGCAAGGCGCTGCAAACGGCGCACACGGTCGCCGTGCTTTCGGCCCAAAAAGCCCTCGAAGAAAAAATGCTCGCAGGGAATGCCGGACGAAACAAGCGCCGTGACGCAAGCAGAGGGCCCAGGAATAACTTCGACGGGCACATCGGCCTCACGCGCCGCCTCGATCAGCGCCTGGCCGGGATCGGACACGCTCGGCATGCCGGCGTCCGAGGCAAAGGCGAGGGTCTCCCCCGCCAGCAGACGGTCGACCAGGCCGGCAGCGCGGCTAGCGATCACATTCTCGTCGCAACGGACAAGCGGCTTGGAAATGCCCAGGTGCATCAGCAGCTTTGACGTCACACGCGTGTCTTCGCAGCAGATGACATCGGCAGCGGCAAAGGCCTCGCCAACGCGCGGGGACAGGTCACCCAGGTTGCCGATGGGCGTGCCGACCACATAGAGTTTGCCCGTATGGGCGCTGTTTTGCGTCATATCAACCTATTCAATCATGCCGCGCTCGAGCGTACCGAGCGCCGCGCGGGCGTCCCATGCTGCAATGCGCTTCTCGGTCTTCCACGTTTGGAAGAACCAACCGGCAGCCGGCGCAAACGAAGCCAGCTGGTTGGCGATAAACACGCGCTCGTAGGCATTGCGGCCCTCGGGCGTAACCGACGAGTTGGCAAAGATCGCCGCGCCCGACCATTCGCCCACCAGCACGGGGAACCCAGTCGAAATCGCTTCTTTAAGCTCGCGCTTGTTACGCGAAATCGCCGTCGTCAGCCCGCGAGGGCTCGTGATGTCGAGCGCATACTCGTCGCGGTAATGGTACAGGTGAAGGTCCATGTAGACGTTCTTGTACTTGGCGCCGCGCATAAAATGCTTCCACTCGCTGGGATGCCCCGACGACGAGAAGACGACGATCTTATCCTCGGGCATATACGAACGGACGAGCTCGTAGGCATCGCGATAGAAATTGCGCAGGTAGTGAGCAGGAATGCCATCCGTCATGGTGAAGAGGCTCTTGCGAACGCTCATCTGCGGCGTGTCCAGCAGCTCAATGCCCAGCAGGCTCTCGGCCTCGCCATAGCGATCGGCCAAGCGCTCGAGCACGTCGAGTGCGACATGACGGCCGTTGGTGGACGAATGCCACTCGGCAACAACCTCCGGCGTGGTGGGCGAATCGTTGGAATCGCCCTGGCCACCGGGCACGGTTGCCAGATCGAGCAGCACGCGGATGTCGTACTTGGCAGCCCACTCAATTGCGCGGTCGATGTAATCGACAACCGATATGTAGGAGGCATCGGACTCCTGTGAGCCAAAGGCATACCAGGGCACCGGCAGACGCACGGCATTGAGACCGATCTGCGCCATGCGGCGAAAATCGTCCTCGCTCACAAACGTCTCGTAATGGCGGCGCATGCGCTCGTTATAGGCGGCGGTACCCATGGCCTCCTGTAGCTCAGCCGCGTTGGATGCACCGGTCGCCGCGTACAGCGACGGGGTCACCCAAGGCTCGGGAATAAACCAGCCAGAGAGATTAACGCCGAGTATCCTCTCCATCACTGCCTCCTTCGGATCATGCAGGTCGAACCCGCATCGTATTGCGTAGGATAAGTATCGTTTTGAGTATACCCGCGTGTGCGGACAGGCGACCGAACGGTCTGCAAAGTGACGCGAAAGTGGGAGGAATGTCTGGGAGCAGACGGACTCGGAATGGTGCGACGAGGTGTGTACGCGCGCCGGAGGCAGGCACCGGAAAGTGTGTCCCGTTCTGAGCCCTTATTCTGGGACGCAGTTTCCGCAGAACCCTACATAAAAGAAAAGGACCCCTTTGCAGAGGTCCTAGTCAATTCAAGGTGGCGGGGAAGGGAATCGCGTCCGCGCGCTGCGCGGACGGACCGCTGCGGCGCTTACGCGCCTTGCGAGCTGCGCTGGCAAACGCTTACGCGTTTACTCAGCTCCGCGCCCTCACGGGGTTCGATTCCGTGCGAGGGCTACATAAAAGAAAAGGACCCCTTTGCAGAGGTCCTAGTCAATTCAAGGTGGCGGGGAAGGGAATCGAACCCCTGACACGAGGATTTTCAGTCCTCTGCTCTACCAACTGAGCTACCCAGCCATTTGAGGTGTGCCTTGTTTCAAGGCTTGATTAGTATAACCAAGGACGCGTTCCGGTCAACCGAGAATTTCAAAAAAGTTTTTGAGCACAGCCTCGGTTCTTTAAATCGGCACGTCAGAGGCATCAGCCGGCAGCAAGAAGTTTTTCGCTCAGAGCCGCACGGGCAAACTCACTTGGCGTCATCCCCTCGGCAGCCGCCCGTCGACGAATGGCCTCCTTCATTCCCAGAGGAATCTTGACCGACAGCGTTGCCGTCCCCTCACCCGAGAGTGGGGGCCGTCCATGCACGATCCCACCAACGGTGTGTTCGCCATCCGGAAACTCTCCGCGCTCGTACGACTCGCACCACGCGTCAATCATTTCATCCGTTACAACCTGACCATTAGCGGCCGTATACGTCTTGCCCATCATCGACCCCTTTGCCGAGCCCGTTCAATCTCCTGCCAAAATTTCTTCTGGACTGGAGACAAGGCATGAATGATAAGCCCCCACGGACAAGCTCGACCGCGACAAGCTCCACGCTTCGTCCGTCTGGGAGCCATCCAATCGCAAGCCATCTCGGCGGCTCGTCCTTCGGCTCGCGACGAATGCACTCAGTAACCGCAAGCCAAGCGCTAAGCACCTGCTTTTCCGTCAGGTGCTTTTTAGCGTTGGGATGGATCTCAACATCCATGCATCTTCTCCTCCATCTTACCCAATTTCGTATGACGAAAGTCCGCTGTCGCCAATTCTTAAGCCGGCACGCGTTGGAGAGCAGGGGTCGAAACAATGATTGAAGGACGCTCTAGTACGGCCCAGGCGCCGGGGCAGGAGCACATACGCCAGGGACGTACGTTTTCGTAGCATACGAGGACATAGCCACGTGCATCGATAAAGGCGATATCGATGGGATAGGCCATAAAACACGTATGGACCGAAGAGCAGCGTGGAAATGCCATGACGAGCGGCAGACCGTTGGCGGCAACCGGACACCGTCCCAGCATGCCGCGCAGGCGCACGGCAAACGACTCCGCCACCGCAAACTCGGCCGGCGTCCAGCCCAGCCTATTGAGTGCCCGCGCGTAGGCGATGTAGGACGAGACCGCGGTCACATGACCACCCCCGGACGCCATGGATCGACCGTCACCGCGCGCTCGTGCGACAACGTTGTCGGCGCCCCCAGCGGAACGCCAGCGATGCTGAGAGAAGTCGGCCACGGCTCATAGTGCATGGTGCAGGTGTAGGTCCTAAACGTACCGGATAGGGAGAGCAGGCCACCATCCGATGCCTCCGCGCCTTGCTCGCTCGACACTTCGATCTGCAAGTCATAGCCTTCCATGGCATTCAGAATTTGAGTCCGGACCGTCGCCGAGGCATCGACAGAGCTTTCGTCGCCCTCCCCGCTCGGCGCCACGGCGTGCGCCAACACGATGTCGGGCACCACGCGGTCGAAGCGCGCGACAGCGCTGGCATAGATCATGACGTTGTATACGATGAGTGCCAGCACCAGCAAAACGGGCGTAACCACTGTTATCTCCACCGTCGCTTGGGCGCGCTCCTCGCGCAGACGCATGCGGATACTCATTACGACCCACCGCCCAGAGCGCCAACCAGCGTGGCGACATCGACGGTGAGCGGGATGGAGCCGCCGCCGGGCAGAGGAATCTCCGCAAGCGTGAACACCGTACCGCTGATGGTGCGTTCGACTTGATATTCCAACGCCTCGCAAAGCGCCTTGGGATCGGTCACGCCCAACGGAATACTTCGCAGTTTGTCTTGCGCTTGAGAGAGACCAGCAATGTCAGACCCCGGGCTCTTAATGACGTTGGCGGAATCAGTCAGCACCGGCTTTCGCAGGCGCAAGTCGCACGGTTCCAAACCCAGCGCCGCCACGGACGCCGAAACGGTATCGCCGAGCCACGATGCGATGGAGCCCAACGCGCCGCTGCCCCCTCCTAGGCCTTTAATCATCTCGTCCATAAGTTCGTCGGCCGAACCTTGGATGTCTCCGTATCCCACAAGCAGCCGTCCCCAGACATCCATGACGCCGTCGAGTACGCCGGCAACGCCACCCGAGCGTTCCTTCAATGTCGAGAAAAATCGCGAAAGCACGTTGTTTTGCGCCGTCGCCTCATCGGGCGCCAGCACCGCGGCAGAGATGGCACCGCGATCGCCAAGCCTGACTGCCGTGTTAAACGAAGAGTTGAGCTCATCGGGGCTCGAGATGGCACCCGAAACCGCAAAGGCAACCACGCCGTTGCGACCGGGCGGAGCGATACGTGGACGCTCGCCCGAAAGCGCTTTGATGGCCTGGTCAAACGCATTGCTCGCACGGTCGGTCTCGTCTTCGGTCTGACGTTCGAGCTCGAGCTCTTTGTTGCGGCATTCGACGTAGCCTTCCAGGGCGTCTTTGAACTTGTCAAAGTGATACTCGAAGCCGTTTTCGATCGATGTAGAAGGAGCGGCGACGGCACCCAGTGTCTTGACTCCAAAATGGCAGCGGTCGCATGCTTCTCTCCCGTCAAAGTCAGCAACCGATGACAGTCCTCCCGGCGCTCCCTTTTTATAGTTTGGGCAGCCAGTTCCATAATGGATGTACGTCTTGCCGTCATTGCTGCTCGTCGGCCACGCGGCATCGGTATAAAGATCGCTCGCCCTGGCCTCGTCCGCGTTGCGCGGCAGCAGCGGCAGGTCCGCGACGACGCTCGTGCCGTCGTCCACGATGGAGGCTCGCCCGAGCTCTTCACCGGCATACCGATAGAACGCCTTTCGAGCGGCAGACTCCGCCTGCATCTCGACACCGCTTCCAAGCGGCTTTTCGTTAGCAAGGCGCTGACGGTAATATGTTCTCGCTCGGTCAAGCGCCACCTGGGGCTCCCACGTGACGCTCGATGCGTAATGTGGGTTGAGCTCGCCCGGCAGCGACGCCAGCTTCTTCGCGCGCTCCCACATGCACGAACGGCCACCAATCGTGCCCTTGTCCGACCCGCCGCAGTCCGCAAGCCAGGCGCGCTCTTTTGCTTTCGCCGTATCCTCAGAAGCCTCCTTCAACTTTTTGGCTGCGAGCTCTAAATCATCTGATGTGTCTTTAATGGTATCGGTCGAGATCTCTGACCCTTTGAGCGCAGCAAAGTCCGACTCGGATGTCCTGGGCACGGCAAGCGCCGTACCGGTATAGGTCACACTATCGGTATCCTGCGCCGACACCGCCTGCGTGGCACGCGCGGCGATCAGATACGGCAGAGCCGTCTCGATTTTCTGTAAGCCTTCCGATGCGCTTTTGGCAAACTTGTTGCGCGTTTTAATGATCTCGATCCCGGTGTCGACCATATTGCCGGCAACCGGCTCGGCACCCGGGATGAGGATGGCGACCAGGCCCGTCCCGATCGTGGCAAACCCCGCCAGCCCCAGACTCAAGATACTCGCATCAACCACCGTGGCAGCCGTGTGATAGGACGACACTACGTTGGCACCCGCCAGCGCGCCGCTATCGGCCGCCACCTGGGCGTCCCCGGCACGCGACATGCTCCATATCGCCGCGGTCGACGAAAACAACAATGTGAGCACCACTAGGATGACCACGGCAGAAGAAAGCGTGGTATAGGCGCCGTCTTCGATAAACAGATCGACACCGGCTCGACCCATAAAGCCGCCTCGCTTGCGATGGCAGCTCGGACGGTGCGTCAAAACGCGTCTAGACCAGAAACGCTTAATCCCATGCAGCAATCCACGAATCATAATCTCCCTCCAGCCATTCGGGACGCGATTGATACGAGACATCGACCTTGAGCTCAACGTAGCCGCCCTCGGCGGTACCACCCATAGCCTGCACAAACGCACCGATCACAGGCAACGGCTTGACCTCGCCGGAAACGGACACGGACGAGGCGCCACCCGCACCGACCCGGCCAAGCTCGATATCCCACGACAACGGCCCGCCGGCATGAAAGATCGAAACGTTGGGCACTGCGGCAAGTCGGCGGCGGGTGAACTCCTTAAGATCGTCGTCCTTCGCCGTCGTCGTGGTCATGAGCCGCGCGGTCTCGGCGGCGGCAGACTCCATGACCGCGCGCGTATAGAGCAGACACACCGGTTGCAGTGCGAGAAGGATGAGCGTCAGAAACGTCGGCAGCAAAAAAGCGGCCTCGACCGTAGACTGCGCCCGGTCCTCGCGCGCGATATCAATACAGCGCGATGTCCTCAGCACCCGCAGCAGCGTCGACAACCGATGTCGAGGTGACGCCGTGAGACGCCGCCCGCTCGACCAGCGCCGCCAAGCGCCCATCGGTGCCAGCACGCCAAAGCCCCGCAATCGCCAGCACGATCGATAACAGCGCCACCGTGACGATGGCGTATTCCACAGTCGCTTGGGCAACCTCCTCACGCAGAACGCCATGCATTTCACGACCCCTCCTTTGAGCTTATTGTTTGCGGGACCAGGCGCACGGCGCGCAGACGACACGAAGCATCGCCAGTATCCGCAGCAACCGTCACCATATCGACCCAGCCGCGTCCGTCACGCACGATGGCACCCCACACGTTTCCCTTGATGTCGAGATAGCCGCTCAGAGCAAGTTGCGCCGTGGGTACCTCGCGATAGGAACGCAGCATATCCGCCGCCGCTTCGGTCATCGGTCGGTCCTCGGACCATGCAAGCCGGACCACAATCGCGTTGCCCCCAGGCGAATCCGTCGCAGTGCCAGACCGCTTGTCGAGCGTCCGCAGAAAGGTTTGCGCCGTGACAGCGACATCCGAATCGTCCGCATCTCGCATCTCATCTTTTTGAGACGCCACCGCCGAATCTGAGCCCAAATCGGAGGCGGTCCCAGGACGCTGCTGCCGCGCGGCGTTAAGCCCCCAAAGCACCGCCGCTATCGCCACGGTCAGGCAAGCAAACACCAGCAGCACCCCGACGGGGCGCTCGCCCTCTACAGGCTGTTGATGCCCTCGCTGATAGCGTTCCATAGATCTTGGACCTTGCCCTTAAATGCGACGATGGCGATAATCGCGATCACCACGAGCACGCCGACCAAGATGGCATACTCGGTGGTACCCTGCGCACTCTCCTCCTGCAATAGTTCCTTGGCGCGCTGACGAACATGTGCCGCCCGGCAAAACGCCCAGCCCTGCACCTTGCCAGCAGTGTCAGTCATCGTGTTCATGTATTCCTCCCTACATCATCCCGCCTGCTCCCAGCAGCGGGCCCAATATGGACAGAAGCAACGCCGGCAAGATGAGCGTGCCGGTGGGAATCAGCAGCTTGACGGGCGCACGCTCGATCTCGCGCTCGACCGCGGCGCGATGAGCCGCACGGATCTCGCGACTTTGAGCGGCCAGCGTCTCGGCAAGTGGGGCACCCAGGGCGAGCGCCTGCCCCACCGTGATGGCAAAGGTCTCGAGCGCTCGCACGTCCAGGTCGCGCGCGGCGGCCAACAACTCGTCCTCACGCGTGCCCACGCCCACCTGCCACGCCATGCAGGCGCGCTCAAGGCGAAGAGCCAGCACTGACCGGCGGTTGGCGCAGAAAATCTCAAGCGCCGCATCAAACGAAAGACCGGCCGAAAGACCCAAGCGCACAACATCGATCATCTCGGAAACTTCGCCGAGCGACACTCGCGCCGGGCCGCCCGCTCCAACCGCGCCCTTCACTCGCGCGGTCAGAGCATCGACCACCGAGCGACCCGCGGCAGCGACCAGCACCGCCTCGCGCTTGCAGGCCCCTGCGATCTTGCGTGCATCCGCCCGATCCAAACCCGTCGCGACAAATACACTCAGGGCGCACAGGCAAGCCGCAACTGCAACCGGGGCGCTCATAGCTCCACCCGCATAATGCGCCGGATAACCACCAGGGCAACGGCGTTGAGGGCAAGACCCAACACCACAGCGCCCGCGCCGGCGGGCGTCGCAAGACCGCGACGAAAATCTGCCGAAAGCAGCGCCAACACCGCGCACATGCCCGCCGGCATCGCCGCGACCATATGCGCAGACATGCGAGCCTGCGACGTCTTAACATCCAGGCGGCGCTTGAGCTCGATGCGCTCCCCCACCATGCTCGACGCCTCGGACAGTAAGTCGGCAAGCGGAGCGCCGGTGCGCTGAGACACCTTAAGCGCCAAGGTCACAAGCGAAAGACCGGGGGCGTCGATACGCACGAGCAAGTCATCGAGCGCGTCGGTCGCCGAGATGCCGCAATCGATCGCCGCCGCCACCCGCAAAAACTCGGTATGCACTGGCTCTTGCGCATGAGCGCCCACAAAGCGCATGCCCTGGGCCAGCGAATGTCCCGAGGCAAGCGACATGGAAAGTGCGGTGAACGCCTCGGGCATTGCCTCTTCTGCATCGTGTTGCTCGCGCCGGCTCTCAAAGCCATCCCGAGCGGCACCAACGGCAAACGGAGCAACAAGTCCCAAGGCAAATCCGAGGGGCGATAACGACACCATCGTTAGTAAAACGCAGCAGACACCGCTCGATAGCAGCAGAAACGCCAAACGTCCCGAAGCATCTTCGATCACGAGGCCAAGGCGATGCGCCGGAGCCAGCGATGCCCACGAACGGGCGATCTTTTTCAGCAGATCGTTTTCCACCAGCTCACGCGGCAGCTTCTCTGCCACCGTCTCGAGCGCCTGACGTGCCAGCTCCGCCGGCGGTACCTGCGGCACACGAGGTTCCGCCCCGCACGCCGTCGCGACAGAAAGCCCTGCCAAGCCCCCTACGACGAGGGGCACAGTGATCTCCATTCGTCCACCTCCTCTTGTGTGAGCGTCCCCGACCGCAGGCCTTCTGCGATAAACGGCGGCTCGCGGTCAAGCGTCCAGGTGCGCTCGGCGGCATCGAACGTCACATAGCGCTCGAGCTCTACGCCGCCCGATGCGGCGCGTCGCACCCCCGAATACGAGGAGACGAAGCGCCTGCCATCGGAGTGGCGCTCGGACATCACGATACCGTCGAGTGCCATGGCAATCTGCTCCTCGATGAGCTCGCTCGGCAGATCGATGCCATAACGTGCAAGCAACGTCAGACGCACCACGGTCTCCTGTTCTGAACCCGCATGAAGCGTGGTGAGCGACCCGTCGTGGCCCGTGTTCATGGCCTGCAACATGTCGCAGCACTCGGCACCGCGCACCTCGCCCACCACGATGCGGTCGGGGCGCATGCGCAGGGCATTAGTCACCAGGTCGCGGATCGTCACCGCGCCCTCGCCCTCAATTGAAGCCTCGCGCGCCTCTAGGCGCACCACGTGCGGATGATGCGCAAACTTGAGCTCGGCAGAGTCCTCGATCGTCACGATGCGCTCGCCGGTGGAAATCTCACATGACAACGCGTTGAGCAGGGTGGTCTTACCAGATCCCGTGCCTCCCGCAACCGCCAGGTCCTGTCGCAGCGACACCGCACACGACAGCAGCTGCGCATACCAAAGCGGCAGCGATCCCAACCCCACGAGCTCGTCCAGCGAGCAGATACGGTCCGAGAACTTTCGGATGGTGAGAATCGGTCCGTCAATCGCCACAGGCGGAATCACCGCGTTGACGCGATAGCCCGTTTTGAGGCGGGCGTTGACGATGGGGCTGCGCTCGTCGATACGGCGGCCAAGTGGCGAGATAATGCGGTCGATAAGCACACGGATCTGCTCATCATCCTCAAACGCATGCTCGATGGGGTACAAGACGCCGCCGCGTTCAAAGAAAGCCGAGCGGCAGCCGTTGATCATGATCTCGGTAACGGTGTCGTCCTCGATGAGCGGCTGCAACGGCCCCAAGCCCACCACGTCATCCAAAATCTCGTCGATGATGGTCTCGCGCTCGGGCGTCGCGAGATCGGTCGGCTCCTCAACATTGAGCGCCGCCTCCACCGCAGGACGCAATTCCGAGCGGGCAAGTGCCGGGTCGATATAGGCGCTGATACGCGCCACTTCGTCGTAACCCATGCGGTCCATCACGGCGCGCTTGGTGCGTCGTTTCACGGCGCGGCGACGCCCCACATCTACAGGCGCTGCCGCCGCCGCAGCGCCGGCAGCCTTAATCCTCGTTTGCAGGCTCATCGCTGATCACCCTCGCGCGACCAGGGAAGGCGGATACGTGGGCGTTCGGTGCGCGTTGCACGGTCGGCGACCATATCGCTCCAAGGGCCGACGGCGCACCCCAGTTCCACGAGCATCTCGCGCGTGGCCTCGCGCACGCTAGTCGCAAAAGCGCTGGTCTGCCCCACTGCCTCGTCAGCGCGCCCAAACGCCATGAGCGCGGCGAGATCCTGCCCGCCATCGGCGATACGAATCTTGGAGCTTAACGCACAGGCAATCTCAAAGCGCATGGCGACGTCCTCGTCTGCCCCGCGCGCACCGAACCGGTTGAACACGGCGCTCATGCGCGTGCGCGGCACACCTACTCGACCTGCCAGTTCAATGACGCGCGATGCCGATGCCGCGGACGACACCGCCGCATCGCCAACGACCAGGCAACGGTCGCTCGCCGCCACCGCAGCCGCCACGGCGTCGCCCCAAAAGACCGAGGTATCGATAAAGACCACGTCGGATTCGCGACGCAGAACATCAAGCAGTAGCTCCACCGGACGTGCCATGAGCTCGGCTTGCTCGGGCGCCGCGACGGGACCCCAGAGCGTAACGCCCGGCGCCACGCGCATCGAAGCGGCTACGATATCCGGCTCGGTGAGCATGCCCGCCGCCGACGGCTCGATAAGTGCCGCCATATCGCGCGGAGCATCGACGCCTAACAAGTCGTAAAGGTTTCCAAACATCAGGTCCAGGTCGAGCACGGCGGCACGCAAGCCCAACAGCGACGATGTGTGTGCCATGGTGGCAACGATCGTCGACTTGCCGCAACCGCCCGAACCCGAAACAGCACAGACGACCGGTGCCCGACGCGACGGAATCGAAGCGTCCGCCGACAGCGCGGGGGCTGACGGCGCAGGAACCGGCGACACGGACGCGGGCGATAACATCCCCGTCTCCCCCGCCGCGGTCACGTGCTGAGTCCAAGCCGGCATGGCAGGCTGCCCGGTCTGCGGTTCCGAAGCTAAAGACGCAGCAGCACACGGCTCGCCAGCCCCGGCAAAACCCTCGACCTCGTCGAGCTCATCGGCCAGATTTACGCCGTGCACGTATCCCATATCTTCAGCCAGAACGTCATCGCCATACGGCACCGGCCCTCCAGCGTCATCGTATACAAGGGGGTTCCGGGGGCGCCGACCATGCTCGGCTTCCGCTTTTCCATAATCATCAACACGCGGGCCTCTTGTAGCGCGAGGCGCCCCGGGTTCCCTATCAACAAAAGCATCGGGCTCAATCGTCATGCGCCGATCGGAATCAACCGCTCCCTCGCCCGCGCGCCCGTTGCCGCATATACTGTGCGCAGCGATGACCTCGGTCGCCCCCGCGCGAAACAGCCCCTCGATATCCGACGGATCGAGCGCTTCTATCAACACGACCACGCGACTCACGCGGCCTTCGGCCGTCAGGCGCGCAACAGTCTTGCGCACATCTTCGGTATCAAACAGAGACGCCGCGATGATGGCAGCCCCGCGGCGCGACGGAAACGCCCGCGCCATGGAAACCAGCCCGTCCAGGTCACCCACGCGAAGCACCTGTGCACCCACATCACGGCCCTCGACTTCCCGCTGCAACAGCCCGTAATCGCCGCACGCGCAGCACGCAAGCCAGATCGCCTTCATCACTCGTCGCCTCCGCTCTTTTTGCCGCGCGCCGTGGCGGGAATCGTCAAGCTGACCGTTCCCTTGCCCGAGGCTCCCAGCAGTTCCTTGACGTCTTCGGGGTCAGCCGCCAGCGTCACCCATTCGATCTTGCCCTCGCGCGTGGAACCGGAATCCTCACTGGTATCGATCACGTACGCACCGCACAGCCGATCGGTTACGCCGTCTTTTTGCACGTACACGTCCACGTAGCTGCCCACGCCCGCAGCACCGCCGACCGAGTGCTCGGCATCGACCGCCACCGAAACGGCGACCTTGCCCTTAGGCACCTCGAGCATGTGGCTCTCGGCCTTGGTGTAGACATTGCAGATCACGGCGTTTTTGGGAATACGCGAAGTCGTCACGTCGCCGCGCACCCGGCGTAGCTCGGTCGCCGCGTCACGCGGCAGCAGACTCGTCAACCACTCCTGGGTTATGACATTGGTCTCATCGAGGGTCTCGCCCACATCGATATCGCGCGCCGCGACGCATACCTCGACGCGATCGCCACCGTACTTGGCCAAGGTCTCAGCCTGGACCTGTTCGGCTTGCGAGCGGATCGACGAGCCGTAAACCATGCAGAGCAGAGCAGCGAGCACGCCCGCGACCAGACTGATGGCGATGCGCTTGCTCTTGTTCACGGCCGCTCCTCTCATGGCAGTGCCGGGCGAATGCCCGTACCACCATTGTCTGGGCGGCCAGAGTGCAAAGCGGCGCAATCGCAATCTTGGTTTTCGATGTCAAACCAATCGCTGACCAAAAGCTGAACAGCCCGTCAAGCTCGTGACAAGGTTTTGGTCAGCACGTCAGCAAACTGCATGTTTCGAGGCTTTTCCGCAGCAAAAAAGCCGTCTCCCGAACAGTTGGGAGACGGCTGTCATAGATAAATTCAATTACAGATGGACATCGGGATCGAGCATTTGAGCGCTCACGCGCATGGATGACGCCAGATTTTGGAACGTTTCCAGACGCAGGCCGTCGATCTGCCCGGCGTCCTCGGCCTCGCGAACGGCGCAACCCGGTTCGTGGGTATGCGTGCAGTCGCCAAACCGGCACGCACGCGATGCCTCGACAATCTCGGGGAAGGCGCGTGCCAGACCCCGCTCGTGACCCACGAGCGGCAAACTGCGCAGACCCGGGGCATCGGCGATCACGCCGGCGTCGCCCGGCAGCGCCACCATCACGCGCGCGACGGTAGTGTGACGGCCCTGGTCGTCGCGTTCGCGCACACCGCCGGTCGCCAACGTATCGTGGCCCAGCAGTGCATTGAGCAGCGTCGACTTGCCGGCACCCGACTCGCCCAGAATCATGGCGCAGCTCCCGGCGGGCACGCAGGCACGGACCTCGTCCAGACCGCGGCCCTCGGCAGAAGACGTCACGATCACGCGCACGTCCGGACCCACCAGACGACGCACGCGGTCCAGATCGCGCTCGAGCTCCCCGGCATCGCAGCGGTCGGCCTTGGTGAGCACCACCACCGGCTCGGCATCGCAGTCGAGCGCCAACACCAGCGAGCGCGCCACACGGTCGAGCAGCACCTCGCCGGCACCGAGCGCCTGCACGATTAGCACGCTATCCACGTTGGAGCAGAGCACCTGGCGCTCACCGCGGGCACGGCCGCGCCAACGCTCAAAGCTCGTACGGCGCGGCAGTACGCATTCAATCACGCCCATATCGTGCCCGGGAGCGCGGCGCACCGCCACACGATCGCCCACGGCAGGCAGCAGGACCTCGTCCCCACCGCGCGACTTGGCAAATCCCACGGCATGCTCGGCACGAAACGTGTCATCGGCAGTCGCCACCAGCGGAAACCCACGATCCAAGCGCACCACGGCGCCAAGCTGCATCTGCTCGGGCTCCTCGGCATGTGCGCAGAAATCATCAAAGGCAGCCTGCTGAGCTTCATCGACCGGCAGGTCATCGAACGCCGGAACGTCCTGCAGCGCGTCGAGTCCCGGCACGCTCGCCAGCAGCTCCTCGGCAGACGCGGGAGCCTCGGTCGCGAGCTTCCGACGACGATCGCGCTTAGCCCGCGCCCCCGTCGTCTTTTTCTTCGCTTTAGCCTTAGCCTTGCCCACAAGCGCCTCCCAGCACCACAAATCACAACTGAGCAGGTATTTTACCCACAAAAAAGAGCCGGTCGAGCAAACGCTCGACCGACTCACACACTTTCCCTCAGCCCTTTATCATCCGCGCGGGAGAAAAGCCAGCAACGTCACCGCAGGGCCCGCCCGCCGAGAGGGGTTTCCAAAGGGCACATCCTTTATTCAAAACGAGCGGCCGAGCAATTGCTCGGCCGCTCACCTTCTTTCCCTCAGCCCTTTTTCATCCGCGCGGGAGAAAAGCCAGTAAGGATACCGTAGGGCCCACCCTGGGAGTGTTTTCTTCTGAGCGATCCCGCAGCGCGAAGCGCGAGGACCAGCGAAGAAGAAAACACGCAGGGGCGGGCCCGGACAGGTTAACTTACTCCTTCTCGACCGCGCGCATGATCGCCTTGTAGATCTCCATCAGCGGGATGATCAGGAAGGCCAGGCCCAGGGCAGCGACAACGCCCTTGAGCTCAAGCGTCACGGGGCCAAAGAACATCTCGGCAAGCGTCGGCTGCACGGTTACGATCACCGTCAGCACCAGTGCCAGCGCGGCGGAAGCCCACAGCCACTTGTTCTGCTTTTTCATGGTGAACAGCGACGCACGACGGCTGCGCATATTGAAGCAGTGGAAAATCTCAACCATGTTGAGCGTGATGAACGCCATCATCACGCCTTCCTCGTCGGCATTGCCGGCGATCATATCGGCGATGTGGATGTAGCCCATGTCAAAGTACACGCCCACAAAGAAGCTCGCCAGCACCAGCACGGTGATGATAAGGCCCTGGACCACACAGTCCAGGCCCATATGTCCGGCAAAGACACCGTCCTTGGCGTTGCGCGGCTTGCGCTTCATGATGTCGCCCTCGGCGTCCTCCATGCCCAACGCGAGCGCGGGGAAGCAGTCGGTGACCAGGTTCACCCACAGCAGCTGCACCGGCTGGAAGATGGTAAAGCCGATGAGCGTGGCGATAAACACCGAGAAGACCTCGGCAAGGTTAGCCGAAAGCAGGAACTGGATGACCTTGCGGATGTTGTCGTAGATGCGACGACCTTCTTCGCAGGCGCCGATGATGGTAGCGAAGTTGTCATCGGCAAGTACCATGTCGGCGACGTTCTTGGTGACGTCGGTACCGGTGATGCCCATACCAACGCCAATGTCGGCGCGCTTGATGGACGGGGCGTCGTTGACGCCATCGCCCGTCATGGCCACGATCTGGTCGCGCGACTTCCAAGCCTCGACGATGCGTGTCTTGTGCTCGGGCTGGACGCGGGCGTACACGCCGTAGTCCTCGATGTGCGCGTCGAGTTCCTCGTCGCTCATGCGATCGAGGTCGGCACCGGTGATGGCATGGCTGCGATCAGTGACGATGCCCAGCTGCTTGGCGATGGCCACGGCGGTGTCGATGTGGTCGCCCGTGATCATGACGGTGCGAATGCCAGCGTCGTGGGCCTCGCGGATGGCTTCGGCGACCTCGGGACGAACCGGGTCAATCATGCCGGACAGGCCGCAGAAGACCAGGTCGTGCTCGAGCGCAGCGGGGCTGCAGTCGCTCGGGACCTCGGTGTAGGTGCGGCTTGCCAGCGCCAGCACGCGCAGGGCCTCGTCGGCCATGGCCTTGTTGGCGGCCACGAGCTCGGCACGACGCTCCTCGGTCAGGGGGACGACCTTATCGCCCTCGTAGATATGGGTGCACAGGCCGATCACCACGTCGGGCGCGCCCTTGGTGTACTGCTCATACTCGCCGTCAAGGGTCTCGACGACCACGGACATCATCTTGCGGCCCGAGTCAAACGGGGCCTCGCCCACGCGCGGATGCTCGGCAGTCAGGCCAGTGAGGCCCGCCTTGCCGGCGTCGTTGACAAGCGCGCACTCAGTCGGCTCACCCACGGCCTCGCCCAGCTCCTCGTCCCACTGGGCATCGGAGCAAAGGGCCATACCGGCCAGGAACTTCTCCTTAGGCGCAGCGAGCTCGTGCTTGACGACGGTCATCTTGTTTTGGGTAAGGGTACCGGTCTTGTCGGAGCAGATGGTCTGCGTGCAGCCGAGAGTCTCGACGGCAGAGAGCTTGCGGATGATTGCCTGGCGCTTAGCCATCTTGGTCACGCCAAGCGATAGCACGATGGTCACGACGGCGACCAGGCCCTCGGGGATGGCAGCGACGGCGAGCGAGACGGCGACCATAAAGGTATCGAGCAGGGCGGTCGGGTCGGTAAGAACGTTGCCCACGCCGTGGCGGATGATATCAACGCCAAAGATGACGACGCAGATGACGATAACCATAATGGTAAGGATGCGGCTGAGCTCGGCGAGCTTCACTTGCAACGGCGTGAGCTCTTCCTTGGCCTCGGCCAGGGCGCCGGCGATCTTGCCCATCTCGGTGTTCATGCCGGTGCCGACCACGACGGCGCGACCACGGCCGTACACGACGGTGGAGCCCATATAGCACATGTTCTTACGGTCGCCGAGCGGCACGTCATCGGTGCCCGCAGCGAGCTCGATCACGTTGGCGTGCTTCTCTACGGGCACGGACTCGCCGGTGAGCGCGGCCTCTTCGATCTTCATCGTGGCGCTCTCGAGCACGCGGCAGTCGGCCGGGACGGAGTCGCCCGCCTCGAGCATGATCACGTCGCCGGGCACGAGCTCGGCGCTCGGCAGGTGCACGAGCTTGCCGTCGCGCAGCACCTTGGACTGCGCCGCACTCATCTCCTGCAGGGCCTCGAGGGCCTCCTCGCTCTTGGCTTCCTGGACCACGCCCAGCACCGAGTTGACGATAACGACGAACATGATGATGGCAACATCGGCAAAGTCGGGCTCGCCCTTGACCATGCCCGTGAGCGCACTGATGACGGCGGCAACGATCAGCATGATGACCATGGGGTCGGCCATCTGCTCAAAGAAACGCTTCCACAGCGGCGTCTTCTCGGCTTCCTCGAGCTTGTTAGGGCCTGTCTTGGCGAGGCGCGAAGACGCCTCGTCGTTGCTCAGGCCGAGGTTCTCATCGACACCTTGGTCGCTGAGCACCTCCGCCGCGGCGGACAGGTATTCCTTTTGCATATAGAGTCCCCTCCTGGGATTCGGGCCACTCAGCAGATTGATGCCCGATCATAATTCCCAGGAGAAGGGCAAGGGCTCATCAAGGCTGCCGTGCTGAGCGGCAGTTGATAGTGGAGCTATGGTACCCCAAAGAGACGCGTCTAGCCAAAACAATCGGTTTGGAAATATGGTCCGCACGCAACGGTGCAGACCGTGTGATGCTCAACATTGGTAAAACGTTTTTTCTTCGGCACATCGCCAAACTGACATATCGCCCAGATAGCAGCGGTTGGAGTGGTTGGTAAAGATTTTTCATATACCGTTTTTCCCGCAAAAAATG
>CAJMMN010000009.1 GCA_905214525.1 uncultured bacterium
CCGTCACCAAGGTCAAGGACGGCCACACGGTGGAGAACACCGCCACGCAGGTCACCAACGACAAGCGTGACAAGACCAACACCGTCTCCAACCCGTTGAAGGAGATCAACCCGAAGAAGGACGTGACCGTGAAGGTCGGCGGCGACAGCGTCGACGGCAGGAGCGTCTACCTGGACTCCACGTTCCTCTACCAGCTCGACAGCTCGATCCTGCCCGCGGACCGCGCCTACCAGAAGATCGCGAACTGGGGCATCACCGACCAGCTCGACCCGGCGTATGACAAGGCGACCGGCCAGTGGGCCGTGTACGCGGCCCGCGACCTGTACCGGGGCGGCGAGGCCATCGCCAAGAAGGGCGAGAGGATCGCCGGCAGCGGCTTCGACAGCTCGAGGCTCGGCGGCGACATGTTCACCGCGAACATCGACCCCTCCACCGGCCTCGTGGACATCCAGGCCACCCAGGCGTACCTGGACCTCGTGTCCGCGGACGACGCGCACGAGCAGGGCTGGCGCGCCTACGTCCAGGCCACGCGAGTGAAGGTCACCGACCGCCACGAGAACGTGTTCACCGAGCACGTGAACGGCAAGGACCTGACCAGCAACATCGTGTGGACCCGCACCCCTGACCTGACCCCGGGCATCAAGCTCGAGAAGTGGGACAGGAGGAGCGGCTGGCCGAAGGGCGACCGCGACGACTCCAAGGACGCGCTCGACGGCGCGAAGGACGGCGACGTGATCGTGTTCACGATCACCAATACAAGCAAGGACGAGGACGGGCACGGCGCCTGGTTCAAGGCCAGCGACCTGAAGCTCGAGGACCACACCATCGTCGGCGACGGCGAGGTGAAGGACCTCAAGTACCCGGACAACTGGTCCACGCTGGTCCTCAAGCCCGGCCAGAGCGTCGAGGTGACCGGCACGCTCACCGGATTCACCAAGGACAGGCACACCGACCGCGCCAAGGTCACCGGCACCCCGTTGGTCGAATGCCCCGTGGTGGACAAGGACCCGTTCGGCGACGCCTCCGGCAAGCCGTCCACAGGCGGCGAGGCCGGCGACGGTCCCAGGCAGGTGACCGTCGGCGATCGCACGCTGTGCGAGGACACGCCCGTCGAGTCCAACACCGACGACTGGAACGGCCGCCGGTCGCTGCTGGGCGAGACCGGTTCCGCGATCCTGCCCGTCGGCGTGGGCGCGCTGCTCATGGCCGGCATCGGCGCCGCCGTCGTGATGGTCCGCCGCCGCAAGTCGGCGCATGACGACAAGGACGCGGCCCTCATGCCGCGCCACGCCGCCTGACCCGACGGGGCCCGTCCCATGCGCGTCGCCGCGTGGAAGGGCCCCTTCCCGGGGCCGGCATCCCGACCGGGACGCCGGCCCCTCATCCATGCAACGACATCGATCACTCCCCTCCCTGTCGGGGAGGGGGCGGGCGCGGCATGCGGCCGCGCCCATAGGAGAAGGACACGATATGAGGAACATCATCCGCATCGGCGCCGGCACGGACCGCCGGAACCGGTTCGTCGCGATCGCGTTGGGCGTCGCCCTGGCGGCCGGACCGGCCGCCATGCTGCCCGCGGCGGCGCTGGCCGCGCCGGCCACGGACGCCGCGGCCGCGAGCACGACGGCCGGCACGACCATCACACTGCAAGGCGCAGACGGAGCAAGCCTGGCCGGCCACACGTTCGACGTGTACCGGATCGGCACGTACACGGACCAGATCCTGAACGGCACGCAGATCAGCAGCCTCGGCGTGCGCGGCGACACGGCATCCAACGCGTGGGCGGCCGACGCGATCGGCATCGCCAACGCTTACGATCCAAGCACGGCCGACGACATCGCCAAGGTGTACGGCTACGATGACGCGGGCAACATCGCCAACATCAAGATGGACTCCCAGACCAGGCAGCTGCGCAACATCAGCAAGGCCCTGGGCCAGTCCACTCGGAAGCCGGCCGCCATCCAGGGCGGCGCGAACCTGACGACCACCCAGTCCACGCTGACGATCAACGTGCCCGCCGAAGGCCTCTACTACATCACGGACAGCGCGGGCAACCCGATCATGGTCGGCACGAAATCCGGCAACGCGAACATCATGAAGAACGACGCGAAGGACCCGCAGTGGCGGACCCTGGGCGTCGCGGTCGTCAAGGCGAAAAGCGTGAGGGTCGACAAGAAGGTCCAGGTGTCGCGCGACGGCACCACGGTAGGCAAGGACGGCACCGCCACCAATCCGGTCGGCGTGACCGTCGGCGACACCGTCACCAACACGGTCGAGGTGACCGTGCCGAACAAGCAGGCCGCCGGCGCGGTCAAGTTCAAACTCGTCGACCAGCCGAAGGGCCAGACGTACGTGAAGGGCTCGCTGAGCGTCCGGTTGAAGAACGCGCCGCAGACCGACATCACGGCCGACGCGATCGTCTACGACGGGACCACGCAGAACAACGCGAAAAGCATCCCCGGCGACCCGGCCCTGAAGACCGCCGACAACCGGCCCGCAGACCCGGATCTCGCGATCCCGGCCGGCGGCTGGGGCATCGACGGCAGGAACATCCTCGACAAATACTCCAACAGGACGATCGTCATCACCTACAGGATGACCGTCGACAAGGCGAGCATCACCGACCCGGCGAACAACACCGTCCACACGTACGGCACGTTCACCGACGGCATCCGGTTCACCACGATCACCGACCAGGACAAGGTCGACATCAAGGCCTACGACTTCACCCTGCGGAAGGTGGACGCGGGCAACGTGAACACGCTGCTCGACGGCGCCCGGTTCCAGATCCAGCGCAACGGCAAGTGGATGAATCTCGACTGGAACACCGGCAAATGGTCGGATGCGGCCGACCAGGGTTCCGCCAGCGTGTTCATCACCGGCGACTCAAACCATGACGGGACGGTCGACAACAGGGACGACGCGAGGCAGAGGGGCCTGATCGCGTTCAAGGGGCTCGGCTACGGCACGTACACGGTCACCGAGACCCGGGAGCCGGCAGGCTACGCCAGCTACGCGAAACCGACGTTCACCGTCACCATCGACGACGCGGGCACGAGCATCCAGTACAGGGGGACGGGCACCGTGCCGAACCTGACCAGCAGGCTGGACAACAACACGGTGCAGGTCAAGAACGTCGCGAATCTGACCCAACTGCCGCAGACGGGCGGCGTGCTCGCGTTCGCGTTCTGGCTGGCCTGCGCCATGCCCCTGTTCGCGATCGGCGGCATGATGGCCGTGCGCGGCGCGCGCAACCGCCGCGACGCGCTGATGCTCACGCATGACGGCGGCAATCCGGCCGCCTGACACATGTCCCGGCCCTCCAGGCCGGGGTTCCGCCGATAGGGGGCGGGGTCGCGTCCCCTATCGGCCTCTCATCACCGAATGATTCTTTTTTATCCGGCCCGCCACGAGGGGTTCGTGCGGGTCCTGGTCCATCCGTCACGGACAGTCAAGGGGCGGGGAAGGAAAAACACACATGCACGCATGGTTGAAACGGGCGGTCGCGGGACTGTTGTCCGCGGGCACCCTCCTGGGCGGCGGGCTCCTGACGGCGGGCACCGCGAACGCGGACGAGATCCGCATGCCCGATATCGGCAAGACCATCACGAGCCTGACGGCATCGGCCGCCACGACGTATCCAAGGGAGCTCGTCAACGGCGACTTCGAATACCCGAGCATGAAGAGCCTGCAACACTACTTCACCGGCATCGACCGCAACCGCAGCCAGTGGATCAGCAACGGACAGGGAGGCGACCTCGCCAAATGGTCCGACATCCCCGGCGGACTGGACACGACCAGATTCGGCTGGTCCAGCACCCAGACACAGGGCGCCATGTCCGAACAGCGCGCGAACGCCGTCGAACTCCAGAAGGCCACCGGCGAAACCACCCAGATGGGCGAACTGTGCGCAAGCCAGAAAGGCACCGCGATCTACCAGGACATCGCCACCACGCCCGGCACGCTCTACAGGATCGAGCTCGACCACGCGAGCCGCTACAGCATCCACCTTGACCAGATGCAGGTCATGGTAGGCGCGCCCGGCCACGAGCGGCCCGTCGAAATGACCCGCACCAGCTCGAACAAGTACGGCGACAAGATCGGCGAGAAGTCCACCACCATCGCCACGCACTCGACCAACCCGTTCGGCAACCAGTCCAGCAAGGACGACTTCAGCCACTACGTCGGCTACTACACGATCCCCGCAGGCCAGTCCGTCACCCGGTTCACGTTCAGGCAGGTATCCGGCGTGAACACGACCAGCGGCAACCTGCTCGACAACATCGTGTTCACCCAGGCGTACAAACTCGACTACGACAGGAACTCCGACGAGGCGACCGGCCAGACCCCGAACGACACCGCCACCGTCAAACCCGCCAAAACCAGTGCCACGGGCGGCGTGAAGAACGTCGCGGACACGAACGCAAGCCTGCCGGGCCATCTGGTCAATGGTGATTTCGAATACCTGCCCGACGGCGGATGGAAGACCGTTGACGCGCCAAGCTACATGACGAACGCATACACGAGCGTCGACCCGAACAACGGCCAGTACATGAGGAACGCGCAACACTCCGACGCCGATCTCGCCTCCTGGGTGGACTGGCCCGGTTTCGACCAGTCCAAATTTGCATGGAAGACCGACCAGAAAGGCGGCCACGACCAAGGCGGATTGAAGGACCGCGCGGAAGCGGTCGAACTCCAACAGGACAGCATGGACGGCAACACCTACGCGGAAATGGTCGCCTCCGAACCCGGACGCACCATCTACCAGGACCTCGCCACCATCCCCGGCACACTGTACAAGATCCGGTTGAAGCACACCAGCCTGTGCAAGGACAACGTCGACCAGATGCAGGTCGTCATCAACGGCACACCCATCGAGATGACCCGAGTGGCCGCGAACGGCAAGGCCGGCGACAAGGTCGGCGAGAAGTCCAAGACCATCGGCACGAGGGTCACGAACGAGAACCGCTGGCATCATTCCGACCAGTGGGAGACCTATGAGGGCTACTACGTCATCCCGGACGGGCAGACCACTACCCGGTTCGGTTTCAAGGCCGTCAACTATCTCGACCCCACCAAGGGCAATCTTCTGGATGATGTGACATTCGCCCGCGCCTACAAGCTGTCCTACGACAAGAACGCGTCGGATGCGACCGGCAAGGTCCCGTCCGACGAGACCGCCGACACCGTCAGGCAGACCAAGGCCAGGACCACGGGAACCGTGAAGACAGTCGCGGACGAGAACGTCCGGTACGGTTCCCTCGCTAATGGCGATTTCTCCTACCCCTCGTTCTCCGACATTCAGGAGAACGAGCAGGGAACCTATGCCGATCTGCGCACGTTCCTCAAATCGGATGACGGCACGCTTTGGGACAACATGTCCGTCACCGATCTTTCCAAGTACGGAAAGATCGGGCAGATCCCCGGTTTCGACTCTTCCAGGTTCGCATGGTCCAGTACCGAGAACGGTTCAAGGGTCGAATTGCAGCAGGATCGCAACACCAAGAACACGTATGCGGAGATCGTCGCCCAACAGGACAACACCAGCATCTACCAGAACGTGTCCACCGGCAACGGCGGAGTACTGTACAAGATCCGGTTGAAGCACGCCAGCCGCCAATCCTCCCATGCCGACAAGATGCAGGTCCTCGTGGGCTCCGACACGGCCCACGCGACGCCTGTGGAGATGACCCGCGTCACCTCTAACGGCCATGGCGACAAGGTGGGCGGGAAGTCCACGACCATCACCACAAAGGTATCCAACACCGATCCCCGAGACCATGGCAGCCAGTGGGAGACGTACGAAGGCTATTACCAGGTGCCCGAAGGACAGAAGAACACGGTATTCATGTTCAAGAGCCTCGAAGGGTTCAAAGATGATGAGACCCTGCCCGGCAACAACGTCGGCAATCTCGTGGACGACATCGAATTCTCCCGTTCCTACAAGTTGACCTATGACAAGAACGCATCCGACGCGACCGGCAAGGTCCCGTCGAATCAGCGTGGCAAGGAGAACACCGTGCAGCCCGCCGAATCGAAGACTACCGGAAACGTGAAGACGGTGGCGGATAATACGTCGAATCTGCCGGACCATCTGGTGAACGGCACGTTCGATTATCGCGGCAACGAGATCATCAACGAGAACCAGAGGGTCTACGGCGACACAACCTACCTCGCCATGATCAGCGCGAAGACCGGCGTCATCGGCAACCCGCTGCACAGCAAGCTCGACAACTGGGATTCCGGCAAGTTCGGCTGGAGATCCAACGACGCCACCGCCGGCGTCGACACCGTCGAGGTGCAGCGCCGCAACCACACCCCGTATCCGACCAACGCGGGCAACGTGTGGGGCGAGATCGCCGCAGCCAAGCGGGGCAAGTACATCTACCAGGACATCGCCACCACGCCCGGCGTCGTGTACAGGTGGAGCCTCAAGCACGCGTCCCGCAACGCGGGCCAGGACGACAGCATGCAGGTCATGATCGGCGAACCCGGCAAGACCGTCGCACAGCAGGCGACCCGCACCACATCCAACGGGTCGGACAAGACCGGCAGCGTCGGCACCACGATCACCACGCACGGCACCGCGCAGGACGGCAAGTGGGAGACCTATACCGGCGACTACCTCGCCACCTCGACCACGACCCGCTTCACGTTCAGGAGCGTCAGGGACTCCAACGGCCAGGGCCTCGACTTCACCGCCGAAGGCAACTGCGTCGACGACCTAAGCTTCGACAAGGCGTACAAGCTCTCTTACGACAAGAATTCTTCGGACGCGACCGGCAGCGTGCCCTCCAGTCAATACGGCAAGGAGAACACCGTCCAGCCCGCCAAGTCCAAGACCACGGGCAGTGTCGGACTCGCGGCTGACAAAACCGCTTCCGGCCTGACGGTGCATGATCTGAAGAAGAACGACAAGGGCAAGGTGCCCTCCAGTTCGAAGGCGGATTCCACGCAGCCGGCCGCGTTCAAGGCTCCGGACGCCAAGGTGGAGACCATCGCCTCCAGGTCCGCGGGCGACGAGCTGGCCGTGAACGGCGGGTTCGACACCCCGAAGTGGACGATCGCCAAGGAGGGGCAGGGCCTGCCCTGGGTGTATGTGACGCCCAATAAGGGCATGATCCGCTCCTACGCGCAGGCCATGGCCGGACAGACGGGCGTGAAGGCCGGCGGCCTGACCGCCGCCACGTTCGCCTGGCAGGATCTCGATGCCACCGGCGGCAACCAGAACTTCGAACTGCATCGCGAGAGGGACGGGAACACGGCCGCCGACGTGCATGCGGGCCGTACCGTCGCCCAGACCGTGAACACGACGCCCGGCGCCAGCTACACGTTCAGCATCCGCCACTCCGGCCGCTCCAAAGGCAACGCGGGCGGCGTGACCCTGCTCACCGGCCCCGACAAGGATCATCTCACCCCAGTCAAACTGACCCGCACCACGGTCTCCAAGACCGGCCAGAAGTACGGGGACAAGACCGGCGATGTGGGAACCGTCGCCTACACGCACTCCGATTCCATGGACGCCACGGAAGGCAGCCACGAACCGTGGGACCATTCCGACGACTGGGAATCCTACGAGGGCACGGTCATTATCCCAGCCGGACAATCCCGCACGATGATCGCCTACAGGGGCGTCGCCAAGGACGGTACTCTTACTGCCTCCGCCAATGACAGCATCATCGACGACCTGAGCTTCCGCCTCGCCTACAAGCTCAGCTACGACGCGAACGGCGGGGCCAAGAAGAGCACGTCGCAGATCAAGGCCTCCACCGATGGCAAGGTGAAGACCATCGCCGGCAAGACCGACAGTCTGCCGACCGAACTGGTCAACGGCTCGTTCGACTATCCGGCCGGCCTGATCGCCGGTGTCTCCACCAAATACCCGTGGGACGACTGGACCGTCGTCGACCCGATCAACGGCAGATACGCGCGGCACATCGGCATCGATAAGGACCCCTGGGCGCCAATCCCGGGATGGGACGCCTCCAAATTCGCATGGAAGTCGACCCAGACCAAGGGAACCGACTGGCAGCAGATCGCACAGGGAGTCGAACTGCAGAAGGACTCCAAGACCGGCAACCAGTACGCGGAACTCGTCGCGGGACAGGCGGGCACCGCCATCTACCAGGACATCGCCACCATCCCGGGCGTGTCCTACCGCTGGACGTTGAAGCACGCCAGCCTCGACAGGAACCACCTCGACGGGATGAGCGTCATGATCGGCGAACCCGGCAAGGAATCCGCCCAGGACGCGAGGCGAACCACCGTCAACGGCAACGGCGACCAGCCGGGCGACGTCGGCAAGGTCATCTCCACGAAGGTGAGCAACGACGCCGAGTCGAACCATGAGTCGAACCATTCCAGCCGTAACCATGACGGGCAGTGGGAGACCTACACCGGCACGTACATCGCCACCGGGACGGTCACCCGCTTCACCTTCAAGTCGGTAAGCTCCAGCAACAACGTCAACGGCAACATCCTCGACGATCTGAGCTTCACCAAGGCCTACAGGCTCGGCTACGACTCGAACGGCGGGGCCAAGACGAACGCCAGCAAGATCAGCGCATCCTCGAACGGCACGGTCCGACTCGCCGCGACCAGGACGTCCGTCCCATCCCATGCCCTGGAGGACACGGACGTGCCCGCCGACTACCGGAACTTCACGTTCGACACCACGAACACCAGGCTCTCCGACGCCCGGTTCGACGCGAACTGGGTCACCACCAGGGACGAGGCGGGCGGCAACATCCATTGGCCGACCCGGCTCGGCGCGAAGGCCACCCTGCCGGACGTGGGCGCATGGACCGACCCGAACGGCACGGAACACCGGATCAGCGCGACCATCGCGCTGAAACAGTGGAACGGCGGCAACATCGGTCAACTCGTCGACTTCGACAAGACCGGCGAAACCGTCGGAGACGGCCGTTTCTGGATCAACGTCGTCCATGACGACTCCAGGGTGCCCGCCAACGTGCGCAAGGCGCTGGGCGGCATCGACACGTCGAAACGCGTCGGTTGCCAGTGGACCGTGAGCTTCACGTACGCGGACGGCACCCCCGTGCCCGACACGTTCCGCGGCGTCACCGGCTTCAACGACCTCGACGGCTTCGACGCGCAGCCCGACCTGATATTCGAGGGCGTGCAGCTGCTCTCCGGGTTCGACGGCGCCTACAAGACCCGGGACGCGGAGCTCGCCCCCTACGGGACCAACGGGTACGCGGGCATCAAGCATGATGCGGGCGACGAGTCGAACCTGAACGGCGCACAGCAGGTCAGACACCGTCTGGCCGCCACATGGACCGGCCCCACGTTCACCTACTCGTACGATCTGCGGAACCCGGCGGGACGTGCGGACGGCGTGCGCATGACGTTCGGCATGCCCGTCACCCGCACCCAGGTCCTCACCTACAAGGCGAACGGCGGAACCGGCCAAGTGCCCTCGCGCACCGAGACGGGCAGGACCGAAACCGCCGCATCCGGGACGGATGGCACGGTCAGGCTTGCGGCCGACAAGAGCGCCGAACCGGAATCCGGAACCATCGCGGACGACCGCAGGATGCCGACCGACACGATCGCCAGACAGGATGACGGGACCAGCCAGCGGACGATCACCCGATCCGACGGTTCCGTGCGCGTGGAGACCATCGCCACGACGGGCGCCGTATCCGGCTGCCAGGTCTATTATCCGGCCGGCACCAGGATCACATTGGCGACCGCGAAGGTCGACTCCGACTGCTGGGATTCCAGCCAGATCGGCAAGACCAACCGCACGTTCTACGGTTGGAGCGCGAACACGGACGCCAACGACAGGGACGTGCCCGTCGGCGACACCATGGACCGGAACACGCTGAACGCGAACGTCAGGACGGAGATCGTCATGCCCGCCAGGGCGAAGACCGTATACGCATTGTGGGCCATCAACCCCACCCTGTCGTACAACGTGAACGCGCCCGCCGGCAGCAACGCGCCCGGCACGCCCGCATCGCAGACCGTGCCCTACAACACGGCCGCCGCCGACAAATCCGGTTGGGCGGCTGGCGACACGGGCAAGATTCCCGGCTACCGGTTCGACGGCTGGTACACGGCCCCGAACGGCGGAAACAAATACGATTTCAACACGCCGCTCACCAACAACGTGACCGTGTACGCGCACTGGGTAGGCAACGGGTACACAGTCAGATTCGCCGGCAACGGGGCGACCGGCGGCAACACCCCGGACCAGGCGTTCCAATACAACATCGGCCAGAACCTGCACCGGAACGGGTTCGTCCGCGACGGGTACACGTTCACCGGGTGGAAGCGCGCCGACAACCAGCAGGCGTACGGCGACGGCCAGTGGGTCACGAACCTGACCACGCAGCCGAACGGGATCGTCACCATGGTCGCCCAATGGTCGGCCAACGAGGCCCACATCCGCTACAATCCGAACCCGCCCGCGGGCAAGACCACGGGAGGCCAGGGCACCCCCAACTGGGACGGCCACACCGGAGACACGCCGACCATCGGCCAGAACGGCTGGACGATCGACGGGTACACGTTCGCCGGCTGGGCCACCAGCCCGGACGGGAGCGGCGCCAGGTACGCGCCGGGAGCCAGGTGGACGGCGAACGGCACGCTCACCCTGTACGCGCAGTGGACGCCCGGCCAGGCCAGCCTCACCTACGACGGCAACGGGGCGACCGGCGGCAAGACCGACCCGCAGACTGGCAAGACCGACGAGAAGATCAACGTGCGCGACAACGGATTCACCCGCGACGGCTACACGTTCGTCACGTGGAACACTCAGGCCGACTGCAAGGGCAATGCAGTGAAACCTAACAGCGAGTGGACGTTGCGTGGTTCCAGCACCCTATATGCCTGCTGGGCCGGTAACGCACAAACCCTCACCTATCACGGCAACGGCGCAACCGGAGGCAACACGGCGGCACAATCCGGCAAGACCGGTGACGAACTGACCACAAACGCCAATGGTTTCACCCGCGACGGATACACGTTCGTTCGTTGGGACACCGCCAAGGACGGTTCCGGCACCGCATACGGCGAAGGCAAGAACGGCGTCAGCCAGTACGTGATGAAGCCAGCAGGCAACGACCTGTACGCCATCTGGAAGGCAAACCCGGCAACCATCCAGTACCGCAACGACTGGCCGAACACCACAGGCAGCACACCCGACACCACCGGCAACACCGGCGACACGGTGACCATCAGCCAGAACAGCTTCGACCGTCCAGGCTACACGTTCACCGGCTGGAGCACCAGCAAACGCGGCGACCCAAGCCTGCAACCGGGCGACAAACACACGCTTGAACCGAGAACCACCACCGTGTGGGCCCAATGGAAGGCCGACCCCGCACACCTGGTGTACAACAGCAACATCGGAACCGTCGGCTCGGAAACCAAGACGGTGGACGGTGTTGTCGACCAGACCGTGAAGACCATCACGAACCCGTTCGACCGTCCTGGTTACACATTCTCCGGCTGGAACACGCAGGCCGACGGCAAGGGCAAGGCATACGCCACGGGAGCCGACTACGTGCTGACGGCCAACGACAAGTCCACGCCGAAGAACACCTCCGTGCTCTACGCGCAGTGGAAAATCAACGGTGCCAGCCTGAAGTTCAACCCGAACGGCGGCATCGGCCATGTCGATGACGTGACCGGCGACGCCTTCTCCACCGTCACCATCCCCGGTGACGCGAAGGAGCCGAAGATCACCCGACCCGGCTACCGGTTCGTCGGATGGAGCACGGAGAAGAACCCGCCCGCAGGGAGCACTTTCCTGCAGCCGGGCGAAGGCAAGGTCACACTGCCCGCCGAAGGCAGCACCACCGTGTACGCCCAGTGGGAGCCGAGCCTGACCACCCTGCCGTTCACGGGCGGACAGGCCCAGGTGCCGACCATCTGGCTGTACGCCGGATTCGCGCTCATGCTGATCGCGCTCGGCGTGATGATGCCGATGCTACGCATGCGCATGGCCGCAACCAAGCGCACCGGTAAGCACATGCCGATCACCGGCGGAAAGCACGCGAAGTGACGGCAGCGGCCGAAACCGACGTGTGGGAGAGCGTCGCGGATGCGGTCCGCGACAAGCGGGCGCGCGACAATCGCGCCCGCCGGCTCGTCCGCCATTCCCGGATCTACGCGGTCGCCGCAGTCATCTGCCTGATCGCGGGCATGGTGCTTGTCGCCATGCCCCGCATCCAGCAGACGCTCGGCGACCGCGCCGTTGACGAGCAGGCGCGATCCGTCAGCCAGACGGCCGCGCTGTTTCCGGAATCCTCCCGTCAAAGCGTCATCCAATCTGCCATCGCATATAATCAGCGTCTTTATGAAGGCGGTCAGCCACAGATAGGCGAACCTGTGTTCGATGGGAAGACCGAGGGCAATTTCGAGGGCGATGCCGAATACCGGCGTCAACTGTCCGTGAATGGGTTGGATGCCATGGGTGAGATTCTGATTCCGAAGATCAGCGTCGACATGCCCATCCTCCACGGAGCTGGTCAAGATGTGCTCGAACATGCGGCCGGCCATCTGGCGGGCACCAGTCTGCCTATCGGTGGCAAGAATACGCGCGCCGTAATCACCGGTCATTCGAATCTGAAAGGCGCGACCCTGTTCACCCGGCTCGGTGAACTCGAAGACGGCGACCCGTTCTATATCAAGGTCATGGGTAACACGCTCGCCTATCGAGTCACCAGCAAACGCATCGTCTCTCCTACCGACACGAAATCGTTGCGTGTCCATAAGGGGAAGGACGAGGTCACGCTCCTCACCTGTACGGGGCAGGGCAATACGCTGCGACTGCTTGTCACGGGGGAGCGCAACAGCATGCCCGATCAGGCCCCCTTGCCCGGAGATGCCACGGGGGACGTAAAAAAGGCGGCTTTTGTTTCGGGCGTCACCGTGACGGGGATATTGGCTGTCGGATTTTCGCTTTGTCGCAGTCGGCGTGCCGTGGGTCATCATATAGGTTTGCCACAGACACATGATAGTGACAATTTGCGTTAGTAAAAAAAGGTGTTACTATATGTTTGTGAAACAAAAACACGTAATCTCCCGACATCGGGGTAAACCCGAAAAGGAAGACACATACACGAGAAAGAAGAAACTCCCCATGACACACGGCATCACCAAGATCACAGTGGCAACCACCGCCGTGATGGCAACCCTTGCCGCTCCGGCAGTCGCAATGGCCGACGAAACCACAACCACCGGCGACCAAACCAATCAGGCAATCACACAGGCCCAAGACAGCATCCAGCAGGCACAGCAGAGCACCACCGAAGCCAACCAGGCCATCGCACAGGCATCCCCGACCGGCGTGACCGAAGCACAGGCCAAGGCCGACGCCGCCGCAGCCGCACTGGACACCGCCAAGCAGAACCTCGACGACGCCGCCGCCCAGCAGCAGACAGCCGCGAACGGCCAGCAGCAGGCCCAGAAGAATTATGACGACGCCAACAAGGCCCAACAGCAGGCCGCACAGGATGCGACCGGCACGGCCGACAAGATCGCGGCCGCGCAGCAGGCCGCGAACGACGCGTCCAACGCCATCAATGACGCCAGCAAGGCCATGCGGCAGGCATCCGATGACCAGTCGAAGGCAGAAGCCGACAAGCGGATCGCACAGACCGCGAAGGATGAGGCCACGGCCGAATCCGCCTCCCATCAGCAGGCCGCCGACAAGGCCCAGACCGATATTGATGCGGCCGACAGGCAGGCCACGGACGCGCAGAAGAAGGCCGATGCGGCGGATACCGCCATCAGTGATGCGCAGAAGAAGGCCGGCCGGGCCGACGCGGACGCAAAGAAGGCCGCGGCCGACAAGGCCGCCGCCGAGAAGGAGCTGACGGAAGCCAGGAGGCAGCAGGCTTCGGCGACCGGCGACAAGACGAAGGCCGACGAGGCGGTGAACGTCGCGCAGGCCAAGCTGGATGCGGCCAGGCAGGCCGAGGCCAAGGCGCTTGAAGCCAAGCGGAAGGCCGATGCCAAGGTCGAGCAATTGTCCAAGGATGATGGAGGTCTTTCCGACCTGGCCGCGAAGCTCGAAGCGGCGAAGAAGGCCGCAGCCGACGCCGCCACCGCCCAGCAGAAGGCGGAACAGGCGCAGAAGGATGCCGACAAGGCGGTGTCCGACTCCTCTTCCAACGCCGAGGCGAAGCAGCAGGCCGCCGCCGATGCCAAGAGCGAGGCCGACGCCAAGAAGGAAGCGGCAGACGAGGCTCAGGACAAGCTGTCTCAGGGCGCAGTGGCCTACTTCGGCGACAAGGGTGCCTCTCAGGCAGTCAAGGTTCTCACCGATCCGACCGTCACCGAGTATCTTGACGCCATTCATAATGGTGCCAAGGGTGATGCGACCACGTTGGACAACATGATCGAGGCCCTGAAGTTCATCCAGGAAGCCAATCAGCTTCGCGCGAAGGAAGGCCTGCAGCCCCTCAAGGTCAGTGACACCCTGATGGCACAGGCCATGGCGGATGCGGATTATGCCAACAACAACGTGAACCATCCACTTCAATTCCCCGCCAGCGAAAACCTCGCCTGGGGTTACACTGATCCCTTTAAGGGCTGGTACGACACGGAGAAGTCCATGTATGAGAAGGACATGTCCGACGGTGTCCTGGATTGCAAGGCCTCGGACGGCAAGCCCGTCAAACCCTGCGCTTATGGCCATTACACCACGCTGGTCAACCCCGATTTGACCCTCACCGGTTTCGGCGTCAGCCAGAACGGCAACATCACGGGTATCGGCGGGAACACCCATAGTCAGCTGTTCACCGAAAACGCTAACGGAATCGGCTCCGACGCGGGCCGCATCATGGACGTTGACGCATACCTGACTGATTTGACTGCCTACCGTGATTCCCTGACCGGAGCCGACGCCGCATACCAGACCGCATTGTCCAAGAGCAAGCAGGCCGCACAGGACGCTTCCGATGCGGCCAAGGCGCTGGCCGCCGCCCAGCAGTCCGCACGGAAGGCCGCTGAGGAAGCCCAGCAGGCCGCGCAGAAGGCCAGGGATTTGCAGGCTGCCGCCGACGAGGCGCAGAAGGCGTACGACGAGGCCGTGAAGGCGAACGAGGACAAGGCCAAGGCGTTGGAGGAAGCCAGGAAGGATCAAGCCGATAAGAACGCGGCTTATTCCGCCGCCCAGCAGGCCACCAAGGAAGCCCGGTCCGGAGCCGACGCCGCCACCGACGCCCAGACCGCAGCCCAGACGGCAGTGGACAAGGCGAACACGGCAGTCGCCGCCGCACAGGCGAAGATCGATACCGCCGACAAGCTGACCCAGACCGCCGCCAAGAACAAGACGGATGCGGAAGCCGCGATCAAGCAGGCGAACACGGACAAGACGAAGGCCGCAACCGACCTGGCCGCCGCCAAGGCAGCCAAGGCCGAGGCCGAGAAGGCCAAGCAGGCCGCGCTCGACGCCAAGACCGTTTCCGACGCGAAGGTTGAAGCCGCCGCCAAGCAGGTCAAGGCCGCCGACGAGGCCATCGCCGACGCCAAGGCCGCATACGCGAAGGCGAAGGACGACCTCAACACGGCCACCGGCAAGCTCAACGACGCCCAGAACACCATCAAGCGTCTGCAGAACGCCGAGGAGAACCTCAAGAAGGCGAACGCGAAGCTGGCCGACGCCCAGGCGAAGCTCGACGAGGCGAACAAGGCCAAGGATGAGGCCGACAAGGCATACGAGAAAGCCAAGGCCGACTATGATGCCAAGCTCGCCGACAAGCAGGCGTCCGACAAGGAGCTCGCCGCCGCCAAGCAGGCCGAAGCCGAAGCCAAGAAGCAGGCCGAGGAGGAAGCCAAGAAGCAGCAGGAAGCCCAGAAGAAGGCCGACCAAGCCAAGCAGGATGCCGAAGCCAAGAAGCAGAAGGCCGAACAGGCCAAGAAGCAGGCTGCAGGTGTGACGAACAATGGTCTGGCCTCCACCGGATCGGACACCACCGCAATCGCCACGCTGGCGGCGATCATGACCATCGCCGGCGCCGGCTGCGTGCTCCTGCGTGTACGTTCCGCCAAGCATGCCGATGGATGGCATGCAGTCGAGGACTGATTCTCACCGCACCAAACGTGTTTTGCCCGCCTTCGACCCGAAACAGGGGAGAGGCGGGCAAAACCGTATTCCCACATACCGAAGCAAAACGGTAGCTTCTTTTGTTACTATCAGAAAAAAGTCAGTGAATTGCGTGAAAGGGTCTGGCTATGAACGATGTAGGACATGCGCCACTCCCAGGCGACGTGCTGCTACACCAATACCTGCAACCAAACAACATCACCATGTACCGTCTGGCGAAAGCCATGAACCTGCCACAAACCACCATCAGTGGAATAATACGCGGGAAAAGACGCATCACCACAAGCCTCGCATACCATCTCGCCTACGTGTTGGGCACGTCACCGGAATACTGGCTGGAATTGCAAATGCACTACGATATTGAAAACTACGACAAATTCAACGAAAGCGGACTGACGGTCCTCATTGATAATACGGTCGGCGACACTGTCCAATCAGAACGATAACGAGCAGAAGAATCCGCTAACGCCAGTTTCGTCCATGCCCACTTTGATGGCCTCGATTCCGCCAATTCGTTTTCCGCTGCCGCGCATTGTACTGCTGAGGATATTCTGTGCCGGCGCTTGTCCTTGTATTTTCTCCCTCGGAGTGGCTGAATAGGGCTTGTTTCCATTGGTTTGCGTTCATGGAATTCTTTATCCGGCCTTCTCATCCCCAATGCGGGAACAGGTGGCGGAAGAGCCTCTCGCCGGCCTCCTGCTCGTCGAGCACGCCCATCGTGTATTCGTCGACGATGAACCGGGTCCTCGCCATCCGTTCCGCCGTCTCGTCCGACATGGTTTCCGTTTTCGCATCGCCTTCCTCGATGCGCGTGGGGACGCGGACGAGTTCCAGATCGGATATCCCCTCGGGCATGGTCCCGTCCGGCAGACATACGACGACCTCCTCTCCCCCGCCATCGAGCTCGGTCAGCTTGCAGATGCCGGTGCCGTCCACCGATTCCAGGTATTCGCCCAGTTCGGGGATCCCGTCGCGTGTGAATCTGCACATGCGCAGCCCCTGCCCATCCATTGATCCCCCAATCATGCCGGATGCCCGGCATATCCCGTCATCATGCTACTTCCTTTCGTCCGTTCATGAATCAGACACGCCATCATCGCCATCCGGAGACGACGGCCCGTTGCCCGGCTGTCGGCCGAAGATGGATTCCCCGTCGCCCAACGCTCCCAGGGATCGCAGCTCGCCGTCGAACCGGTCGCGTTCGGCTTGTTCGCGCAGTTCCCGCTCCCAGATCTCGTAGTCGTCGGCGTGCAGCCCCTCGTCGGGCCCGACCTTCCAGTCGAAGCGTCGCAGCCGGCTGATGCCGGGCATGACGGTGCCGTCCGGACGTGTCAACGGATGGTTGACGACGACCTTGCTGCAGGTAGACCACTCGTCGGTGACGGCGAACCCGGATCCGTCGCCCAGCGTCTCGTATTCGCCCACGAGCCTCCTGCCTTGCTCGTACCATTCGCACATGTGCAGCGTGAACGACCCGTCCTCATGCTCCTCGTACATGACCGTCTCCTCTTCCGCAATCCTAGAGCTCGATGTCCTGGGCGAGCGTGGTGGCCGCGTCGTTTTTGTGTTCGATCCACCATGCCGCGTCGTTCATCCGCAGCACCTGCCTGCGCAGTTCGGCGAACGCGTCACGGTCCTCGATGCGCGCGTGGCGGGCGAGCACGTCGACCTGGCTGAGGGTGCGGCGTCGTATCGGCTCCGCCCGGTCGCACTGGGATTTCGAGCCCCACAGTTCGCAGAACCCGTCAAGCCTGTTGCGCTGCCGGGACGCGATGCCGATGCAGGCGGGGCATGACACCCGTTCCGCGTTCCTCACCCGCTGTTCGACGACCACGTACGGGCCGTCCACGTTGATCCGCTCCTGGTGCCCGCATGCGTGCGTGACGAATCTCCAAGCCATGACCTACCGCCTTCCCGAAAACAAGAACCGAACCAGCATTCGAACAAATGTTCTATTAAGGCGGGGACATGCACCCGTTTGACGCCCGGCGGGAACGCTACGACCGACGCGGGGCGCGCCGCGACTCCGGCCCGTATTCCGACGATGTCATGGTACAATTTATTGTACAAACAGGAGGTGCGTGATGACACAGGCCGTGGCCTACAGCAATTTCAGGGCGAATCTCAAGACCTATATGCGCAGGGTCAACGAGGACGCCGACACCCTTCTCGTGACCAACGCGGACCCGGAGGACAACGTGGTCGTGATGAGCGCCGACGACTACGATTCGCTCATGGAGACGCTGCGCGTCTACCAGAACCCGTATCTGAGCGATAAGGTGATGCGCGGCATGGCGCAGGTACGGCAGGGCCAGACGATGGCCCATGACCTTGTCGAAGCGGGCGCGTGATGCTGCTCTGCTGGACCGATGACGCCTGGGCCGACTACCTGTACTGGCAGGCTCAGGACCGCAGGACCCTCAAGCGCGTCAACACGCTCATCCGGGATATGCAGCGTACCCCGTTCGAGGGCATCGGCAAGCCCGAACCCCTCAAATGGGGCCTGTCCGGCGCATGGTCGCGGCGCATCGACTCAGCCAACCGTATCATCTATACCGTCGCCGACGACAGGCTCTGCATCCTCTCCGCGAAGGACCACTACTGAATGACATGGGACGGAACGGCCTGTACCACCTTATCGACGTTTTCGGTCGACTCGGCTTTCTCTGACAGGATTCGCTGGCAGTTCCTGAGCCGGTTCCAATAGCGCTTTCGCCAGGCTGCGAACAGTCCCGCCACCAATGACAGCACAAACGTGCATAGCCATAACACGACGCCATTTACACCCTTCATATCTTTCAATGGGCCGAACCCAAATACGGCCACAGCAGTGGGGACGATTCCTCCTAAATCAAGCACCGCATTCGTTGCTTTGGCTTTGGTGTCGTTTTTCCTGATGAATTCGGGAAGATATCGTTTGACGCGGGGATCCCAGTCCTTGATGTTGTCGAATGTGATCGATTCGGTTATTTCGTTCTTCAGAAACAAGGTCGAGGAAATCACGTACCGCCATTCCAGCAGGGATGCGGAGTCGGCAAGACCGGAACCGATTTTTCCATCGGGCCAGCAATATGCGAGGGACAACGCGAACAGCCAGAACATGACCACGCACATCAGCCTGATAAATGTATGGATAGGCCCTTCTACGTAGTAAAGGAGACCGGATAGCCCCATCCCGATCAACAAGGGTATTGGGACAATCTTCAGACGAAACTTTGACGGCATGACATCTCTTACGATGATGGCACAGGCCACATACCAGCAGTAGACGAAGCCCACGGAAAGCAGCCACAGCGACGTTCCCGCCCCTGAAAAGGCCATTCCCTTTCCGCCGTAGTTGACGCAGGCCATTGCCACCCCCGCATCCCAGGACGCCAGCATGGACATGAGAAAGATGCCCTTTTCGAATTTCGTTGACCTATCACGGCCGAGCATGGGACCGAATACCGCCCATGAAAAGGTCGCCCATGCTGCCGACATGGCTCCAGCGACTATGACGCTTTCTTCATTCTGATCTTTCCAGAAAAAATGCGTTCCTATGTAGAAACCCACCAGAGCCACGGCCAGGTCCAGCAGCAGCAATGCCAATCCCGGAATATTCTTCTTCATGCTCTTGCCTGTGCTGTTTTCGGCTTCATCCGGATTCGACGTATATGAATTCATGATCGGCTTCCCTTCCTTCCACCTGCCGTCTCAACCACCGTATATCCGTGATGATCCGTTTTCACGTGTTTTGTTGAGTTTATTAGGACATCGCGGCGGCGCTTGTGCCGGCCACGAACGCGAGCACGACGAATGTGGTGAAGATGGGGTCCCAGAAGACGGTCACGAGGATGACGATCAGCACGATGTTCAGTATCACGCCGACGAGGTTTCCCGGCTTGTCCATGTCTTTTCTGAACAGATGGACTCCCATGCAGACCAGCAGGATTATGAACGCGAATCCGGTCAGCAGGAAAAACCAGTACCAGGGTTTTCCGGCGGTGGCGAAGGCCCGTTCGATCAGAGATCCGTTCATGACATCGTACTGGGAATGCAGCCAGTGCTTGTAGAATGCCAGCGCGATGATGTAGGCCAGGGATGCAAGTATGGTGGCTTTCTCTTCTACGGGGATTTGTCTGATCACGTTCCTGATTCTAGTGAACGATCAGTCCCGCCGCGAAGACGATCACGCCCCAGATGAACGTGAGTCGTGCGGGGTCCGCCTTGTCGCCGTGGCCGACCCATTCGAGCGCCGTCTTCATGCCGGCGAGCATCGTGTGGGCGAGCATGAGGCAGAACAGGAACACGGAGACCGCGAGCAGCGGGGTCACCGTTTTCTCGACTGCCATATTCACCATTCCCGCTCCCAGGAGGACGAACGAGGCGACGGTGCAGGCCACGGCCGCCGCATCCGCGCGGCTTCTTTTCCCGTGTCCGATCAGCGGGTATACGCATAGGCAGCAGATGGCCAGCAGGACGAGCGGTGCCAGGGTCAGCGCGGTTTGCGCGTCCGCGTCGGAGACCATTCTCAGGTAGTCCGTTTTCCTCAGGCGCGGCAGCACGTGGTAGGAGAGGAATCCCAGCACGGCCGTCGACATGGCGGCGGCCATCCCGACGCGCAGCAGCACTCCCTTGCATATCGCCGCGGCATCGGTGCCATGTTCCTGCTCCATGCCCTTGCTCCTTCCGTTCGTCGTTCCCATGCCGGTTTTCCCGGATCCGGTTCCCGGACCGTTTCCCTGTTCCGGTTACGACGATAACCGGGTTTCCCGGCTCGGGCACGTTCCTGTTCATGCCCGAGTCCTCGTGGCTGCCACCGTGGCCGCCGGCCGTTATCGGCGGCCCCGCTGGTGGTGTCCGTGGAGGCGTGGCCGCTTGCCCGTCCGTCGCGTCTTCCGTTTTCCGGTTCCGGTGTCGGCGGGCTGATTGGGAGAGTGTGTCATGCTGTCGGTTCTGGTGTTGCTGCTGGTGGTGGCCGCGGCGTCGTTCGCGTATCGCGCGTTCTGGATGCTGCGGGCCCGTCCGTCGTCCCGGTATGTGGGGAGCCGTTTCCGTGACGAGGTGGTGGCGATGAGCCGTCGCCAGCGTCGTCGCGCGTTCTGGGGCAATGTGCTGCTGTGCGTGTTGTGCGTGGCCGCGATGGTGTTGGTCGGCGTGCTGGTGGGCGGCATGGGCGGCTCGGTGTGACCGTCCGTCGTCGTTTCGCTTCCGGCCCGTCGGCGTGTCCGGCGGGCTTTCGTCTTGTGTGTGGGCCTGATCGTCGGAGGTTGGTGTGATGTCTGGTTCGGCTGGGGATGCTCCGGTGTTGGAGGGAGAACACCGGTTGGGCGAGGGCATGCGTCGCGGCGTGTTCTGTCTGGGGCTGGTGCCGGTGGCGACGGGGTTGACGCTGCGCGAGGCGATGTGGATGCAGTGTTGTCTGACGGCGGGTGTGGAGCCCGGGCCGATGCCCGCGCATGCGTTCCGTCGCGCCGACCGGCATGCGGTGGAGGACGCGATGGGCGTGGCCCCGGGTCTGATGCGCGCGATGGCCGCGGATGCGAAACGGCGTCGGCGCATGGTGGATGCGGACGAGGAGGGGCGTCTGCCCCTCGGTTCGCCCTCCCCCGTGGACATGATGACCCGTGATTTCCGCGTGCGGCCGGTCACGGCGTGGCATCAGACCAGCACGGGGCGTGCGGGGGTCCTGTCCACGCTGGTGGCGGGGTCGGGGGCGCCTCGCATCGACGGGCCGGTCATCGGCGTGGATGTGCTGTCGCGTGAGTTGTGGCGGTTCGATTCGTGGGCGACGTATGACGCGCCGGGCGTTCACGGCCCGCATATGACGACCAGTCCGGACGTGTTCATCTGCGGTCTTCGCGGCAACGGCAAGTCGTTCGCGGCGAAGGTGATGGCGTTGCGTGAGATCGAGGCGGGCCGTCATGTGATCGTCCAGTCGGATCGCGAGGGCGAGTGGGGCCGGGTCGCCAATCATGTGGGAGGCCAGGTCGTCTCGCCGGGCGGCGGCCATTATCTGAACCCGTTCGCGTTGCCGGACCGTCCGTCCGCCGGCGAGGACGATCTGTGGCGTCAGGAGGTGCTTTCCGGGCGCAAGGCGGCGTTCATGAGTCTGGCGGAGGCGTTGCGTGAGGAGGGCGGCCCGTTCCCGTTGGATCGTGACATGCAGGTGGTCGTGGATCGTGTGGCGGTGTCGTTCGGCACGGGGCCGATGACGTTGGAGGCGGCGGTGGACCGTCTCGCGGACCGTTCGTGGGTGGATGGGGAGTCGCCGTCGATGACGGGTTTCGAGCATGAGCCGGCGTTGGCGCGTGCGGCTGCGGCCGCGGCGGCGCGCGTGTATGCGCCGATGGTGCGTGGCGGCACCCTGTCGGGCATGTTCGACAGGGAGTCCACGATCCGGTTGGATCCGTCGAGCCCGATGATCGTGTTCGACACGTCGAGTCCGGCGTTGAACAACGAGCAGCTCAAGCGCGTGTTCACGGCGGCGGTGAGCTCGTGGATCGACCGTCTGCTGCAGGGGCGTGACGGGAGGCGGCGGATCGTGGTCGACGAGGAGGCGTGGGATCTGCTGTCGAACGCGCGTCTGGTGGACTCGTTGCAGACCAGGCAGCGGTCCGCCGGCCATTGGGGGTGCGCGACCTGGCTGATCGTGCATGGCGTGAACGACATGACGCATGTGTTCGGCGAGGGCAGCGAGCTGCGTGGCCGTGTCGAGGAGATCCTCAACCAGATGCAGACGAAGATCATCTTCCGTCAGGGCGGGTCGAACATCGACATGCTCAGCCGGCTGGTCCCGGATCTGAGCGAGGACGAGCGGCGGGTGATTCCCACGCTGCCGCAGGGGCTGGGGGTGTGGAGGGTCGGCGCGGAGCATCCGCGTATGGTGCGCGCCCTGGCCGGTCCGACCCTGTCGGCCCTGTTCGACACGAGCGATCTGAGGTCCGCGGCCTGAACCGCATCGTTTTTGTTGTATCCGTTTTCCGTATTCGTTGGTGAGGAGGCCGCTGATGGCGGATGTGTCCGGGGATCGTCCCTGGTATGAGGAGCTGGCGCCCGATCTGGAGGGCGATGCCGGCCGGGGCGTGGAGGGGTCGCGTGTCGATTCGCGCCGTCGGGTCATGGCCGTGTGGCGTGGGTTCGAGGACTCGCGTGCGGGCGTGTGGCTGGCGGAGCATACGGGGCTTCTGGCCGCCCTGTCGCGTGAGGGGTCGGTGCTGGTGCGTCGTCTGGCCGTGGGCGTTCTGCTCGTGGCGATGGCGTTCACGCTGCTGCTGTTCGCGGCGGCGGGCGGCGATCCGGTGGCCGGCGGGCTGCTGTCCATGCCCTTCTGGATGGCCGCGTTGGCCGTGTGCGCCGTGCTGTGGGCGTTCTGGGACGCGTACCGTGATTCCGGGGAACGGCTCGTGGATCGTCTGTCGTCGGCTCCGGGCATGGCCACGCGTCGTCAGGTCGCGGCCGCGTGCGGGGTGCGCGAGGTGATGCGCACGATGGTGCCGAGCGTGCTGCCGGCCATGCTGGCCGCGGCCATGCGGGAGCGTCGCATGGGCGGCGACCCGGTGTGGCCGAGGCCCTGGCAGGCGGCCATGTACGTGGGCGAATGCCATCACGTCGGTGTCTGGCTGTCGTTGGAGATGCACGCGTACGTGCTGGGACCGACCAGGTCCGGCAAGACAGTGACGGTCGTGATCCCCGCGGTGGTGGAGGCGCCCGGCTTCGTGCTGGCCACGTCGACGCGCAGCGACATCATCTCGGCGACCCGTCGCCTGCGGGAGAGGGGTGTGGCGGATCCGTCGAACGGGGCCCGGTACGGCGGCCGTGGCCGTGTCCATATCTTCGACCCGGAGGGGTTGGGCGCGGCGGATCCGCTGACCCGGCACAACATGCGTTGGACCCCGTTGCAGGGGTGCGAGGACCCGACCACGGCGATGCGCCGCGCGCAGACCCTGGTGGGTGTGGGCGGATTGGGCCAGGGGTCGAACAACAGGGAGTGGGGCGTGAGCGCGGGAGGCTATATCCAGGCGCTTCTGTATGCGGCGGCGATCAGCAACCTGCCGATCTCGAAATGCTACGAGTGGTCGGTCAGCCCCCGCAAGGCGCTCGAGGCCGCGGACCTGATCCGCGAGCATACGGGCGAACGGGAGATGCTGCGCTGGGCGGACACGATCCGTGGCCTGGAGACCATGGACACGCGCCAACGGTCGAGCGAATGGTTCGGCGTGAGGAACGCGTTCGCGATCCTCGCGGACCCGAAGGTGCGTTCGACGATGGATTTCTCGCCGCGCGACCCGCGTCTGATCGATCCGAGGCGCATGGTCGAGGATCATGACACCGTGTACGTGCTCAGCCGGCCGAAATCGCAGGCGGGCGGAGGCGTGAACGCGGGCCTGTTCGCCGTGCTCCTGCTGGACACGTTCCAGGAGGCGTGCCAGGATCTCGCCCTGTCGCGCGAGGCGTCGGGACCCAACCTGCGCAAGATCGAGCCGCCGGCCCGGTTCGTGCTCGACGAGCTGAGCAACATCGAGACGTGGGGCGGCCTGCGCAACGCGATCACGCAGGGCGGCGGCAACGGCTATCAGTTGCTCGTGGTCGAGCAGTCGCGCGACATGATGGTGCGCGACTACGACCGGGAGACCGAGCAGACCGTTTGGAACAACTGCAACCGGATCATGCTGGGCGGCGTCACCGACCGGGACAGCCTCGAATGGTGGGGCATGCAGATCGGCCGGCATGAGGTCACCCGTTTCGAGTCCACGTGGAATCCGGGACAGGGCCCGCTTGGAGGGGTCACGGAACGCCGCGGCGCGGAGGAGACGGTGCTGCCGTGGGAGCTGAGCCGTCTGCCGCGCGGGTGGATGGTCGTCCAGCCCGTGCGCGAGGCGCCGGCCCTGGTCCGCGCCCCGCATTTCATGGAACGCGGATGGTGGCATGACGCGGAAGGAGACAGGTGATGGACGACACCCGTGACGAGGTGGACGAGATCCTGGCCGGCATGACGGGAGGCCGGACCGGTACGGCCGGCGGCGTCTCATCCCCCGTGCCGCCGGCCGCGGACTGGGCCCGTGGGCTCGACGCCGCGTCGGCGTCGGCCGCGCGGCTGACCGTGCTCCTGTCGGACGTGTACAGGGCGCATCAGGGCAAGGACCCGTCGGCCAGCCTGGCCGCGCAGATCGAGCAGACCGTGCGCAACCTGACCGGCGAGCCTCCGCAAGAGCCGGAATACGGGCCGGGCCTGTGGACGGCGATGCCGCAACGCTCCTGGGAGACGATGGGCATGGCCCGGCCGATCGACTGGACCGGCGCGCCCTCGCGCACGGAGATCGACCTGATGACGATGCACGCGATCCGCTACGGCGAATGGCTGTGCCGCACGTTCCCCACATGGGAGCAGACGCTGCCCGCCTGCTGGATCGAGCACGACGACGTGGTGGCCGAGGTGTTCGCCCTGAAATGCCATGCGGACCTGGCCGCGGCCTCCCCCAACGGCGGCATGTACATGCCGGCCCTCATGCAGGACATCCATCAGGCCCTCGCCCGGGTCAAGGAATACCTGACGGCGGCCGGCACGGGAGAATCCTCCCACGCGCATCACATGGACGGCGAACAGCATGCCTCGCGCCGACGCGCCCGGGAGGTCGAATACGAGTCGTGGTATCGCCGGCGCGGCGGATGGAAGACGGAACCGGCGTTCACCGGCCGTTGGCGGGGCGGCGAGGATTTCGTCTCCTCCACGCTCCTTGCCTATGGGACGCCTCCCTCGCCCGCCTCGCATGACGATCCCTCCGCCGACGTGCTCATGGCCACGCTGGCGGGCTGCGAGGAACGGCTGGACGGCTACCGGCGTTCCCGCGACGGCATCCGCCGCATGCCCGACGGGCCGGAACGCGACCGCCTGTCACGCCAGCTCGCCGCGGACACCGACGGCGATCTGCGGGAACTGTCCGACCGGTGGCGTGACTGGAGGTCCATGGAGCTCGCGGCCCGCGACCGGCTCGACCAGGCCATCGCCTCCATCGAACGACGGCTCGACGACCGGAAGGCACCCCTGTCCCATGAGGAGGCCGAGGAGGCGCGCGCACTGGCGTCACGGGGACGCGCCCTGCTCGACGAGGCCGGGGACCCGCGTTGGAACCCCGACTCGTACCGGCCCCGGGACCCGGACGAGGAGCTGAAGCTCGCGAAACGGCTCGAAGGCATCGCCCGTGAACGGGATCTCGATTCCCTGGAACAGCTCGACCGGCTCACGGCCACGATACGCGCGACGATCGGCCCGAGGGGAGGCATGCGCCCATGACCATGCCGGACCTGTTCGAACAACTCGACTCCCCTGCCGAGACCGGCGACGATTGGATCCGCCGCCTGCTCTCGGAACCGGACGAGACTCCCTCCCCCACGCCGGCCGCCGGCGACGACGGCACCGATACCGGCCATGAGCCCGATCTTCCCCAAGAGGAGGAAAGGATTGTCCCGCCGCAGGCCTCAGGACCGGGGGCCGGTGGCGATGTGACGGCTCCCCCGCCTTCCGGCGCGCATGCGATCCCCCTGCCGGCATCCGACGACACGTCGCCATCCGATGACCTGGATGACATGCACCAGGACGCGATTCCGGGATTCGGCACCGATATGGATGCCGATGAGCCCGCCCGTTCGGTCCATGCCGGCCGGATCGTACTGACGGTGCTCGCCGTGGTCGCCGCCGTGGCGCTCGTCGGCGTGATCGCCGCCGGCGCCGTCACCGCGTCCGCCCGCCACGGCGCGGAACAGGCGCAGGCCGTGCTGCGGGAGACCAATACGATTGCGACTCGGTTCGTCAAAGCCCACAAGGCGTCCGACCTCGCCGATGCGAAGGCATGGAGCCGTCTGGACGCGCGGATTTCGGACAACGCGAGGATACTCGACGAGCCCGCCGCCCGGCTGTCCATCAGGGATGCTGGATCGTTGAAGGACCGCGCGGGCAAGGCCAATAAGGACACGAACACGCTGGTGTCGGCGGCGAGGAGGGCCCTCGCCATCAAACAGGAGGCCGACGCGCGCGAATCGCTCGCGAAGGCGGTCGGCGAGGCCACCAAGCTCCGGGACGGCGCGAAGCGCGACGACGACACCGGCACGGCCATCGACGATCTGACGACGATCCTCGAACGGGCCGCCGAGCCCGGCAAGGACGTCACCGTCAAGGAGCTCGAGGATCTGGTCTCCCGGGTCGAGCAGGCGAGGAAGACCCTCGAACAGGCCATCGCCACGCAGGCGGAGCATGCGAAGGCCAAGCGCGCGGCCGAGGAGAAAGCGGCACGGGAACGCCAGGAGAGGGAACGGCAGTCCGAACAGCAGACCGTCCCCGACCCGACGCCGCCACAGCAGCAACAGCAATGGATACCCCAATACCAGTCGGGACAGTCGGGACAGTCGGGACAGTCGGGGCAATCGGGCGGAACCGGCTCCCAGCCCGGCAACGGCTGGAGCGTGCCGGCCCCCAGCGACGGCAACGGCCTGCCCGGCAACGATCCGGGACTATAGCCCATCATCCATTCGAAAGGAGCACCATCATGACGGACGAGACACCACGCAAAGGCGAGCACAGGGAACGTCAGGGCCTTCTCGGCCGAGCGAGAGACCGGTTCGAGCGGATGGAGCCGAAACGGCAGGCGCTGCTGCTCGCCGTCGCGGCCGTAATCGCATTGGCGGCCACGATCGCGCTCAACCCGTTCCAGTCCACGACATCCGATCAACCAGAACCTCAATCCGCCCAACAGGCGACAGACAGCGGCAAGGATACGAAAAACCAGTCCCGGACGGACCCGTCTTCGGAACCATCGGAATTCACCGGTTCCACGGAGGACATCGCCAACAAGGCCCGGTCGATCCTCAACTCCCCGGACGGCGGCAACATCGACACGTTCGGCCAGACGCTCATCCGCCACGACGACAAGGACCTGGGCAACGCGACCGACCTGTTCGACGCGATCGGCCGGCAGGAGAAGGAATCCACTGTCCGCGCATTGGCCGACGAATGGTATGCCGAGGCGTTGCCGAAGGCCGCCGGATACCGGCTCGACGATCTCAAATCCAGTCTGCCCAAAGCGGAACATGCCGTGGACAGGCTCCCCGACCCCACGCCGGACGACTGCACGGGCCTGGCCAAGGCCGCGAAACAGGCGCGAACGTTGGTCGACGCCGGATCCGACGACTACGACAAGCTCACCTCCGCGCAGCAGACCCTCACCAAATCGATCAGCGCATGCACCGCCAACATGACCGTCGACCAGATCGACCGCCTGTTCCCGCAGGACGGACCATCGGTCACCATACCCGACACCGGAAAGGAAGCACAATGACAGCGGACACCACGCGGCGGGAGCACAGCGGTTCCGGCATCCGTCTCGGCATCGGCTCCTGCCCCGGCATAGCGAAGATCCTGCCGGCCGGCATCCGAGGCATCACATTGCCCGACGGCACACGCGTGCGCATGCTGCGCTGCGTGACCCGGGAAAACGGCGCCGACATCCCCGTCGCCCTGATCCCCGCCACCGGGGCGGTCCACAACCGCATGCTCGGGGCCGCCGGCGGCCAGATCGTCGAGTTCGCCGGCAGGCCACGTCTCTACCGGCCCGAGAAGGGCGGCCCCATCCTCGCGTTCACCGTCACCGACCTGCGCATCCGCGACACCGATGAGGCCCGCATGTTGCGTGCCGGCCGGACTCACGGCTGAGACCGCCACTCTGCTTCGAGCCGGCGCGGGAACGTCATAAGAACACGCTCACGAACTCGGTCGGCGTGATGATGGAAGGGCTGCCTATCCTCACGCCGGCCGAGTCCATGGTCACGTCCCGACGCCAACTCAATCGTCCTTACCGCGTTGGCGGAACGGAATATGATGGCGGACAGCATCACATTGGTGTCCATCATCACCCTCGTTGATCAGTTCCACCTCGCCGCACGTTCCGCCCGAATGCTCCCGATGAGGTCGTCGAGCGCACCCATCCGGCAGCATCTGCAATCCGCGATCCAACAGACTCAAGAAAACCGTCCATTGTTCCGTCTGTTCCCGTTGGAGATGGACACGACAGCATATCGAATCATGCATCATTCCAGACCTTGACGCCGCCCCGGTGAATCTCATTGCGCCTTACCACCATCAGCCTCATACCGGAGAATCACCCCATGTCAACGGCATGCCGTCAGTTATTGTCCAATGGATTTCAAACGCCGCGCTCGGGCTCAGGATTCCCCCGACTCTCCCGTTTCCTTTTTCCCTGATCAGTTTTTCGAGTCTAGGTCCGGCCCACACTCAGGCAGACTGCCGGCTCCCGGGAAACCCATCCGAGACGAACACGGCCACTCGTTTCCGTCTCATCGTCAGTTCCAGACCGAATCTCCTTCTCCATGGAGCCCTCTCCGGTTCCGGTCGCGTGCGGTTCTGTAAAATGCCTGCCTATAGCGAAGACGGTGATAAGGGTCATGTTCGATGATGCGACGGCTGCGGAAGGGTTTCTCGAGCGTTGCCGCGGCGAGGGACTGGACGCCGTGGTCGAGGACGCGCGGCCGATCGGCACGGTGAAGCGCAATGGGCCCGGTCTGGCGTCATGGCTGAAAGCCCATCCGGGCTGGCATGTGGTGGCGGAGTCGGCGAACCGACGTGCGGCGTGGGCCGCGGCCTGGAAGATACGGCATGGGGAGCGTCGCGGCTTCGAGGACGGGTTGTGGGACGCCCAGGCGCAGAACCGTGATGGCAGGTGGGTGGTGATTGCCCGCCGCGCCTCGAAACGCCGCAGTATCCCCGGCGAGGGCATGGACCCGTTGTTCTAGAACGATGTCGGGCCGCTTGTCGTGGACTGCCAGTGGAGATTCCCCGTTTCCACCTGTTCCATGGGTGATGGCCACGGAAGCATGCCGGTCCCTATTCCCGTTTCGGCACCCATGACCACCGTTTTGTGGGTGCTGTCATCGCCGGCGGACTCCGCCAGTGAGCGGACTTCGCGGATACGGGCGGAAAGCATGGTCGCGATGGCCGTGATTCGCGTTTCAGGTACGAGTCCCGTGACTGACAGGCGGTGTCCCACCTGTTCCTCCCACCCATCGAGCTTGCCAAGGTCATATCTGGTCCAGTCGGATATGAGGCGCAGCTGTCGGCGGGCTGTCGGCGTCTTATAAGTCGCGTAGAACGGTTTGGCCTTGTAGTCGCGGTTGTCTATGGCGAGCTCTCCGCACCACAGAGAGGCTCCGGTGTCGAACAACGGCGCGGGCCGGACCCGCAGTGTCTCCACGTCGCGGATGAGACCGAAGTTATTGTAATGGCGGTCGATGTTCCGCATGAGGTAGTCCACGAGTAGCCAATCGTCGGTCGCATGCACCACCGCCGCCCCTTCGCAGCCGAACAGTTGCGCCGCCCTGATCCACTGGTCCCTGGCGCTCAGGCGATTATCCCTCTTCACCGATTCGAGAATCTGCCATGCGGATACGAGTTCCTCGGTGTCCGTCAGCATTTCGGGACAGGTGGATACTGGCCTGTTGTCGTATTCGCCGAGATTATATCTGACTGCTGGTATGCCGAGCCTGGAGCAAAGGTCCGATGCGATGAGTTCGTTGACCGGTTCCTGTCCGGTACGTCCGGCTTTGATCAGTATCCTGGTGCCGTCGCCCGCAATGGTCCATCGTTTCGGAAGGTCGCCGCCGGTGGATGCGTCGGGTGCGTTGAGGCTGAACCTGTGGGAGGAGGAACGGGCAGTCAGGAGGGTTCGTCCAAGTTCCTCGTCAAACGGGTTGGTGAAGAAGTTCACGGTATCCCATTCGAGGTCGGATGATTCGGGCTTGACCCAATACTGGTCGGAAAGGCTGAGTCCATGCGAGCGGTTGAGGAGTTCCACCGCCGATCTTATTCCCATCGAGTCAAGTATGCCGCGTATCCCATCCCGAGTGGGTGGGATGGCCCTTCTTCTCCACCAAGCATCGATGCTTTTCGCGTAGATCGCGGGTTTGCCGTGGGAGATGAGCTCGAGAGGCAACCTTGAACAATCCAGTATACGGCCGCTGCCGACGGCCTTTCCCGATGAAGGATCGTAGTCGAAGGCCAGCACCGGATGTCGGCGACACATGATTATCCGTCGTTCCACGTCCGTTTCCCTCCTTGCTCCGGTGTCAGTCACTCCATCGTATCCCGTTTCCCCATCGTCACCATCGTAGTATGCGTGCCGCCGTGTCCAGGCTCCGGAAGAGGGGCTGGTGGCCGGCGAGGTTTCGCAGGAGCGTTTCGAGCTCGGGGATGGGCAGGTATCGGCTCGCGATGGTCCAGACGGTCGCGACGGCGATGAGGATGAGTATGGCGGTGACGGTGATCCACAGGATCTGCCTGATGAGTCCGCCGCCGGTGGTGGCGCGGCCGGTGACGCCGGCGAGCACCGTGAGCGTGACGGCGAGGACGATCAGGGTGCCGGTGTCCCATGAGTCCAGGGTCCGGGTCATTGCGTCGGCCCATCGGGCGAGTTGTTCGATGATGGTTCCTGCCGTGTCTTCCATTGCGGGTTCCTTTCCTCCATGGCTGCGGGGTTCGGCGTCTCCACGCGGGGCGTCGGGTTTTCCGGCCGATTACGGTTGGCCTTCCGGGTTTTGCCGGGGTTGACGACGCCGCTTCCTTGTCCGGTGATGCGTGCGTCGAGGTTGCACCAGTGCTGTTCCTGCCGGCCGGACCGGCCCGGCGGCCTTTGCCCGATGGGCCGGTCGGGGTCGTCGATGTGCCACATGTCCCGGTAGATGGCCACGTCGCGCAGCAGGTTGTGGTCGCCGTGTTTCCGCGCCGTTTCCATGACGGTCCTCGACCAGGGCTGTTCGCCCGTGGCGGCCTGTCGGGCGAGGGCGTCGGCCCGTTGGGTGATGAGGAGTTCGTTCTGGCGCACCAGGTCGAGGGCGGCGGTGTTTCCGGATGCCTTGATGGGCGGGATGATGCCGGCGGTCCAGTCGTCGCGCACCGCGCCGTTGAGCCGGTCGAGCAGGCCGCTGCTGAGCCGGCCGGCCATGACGGCGGCGGGGTCCTGCCGGTTGCCGTGCTCGTCCTTGGGGCTGATGTCGCGGCTGACGATGGCCATGGCCCGCTTGGGGTCGGTCATCCAGGCGCGGGACCATAGCGCGCGCAGCCATTCCCAGTTCGGGGACCTCGTGATCATGCTCACGATGCCCGGGTTGTGGCATTGGCGGAGTTTGGCCTCGAGGTGGGGGCCGGCGATGAGGCCGGCGGCGTAGTCGTGTTCGCGCAGGAGTCGTGTCAGGCTGTATCTCTCCTCGTGTTCGTCGATGCGGGTTTCGGTGGCGGTGCGCGTGTCGGGGCGCGTCAGGAGCGTGGAGAGCATGCGTTGGCGGGCGATGGCTTCGGGGTCGGTGTCCGATCCGGACAGCATGGCTTCCGTCTGCCGGGTCTTCTCGTCCTTGCATGCGTAGAGGAGGTGGTTCTCCTCGCGGCCTCGTGTGGCGGCCACGTATTGCAGGTTGCATGGGACGCGCGCGTCGGAGGGGAACATGGCGGCGCACCGGTCGACGGTCATGCCCTGGCTTTTGTGGATGGTGGTCGCGTATCCGGCCTCGCAGTTCGCTTTCGCCCAGTCCCGGGGTATGGTCCATTGCCTTCCGTCCGCGTCGCGGCATGCGATCGCGTCCGTGTCGATGCGGGTGACGGTGAACGCCATGCCGTTCTCGATGCGGTGTCCGTCGGGGCCACGTACCTGGTGGTCGTTGGCGCGGGACACGATCCGGTCCCCGGCTCCTATCTTCAGGCCGTCGGACAGCGTGGCGAGGCGGGACGGGTCCCCGTCGGACAGGCCGAGCACGCGCCGTTCGAGGATGGTGCGCTGGTTCATGGCGCGCACCTGTTCGCTGGTGCCGGCGACGAGGAGCGTGGTCTTGCCTGTCTTCTGCCATTGCAGGGTCATCCGGTACGCCTCCTCCTCGCATTCCCGGTCCTCGCCCCAGTGGAGACGGTGGTGGGCCGCGTATTCGGCGACGAGCCGGCGGCATGCCTCGACGCTGTCCGGTTTCGCGCGGTCGCCGCCGGCGCGCAGGCGCAGCGTGGCTTTGCCTTCGTCTGCCCATCTGGCCCGTCCGCCGTCGGGGTCGTTCGCCCAGAGCCCGGGGTCGCTGCGGAAGCGCCACAGGCTGGTGAGGGTCGCGCACCGGTGTTCCCGTTCGGCCCAGGCGAGCAGTCCGCCCGGTGCGGCGGGCGCGTCGAGCTGCATGGGGTCGCCGGTCAGTACGAGCCTGGCTCCGGCCCGTTCGCACAGTTCGGCGATGGCGTCCAGTTCCGGGGTGCCGACCATGCCCGCCTCGTCTACGATGACGAGCTGTCCGGGGTGGATGAGGCCGGCCTGTTCCCGGGCGTCGGATTCGCTGATGGCGCGGCGTATCCGGTCGCGTTCGGCGGGGGTGCGCGCCGCGGCGAGCCGGCACCGGAATTCGCGTCGCAGGTCGTCGATCTGCGCCCGGTGCCGTTCGGATACGTTGTCGAGGAGCTTGGCGATGGTGATCGCGTTGGTGCCGATGCTGTCGGCGAGCTCGTCCCTGGCCCGGACGGACAGGGTCAGGCCGAGCACGGATCCCCTCCCGTGCCGGGTCTCCCATGCTCGGGCGACGGCGCGCATGGTGGTCGTCTTTCCGGTGCCGGCGGGGCCGATGAGCGCGCTGGCCGCGTGCGGGTTCTCGAGCAGGTATGCGGCGGCCTTCGCCTGGTCGTCGCTCAGCCGGTTTCCGCCGGCCCGCATGGACTGGATGAGCCGGGTGCCCTCCCCGGGTCCCCAGGCGAGAGGGTCGGCCCGGCCGAACGTGGCCATGACGCGTTTTTCCATGTCGAGGATCGTCTGGCTGGTGTATCGGTCGAGTGTGGGGTCGTCGAACGTGCTGCGTCCGGCGCGGCTGACGAGCGCGGGGTCGTCGCCGGCCTGTCCTGCACGGTAGCGGGTCGGGGTTATTTTCACGCAGCGGCGGATGGCGAGTTCGGCGACCTGGTTGGCGGTGTCGGCGCGGGCCGTGGGGTCGAGCCGGATGTCGGCGAGGAGGCGTTCGGCTTCGGCCCGGATGTTGCTGAGCGTCCATGTGGCACGGGTGCGTTCGGTGTGTGCCATGGCAGCGTCGGCGAGCCGTTCGAGTTCCGTCTGGCCGGGTGTCTGGTGGTCGGCGAGCTGTCCGGCGAGGCGGATGCCCGCGGCCCGGGAGGCGGTCTGTCCCAGTTCTATGGTCCTGTCCCGGTGCGAGTCGACCGCCTGCCACATGGCGTCGATGCTGGTGCCGGGGGCTTCGGCCCGCAGTTTGCCGTGCCATCGTCGGGTCAGTTCTGCCAGTCCGGGTCGGGCGTCGGTCTTGGGCTTGCGGGTTTCCAGCCAGACCTGTTTGTGGAGTTCGGCGCGTCGTTTCCATCCGATCGTATGGCCGGTGCGGCGTTCCTCCTCGTCGATGATGGCGGCGAGCCGGGTTTCGATCTCCCTGTCGCGTCCGCTGAACGCGTCGATGAGCTCCTCGGGCACTCCCTGGACCTCGCCGGCCACGGCCCTGGTGCCGCGTCCGCGGGCGCGGGCCGGTTCGTGCCAGGCCCAGCCGAGTCGTTGGGTGAGCAGGTCCTTGACGAGGTTGGCGTTGTATTCGCTCAGTTCGACGGTGGCCCCGTAGACGGCGCGGCCGTCGAGCGCGGTCCATTGGCCGTCCGTGGTGCGGCGCACCCGGTTGGAGATGACCAGGTGCGTGTGCGGGTGGGGGTCGCCGTCCCTGGAGTCCCAGTGGTCGAAGGCGAAGCCGGCGACCCCGTCGCAGGCCGTGCTGGCGACGCCGCCGGCCCCGGCCCGGGTGGCCGCGTATTCGGCTTCGAAGTAGCCGATGGTCATGTCGGCCGCCTGGTGGAGGCATTCGTCGATGGCGCGGCGCGTGTTTTGGTCGGCGAACGCCCAGAGGATGCTCACGCTTTTGGGCACGGTCTGGGTCAGGTCGTATCCGGCGATGGGCGGCTGCCCGTCGTTGTCGGCCCGTATGCCGGCCTGGTCGAGGCTGCGGCCGGTTTCGGGGTTTCGGCGTTCGTTGATGAGCATGCGCACGGTCTCGGCGCCGGCCTGCCGTCCGGTCTCGCCGCCGAGCAGCCTGCTGGCCGATCCGATCCACCGGCCGGGCGGGTTGCCTTCGGCGTTGTAGTAGGCGGCTGGGTCGGGGCCTGTGAGCGGTCCGGGCGTGGCCTCGTCGGGTATGGCGCCGTCGGCCTGGAGCGCCTCGCGCGTGCGGTCGAGGTAGTAGTCGGCGCTGCTGAGTTTGGTCATGCTGATGGCCATGCGTGCTCCTCTCCTTTTCCTGCGGCGCCGCGGGCCGGTCCGTGGCGGCGCAGGAGTCGTTCCGCGTCCCCGTCCTCGCCGGTCCGGTCGCATGCGTCGATGATGCGGCCGATCTGGCCGTCGGGTCCCGCCTGCGTGAGGGACCGGGGGTCGTGGACGGCGGCGAGCGTGAGCATACGCATGAGCAGGATGTGGGTGCGGGCGCGCGTCTCGATGCCATGTCGCCGTATGGTTTCGGTGTCCAGTTCGATGGCGTGCGCCCTCGTCAGCAGGTCGTCGGCGTTCATTCTGAGCCTTTCGATGGTTCCGGCGTTGGCGGCGGAGCGCAGCGTGCGCCGATCGCGCGCCGTCTTGTAGTCATGTGCCTTGCGGCATGCGTCGCCGCAGTATTCGCCTCGCGTGCCGGTATCGAGCCGTGCGCCGCATTCGTGGCATGATCGCCGTGGGCGGGCACTTGTCCCGGTGCGGGTGAGCCGGTTCCACCTGTTGCGGCACCGGTCGGAGCAGAAGTCGGGCACGGGTCCCTGGGCGGGCTTGTACACGGGTTCGCCGCACATGCGGCAGTGGCCGGCCGGCACCCGTCCCGGTTCCGCCTTGCGCGCCTGGCGCCGGCATCGGGCCGAGCAGTACCCGTCCGCCCATACCAGGGTCTCGGGGTGCGGGCACCGGGCCCATTTGCATCGGCCGGGTCTGGGCCATTCGCTTGTGGCCCCTGTGGTCCCTGGGCGGTCGCTCATGGCCTGGCCCCTTCGTCGAGGGACCACCATCCGTGGTCCGCGCCGTTGCGTCCTCGATGGTCCTCGGCCCATATGCCCTCGATGATCCGGTCCATGCCGACGGCCCGCGGGCCCGCGCCGTCGTCGTGGTCCAGGTCGGCGCGCCATTCGTCGTCCACCCCGGGCCCGGGTTCGGGCCACATGCCCTCGAGCGTGTGGTCTTCGCCCGTGTCGGTCATGGCCGGGTCCATGGTCCATGGGCGTGGGCCCCTCCAGCCGGTCAGGCCCGCGATCCGGTCCATGCCCTTACGGCCGATGGACCGGGCCAGGTCCACGGCCCACCGGTCCTCGTATGCCATGAGCGTTTCCGGTTCGAGCCGCATGAGCGCCGCCATGCATCTGACCGACCAGTAGCACAGTTCGACCGTCCCGTGGTCGGCTGGGCCGACGGCCTCGTTGCGCCATGCCACCCGCCGGCGCAGTTCGGCGGCCGCCTCGGCGACGTCGTTCCTGGATGCCATCAGGAGCGACTCCTGCGACATGCGGCGTCCGCGTTCCCGTTCCTTCCTCAGCTCCTCCCGGCGCCGGTTCCGGCATGCCCGGTGGATCGACAGCGGCTTCCCGCGGCGCGGGTCCCGCTCCTCCATCGCGAGCCCGCACACCGGGCATGCGGGCGGCTCCTGGATCATGTTCCCATCGTTCATGGCGCCCCCACCCGGCCCGCGTCTCCCGTCCCGTCGATAACGCCGAACCCCGATATCGGACGCCCGGACGGCAAACACCATCAAAAACGTTGCAGTTCCGCCGATAGGCGGCCGCCGTGAGGCGGTGGGTGCAAGAAGTCCATATCGGAATTACTGGGGTCGGGGTTCTCTTTTTCTGGGTTGTTTTTTGATGGTGGCTTGATATGGCTTTTCTTGTCTTGGGAGTGGTGCATTCGTTCTTTTTTGGGTGGGTTGGATCGGGATGGTTTTCTTGGGAGGCTGCTTATGGCGTTCGTTTCCTGTTCCGTTTGTTCCCGGCGCGGGTCTTTTCCGTGGTGCGGGATTGCGCGATCGCCGGCGTTCGGCCGTGACGCTGCATGGACGAAACCCTGCCGGCCGGATGGCCGGCTTATTCCTTGTTCACGGCTTTGCGAAACGAGGAGGGGCTCCCTCTAGCATGGGTATGGTCCCCGGTCCCCTGTCCGGCCCATGGACCAGGGGCGGCCGGCATCGCCGCCCCCGCATGGGCTTTCGCGTGGACCACGTATTTGGTCCCTGCCTGGTCCATGGACCAGGCAGGTGGTTCGCGGGACCGTCCTCTCATGGTCATTCTCGCGTGGGCCATGTGTTTGGTCCGCCGAATGGACCGTGGTCTGTCAGGGTGGTCCACGATGACGGTCCGTCCTTACATGGTCCTTCGCGTGGGCCGCATGATTGGTCCGGCATGTGGACCATTGGTCCATTCGCATGATGTGGACCGGAAGCGCGCAGGGCATGTTGGTGGCCCACCTGCATCGACGTGGTCCATTTGGCCCCTGGTCCAAGGTCCCGGACTCCGCCCATGGCCCACACGGCGGGGCCTGATCGTGGACCGGGCCGTCTTGGATGGCCCATGGTCCTGGTTGACGCCGTCTTCCGCGTCCGATCGGCCCGTCCGGCCGACGGCGGATACGCGACGACTACGCCAAGACCTTTTTATTCTTCGTGTCGCGCCCCGGTGAATTCGATGTCCCAGACCATCATTCGAACTCCGGGACATAGCCGTCATCGACGGGCTTGTATTCCTTGCCGAACACGTCGTCCATGCCGAGTCTTGTCCCGTCGCCCTTTTTCATCCGTTCCTCGGCTTCGAGGTACAGGGCGAAGTCCTCTTCGGCCTCGGTGAGTCGGCGGTACTCGTCCGGGCTGATGACGCCGGCGGCCGGCTTGTTGTTTCGCATGACCACGATGGGGTTGTTGTTCCCCACCCTGCTGAGCGTCTTGCTGACCCCTCCGTGGCTGAGTTCGGACATGGAAACGAGGTTGTCCAATGTGATGTTTCCCGCCATTCGCCCCGCTCCGATCGGTTCAAAAAATAGCTATTATCGTGATGATAATTGCATTCACGTTTTGCTGGTCGGTCAGGGGAGGACAGGGCCCGTCCGGCCCCGCCATCCCCAGCCGGTCACTTGGTCGGCGCCCAGGGGTCGATTCCGGTCTGGGGCTTCGGTGTCTGGTATCCGTCGGCGGGGAAGTGTCCGGTGTTGCGTACGTAGTTGACGAGGTCGGCGGTCGCGATGTCCGCCCAGGGGTCGTTTGCGGTGTTGTCGAGGGTCTTGGTGTTCATCTTCGTTTTCCTTCCCGGTTGGTGACGACCGCTCTTTGCCGCGGTGCGCGTCGGGGCGTCAATGGGACGCGCGGGGCCCCGCAGGGGTCGCGTGGACCGTTGACGTCCCGGCGTGCGCCGTGGCATGGTGCGCCAAGGAACCGATCGGGAGGGAAAACGAAGATGGACGCCGGGACCCGGGCCACGTCGTCGTCCCGGCTTGGTTGGATGGATGCCGTCTCCATCCCGGTTCGTGGATGGCGTTGTCGTTGACGGCATATGGATGCGGAAGGGCTGGATGATGGGGACGGCTGATGTCGATCGCTTCTCGTACCGGTTTCGTCGGTCCTTCGAGGATGGCGGGCACGTCGACGCCCGTGTCGAACTGTCCGGATCGAGATGGCTGTATGTTTCCACGTCCACGGCTTTGGCCGGCATCCGTCGCCTCGTTGCCGGGGTTCTGGCGGACATGGATTCGGTGTTCGGCCGTCTTTGATGGACGTCACCTGTTCCTGTCTGGAATGCGAAGGCGGGGCCTCCGGCTTATGGATGGCCCCGCCCGTTTTGCTTCCCTGTGATTTTCCGATCACTCGTCGTCGGGTATGGTGTCATGGTCGTAGATGCCGACCATGCGGATGGTGCGTTTCGCCTCGCGCTTGAAGTAGACCACGAGCACGTCGTCATCGAAGGTGTGGAACTCGAAGTGGTTTCCGTCCCCGAACGGGCTGCGCTCGAGCGGGTGGTCGTGCCATCCGCTCTCCTCCACGCGCCCCTTGGCCGCCAGTTCGCAGATCGCCTCCCTTATGGATCGGATGATGGACGCGAACTGTTCGTGGGTGTATTTCTCCTTGAGGGGCAGCGCGGTCCGCCAGAAATGCGGCGAGGCCTTGACGCTCCAGTTCACTGCCCCACCTCCTGTGCGGTGAGGCCGAGTTCCCCGAGCACGTCGTCGGGGATGGTTCGTGCGTCGGTGGCGTCGTCAGCGATCAGCCCGTATTCCTGGGCCTCGGCGAGCAGCATGTCGCGGCGTACGTCCTCGCCGAGTTCGCGTGCGGCCGGGGAGGAGAAGACTCCGTCGAACGGGGTGCGGTTCTCGTGGGCGACCTGGGTGACCATCATCTTCATGGCGGCGGGCGTGGTGATGCCGTTGCGCGCGAAGGCGGCGTCGGCACGCGCTTTGACGTCGTCGGGGACGTTGATCTGGATCAATGCCATGGTAAGCCTCCTTCTCCTTATGTGTTTTCCATATAATATCATAATCTGCTTGGTGTTGATTCGGGAATGATACCGATACCGTTCGTCCATGTCTCGGCCCATGCCGTTTATTTGAATCGTTCCTGGATGGGCCGCAGCGCCCCGGTGGCGGCGAGCAGGAGCGCGGCCTGCGCCTGCCGTCCCGTGCGGATGCCGTCGAGCCGGTATCGGCTTGTCGCCTTCCATATCTCGTTTTCGCGTTTCACGTCGATCAGGAGCATGTCCCGTCGGATCACGGTGCCGTCGATGCTGCGGACGCTCCATGTGCACAGCCAGGCGTGGATGGCGCCGGCCTCGATGGGGCAGCCGGCCCGCTGGCATGCGTCCAGGGTCGTCCTGCTGGGGATGATCTGGCGCGGCTGCGCGCCGATGGGCGGGCGGATCCGCTCGTCCATCGCATCGAACGCCTTCGCCGCTCCTTCCTCGTCGCCGGTGTCGATCCATTCGTCCATGGCATGTCGCCGCATGTTGGCCTCTTCTCCGGGTGAGGGCCGGCCCGGCGTATGTGTGGGCCGGCCTTGGTCGTGTGTGGTCGTCGTCAGATCGCCGGCTGCTGGGGTGCCGCGGGCGCGAACCCGTCGGTGAAGGCGGGCTGCCTGGTTTGGGCTCCCGTGGCGTTCCACGGGTCGCTGGCGGGCGTCGTCGGCTGCTGGGGCTGCGGTTGGGCCATGGGCTGGCTCGACTGTGGAGTGCGTCCCGCGAACCCGTTGTCGCGCGGCGCCTTGTTGTAGGCGACGGTGCCGGCGCGCAGGCTGACGGCGAGGTCGGTGGCGCGCAGTTCGAGGATGCTTCGTTTCGCTCCCTGCTGGTTCGTGTATTCCCTTTGCACGTAGCTGCCGGTGACGATGACGGGCACGCCTTTCTGCTTGCCGTCGGGTCCGGTCGGCAGCATGCTGTGCTGCAGGTGTTCGGCCAGGTATCCGCTGGCGGTGCAACGGATCCATGTGGTGGCGCCGTCCTCCCATTGGCCGGTCTGCGGGTTCTGGGTGCGGCTGGTCTGGGCGACGTCGAACGTGGCCCATATGCCGCCGTCCTGTCGGGTGTGGAATTCGATGCTGCCGGTGTTTCCGCTGATGGTCAGCGTGACCTGGTTGATGGTCGCCATGATGGTGTTCCTTTCCTTGCGGGTTATGGCTGTTCTGTTTTCGGGAGGCGGCCCGTGCCGTCTTCCGTGTGGGTCACCTGTCGCCGGCGCGATAGCGTCGGCCTGCCCGGCTCATTGGTTGGTGGACAGGTTGATGGTGATGACGGGGTTGGTGATGTCGGGCATGGAGTCGGCTGGCGGCCAGTCGTCGATGCCGGCGGCCTGCATGATGGCGGCGAGGCAGCCGCTGTGGGCGGCGGCGATCTCCCATTGCCAGCATTGCCTGTTGGACAGGGCGATGAGGTGGTCCCACATGGGGTAGCCGTTTTCGTCGAGCGCGGGCCGGCCGGCGTTGAGCAGGCCGATGAGTTTTCTGACCTGGGCGCGCAGGCGTTCGGCTTCGCGTGCGGTGACGGTGTCGACTTGTTGCCAGATGCGGCGGGTGGTCTCGTCGTCGATGCCGTTCGCGGCCTGTTCCCATGCCTGGTTCCTGAGGTCGGCGGCCTCCTGGGTTTCGGCGGGGTCGAGGGTGAGGCTTTTCCTCCAGGTGATGCCCATCTGCCATGCGCCGGAGTCGGTGGCCTGTGTCTGGCTGGTGATGGTGGCCGTTATCCTGTACTGGCTCATGATGGTGTCCTTTCCTGTGTCGTGGATCGTCTGTCCGGCTATCCCCTGTTTTTTCTTTTTGGCCTTTCGGTCAAGCGCAGCGTTACCGGCCAAAGCGGGTTCCGTCCAATCGATCGCGCCGGGCGCAGCCCGTCTGCGTGGCGATTTGACGGGTTCCGCGACGCCGGTATGATCGTTTCGGCTTCAGCCGAAAAGGCCGAAAAGGGAAACCTGGGGCCGCGCCCCTTTGGGGGCGTTCCTTTTTCTGATAGGGCTTGCCCGTCCATCGTGTTTCCCGCATGTGTGCGGGAGACCGATGCCGGTCGGGGCCGGCGGCTCGGGCCGGCGCGGGGAGGTCCGGGAGGGGCGCGTGGCCCTTCCCGGCCGCCGGAGGCCGTCCCCGATCGCCTGGTTGGCGCGGGCGGGGACTCCTTGGCCGTGGGTCAGCCGATGGGGTGGACGGGTATCATGAACGTTTTGCCGTCGGGGAGCCTGCAGGGCGCTTCGGGGTCGGCGAACATGGCGGCGTAGCGTCCGATCTGCTCGTCGTCGAGTCCGAGGGGGCCGTCCTGCGGGTGGGGTCCCGTGATGACGAACGTGCCGCGGATGATGATGGGCTTGCCGGCGTCCGCGAGGCGGCTGTCCTGGCTGAGGCGGATGGTGCGGTTCGGCTTGAGGTTCTTGATCGCTCCCTCTTCGTCGCACCAGAGCGTGGTCCGCCGGTCGAGGGGCAATGGTTCGGCGTATCCGCCGATCGTCTTCCCGATGGCCGTGATGCTGGGGTCGATGTCGCGCAGTTCCGGACGGCGCAAAGGTTCGATGACGAGCGTCTTGATGGTGTCCATGATGGTGGTCCTTTCCTTGCAGGGGTTTGCCTGTCCTCCCGCATGGGCGGGAGGACGCTGCTGTTATTCGTCGATGTGGCCGGCGGGGATGGTCCTGCGTTGTGCCGCCCTGCGGCGGCGTTGCGGGGTGTCGATGCTCGGTGGGGTGCGCCGTCTGGTCTTGCGGCCGTATATCTTCCAGTCGATGCCGGCGGCCGTGGCCATGATCGCTATGACGACGACGTTGCCGATGGCTTCGGCGAATTCCGGGCTTGCGAGGTATTGACGGATGAGGTCCATGTGTGGCTCCTTGGTTTGTCCTGGGTTTGTTTCCGGCCTTCCTTGGCCGGCATGTCACGCCGTTTGCCCGCCGATGTAGGCGTCGGCCTCGGCCATGGATGCGCAGTAGCGTCCGTAGCCGGCGTCGACCCAATGGCCTTGGGCCTTGTGGAGCTGGTGCACGTCGTACGGGCGTGCGCCGTCGCCCGTCTCCTCGACGTCGTACCGGTATCCGCCGCGTTCGATGCTTTTGATGATGTTGCGTGCCATGGTGCTTGCTCCCGTCTGGTGGTCCCTTGTTTTTTCTTTTCGACCGGTTGGTCAAGCGCAGCGTTACCGGCCAAAGCGGGTTCCGTCATTGAGCGATCACGCCGGGCGCAGCCCGTTGCGTGGCGCGTTGACGGGTTCCGCGACGCCGGTATGATCCAGAGGCGAAGCCGACCGGCCGAAAAGAAAAAATGGTCCGGCCCGCCCCTTGGGGCGGGTTCCGTGCGGGGGAATCGTGCCGTGTCCGCGGCGTGGACGCGGACGGGATGCGATGATGGCCCCCTTTGGGGGCCTGGCATCCCGGGAGCGGACATGCCGGCGGCGCGGCTCCTTCGTCTGATAGGGCTTCGCCCGTTTCGCCGTCGTCCCGCTTGGCGGGGCGCGGCGTCTGGGTGGGGTCCGGCGGCGTGGGCCGGCCGGGGTTTGCAAAGGGGCGGTGTGAGCCCCTTTGCCCGCCGGGGGCCGTCCCCGTCCGCCTGCCTGATGCGGGCGGGGACTCTTTCGGATGACGGGCCTGCCGTCGGCGTTTTCCTTCTCCGTCATGTGAGGGGGTGGCGGCTGGCGTCCCGGTTCATGAGGTCGCGCAGGTCGTCGAGCGTGTCGAGGCATTGGCGGCGGGTGTTCTCCGGTGTTTCGATGCCGTGGTTGGCGGCGTGGTGGTGCCAGAGGACGGTTTGGGCGAGGCTGGAGGCCTTGTGCGCCACGTCGTCGAGCATTTCGTCGAGCGCTTCGGCCGTCCATTGCTCCCAGTGGGGGTCGTCGTCCGGCGGGTCGGACAGCGCGGCGTCGAGCCGGTCGAGCATGGTTTGTATGGCTTTGGCGTCTTCGAGGAGTTCCGCGATGGTGCCGGGTTGTCCTTTCATCGGGCTCCTGACGAGGGCTCGCACGTGTTCGTCGGGGTCGAATTGTTCGGCGTGTTCGTGCACCGTTTCGGGGATGGGCCGGCCCGAAGGCACGTCTATGATGAGGTCTTCCCCGGCGGGGCTGCTGGTTTCGAGCCATTGCCCGCCGGCGAATCCGGTGTGGAGCGTCCAGCCCTGTTGATTGGCGGTGGTTTCGATGGTGTTCGCGTGCATGGTGTCGTGTCCTTTCCGTCGTGGCGTCCGATGGCGTGTGCCGTCGGACGCCACGGCTGTTTTCTGTCGGTCAGCGCAGGTATGCGGGGTATCGGCCGGATGCGGCCATGGCGGCGACCATGATGGCGAGGCTGGTTTCCGGGTCGTCGTCCAGTGCGGCGAGGGCGGCGAGGGTGGCGGCCTTCCCGTCGCCGTCCCACCATGCGAGGTAGGCGGCGAGGGCGTAGGGTTGGGCGACGGGCCCGCCGTGCTTCCTGGCGCGGTCGGCCATCGCGCACGCCTCCCGCACCGCGCGGGCGAGGCGGGTCTCGTCGGGGCGGATGTGGGGGTCGTCGAACGCGGCGTTGAGCGTTTCGGTCAGCAGCGTCTTGATGTTGAACGAGTGGGGCCGGGCGGCCATGTCGATGACGGTCGCCGTGTCGAGCTTGGGTTCGACGGCGGCGATGAGTGCGGCGTCCCTGATGGACAGACGGGCCGTCATGAGCGTGGCGAGGTCGTCGAGCCGTTCCGGGTCCGCATCCTTGCCGTCGAGGGCTCGCATCCATGTCTCGAGCGCGGGGCCGGCGATGGTGCGGACGGCTTCGCCCGCCCCCTGTTCGGTTGCGGCCCGCCTGAGTTCCTCGATGATGTTCCGGGTTGTGGCGGTCATGGTGTTTTCTCCTTTTTGCGTCTTTTGTTTTTTGACCTTCTTCGGTCAGCGGATGCGTACCCCGCGTAAGGCGGTTCCGTCATGAGGCGACGCCCCGCCGTCCGGCGGCGTGTGCGGCGGCGTTGACGGGTTCGCCGACGCGGGTATGCTTCGATGGGCCGAAGAAGGTCAAACCACGTGTTTTTGCCGTGCCCGCCCTTGTCGGGCTCCATGCGGCGGTATGGCCGGCGGGCGCGCGGCGCGGTCGGCCGGGCGCGCGGGCATGGGCCCCGTGGGGGGCCGTGCGCGTCCGGGCGGCGGCGATCGCGCGGTCCCGCCGGTTCCGTTTCCTTTCGCCGTCGCCCCGCGTCGCGGGGTGCGGCGCCTGGGTGGGCTCCGGCGGCCGGGGGCCGGCCCGGTTTCCAAAGGGCGGTTTGAGCCCTTTGGCCTGCCGGGGGCCGTCGCCGCCCGCCCGGCGCGGGCGGCGACTCTCGTCAGCGGCGCGGTGGCGTGTAGTCGAGCGTCGTCGCGTATCCGCTGTCGGCGGTCTCCTCGATGGCGGTTTCGTATCCGGCTTCGAGTCCCTGCCGGTACGCCTCCTCCCACAGGTCGTATCCGATGAGGCCGTCCGTGTCCCAGTTGGTGTTGCTGACTTCGATGGCCCCGGTGCCGCCCGGGATGGTCTCGTGGTCGGCGGTGAGCCATTCGAGCCTGCCGTTGTGGTCGATGAGCGCGAACCTGCCTTGGCTTCCGTCCGTGAGGTCGGCCTGTCCGGCCTGCCATGCGAGTATCGCGTTGCGGCTGTCGGACGCGTGTCGGCCGCGCGTGTACGAGTGGGCGATGCCGTTGTGGGCGATGAAGCCGGTGCGGTCGCCTTTGCGGAAGCGGAACGGGTGCGTGTTCCCGGTGCACACCCTGCCGTGGGTGGCGAGCCGGAAGTGCAGGAGGAACGGGGAGGTTTCGAGGCTCTGCCAGCGGTCCATGATGAACGCGAGCGTCTTCATGTTGTCCTCGTTGCGGTAGCGGTGGAGGCGTTGGCCGTCGTGCCATGCGATGCCCGCCCCGTCGGGGTTGGCGTCGCTCATCCGGGCGAGCTGGGTGAGGCTTGGCATGGTGTCCGCCTGGCTGGTGACGATGACGCACATCAGATTCGTCTCCTTCCCGCCGTCGTGGCGTTCGTGTCGTTGATGGCCTGTGTGGCGGCGACGCGGCTCATGGCTTGGATGTCGCGGGTCTTGAGCTTGGGGACGGGGAACTTCTGGAAGAACCGCCACATGGCGTGCATGTAATGGACGGCGGCGTCGAGTCTTCCGGCGGTGTCGTGGTGCCACGGGCCGAACGTGCGGAATTCGATGGTGTGGCGGTGCGTGTCGTTGATGGCGGTGTCCTTGCCGCAGTAGTCGCCGTGGATGAGCTCGCACCAGCGTGTGTCGGTCATGTGGCGCATGTTCAGCGCCTCGCATTGGGTCTCGTCGAGCGCTTCCAGCGCCCAGTACCAGCGGGCCGGGGTCTGCCGGCCGGTGCGGCTGATGTGCATGTGCCCGCCCGACAGCGTGTTGTCGGTGTCGGTGGCGATGCGTTCGACGAGTCGGCGGATTTCCGTGAGTTGGCTCATGGTCATGGGTTCGCTCTGGTATTCGAGGGAGCCGTCGTGGTGGAGGCTGCCGTCCGGGCACCAGCCGGCGATGAGCCTGTGGTTCCTGAGCATGTCGGTGTCGTGGTTGCCGTCCACTTCGATTTCCAGTCCGAAGGTGAACGGCTCGCGGACGGGCCGTCCCTCGTACGGGTCCCGGTAGCAGGGGTCCTGCGTGTTCGCGCAGGCGTGCCGTTCGTAGCAGTAGGGGCAGTAGCGTTCGTCGCACTGCTCGCAGTATTCCTGGCAGTCCGAGCACAGGCGGTCGTCGCACATGCGGCACCGGTACCCGCAGTCCTCGCACAGGCTGTGCTCGCAGTGCTCGCAGCAGTATGCGCAGTCCCCGCACATCCGCGAACCGCATTCGTTGCATGTGCGCGCGCAGTCGTCGCATACAGTGTTGCCGCACCCGCATTCGACGGTTTCCGTCCCCGCGCAGTCCCCGCATAGCCATCCGTCGCAGTCGTGGCACCGTACGGCGCACTCCCCCGACTGGCGTTCGCAGTGCCTGCACCGACGGTCGTCCCTTTGGATGTCATGGTTGTTTCCGGTCATTTGTCACGCTCCTATGTCGTCTTGTCTTCCGGACGGTGCGCGGCGGGACCGGATGGCCGCGGCGCGGCGCAAGCCGCGTGGCCGGTCGGCCCGGTGCCGGGACCGCCTTCGGCGGCGGCACCGGCCGGCAGACACGCGGACGCTTGCGACGCGCCGGACGTCCGGTCATGCTGTGTGCCGGCCGGCCGGGCCGGGGCCCGCCTTCGATGGCGGGACCCCTTTTCGACGTGCTCCCGCCGGATGGCGGGGCGCGGCGGCGGATCCGCGAGCCCTTCGGGGCGAGCTCCGTTTTCGGCGGCGACCCGGATCCGACTGGACAGGGATTCCCAAAACAGGTATCATTGTTTCCCATAGTAGGAAATCAAGGTCTGGAGGGATCATGGACGGTTCGTTGTCGCGGATGCGCGGGAAGGCGGACTTCCGCCTGATGCGGGAGCTGCTGGGCCTGCCGCAGGAGTGGGTCGCCAAACGCGTGGGCGTGGACGCGCGCACCGTCCGCAACTGGGAGAGCCCGAGGTATTTCTATCCGCCGAAGCGCGAGGCGTGGGACCTGGTGGAGGGCCTGTGGCGGCGGGCCGACGGGAAGGCGGCCGGCCTGGTGGAGATCGCCTCGTCGGCGGCCCGCGTGGCGCGGGAGCGCGGCGTCGAGCCGGCGCCGCTCATGCTGGCGTACTGGCGGGACGCGGCCCAGTGGGCGAAGGCCCATCCGGAGGACGGGGATGCGGGCATGTGGAGGGTCGAGAACGCGGCGGCGCGGCTGGCCGCGGACCGGCTGCACGCCATGGGCCTGCCGGTCGCGATCGCGTACGCGGAGCCCGAGGCGTGACGGATGCCCCCTATCTCATGTCACGATAGGGGGTATTTGACTTCCATGGTTCGATTGTATAGTTTGGAATCAAGGCCTTGGCCCATGCTCCTCTTCCCGTCCGGAGGTCGGGGTTGAAGCCGAAGTCTTATCGGAGGATTGGCTGTCCGCGGATTCCCCATGAACCGGCCGTGCGGAACATGCGTTGCGAGAATTGGGAGTCTAGCCCCTGCGAACGGGTGATACGGATCGACGCGACGGCATCGATTCGAGTTCGTGTCCGACCCTTTTGGGTAGTCATGCAGAAGACCGAAACAACAGTCCTCCACAACCCGGGAACGTTACCGGTCTTGACGTTCCCGGGTTTTTATCGTCTTTCGGAGAGGGGCTTCATGACCGCCGCGTCGCATAGGGGGCCGGAACTCGACCGCTCCCGGAAAAAGAAACTCATTCCCATGTATCGCGCGGCGGCCAAGAAGTACAGGCCGCTGATCGGCCGGCATTCCCTTATCACCTGCGAGGATGGCCTCGTCATCGACATCCTATGGGAGAAGCGCAACTTCGAGCATCTGTGCGGCGTATGGTGCGACAGGCCGCCGCAGGTGGTCCATGCCGGAAAGACCATAGAGGCCAATTATTTCTTCGACCAGCTGATCAAGGGACGCCTTCCCTCCTCGGCCATACATTACTCCGATTATCCACGGACAAGAGGCAAGGCCGAGGTGCTTTCGAACGCGTTGGACCTTGAAGGCAACGTGGATGTGGTGGTCGACTCCGACAAGGCCGAAGTGGTGTATTACCTCGGCGGCGAGGCGTGGTGCCTGGGATTGGATTCCGATTGGAACGGGAACCGGATGCGGTCGGGCCTTTGCAACGGCAACGTGTTCTACCCCAAGAGCATTCGCCGTCAGTCCGTATATAAACGAATGAGGACGGACAGCATCCCCCATCGCGTTTCAGCGGTGGAACTGGTCAGCCCCTGAGTCCTTGCCGACGTACGCCCGAAGCCTTGGCAGCGATCGCATACGCGGAGCCCGAGGCTTCGGGCACGAACGGTCCATCCGACATCCGCCGTCGCGGCCGTCCGCGTCCGACAACAGATCCTCATTGACTCTTACGTACAAACGCCGTACGGTTATGGCATGACGGAAACCACCAACAAGGCCAGCCGCTTCGAGATGCGGCTCACGCCATCACAGAAGGAACGCCTCGACCGGGCGGCCGAGTTCAGGGGACTCAGCACCTCGCAATGGGCTTTGACCAACCTGCTCGTCGCCGCCGACCGGGACATCCGGGAGTCTCATGTCCTCCATTTGGACGACGAGGCGTGGGATTCGTTCGTCCGGGCACTGGACGAGCCCATGCCGGAGGAGATGGTCCGGCTGCTCGAGAGCGAGCCGATCTGGAAATGACCGATTTCACCCCGCCGCGGCGTCTGACCGCCGAGGACGACGCCGGCGGTTTCGACTGCGGCCTGCCGGTTGTCAATGACTGGCTGCGGAACCAGTTGAGAAATGCCGGCAAGCAGCATACGGCGGTCGCCTATGCCACGTTCTGCGACGGCGCGCCGGCCGGTTTCTACACGTTGAGCGCGTACAGCATCGGCCACGCCGAGGCCAATGGCTGGCTCAGGAGGAACAGCCCGGATCCGATCCCGGCGATCCTTCTGGGCATGCTCGGCGTGACCATGCGCTACCAGACCATGCACGTGGGGGCACAGCTGCTCAGGGACGCCACCATGCGGGCGATGGGTGCGGCGGAGATAGTCGGAGCCAAGGCGTTGCTCGTGGAGCCGGCCTCGGACAGGGCCACGCGCTTCTACGAGCATTACGGGTTCCGCCACATCGAACGATCGGGCAGGATGTTCATCCCGCTCCGCCCGGCGTGAACGGGGTCGCTCCCCATGGGATGAAGGAGGCGGGGAAGGCCGTTGGAACGGTCCTCCCCGCCTCCTTGTTTTCTCTCGAGCCGTTTTCGTCGGTCCGCCGTTCATTTCCTTGGCGGGCGCGCTCTGCCGTCCGAGTCGAATTGGGCGAGCTGTCCGATGGCGTTGCCGGTATTGGCCAGGGCTCCGGTGAGCAGTCGGATCCGTTCGCCGGTGTCGGCGGTCCGGAGGGCGAGTCTGAGCTGGTCGATGGCCGCGTTCACGTGGTTGCGGTAGACGAGGTCGTCGGCCGTGGCCGAATGTTCCGTTTTCGCGGGCTTGGGGTCGTTCATGCGTGGTTTTCCTTCCGGTGTTTGGTCCATGAGGTCGAGCGCCTGGATGCCGAGACCTGCGGCGAGGTCGAGGATGATGCGGCTGCGTTTGCTGCCGGTGGCCCACCGGCGGGTCTCGATGCCTCCGATGGTCTGCGTGGTCTGTCCGGCCCGGATGGCGAGTTCGGCCTGGCTGAGCCCTTGGCGCGTCCGGTGCCAGGCGAGGCGGGTGCCGGTCCATCCGGCGGGCGGGTCGTCCGTGGCATGGTCCGGTTCGGGCCGGCCGGCGAGCTTTTCCATGCTGGTGTCGAGCGCGATGGCGACGCGGGCGAGGATCCCGGCCGCCATGTTCGCGGTGTCTCGTTCCCCGGAGTCGTATTGGCGCAGGCTCCGGTATGGCACGTTCGCGTGTTCGGCGAGCTGTGGGCAGCTCCATCCCCGTTCCGTGCGCATCCTCCGGATCACGGTGGTCCCGTCCTCCCCCGTTTGGGGCGTCTCGCCCGTGAGACGGGCGGGGTTGACGCCGAGGGTCTTCGCCCATTGCCGGATCTGGTCGGGTTCGAGCGTGGTCAGCGGGGTTTCGCCTTTCTCGATCCGTTCGACGGTCGTCATATCGATGCCGGTGAGCCGTGCGAGGGTCTGTTCGAGGACGCTTTCCCGTTCCCTGATCGCGCGTAGTTCCGCCGCGCCGATGGGTATGGTCCTGCCGCTGCCGCTCATCTGTCGCCTCCTGTCAGGTAGATGTCGAACAGGGGTCCGGGTTCGACGAGGCCGGTGCGGATGTCGATGGCCTGGATGGCCTCGAGGGTGCCGATCATGTTCCGTACTGCGGGTCTGCTGCGCGTGGCGAACGCGCCGTGCCCGTCGATGAGTTCGAGTCCCTGTTCGGTGACGCTGCGGCGGGTGGATCCATGCAGGGCGGCGGCGAGCACGCCCGGCCTGACGCCGTGGCCGAGCTCGCTTTGAATGTTCGCGATGTACCGGCATGCGATGCGGATCGATTCGCGGCCCATGGGCTCGCCCTGCCACTCCCCCGTTTCCGGTGCCGTCCGCCGCCGGCGGTACGGGTTCGACGCCGGTTTTTTCACGATCTCCCTACCGTCAGCCTGGCAGTTGGAGCAGTTGGAGCAGTCGTCGCGTCTGGTGCCGGGCGGGTCGAACATGGCGAGGATGGTCCGGCGCAGGCATCGGCGGGTCTCGCAGTATGCGCTCATGGCGTCGAGTCGGGAGTCCATGAGCTGCGCGGCCCTGATGCGTGAGGGGTCGCCGGATTCCTCGGCGCGGCTTTTCGCCTCCCATGCGGCGTGGCGCAGCCATCGCCAGTCGCCGGGGCTCCAGTAGAGGACCGCGTCGGCCGGCTTGCCGTCCCGGCCGGCTCGGCCGGCCTCCTGCCAGTAGGCTTCGAGGCTTTTGCACGGCCCGTCGTTGAGGACCCATCTGACGTCGGGCTTGTCGACGCCCATGCCGAACGCGCTGGTGGCGCAGATGACGCGCGGATGGCCGGCGAGGAACCCGTCCTGCACCTGTTTCTTGTCCGCGTCCCTCATTTCGGCGTGGAAGGCCATCGCGTCGATGCCTTCGGAGCGCAGGGTCTCGGCGAGCCGTTCGCAGCCTTTCCGGTTCTCCTTGTAGATGATGCCGCTGCCCTTGTGCCGTTTCGACCAGGAGATCATGGCCTCGAGGCGTTCGCCGGGCCTGGCGCGGACCACCGTGAGGCGCAGGTTCGGCCGGTCCGCGTCGGTCGTGACCGTCACGGGGTCGGCCAGGTGCAGGAGTTCGCGGATCTCCCCGGCCTGCGTCCGGCTTGCGGTGGCGGTCAGCGCCATGACCACGGGGCGCGGGGACAGGGAGTCGATGAATTCGCCGATGCGCATGTAGCTGGGTCGGAAGTCCGATCCCCAGTGCAGCACGCAGTGCGCCTCGTCGACGGCGAGCAGGCTGATGCGGATGCGGTGGCTGAAGTCGGCGAAGTCGGGCGCGTGCAGGCGTTCGGGTGCGACGTAGAGGATGCGCAGTTCGCCGGACAGGGCGCGCCCGTACACCTCGGCGCGTTCCTTCTCGCTCAGCCCGGAGTCGATGAGCGCGGCGGGTATGCCGTGTGATCGCAGGTGCCGCACCTGGTCGCGCATGAGCGCCCTCAATGGTGTGACGACGAGGGTGAACGTGCCGGGCCTGGCGGCGGGGAGCTGGTAGCACACGGACTTGCCGCCGCCGGTGGGCATCACGGCCATGACGTCGCGGCCCGAGATGATCGCCCCGACGGCCTCCTCCTGGCCGGGACGGAACGAGTCGAACCCGAAGAACCGCTTCAATGCGGCCAGCGTGTAATCCCCGTTACCGGCCATTCCGTTTCCTTTCTTTTCACCCACAAGTTTAACACCCTCAAGTATAGCATACTTATTTATTCCATGGCGTTTCAACGAAAGCGGCGGAATCACCGGCCGCAGGGCATAGATTGTTTATCGACCGCCCAGCGCACAAGGAGGAAGCCATGCAATCAGACTCTTCAAAGGCATATGAGAACGCGAGGGCGGAATACGAGCGCCTGTCCGGCCAGCCGGCATTCATCCGCCTCATCCGGAGGAAAAAGCTGGACGAGGCCGAAACGGACATGAGAGAGAAGCACAATGTCTGGGTCAGCGAGGAGGTGAGCGCCCTCGCCAATGCTTGGACCCCGGAGAGACTTCCTCCATACCGTATGATGGCGGAACTCGACGCCCGGTTCGGTACGGACAGGGGAACGGTGGAGACCTTGTTACGCAGGGAATACGATCGCTCCTATCCACTGTCCTCCTTCCATTGGCCGATGTCCCGAGTTCGCAGCATCCTGCCTGCCGCCCTGAGGGCATGCGAGGAATCCTACGAATCCGTCAGACAGGCGGGACTCCTCACGCAGGAGGTTCTCGACGCAGTCGACCAGTGGAGGAAATCCGACGGCCCCACCTCCGATTTCCGTCGCCTAGAGGCATTGCCTCCCTCTTCGAAGGTATTCGCTAAGCTCCCGTCGGGCCTTCGAGTCTGGCATCGAATGCCTCTGTCCCGGCCGAATTCTTTCTTCCCTGAGGATTCCCGATGCCGGGCGATGTCCGGCCATGTGCTGTCGCTGCGACAAGGGGATTCCTTCTCTCTGATGCACCCGTTGTCGACCTCCCCCATAGCGGATTGGTGGGGTGCCGGAACGCCCGCCGACCTGTCCCTTGACGAGCCGGACAAGGGAAGCGGCATCATTTGGGAGATGGTCGTTTTGACGGGACTGGTCTGGCCGACCGACGCCTATCTGAACTATGGCGCGCGTCATGCGGATTCTCTGGAGGTCATAATCCCGGCCCAGACGACCTGGATTGTGGACGGGTGGAGAGACATCATTTACACAAAGGAGATGACGGGGTTCCGCAAACTGTCCCCCGCCCCCGATGTCCGTTTCCGCACGCTGATGGTTCATCAGGTCGGTTTCACCAGAATCAACGTCATCGACGACGATCCGGCACCTGTCATCTGACCCTTGAATCGGCGCCGGCACCATGTCACCCGGGTGTATGGGGCGGAAGCGGGGTGGTATGGTGATCGGTCCGGACGGTTGCGGTTTCGATATGCGTTCGCCTTCGGAGATGGAGGCGGATGACGCGCGGCGGGAGTCGTATGAGGCGGCGCATGCGCCTCGTATGGCGGTCACGTCGCGTATCCGCCGGGTGGCGCAGCCGGAAGGCGGGTATCTGCCGTTGTCCCTGTTCGACGAGGTTTGTCTGGCTGATCCGGTGCCGTTGTTTGCGTTCGAGGATGTCCCGGCCGATGTGACGGGCCTCGCGGTGGATTATCTGTCCCGTGTGGCGCGTGGCGTGCCGGCGCGGGATGCGTTCCGGGTGCCGTTGGCGGGGGCGCGTCTGGTGGGCCGTTCTGCGGATGCGGAGCGGCTGCTCGCCATGGTGGACGGGTTCTCCGATTGTTCGGTGCGGGCCGCGTGCCTGCTGTGCGGGTTCGACGCGGCGTCGCGTCGGGGGCCGGCGAGGTGGAGGGCGGGCAGGGTCCGCGATCCGGGGCCGGCCACGGTGTATAACGTGCGGCGCATGGTGGCGCGCACGTTGAGGTTCATGGACCGGGTGGGGCCGGTCGTGTGGGAGGGGTTCACGTTCGACGGCGGATACACGGACCGGGTCACGTCCGGCGACGGGGACCTGCTCACCGTTGACGGCCTGTGGGATCTGAAGGTGAGCCGTTGGCCGCCGAACCCGATGTACACGCTGCAGCTGCTCGTCTATTGGCGGCTCGGCCTGCATTCCACACATCCCGAGTATCTCCGTGTGCGGCGTCTGGGCCTGTACAACGCGCGGTCGGACACGATGTGGAGCGTTCCCGTGGCCCGGATCGGCGCCGATGCCGTGCGTGCGGTGGAGCGGGATGTGATCGGCTATGCGGACGGTCTCTGACTCTCGCGCCGGCCGGTTCTATTCGCGGGGGTTCGTGGCCGGGAGTTCCGGCATGGGGCGGGCGAGTCTGGCGGCCGCGTCGGCGAGCAGCCGGCGGGCCTGGTCCACGGTGTGGGCGGCCTCGTGTTCGCGTCGGTCGGCGTCCGCGATCCTTGCCTTGGCCTCCGCGTCGATTCCCGCGGCCTTCTCCTCGGCTGTTTTGAGGATCCGGTCGGCTTCGGTGTTGGCGTCGGACAGGAGTTTCTGCGCCTGTTCGCGGCTTTCGCCGATTCTCCTGTCGGCTTCCTGGTCGATCCCCTGTTTGCGCCGCGTGGCCTGTTCGATCTGTTCGTCCGCTTTTTTCTTCGCTTCGGCGGTCAGGGTCTCGGCTTTGGCCCGCGCCTTGCCGAGGATGGTCCTGGCTTCCGTTTCGGCCTTGTCGAGGATGGCCTTGCGTTCGGCCTTGGCGCCGTTGACCATGTTCTGCATGTCGACGCCGATGTGCTCGTAGGGGTTCGACGCCTGGTATTCGAGCTTCTTGTTTTGCTCCCGGAGCATGGTCAGACGCTGGTTGAGCTCCCCGTTCTCGGTCTGCCGCGCGTGGTTCTCGCGTTTGAGCCGGATGATCTCGGCCTGGTCGAGCGTGCGGCGTCGTTCGAGTTCGGCGACGCGTCGTCCCACGGCGTCGGCCCGGTATCCGCCGATCGTGGCGCGGGGCAGGTCGAGCGGTTTCGTCTCGGCGCGCCCGTAGTCGCGGATGGGTTGGATGAACTGGGTCTCCTCGCCGTCGGATCGTCTCGCCTCCGTGCCTTCGGTGTCTGTCATGATGGTTCCTTTCCTGTCGGCCGGTGCGTTTCGCATGGGTCACCCGCGCCGGCCGCGATAATCGGATCCACGTCATAGGTATACGTGAATATGCGTTTTTTTGATGATTCACGTATACTTATGTTCATGCGTAGGGAGTTGGCGATGAACCGCCTGAGGGATATGGACACGGGTTTCGGCGTGCACGTGTATCGCAAGCCGGATCTGGCGCTGGTTCTCGGGGAAACGGGACAAAGGCTCGACCGCACCTTGTCGAGCCTGGTAGCGGCGAACGTGCTGGTCCGCGCCGCGCGCGGCGTGTACGCGTTCGCCTGGTCGGCGCATCTCGGGGAGGCGACGCTGCATACCGTCGCACGCCGGCTGCGCCCCCGACAGCTGGTGTGGGAGAGCCTGGAGAGCGCGCTGAGCCGTTGGGGCGTGATCAGCCAGATCCCGGTGGATCGCGTCACGTTCATGACCACCGGCCGTGAGGGCTTGGCCGTGACCCCATATGGGACGATCGAGTTCACGCACTGCGCGCTCGACTGGTCGAGGATACTCCCCAACCTCGTGCCGCGTGACGGTGGGATGACGCCGCTCGCGTCGAAACGTTGGGCGTATCGGGACCTGAAGGCCACAGGCCGTAACCTGGATCTCGTGGACATGGATGAATTGGAGAACGACGATGGATGGGAGTGACATGGCGTTCGACTACAAGGCGGTCGCGGCGGGCATCGCGCGTTCGGAAGGCATGGGTGCCCTGCTTCCCGTGGTGGAGAAGGAACTGCTGCATTACCGGATACTTTCCGCCATGCAGGACGGCGGCTTCTTCGGCCCGATCGTGTTCCAAGGAGGCACGAGCCTGCGTCTGTGCCACGGGTCCCCCCGTTACAGCGAGGACCTCGACTTCGCCGGCGGCACGGGTTTCGGCGTCGATGACCTTCGGGGGTTGGGCGAATGCGTCAGGTCCTCCCTCGCCGGCATGTCCCCGGACGTGCAGGTGAAGGTTCGCGAACCGGTCCGGGACGAGGGCCTGGTGAGGAGATGGCGCATATCCATCCGCACGGCGGCGCAACGTCGTGATCTGCCGAGCCAGTCGATCAAGCTGGAGGTCGCATCGGTGCCGGCGCATGAGCCGCAGACGAGGCCGGTCAGGGTCAATTATCCCTCCGTGTCGGCGATCGCCGGGGACATCATCCTGGCGGTGGAAAGCCCCACCGAGATACTCGCGGACAAGCTTCTGTCGTTTGCATGCTCCTCCCATATCCGCCGTCGTGACCTGTGGGACATGTGCTGGCTGTCGTCCAGGGCCGACGTGGATGCGTCTCGGGCGTTCCGGATGGCCACGCTCAAGGCTGGGGAATACGGGGAGGTCGGAGAATGGGAGGCGCGCGCAGGCCGGCTGCGTGAGATCCCGTCGGTGTTGTCTTCGGACGCCTTTCTGGACGAGATGCGAAGGTTCCTGCCGGCCCGAATGCTCGTCGCCACCGTCGAATCCCTCTCCTGGCGCGAGTACGCCTCGCAGGCGGTCACCGGGCTGTATGATCCCTCCGGGCCCGCATGGGCGTCGCCGTATGGCTCGCCGGGTTTCGGGCGGCCGATGCCTGAGCCCGACCAGTCTTCCGCCGTTCCCATGTGGCGTGACGGGGGTCCCGCTCTTTCCTGAGGCGGCGTCCTCGCCCCATTCTCATCTCATCCGCAGCGCGCGCAGCATGGGGTTATGGTATGGTTCGGTGACTTCCATGAGGCGGGTCGGCCGCCCGTAGGGTCCGTAGGCGGTGATGGCGGGTTCGACCGGGCGGATGACGCCGGCGCGTTCGAGTTCGAGCAGCGGGTATGCGGCCGACGGGTCGGGGTTCGGGTAGAACCTGCCGTCCGGTGGGATGGCCCCGTCGGGCTCCCAGGAGACGTCCAGCTTCCCGCCGGGTCCGGTGACGGTCAGTCCCATGCCGCCGCCCTGGTGGCGGCCGGCGAGCAGGTGCCAGGTCTCGAGCGCGTCCGTATCCCCGCCGTGTTCCGGGTCGGCGTGCCAGGGTCTGCCGCGTGTGGCGAGCAGGTGGCGGCGTTCCCCGTCGAACCTCGCCGCATCCAGTCGCCTCCATGTCCACCGGTCGACCTCGAAGCGGATGCCGTGTCCCCTGATGAGGGGCGGCACGGCCCCGGTGACGGGGTTCACTTGCGGTCTCCGCGGATGATGTGTCTGACGCACATGGCGAGCAGGACGAGGTCGAGGGCGGCGGTGATGATCCACAGCCATCCCATTCGCGGCATGATCGCGCATTCGATGATCAGGAGGATGAGGATGGCGAGGCATGCGAGGGCGAGGAGGATGGCCTTGCGGCGTTCGTCGTCCATCACTCCCCTCCGTCCGTCTCGTCGGCCCAGTATTGGTCCTCGAACCAGTGGTCGAAGCGCATGTCGCCCGATCCGGTGGCGGGGTCCGAGGCGAGTGTGGCCTCGTCGGCCGCCGGGTCGTACAGGCGGTCGACGTCGAGGTCGCCGAGCCAGTCCTCGAGCCATGCCTCGAGTCCGCTGCCGTCCTCGTTGTCGTCGTCGGCGACGAGCCTGACGGCCCTGCTGATGAGGATCTCCTCGATGACGCTGTGTGCCGCATGGTCAGTCTTCGGGTCGGCGAGGCGGGCGCGCAGGCGTATCGTGGAGCCGAGCATGCGGTAGAGGAATTCGCGGTCGTACCGGTCGAGGTACCGGTCGGGCAGGAGGTCCGTGACGGGGTTCCCGTCGTCCTGGCCGAGGTGCGTGCCGCGGGGCATGCGGCCCAGACGTCTGATCTCGATCCTCGTCATGGTCTCGATCATGGACAGGTTCTCGTCGAACAGCCTTCGTGTGCGGGTGCCCGGCATGGGGTGGTCGCCGCCGGTGTCGTTGTTCATAGGTTCCTTCCTTACTTCGTGTATCTCGTGTATTCCCCGTGTTGGGGGCCGATGAGCGTGATCTGCGCGTCCACGATCCTTTTGCGCCGTTCGAGCTCGCGTATCCCCCGGTTCAGCCAGGCGGACAGTTCGACGCAGCCGACGGTGGCCGTGTCGTACCGGCGCAGGTCGCGGGCGACGCCTTCGAGCAGGAGTCCCTGGACCGCAAGCTGGATCACGCCGCTGTCCTTGAACTGCTTGGCGGCCTGTTCGAGCCGGTCGACGGGATTGGCCGGGCCCGCGCTCATCGGGTGGTCCCGTCCGCCAGGCTCAGTTCGAGCCGTCGCAGCCGTTCCTCGAGTGCGTTGATGCGCATGGTCTGGGCGAGCACCACGCTCATCGGCGCGGGTCTTCCCTCCCTGCCGGCGTCGGGGGCCGGGGCGTGCGGGCGCGTCGTCCCGGCGTCCGGCGGTTCGCGCTTCCACCGGGCGATGCACCGTTCGATGCGTTTGTTGCCGATGATGCGCGGGTCGAGCCCTGCCTCGCGGAAGATCCTGACGGGGCTTTCGCCCCGCCGGTAGCGTGTGACGGCGTCGCGTTTGAACGAGTCCGTGTAGGTGATGCGCGTGCGGGTGACCCATGCCACGGCGTCCAGTCCGGACAGCAATGCCATCTCGGCGTCCGAGAAACCCGTCATGCCCATGGCGTCCCCGCCTCCGGTGCGGTCCCTCCCGGGATTCCGGAGACTCGTCCGGCCGGTCTTTCCGTCCTGTGGTCCTGCATGTGCGGCTCCTTGCCTCTCCGGGGCCCTGCCTTGTGGCCCCTTCGCCCATGCCACCCGTGGCCCCTTCTATATCGGGGGATTCCTCCGCCGCGCAAGACCGATCTTTCTTCGTGTCCGCAGCCCCAAAACAAAATGTTGACAATGACAATAAACAACGTTATTGTTGTCACCGTCAGCAAAAATATTGCTGACGGCTGATAGTCGAAGGATTATCGCAGATAAAGGATAAGAGAACAGAGCCGCTCCTTGAGAAGCTCAAGGAACAGGGATGGCGCATCGAAGCCAAGAAGAAAGGCTGGATGTGCTACCCACCCGACAAGTCGAAGCCGGGCGTTCCCATACACAAGACACCTTCGGATGCCAGATGGTATGAGAATTGCTTGAAATACCTGAGACGCGGCGGGTTCCAAGAGTGAGCGGTCGCTAATCTTGCGGAGACGAAGTTTCCTAGGCTTGTCACCGCAAGATTAGCACACCCTCTGTTCCCCCATCAACCTTCGACCGCTAGGGCGGCTGGATGGCGTGCGCCGGGAGATGCCTCCATGGGCGCACGCCATGCAATGCATCGGATAGGTGAAACATGACGAGAGCACGAGAATGGCAGGTTTCCCTTGACTTCAAGGCGAGACTCGACGAGGACGCGGCGTTCGACCTCATGGAAGCCCTCGGAAGATACGGGGCCTCGGTGGCGGTCGACCCCGGGCACACGGGCGGCGGACTGACCCTCGCCGTCGACGCCCCGGACGGGGAGACGGCGCTGGATAAGGCCCTTACGCTCCTTGAGAAGAACATGCCCGGCGCGACGGTGACCGGACTCGAGGCGCGGGAGTGGGCCGACGCCGTGGCGCGGAACCGCGAACCCCTATACCCGCCGGTGGTGGGCTACGCCGAGATCGCGCGCATGACCGGCGTCACCAGACAGAGGGCGTACGCGTTTCCCAGGATCGAATCCTTTCCCAAGCCGGTGATAGAGACCTCACAGGGCCCCCTCTATTCCGAGGACGCGGTTCGCGCATGGGCGCAGACCCGCGAGCTCAGACCCGGACGTCCGAAAGCGATGGAATAGGAAACGATGCGAGAGCCCCGCGGCCGCACGGCGCGGGGTTTATTTTTACAAGGAGGAAGCGGCCGTTCCCCGATGGATTCGTCGGGAAGGGAATCGGCCGTCACCAGGTCCGGTCGGGTTGTATCACGGGCGGTGCGCTCCGGTCCCTGAGCCGGAATGATTGGGTCATTCGCGCATGGGCTCCCTCGAGCATCACGGTCCAGGTCGTCGGGGACACGGTCCTGAGCCCGATGCCGTTCTGGAACGCCAGGATGAGGTCGTTGCGGACCGGTGTCTGGCCCTTGTTCCGGTTCTCCACGGTGTAGCGCACCTCGAGCAGGTCCTTGCAGGTGGCGTATTCCACGTCCGTCAGGAGCAGCCCGTCATGTTCCCCGTATTCCAATGGATAGGATATGAATTCCTTGCCCCGTGGTACGTGCCATTCCCTCCATTCCGCGTGTTCTTCCAAGAGCAACCCCACATATCCGACGGCCAAAGCGGTCAGTACAATCAACACGGCGATGACAACAAAGCTCATTTTCCCCTCCCGCAGAAGAAGGCATGACGAATATGGACGAATCTAAAAGCGGACGAGCATTGAATTCCGCGGAAAAGGCCGAGGCGGATGCCCTGACCAACAAGCAGTGGCTCGATACCATCGGCGGCCCGACGGGAAGCCGCCGATGATTGTCCGATTCCGATGACCGTCGGCATTGTTTTATTGCCGATATCGGGCCGATGGCGGATAATCGGGATCATGAAGGATGGAATCAATCAATGCGGGGGTTCCGGCATCGAGTCCGTTGATCATTTCGACGGTGTCGGAATCGTCAGGATCAGACCAGTGGTCAATAAGGTGGAGATAAAGAGGGCCAAGCGTCTGATTGTCGAACAGATCCCTCATCTTGCCGATATAGAATTCCCAAAGCGGCCGGTCGAGGATGACGGCACGTTGAGGCCTCTTTTTATAGGGGCGTTCTCCAAGGACGGCCTCATAGGCGCCGCCTTCGTCACGCCAGGAATACAGGCAGCCCAGTCGTTCCTCGGGTATTTCTCCGCGTCGGCCGGAGCGTATCAGTGCGCGGAGCTTGTCAGGCGTACGGTCGCCGAAGTCGAGGGGATCGCAGTCGTCGACGAGTACAGGCGCAGGGGCGTCGCACTCGCCCTGAAAAGGTACATCGATGCCTGGGCCGCCGATCACGGCGCTTGTCTCGTATTGTCCGTGCCCACGAATGAGGCAGCGCGTGGCCTCAACGAGAAGTCCGGCCACCGCGTCCTGGAGCCCGATGTCCTTCTCATGCTTCAGGTCGTATATGCCGACGGCGGTCCCTGCTCCCTTCCCTTTGCTTTGGAACGTGGGCAGGAGGCAGGATACAGTTGCTGGGCATTCCTTCCAATCGCCAAACCTGGCGGGATGTCCGTCAGGGCGGGACAATGTCCTTCCGTCGCTTCCTCTCCTGGAGTATCCGGTGAGGAATACTTCGCCGTCAAGTGGGAGACCCGCGACGGTGACGGGAATTGGATCGCCACGACCAGCCGTTTGAGGGGCGTACGCGCCGACGTCATGGACTGATGCCATTCCATCAGGCCCCATGCCTGGCGCTTCGGCGTTCTCGTCTTCCTGATGATTCATTCCTCGTCCTTCCCCTGGCGAATGGCCATGCATGGACTCATGGATTGGGCACGAGTCCGCGTGTTCGGGTGTCTTGGTTGAGCCCGTCATGTTGCCTGCTCCAGTTGCCAGTTGCCGGCGAAGCAGCTGCCGCCGTGCGAGGCGCGGTAGTCGTGGAGTTCCCTCGATCGTTCGGCGTGCAGACGGGCTTGTTCGGCCCGGGTTTTGCGGCCGGCCCGGAGCGCGAGCTCGATGTAGCGTGAGGCCTGGCCGGGGTCCGGGTCGGGGTCGAGGCGCAGCCTGTCGGCGAGGGCGCGGATGGCTGTCGGCCCGTCGACGTCGTCGCCGATGCGGTCGGCGAGCATGCGGCGCGCCCGGGTCTCGTAGGATTCCGGCTCCGCCGGCCGGCTCTCCCCCGTGTCGCTTCCGGCGGGTTGGCTGGCGTCGGCATGCTCCCGGCGTCGGCGTTCGAGGGTTCGCTGGTCGCAGGTCAGGTCGTCGCGCAGTTCGTCGAACAGGCGGGCGAAGCGGCGTCCCGTGTCGACGCGTTTGGCTTGGAACCCGTTGTCGAGCGCGTGGTCGAGGACCTGTTCCATGAGCCCGCTCGTGTCGGGTTCGCCGGCGGCGTCGAGCCGTTCGACGAGCCTGGTCACGGCGTCGAGGTCGCGTGGGCCGGCTGGCCGCGGGGTCAGGCCCATGGCGGCGCGGCGGCCTTGGAGCCGTTCGACGAGCCGTTCGGCACGGGTTCGGGCGTCGATCCCGGCCGCGGGTTCGGGTTCGGCGTCCTGCCAGCGTTCGGGTCCGGCGTCCGCCGTGGCGTCCGGCACGCCGATCCCGTCCGATGCGTCGATGATGGCGTCCGGCTGCTCTTCCCCGTCGCGGCTCTCCCCGTCGCGGGGAGATGCCTCCGTAGGAGGCAGAAGGGTTATTTGTTTGGTATTTGTTCTTTCTATAGGGGTGTCACTGGCGCCACCTCTGGAGGTGTCACTGGTGACACCCCTGGCCTGGCCGTCATCGTCCAGGGGTGTCATTTTGACACCTCTGGGTTTTGGCTTGTTTCCGCCGTTTTCCAGGGGTGTCATTTTGACACCCCTGAGACCGGTGCCTTTTGCTCCGTCCGTCGCGTCGCCGTTTTCGAGCCGTTCGGCGCGTTCCGCCCTGGCCTGTCGTCCGGGTTTCTCGGACACGTGCTCGAGGGTCACGTTCATGCAGCATTCCCAGACGACGGACCGGTACGGGTCGGGCACGTAGTTGCCGTGCTCGTCCCATTGGGCGAGCTTCTGGTTGCCCCGGCGGATGCATCCCGTCTCCTCGAGCGCCTTCAAGGCACGTTTGACGCTTGATTCGCTCGTGTGCGCCTCGAGCATCAGGGTGTCCACGGTGGGCCATGCGCTGCGTCCGTCGGGCTGGCAGCGGTCGGCCAGGGCGATGAGCACGAGTCTGGCCGTGGCCGTGGGTGCGGGCGCCTCCCTGAGCGCCCATGACGTGCATTGCCAGCTCATGGTCTTGCCCCTTTCGTTTCGCGTTCCTTCTTGTGTTCCTGCATGAGCCTGTCGAACGCCTTGCTGGTGGGTTCCAGGCTTCCGTACCGGGCTCCCGCCGATGTGGAGGAGCGGCCCGCGGGTTCCTTCCCGTCTTTGTGTCCGTCATCGCGCATCGCCGGACAGCTCCTTCCCCATGTCGGCGTCGAGGGCGGTTTCGAGGGCGCGGCACAGATCCAATGCCTGGTCGAACCCGTCGAGCCATGCGCCTACCCAGTCCTGGGCGTCCCCGCCCCCGGCCGGCGTCATGTCGATGGTCTTGAGGCGTTCCACGGCCATGGCCTGCCGGTCGATCCTGCCGTGTCCGTCGATGATGATCCGCATCGTCTTCCGTTCCTTTCCTGTCGCCTCATCGGGCGAGCTCTTGCACCGTCATGCCCAATGTCGTCCGGGTCGGGTCATGGCGTTTCCGCACCCTGTCGCACAGGGAGGGCGAGGGCATGCGCGCGAACATGCCGGGGTCCATGGCGCGGATCTCCCGTTCGTGGGAGACGAGCGCGTCGATGACGTCCTGCACGCGTGCGCGCAGCAGATCATGCCATCTGCCGGGCCATGTCTCGCACATCGCGGCGGAGCACACCATGGCCTCGTCGCCCGCGGCCTTGATGTACCGGGTGTGCGCGGGCAGGGCGAGGATCTCCTGGATCCATTGCCAGTCGTCGCCGCGGGCGGCGTCGATCTCGCCGGAGAGCATCCTCCATGCGTCGAACGTCGCGTCGAGCATGATCGACGCCTGTTCCCATGTCATGGGGATCGCGGGGATCTGCAGGGTGACGGCGTCGGGTTCGGCCCCTGCCGGGGCCGTCATCATCGTGATCATGGTCGTTCCTTTCGTTCCTCTATGGTTCGCGGGCCTCGTCGTCCGGCTTCCCGTTGTCCTTTCGTTTGTTCTTTCACTCGTCCATCGCCGGTTTTCGGCCGATTACGGGCGCCTGTGCCGGCGCATGCCCTGAGGTAGAGGTAGCGGTCCAGTCTCGGGGTGGTCCCGTTGTGGTGGGCTTCGAGCCAGTGGCGGATCTCCCTGAGCAGGGGACGGGCGCGGTTCGAGGTCATGCATCGGGTCAGGATCCGTTTCCATGCGGCGAGTCCCCATTCGGCCTGGACCGCGAGGGCGAGGGCCTCCATGTCCGTCTTGTATCCGGCGCTGACCGGCAATGGGGCGTCCGCCGTGTCGCCGTCCCATTGCCGGTAGCTTTCCCGGTCGCCCGCGGCGGGCGATCCGGGGCTCTCGCCGTCGCCGTCGCGTCCCTCGAAGATGTCGGATGCGTCGCAGATCACGTCGGAGTCGGCGAGGGTCTGCTCGTGCCGGCGCCACCGTTCCCACGCCGTGCGGTCGTCCGGGTCCGTGGGCGGTTTCAGCCTTCCCGCGCGCCGTTCCGGGGTCTGGGTCATGCCCGTGCGGTGTTTGGGCCGTTGGGTTTTGAACCATTCGCCGACCACGGTGCCGGTGAGCTGGTTGACGAACGCGGCCAGGCTCGTCGCCCCTCCCTCGTCCCGGTCCGTGTTGGTGCGGTGCCAGTAGTCGAGTCGACGGATGGTGCGTATCGTCAGGTCGCTCATGACCTCGTCCGTGGCCCATGCCCAGTCGCGGCCCAGCTGCCGGCGCACGCGCGCCCGGTTGTCCTCCAGCGCGGCGTCGAGCCGGACGGCGACCTGGTCGGCGAGGCGGGCTCGCATGAGCCTGGCCCCGGCTTGGTCCCCGTCGTTCTCGAGACGTTCGAGGGCCTTCAGGTCCATGGGGTCGGCGAGGCAGCGGATCAGCGTGTCCGTCAACGGTTCATCGCTTTTCCTCATGGTCAGAACCTTCCGGGATGCTCGCGGCGCAGCGTGTGCAGGCGTCGTTTGGCCGTGGTGGTGGACGAGGCGAGACCGTCGGCCACGGCCCGGGTCGAGGTGACCGTCTCGCCGTTGGCCTTCAGCTTGTCGGCCCATGCGAGCCATTCGTCGGGGTCGAAGCCGGCCGTCGTCTTGTGAGCCGGCTCACCGGCTTTTGGGCCGGCATCGTGGGCCGATCCCGTGTCGGAGGAACGGTCCGGGCCGGACATGGCCCCTTCGTGGGATTCCGCGGGTCCGGGTTCGGCGTGGCCCGCATGACCCCCTGCCTCCGGGCCCGGCTGGCCCTTGGGATCCATCTCGGGTTTCCGGCCCATGCGGTCCTGGTCCGCAAGGTCCTGGTCCGCATGGGCCTGGTCCATGCGGACCATGTGGATTGTGGACTCCGTGGGCCTTGCGGACGTCGTGGTCGTGGACGTCACGGAGGGCCATGAGAGGTCCTGGTCGAACGGGATGTCCTCCGGATCCTCCTTCTTTCCCCGATTCGCGTCGGTTTCCGCTTGGGCCGGCGGGTCGAACAGGTAGCGGTCCAGCGGGTCGGCGGGCGCGGGTTCCGTGGCTTTGCCCGGCTCCGGTCCGGCCGTCGGCGTGGGGATGGCCCGCGGGTTTTCCGTCCGGACCGGTTCCGTGCCGGCCGTTTCCGGCGTGGCTGCGGCGGGTCCGGCGTGCCCGTCATCGGGGCCGGCGGCCTTGCCGGTGGTCCTGGCGAGTTTGTCCTGGCGGTCGCCGGCGATGATCACGATCAGATGCGTCGAGTAGAGCAGGGCGATGGGCGGGATGCTCATGATCGCGGGCGCACCCCACGTGGGGAGCATGCCGCCGGCGTTGAGCCATGCGTGCAACGCGTTGCCCGTCACGCTGAACAGGCTGAACAGCACGAGTCCGGCCCACGGGTACCAGCGTCCGCGGATGTGGCCTTTGCGGAATCCCCATGTCGCCCACGTGCACAGGAGGATCGTGCCGTCCACGCACAGGGGGCCTCCCCATGACAGGAGCGGGTTGATGCCGCTGGACACGAACACGAGCCTCAACGCGTCGAAGCTCAGCACGAACGCGATGACCGCGATCATCACGCCCACCGTCACGCCGGGCAGCATGCTCACGCTCTCCCGCCCGTCCACTTCCTTGGTTTTCTTGTCGTTCATACCGGTTCCTCTCCGGCCGGCCCTCATGGCCGGCCTTCTCTGCTAACGGGTCAGGCGCATTCCGACGCGACGGTCAGGATCTGGTCGAACAGTCCGTTGACCTCGTCCTGGTCGCGGCTGCGGTCGTTCTCGTCGGCGGGCCACATGTCCTCGAGGTCGTGGTCGACGAGGCGCATGAACGGGCCCACGTTGGCCAGCACGCCCTTGATGTCACGGCCGGCGCGGGTGACGATCTCGTCGACGGTCTCGCTTCCCGGCCGCCAGCGTTCGGAGCTCATCAACTCCACGAGGCGGGCCAGTCCGGCGTTCGCGTCTCCCGCGGCGGTGCGGAACGCTTCCACGAAGTTCATGTCGTCCGCGGCGAGACGGTCGCCTCCCAGGTCGATTGCAGTATTGTCGGGCAGCACGCCGATCGCGCCGGTCTCGTCGACCGGTGCGGGGGCCGCGGGTTCGAGTCCCTCGCTCATGCGCCGCATGGTCTCGCGTTTGATGCTCGCGCAGATCGTGGATTGCGCCATGTCGAGCTTCGCGGCGATCTCCTGCTGGGTCATGCCCTGGCCGCCCTCCTCGACGGGCAGGTTCATGTCATGGATCTTCGCGTCGAGTTCGAGGCGTTCCGCCGGCGTGAGCTCCGGCACGCTGTGGCGTTTGCCGTCCGTGCCCACGACCGGCTTCGGCTTCGCGGAGGCGCCCTTCGGGGATTTCTTGTTCTTTTTCAGGACACGTCCGATCGTCATGTCGGTCACTCCGAGCGCGGCGGCGAGGGCCACGTTGCTGATCGGGTCGTCCTGGAAGCTGAGGATGAGGTTGGTGCGTTGCTGGACGGTGAGACGGACCGCGTCGGCGGTGAACCTGTCCTGGCACATCCGGTTCCAGCCGATCTGTCCCGCGGGGTATCCGAGGGCGATCCAGGCGCGTCCGTCGTATGCCTGGGCGATCAGGTCGTGAAGGCGTTTCTGGCTTTTCGCGGTCTCGTAGAGCTGTTCCTGGATGTCGCCGACGAGCTGTTCGGCCTGTTCGCGGGTGAAGTCGCTTTGGTTCGTGTCGACGCCCATGTTGACGGGCAGGTGGTCGCGCGTGTATTCGATGACCGCGTCGCCTGCCGTGGCCTCCCCCGGTTCCGGCTCGTCTATGATGCGGATCGGCTCGGGAGCGCCCTCGGCCGAGTCCGGCTCCTCCACGGCGGGCACGTCGACGATCTCGACGTCCTGCCATGCGGGTTCGTTCTGTGAATATCGGGGTTCACTGGCGGTCGGCTGGGTGGGGTTGATGTAAGAATTGGTCATGATTGGCTCCTTCTGGTCCGACGATTGGTCTTCTGGTCCGACGATTGGTCTTCTGGTCCGACGATTGGTCTTCTGGTCCGACGATTGGTCGGGGTCGGTCTTGCCGGCTCCTTCTGATGTGATGATTGGTGGGGTTGGCTTCTGCTGGTTCCCTCGCCCGAGCCGGATTCGTCCGGTAAGGGGCAATGCAAATGGGTAAAGGATGGGACCATCGCCCGCACGCGAACGGCAATTCGCGTGCGGGCATTCTCTTTTTCACGGACCGTCCCGTGCGCCCGATATCACCTGTGGGACGCGTGGATGGATGGAACGGATATCGTCTCCAAGCACAATCGATCGGCGGTCATGATGGAAGACAACACTGCGGGCTTCTCCCTCGTCCTCCGCCGCCGTCTCATGACGGTGGACCGGATATCCGGGTTCCTGCAGGGCGCATCGATGCCCCTGCGTCTCCGTGTCTCCCCGATCATGACGGTCCGGGCGGCTCTGCGTTACGAGGCGCTGGCCCGTGACGAAACGGTGCTCGCGCGGCGGGCGCGTCTGGCCTGGCTGGCCTATCGCATGGCCGTCGCCGATGGTCTGTTCCGTAATGTCACGGATCCCGCCGTCATGGATGGGCTGCGTTGGATGCTGTCCACGGGGATCACGGACGGCGAGCTGTTCGACGCAGGGCTCTCGTCCGGCATCGTGCTCGCCGCCGCGACCTGTGACGACGCGTATGGGTTCGTCCTCGGCGTCGCTTCCGCGGTCGCCGAGGGGCGTCGATCCGCTGTGGCCGCCGTGGGCCGCACGCGCTTGTAGGGTTGGCATTCCTGGTTCTCTCTTTTCGCTGCAGATGGGTGGTGGATGGGTTTGTTTCGGGTAAGGGATGGTTGTTCATCCCACCGGGATGGGCCGGCAAGCCCGGTTCCCGGTGCGCGTGGGGACGGCAATCCCCGACGCAAGTCTCTTATGATGTTCGGCCGTGACGCTGCGCTCCACGACCTGGTCCTCGATACGGACGCCGGCGGCGCGCAGGAAACGGATGTCGCGTGCCACGTGCTCTCCGCGCAGCAGCGTCGCACCGGATAGGATCCGTTCGATCCCATCCACGTAGATGTTCAACGGCAGACGGTTCGCCAGGTTCACGTTCACCCCTCCTGCCGGCACGCTCTTCCAGCCGTCTTCCCTGACGGGGTGGAAGAACGCGTCGAACACCGTGCGATGCGCCTGCCTGTCGACGATGCGCAATCCGACAATCTCCCCGCATTCGGGAGTCGGTCCGGTCACGCACAACCGAAGCCACAACACTCTCTCGCTCATGCCGTCACCCCTTCTTGACATCCAGGCTCGGGACTATCGGAAAGTCCATAAATATAATCCGTGGAGACATTGAAGGCCTTCGCACTGTTCAACACATCTGACGAACTCATGCGAGTCTTTCCAGCCAATTTCGTCGAAGCGGTGCCTTGCGAGCAATGCAATACCTCTGCCGCATACCTCTGCTGAGTCATATTGGCTTTGCGTCGAAGAGCATCCACTCGTTCTCCCATGAATTTTTCCATAGTTTTATTGACCACACTCATACAATAACACAATATTGGACAAATCAATATCAATGAGATTAAAATATAAATATGAGGAAACGAACAGTACTTGAGAACGCCCAGACAGAACTGCACGACAGCGGACTTCCTGCCGCCTTGAGTCAGATCATTGCCGAAAATGTATGGCTATTAAAAAAACGTGGCAAGGTAACCCAGACCGAATTAGCCTCAGCCATGCATCTCACTCAGTCTACTTTGAGCCTGAAGCTAGGAGGCAAAGTCAAGTGGAATTCCGACGATCTTGCATACTTATCCGCATTCTTCAATGTCTCTGTTGCGTACCTCGTGACGAACAATGTCACCATGCCATCAGACCATTATCAACCTCAACAACATGTTGAGGTTGATAATGCGACCCCATCCCAAGAACTTGCCGGAGCAGCTGGTCCGCGTTACATCGTGAGGCCAGACGACGGTGCTGAGAATACGAAAAAGCGCGGAGCGAACAATTCGCCCCGCGCCATCGTGATGCCGTATGACCCGGACTTTTGGGTGCCCTCGGTGGGACTCGAACCCAC